>NZ_BAAASG010000013.1:0-187578 GCF_039532765.1 Streptomyces longisporus
TTCTGAGGCAACGACTGTGTTTTTTCCGGTCGTAACTTCATAGTGTTTCGGTGGTTATAGCGTCAGGGAAACGCCCGGTTACATTCCGAACCCGGAAGCTAAGCCTTACAGCGCCGATGGTACTGCAGGGGGGACCCTGTGGGAGAGTAGGACGCCGCCGAACAATTTTTGAGAAAACCCCCGCACCATTCGGTGCGGGGGTTTTCTGCGTTTAGGCTCGAGTTATGCGCTATGACCTCGTGATCTTCGACAATGACGGAGTCCTCGTCGACAGCGAGCCCATCTCCAACCGGCTCCTGGCCGCCTGCCTCACCGAGCTGGGGCACCAGACCTCGTACGAGGACTCCCTTCGCGACTACATGGGCTCTGCGATGCACCGGATCCATGACCTGATCGAGGAGCGGACCGGGCAGCGGCTTCCGGAGGACTTCGACGACGTCTTCCATGCGCGGGTATTCGAGGCGTTCGAGCGGGAGTTGGAGCCGGTTGCCGGGGCCGTCGGTCTCGTGGAGAAGCTGGCCGCTGACGGGGTGCCGTACTGTGTCGCGTCCTCCGGGAGTCATGAGCGGATTCGGGTGGGGCATCGGAAGACCGGGCTGGACCGGTGGTTCGATGACGGGCGGGTCTTCAGTTCGCAGGATGTGGGGCGGGGGAAGCCGGCGCCGGACCTGTTCCTCTACGCCGCCGAGCGGATGGGGGTCGCGCCGGAGCGTTGTGTGGTCGTCGAGGACAGTCCGCTGGGGGTGCAGGCGGCTGTCGCGGCCGGGATGGATGTGTACGGGTTCACCGCCATGACGCCGGCCGAGCGGCTCGTCGGGGCAACGCAACTCTTCAGTGATCTGGGGGAGTTGTCTGACCTGCTCGTATGACGTCGGCATCGGTGGGCGGCTGACATTTGTCATGCCGAGCTCCGGACGATCGTTTCTACTGGCGACCGGGTGCCGCACGCGAAGCTGAGGGCATGACGACGAACACGGTGGCCCAGGGCCAGAGCAGCAACCAGACTCCCAGCGCGCTCGACAACCTCCGCCCGCTGATCGTGGATGTGGCGGTCCCGCTCGGTTCGTACTACCTGTTCAAGGACGCCTTCGGGATGAGCACCTTCGCGGCGCTCGCCTGGAGCAGCGTCGTCCCCGCGGCGCGGACCGTCTGGAGCGTGGTGAAGGAGCGCAGGACCAACGGGCTGGCGGGTCTGATCCTCGTAGTGAACGTGGTCTCCCTGCTGCTGAGCTTCGTCTCCGGTGACCCGCGGCTGATGCTCGCCAAGGACAGTGCGGTCAGCAGCACCGTCGGTATCGGCATCCTGGTCTCGGTGGCTCTCGGCCGGCCGATGATGACCGCCGGGATGAAGCCCTTCCTGGTGAAGGGTGACCCCAAGAAGGAGGCCGCGTGGCAGCGACTGGCCTCGGGCCGGGCGGCGGCCTCGGCCGACTTCCTGCGCAAGGAGCGGACGTTCTCCGTGGTCTGGGGCGTGGCGCTGCTCGCCGAGTGCGTGGCGCGGATCGTGGGGGCGTACACCGTCCCGGTCGACACCATGGTCTGGCTCGGAGGCGTCGTGATGGCCGGTGTGATGGTGCTGACCTTCCTCGTCAGCGGTGGGCTGGCCGCCGGGCCGATGGAGGAGATGCTCCGCGCCGAGGCGGAGGCCGAAGAAGCGGCCGCTCGGGACGCCGTCGCCGTCGCCGCCTGACCGAGAAAGTAAAGCTGAGGGAAATTCATCTTTGGCTTGATCTACCCACAGGTAGCCCGGGGCCCTACGCTCGCCGCCATGACAGATGTGCTGCGGCGCGGTAGGGCCTCTTTGGCGTTCAGCTTCCTTGCTCAGGGCGCCACCTTCGCCCTTCTGGTGACCCGGATCCCGGCCATTCAGGACCGGTACGGGGTCTCCGACGCGCTGCTGCCCGTTTTCCTGGCCGCCGTGCCGATCCTGGCGGGCGTCGGGAGTGTGACGACCGAGCAGCTGGTGAAGCGGATACGGCCCGGTCTGCTGCTGCGGTGCCTGCAGCCCGTGGTGCTCCTGGCGCTCCTCGGCGTCGGGTCCGGGGATCACCTGGCCGAGCTGGGGATCGCGCTGGGGGCCTTCGGGCTGGCGGTGGGCGGGCTCGACGCCTCGATGAACATGCTCGGGGTGAGCCTGCAGAGGGCGTACGGGCGCAGCATCATGCTCAGCTTCCATGCGGCGTTCAGCCTGGGCGGGATCGTGGGGGCCTCGCTGGCCTGGGTGGGGGCGCACTGGCATCTGGCGCTGTGGGTGTCGTATCTGCCGGTCGTCGCGGTGCTGTTGCCGGCCACGCTGGTCGGGAGCCGGTGGTACGTCGACTCCGGTGCCTCCGCCGGCGTCGTGGAAGAGGGGGAGGGCCGGGCGCAGGGGCAGTCCGTCGTCTTCAAGCTGCTGCTGCCGCTGTGTCTGGTGATGACCTTCGCGTACATCGGGGACTCGACCGTCTCCAACTGGAGCGCCAAGTATCTGAAGGACGTTCTCGGGAGTTCGGAGCAGCTGTCGACCGTGCCGTACAACGTCTACATGGTGACCACGCTGGTGGGGCGGTCGCTCGGGGACCTGGGGGTACGGCGCTTCGGGGCGGTGGCGGTCGTTCGGCTGGGGGCGCTGGTGGCGGCGCTGGGGTTCGCGGTGGTGGCCCTCGCGCCGGGGGCATGGGTGGGGATGCTCGGGTTCACGCTGCTGGGGCTGGGGCTGTGTGTGCTGGTGCCGCAGACCTTTGCGGCGGCCGGGCGGTTGTTCCCGCATGCCTCCGATGCGGCGGTCGCGCGGCTGAATGTGTTCAACTACGTCGGCTTTCTGATCGGCTCGCCGCTGGTGGGTGCGCTGGGGGATGCGTGGAGCTACCGCGGGGCCATGGCCGTACCGATGGTGTTGGTGCTGGTGACCGTGGTCTACGCCAGGTCGTTCGCTCCTCAACCGGACCGATACGGTGGCGGGCATGAGCGGCCGCGCACAGCTGATGTGGGACGAGGCAGTAACGGGCTATGACTTCGGTCCGGACCACCCAATGGATCCGGTCCGGCTCGCCCTGACCAGGCGTCTTGTCGATGCCTTCGGGCTCGACAAGGAGGTCGGGGTGGTGGCGGCGAAGCCCGCCGGGGAGTCGACCCTGCGGCTCGTCCACCGGGAGGACTACGTCGACGCCGTGAAGGTGGCGTCGGCGGATCCGGAGGCGGCGGACGGGGCGTACGGGCTGGGCACGATGGACGATCCCGCCTTCGCCGGGATGCACGAGGTGTCCGCCCTGATCGCGGGGCAGTCGGTGGGGGCCGCGGAGGCGGTGTGGCGCGGGGACGCGCTGCACGCGGTGAACTTCGCGGGCGGGCTGCATCATGCGATGCCGGGGAGTGCCTCGGGGTTCTGCATCTACAACGACGCCTCGCTGGCGATCGCCCGGCTGCTGGAGCTGGGCGCCGAGCGGGTCGCGTACGTCGATGTGGACGTGCATCACGGCGACGGTGTGCAGGCGGCCTTCTGGGACGACCCGCGGGTGCTGACGATCTCGCTGCACGAGCATCCGCGGACGTTGTTTCCGCAGACCGGGTGGCCGGAGGAGACCGGGGCCGACTCGGCTGAGGGCTCGGCCGTCAATGTGGCGCTGCCGGCCGGGACCGGGGACGCCGGGTGGCTGCGGGCCTTCCATGCCGTCGTACCGGAACTGATCGCCGATTTCCGGCCGCAGGTGCTGGTGACCCAGCACGGGGCCGATACGCACTTCGAGGATCCGCTGGCGCATCTGGCGGTGTCGCTGGATGCGCAGCGGGCCGTGCAGGTCGCCTGCCACGAGCTTGCGCACGCGTACGCCGACGGGAAGTGGGTTGCGCTGGGTGGTGGTGGTTACGCGGTGGTCGAGGTCGTGCCGCGGTCGTGGACGCATCTCGTGGGGATCGCGGCGGGGCGGGAGATCGCGCCGGAGGCCGTGATCCCGGAGGGGTGGCGGCAGGAAGTGTTCGCGCGGACGCGGCAGTTGGCGCCGGCGCGGATGACTGATGGGCGGTGGCCGGTGTCGTACCCCTCCTGGGAGGCGGGGTACGACCCTGCGGACCGGTTGGACCAGGCGGTGCTGGCTACTCGGCGGGCTGTGTTTCCGTTGCGGGGGTTGCTGGCGTAGAGACGGTCCCGGGGGCGGGCGCAGCGGCCCGCCCCCGGTGTCGTGTCAGCTGCAGTGGCCCGAGTCGCCGGCCGAGGCGGTGCCGATGGTGCCGCCCCACGCGACGCAGTGGCCACGGCCGTTGATGTAGACGGGGCCGGCGTAGCTCGTGTACTGGCCGGAGTCCTTGGCGACGGGCTCGCTGCTGTCGATGGCCTTCAAGGTGACCTGCATGTAAGTCCTGGCGCCCGTGGTGTTGCGGATGGTCACGGCGCAGTTCTTGCCGGTCGACTCGTTCCAGGTCAGGAACACCTTGCCGGAGTTGCCGACCGGGGTGGAGTCGATGACCTTGTAGCCGGCGCCGCAGGCACCGTTGTACGACGCGGCTGCGGCCCTGGCGGTGGTGGCCGCCGAGGCCGGAGCGGTGGCGGCGACCGTGCCGCCGAGCGCCAGCACGGTGAGTGCGGCGGCGGTCGTGGCGCGACGGGACAGGTTCATGGTGTTCCCCCTGGTGATGTGTTGGCCAATGCGGTGCGGACGGTTGGTCGTTGCCGTCCACGCAGAGTGAGACCAGGGAGCCGCTTCGACGGTTGTGGGCTGTTGTGTCCCTGTTCTGTCACCAGTGTCACAAGAGCCGTTACGCCAACTGTGCGGTGTTTACGCGTTCGCATGCCCCCGGCCGGGCCCGTCCGCCACCATCGATGTGTGTTGAGCACCGGAGCCCTGCGGGCCCATCTCCTGGCCGCCCGTCTCGCCGGGCCCGTGGCCACCTCCCGGGAGGAGAGCCTGCGCAGCTATCGACTGTTCGCTGCCGGTGACCCCCGCGTGCTGATCGGACTCGATCCCGAATGGACATGGGCGCAGCGGGATCTGATCGAGTTGATGGCGGACAAGTGTGGGGTTTCGGCCGATCCACGGCATGTCTCCGGCCATGACGTGATCGATCCGGAGCGGACTCTGACCGCTCTGGATGCCTTCGCGGACCGTCTGGCCGCAGCCGCGCAGCGCAGCGCCCCTGTGCTCCTCGGCACCGGTCACCCGCACCGGCTGCTCGGGTTCTACGCCGCCTTGGCGGAGGCGTTGTCGGCGGCGGGATGTACTGTCCTCACACCGGCGCATGGTCACTGTGTCGACATAACGACCCGGTTCGGTCTACGTACGTACAACCTTGACTACGTACAAGGAGTCGCGCTGGTGCGGGAACCCGGCACGTCTCGCCCCGGTTGTGCGACCGGCGCACACACGCATTCACCGCTCCCGGTTCGTATCGCGCTGGCCGCGGCGGCCGAGGCCGGCGGGCCGCTACCCGAGCTGGTCGTCGGGGACCACGGCTGGGTCTGCGGGGCAGGTCAGCTGGGGTTCGAGGCCATTGGGCTGGCCGATACGGACGACCCCGCGCTCTTCGTGGGAGAGGCCGAGGGGTCCGTGTCCGTCGTCGTTCCACTTGATGACGCTGTGCGGTCTGATTACTACCGGCCGCTTACCCGCTACGTACTCAATCGAGCGTGTCTGTCACAGTAGGCCGCCGATGGGTGCACCTCTTCCCCACTCGCATCACCCGCCCCTACATTGGGGAGTGAGCACGCAGCGACGAAGAGTCACCGGAAGGGGAAGCCGGTGGCCGTCGAGTGCGGAAGGTTCAGGTGTGTCATGGCTGCTGAGCAGAGGCCTCTGAGCGAGGTTCAGTTCCTTACCGTGGCGGAGGTCGCCTCGGTGATGCGAGTGTCGAAGATGACCGTGTACCGCTTGGTGCACAGCGGTCATCTGCCCGCGATCAGGGTGGGGCGGTCCTTCCGCGTCCCCGAGAACGCGGTTCACGAGTACCTCCGCGAGAGCTACGTGGGGGTGGAAACCGCCTGACGGCGATCCCCGGGGGGATCCTCAGGGCTCTTCTGGATCTCCCCCGGCACCCTCGATTACGACCTCAGCGCTCGGGCGGGTAGGCTGACCCCTCGTAGGTCGTATGGGCCCATGGCGCCCAGCACCGAGTGATGAGAAGTGAGCGAGGGTAGTCGTGGGCTCTGTTATCAAGAAGCGGCGCAAGCGGATGGCCAAGAAGAAGCACCGCAAGCTGCTCAAGCGCACGCGCGTTCAGCGTCGCAACAAGAAGTAGGCGACGCTCCAGGAGCGTGTTCTGTGGCCCCCCACCGCAACCGGTGGGGGGCCACATGCGTTTGGAGTTCACAGAAGCTCCCAGAAGCGCACGGGACCTCGCGCAAGGCCCGTGCGTACGCACGGGTTTCACATGGCTTGGTCTGTTCGTACGTCTGTGGATGTCGTCACTTCGTGCATTGGGTGGTCATCACAGCGCAACATCGACCCGCTAAGTTGGCCGCACACGGGGAACGCGGCAGGCTACGAGTATCGGATGGGCTGGAAGGAAGGCGCAGATCTTGGGCAAGGTCGTGCTCGTGACCGGAGTGGCCCGCAGGCTTGGGGGCCGGTTCGTACGACGGATCCAGCGTGACCCGCAGGTGGACCGGGTCGTCGCCGTGGACGCGGTCCCACCCGAGCACCACCTGGGCGGTGCCGACTTCATCCAGGCCGACATCCGGCAGCCCACCATCGCGCGCGTGCTGGCCGAGACGGGCGCCGACACGGTCGTCCACATGGATGTGAGCGCGACCGGGCTCGGCAGCGGCAGCCGGACCGCGATCAAGGAAACCAACGTCATCGGCACGATGCAGCTGCTCGGCGCCTGCCAGAAGTCGCCGACCGTGAAACGGCTCGTCGTGAAGTCCAGTACGAACGTGTACGGGTCCGCGCCCCGTGATCCCGCGGTGTTCACCGAGACCACCCCGCCCAAGTCCCTCCCGAGCGGAGGCTTCGCCAAGGACACCGTCGAGGTCGAGGGGTATGTACGGGGCTTCGCGCGGCGGCGGCCGGATGTGGCCGTGTGCGTGCTGCGGTTCGCGAACATCCTGGGGCCCACGGCCGACACGCCGCTCGCCTCCTACTTCGCGCTGCCGGTCCTGCCGACCGTGTTCGGGTACGACCCGCGGCTGCAGTTCGTGCACGAGGACGACGTGATCGAGGTGCTGCGGATCGCCTCGCACGAGCCGGAGCGGGGCACGCTCAACAGCGGCACGTTCAACATCGCCGGCGACGGCGTCCTGCTGCTCTCCCAGTGCTCCAGGCGGCTCGGCAGGCCCACGGTGCCGCTGCTGCTGCCCGCGGTCACCTGGGCGGGCTCCCTGGTGCGTACGCTGGGTATGACGGACTTCTCGCCCGAACAGATCCGGCTGCTGACCCACGGTCGGGTCGTGGCGACGGACCAGATGCGTGAGACGCTCGGATTCAAGCCGAAGTACACGACCGCGGAGACGTTCGCGGACTTCGCGCGCAGTCACGGACCCGGGCTCCTGCCGCCGGAGGCCCTTGCGGGGGCCGTCGACCGGATCGCCGCGCTGTCCCTGCCGGGCAGCGGCCACCCCCCGACGCAGAGCGCCAACTGAGGAGCGCATCAACGATGGCGGATGCCAAGGTCATTCCGTTCGACGACGACCGGTCCCGTGGGAGCGCCGTACAGCGGCCGCCGCGGCGCCGGGGCGCGGGGAGCCGACGCAAGACCACGGAACCCGCGCTGGTCGGCGACGTCCAGCCCCTGCCCAGCAGGGCGCGCACGCAGGATGATGTTCCTGTGACGCATGAGGAACAGCCGCCCCAGCGGCCGCAGCACGACGGCGGGCTGGAACGGCGCGTCGCGAGCGGCCTGAGCTTCCTGCGCCGCCGCCTCACGGGCGACTACGAGGTCGACGACTTCGGCTACGACGAGGAGTTGACCGACCAGGTCCTGATGTCCCTGCTGCGGCCGGTGTACGAGAAGTACTTCCGGGTCGAGGTGAAGGGCATCGAGAACATCCCGTCGGAGGGCGGCGCGCTGATCGTCGCCAACCACTCGGGGACGCTCCCGCTGGACGGCCTGATGATGCAGGTCGCCGTGCACGACAACCATCCCGCAGACCGGCATCTGCGTCTGCTCGCGGCGGATCTCGTCTTCATGCTGCCGGTGGTCAACGAACTGGCCCGCAAGCTCGGCCACACCCTGGCCTGCGCGGAGGACGCCGAGCGGCTGCTGGGGCAGGGCGAGCTGGTCGGGGTCATGCCGGAGGGCTTCAAGGGCATCGGCAAGCCCTTCAGCGAGCGCTACAAGCTCCAGCGCTTCGGCCGCGGCGGCTTCGTCTCCACCGCCCTGCGCCACGGCACGCCGATCATCCCCTGCTCGATCGTCGGGGCGGAGGAGATCTACCCGATGATCGGCAACGCGAAGACCCTGGCCCGCCTGCTGGGCTTCCCGTACTTCCCGCTGACGCCGACGTTCCCGTGGTTCGGTCCGCTCGGTGCGGTGCCGCTCCCGACGAAGTGGACGATCCAGTTCGGAGAGCCGATCCCGACGGACGGCTATCCGCCGGAGGCGGCGGAGGACCCGATGCTGATGTTCAACCTCACGGACCAGGTGAGGGAGCAGATCCAGCACACGCTGTACAAGTTGTTGGTGCAGCGGCGGTCGGTGTTCTTCTGAGGTTTTCCCGTACGGCAACGGGGGCGCCCCCCTGGAGAGGGGCGCCCCCGTTGCCGTACGGGCTACTGGTTTGTCTCGTTGCCCTCGATGCCGAGGCCGGGGAGCAGGCCCGGGAGTAGGGGCGGGATCGTCACGTCCGGTTCGGTGGACGGGGACTTGGTGGACGACGGGGAGGCGCTGCCGGTGTCCTTGGGCGGCTCGAGCAGGCCGCCGGTGCTGCCTCCGAGGAGGCCCTCGCCGGTGGAGCCGGTCGACTGGCTGGGGCTGCTGGAGTGGCTGTGTTTGGAGGAGCCGCTGCCGCTGCCGGAGGTCGCGGATCCCCTGCCGGAGCCGGGTGTGCCCTTGGACGCCGGACCCGAGCCGTGGTGCTTGCCGTGGCCGCCGCCGTGGGCCGCGGACGGGGGCAGCAGGGACTGCAGCGGGGCGACCTCTTCGTCTATGGCGGCGAACACCGACGACACCTGGCTGCTGACGTCTCCCAGCTGGACCGGGAGTTTCTGGCGGAGTGCGCCCCAGACCTCGCGGTGCGAACGGGAGAAGGCGGACAGGGCCTGGATGGGGCCGAGGGACCCGGGGTCCCGCTCGTACGCCTCGTGCAGCAGCCGGTGGCCCTCGGACGCGTCCCGCGTCATGCCCGACAAGGTGCGGCGGATCTCCCCGACGGACTCGTGATCGAGGTGGCCGCCGCCGCGGCCGCGCTCCATCAGGCGGCGGGCCTCGGCCAGCCGGGTGGAGGCCTGATCGAGGTAGGCCACTCCGCGCTCGTCGTCCCCTTCGGACAGGTAGTTGAGCTTGAAGTCCTCGATGCCGCGTTTGAGTCCGTAGAGCGAATCGCCGGGCAGGGCGTCCGAGCTTGCGGCCGCGACTCCGCCGAAGGCGCCCGCCGCGACCCCGACGCTGAGCCCGCCCGCGGCCAGGCCCTTGGTCAGCCGCGACCGCGGTCGCAGCTTGCCCAGTGGGCTCGCGCGGTGCGCGCCACGGGAGCGCTGTTCGGGTACCGCGGTGTCTGCCGCCTCGCCGCCGGCGCCGCCCTCCTGCACCATGGCCTCGAACGCGGCCACCAGTTGTGCTCGTTGGACGACCTTGACCTCGGGGTCGAGCTCCGGTCTGGGCAGCTCGCCGAGACACTCCGCGAGGGCCAACAGACGGCCCTGCTCGGTCTGTTCCGCAGCAGCCGGGGCCGGGGCCGGTCCTTCGGACTGCTCGGCCGCCGTGCCCTGGTCCGGCTGCTCCTCCAGGGCCTGGGCGAAGGCGTTCGCCCGCCGGTGTGCCGATACGTTCGCGATCACTGGCGGCACCTCCTCTCGTGATGACGGTCGACTCCCCAGGGGGTCCTGAGGGTTGCACGCTCTGACCACATCCACACGATCGAGTGATCGGAGACGGCCAGGGAGTGACCACAGGGAGCCTGCATCCCGCACAACGAGCGTCTCGGCACTTGGGTTACGGACGACGGATGATCGGATCGGGAAGTCAACGGACTTTCACTGACAGCTAGTTGGGCGTCACTGAGCGTGCACTGCTGTGTTCTGTCAGGTCCGGCGTGCGGCGTTCCGTCAGCGGGCGTCGTCCGGGAGGAGGCGGGCCAGGGTGCGTACGGCTCGGTACTGGAGGGTCTTGATGGCGCCCTCGTTCTTGCCCATCACGCGGGCGGTCTCGGCGACGGAGAGGCCCTGGAGGAAGCGGAGCGTCACGCACTCCTGCTGCTGGGGGTTGAGACGTCGCACGGCGTCGAGCAGGGCGGCGTTCGAGAGGGACTCCAGGACGGAGTCCTCGGGGGAGCGCTCGACCTCGTTGGCGTCGAGCATCTCGCCGGTGGTCACCTCGAGGCGGAAGCGGCTCGACTTGAAGTGGTCGGCGACGAGGTTGCGGGCGATGGTGACCAGCCAGGCGCCGAAGTCGCGGCCCTGCCAGGTGAAGGTGCCGATGCGGCGCAGGGCGCGCAGGAACGTCTCGCTGGTGAGATCCTCGGCGGTGGCTTTGCCGCCGACGCGGTAGTAGATGTACCGGTACACGGTGTCGCTGTACTGGTCGTAGAGGCGGCCGAAGGCGTCGGCCTCGCCGGCCTGGGCGCGTTCGACGAGGTCCATCATCCGGGCGCTGTCGCTGTCCGCGGCCGGGCGGCGGGTGGTGGTGGCACCGGCGGCGCGGCTGCGTCTGCCGACGGCGGCGGTGCTGCCGTCGGCGAGGGCGTAGCACGGGCCGACGGGGGTGCTGGCTACGGCTAGGGCGGGGACGGCGTACGCGGTGGGGACGAAGCCGCGCAACAGGTTGTGGACCGTTGCGCGCAGCGTAGCCAGGCCCGAGGCGTCAACCCCGACGTGTGGGTACACGGGACTCCCAGAGGCAGAGCTTCCATCACGTGCAGTGCGGGACCTTTCACCCGTCGTAGCGACGGAGGGGTACCGGTTTGCGTCTGAGGAGAATAACGCTTCGTACAGGCGCTGCTACACCCAGTTGCTCAAATCATCGATTACGTCGCTTCTGTAACCGATTGGCGACCTTTCAAGTGTCGTAGCGTGACTGGTTGTTGATCGGTATGCGTCGTGTTTCGAGTGGGAACGGGGCGTGTTGTGGCCGTGTGCAGCCAATGGGACTGGACAGGGGGTGTGGGGGCAGGTCGTGGGGATTGGCGTGTTCGGGGCAGGGCTGGTTGCGGTGTGATCAGGAGTGGTGCGGGAGTTGATGTTTTCCAGCCCCCGCCGCCGTGCCCCGGCTGACTTGTGGCGCAGGGTGTTTGCTGCAGCCGGTCATTCGCCGTTCTGTCCAGCGGCGCTCCGCTCTCGGGGCGGCTCAGCGCAGCGGTGAATCGACCTCGGGGCGGTCGTGTTGCCTGATGGTGGTTTCTCGTCCGGGGCGGGCGAGTCGGGTCAGCGGCGGCGTTTGTGGAGGGCGATGGCTGCTGCTGTGCCGCCCGCCACCGCGCCCACGCCTGCCGCTGCGGGGATGCCCACCTTGGCTGCCTTGCGGCCGGTGCGGTAGTCACGGAGGCGCCAGTCGAGCTTGCGGGCGTGTTTGCGGAGCTTGGTGTCGGGGTTGATCGCGTACGGGTGGCCGACCAGCGACAGCATGGGGATGTCGTTGTGGGAGTCGCTGTACGCGGCGCAGCGGGAGAGG
Source organism: Streptomyces longisporus (assembly GCF_039532765.1). NCBI lineage: Bacteria > Bacillati > Actinomycetota > Actinomycetes > Kitasatosporales > Streptomycetaceae > Streptomyces > Streptomyces longisporus. The sequence continues at coordinate 11,734 of NZ_BAAASG010000013.1, forward strand.
TCGAGGCCTTCGGCGGAGGCGAGGGCGCGGACGGCTTCCGCCTTCGCGGGGCCGTGGAGGGGTTCGCCGACCAGTTTGCCGGTGTAGACGCCGTCGACGGACTCGGCCACCGTGCCCAGCGCGCCGGTGAGGCCGAGGCGGCGGGCGATCACCGTGGCGATCTCGACCGGGGCCGCCGTGACCAGCCACACCTTCTGCCCGGCGTCCAGGTGGGCCTGGGCGAGTGCGCGGGTGCCCGGCCAGATGCGCTCGGCCATGTACTCGTCGTAGATCTCCTCGCCGATGGACTGGAGTTCCGCGACGCGGTGGCCCTTCACGATGGACAGGGCCGAGTCGCGGGCCTCCTGCATGTGTTCCGGGTCCTCGACGCCGGCCAGCCGGAACCACGCCTGCTGCCAGGCGAACTTGGCGAGGTCGCGGGTCTCGAAGAACTTGCGCTTGTACAGGCCCCGCCCGAAGTGGAAGAGGGCAGCACCTTGCATCACGGTGTTGTCGAGGTCGAAGAAGGCTGCGGCCTTATCGTCGCCGAGCACCGGGAACTCCGGTTCCTCCGGGGGGACGTCCTGCGAGGACTTGCGCGCTGCCTCTGCCGAGGCCTCGCCTGCCAACACGCTCCGCGCCGTGGCGGAGTGCCTACGGGGAGTGAGCCATCCGAGAGCGGCCATGTCCGTGAGCATAGCCAGTTTGTTCGGTGCCTCCAGACGCGAGAGGTTTGAACGTTGTGAACTCTCCGCGACCGTGTCGTTAAAGAACTGATCCGATCCTCCCCTTCCGTGGCGTTTTCGCGGGTGTGCCGCGACCGTGCGCTCGCGGGAGAATGGCTGACATGAGTCCCCTCTTCCGTCGTAAGGCCCAGGACGCCCCGAGCCGGAGCGTCACTCTCATCCGTAAGGCGGGGTGTCACCTGTGTGATGACGCACAGCTTGTGGTGGAGAAGGTGTGCGCGGAGGTGGGGGTGACGTGGGAGGCGAAGGACATCTCCCTGGATCAACAGCTTCACGACCAGTATTGGGAGCAGATTCCCGTGGTTCTCGTCGACGGCCGGCAGCACACCTTCTGGCGCGTGGACGAGCAGCGGTTGCGCAAGGCACTGACTGAGTAGTCCAAGTCGTCCGGAACCTCGCCTAGGATCGACGGCGACTGGTCTCGGGGGCGGGGATCGTAAGAGGAGAGTGTGCGGTTTTGCCCCCACGAGATGAGAAGCGGTGGTGCTTGTGCGCCGGTTCCGCATCAGTGCGCCGGGGGCGCGTGACCCCGGTCACGTTGGCCGGGCAAATCGGACACCATCTTTGTGCACGCGTTCACAAAGACATAGCCTGCTGTCGACGGGGCGGTCTGGGTACGTGTGACCGCCTGCAGCCCCGCTCTACCCGCAGGAGCACCGTGGCAACTGGCCGAACTCACCGACCGGCGACCCGTAGCCGAGGGATTCCCGAGGCCACCGTCGCCAGGCTTCCGCTGTACCTCCGCGCCCTGACCGCACTGTCGGAGCGCTCGGTACCCACGGTCTCCTCCGAGGAGCTCGCGGCCGCGGCGGGGGTCAACTCCGCCAAGCTGCGCAAGGACTTCTCCTACCTGGGTTCGTACGGAACGCGCGGTGTCGGCTACGACGTCGAGTATCTCGTCTACCAGATCTCGCGTGAGCTCGGGCTCACCCAGGACTGGCCGGTTGTGATCGTCGGTATCGGTAACCTCGGCGCCGCTCTCGCCAACTACGGCGGGTTCGCCTCCCGTGGTTTCCGGGTCGCGGCCCTCATAGACGCCGATCCGGCGATGGCGGGCAGGCCCGTCGCGGGTATCCCCGTGCAGCACACCGATGAGCTGGAAAAGATCATCGAGGACAACGGGGTGTCCATCGGCGTCATCGCCACCCCCGCCGGCGCCGCCCAGCAGGTCTGCGACCGGCTCGTGGCCGCCGGGGTCACCTCCATTCTGAACTTCGCGCCGACCGTGCTGTCCGTCCCGGACGGCGTGGACGTACGCAAGGTGGATCTGTCGATCGAGCTGCAGATCCTCGCCTTCCACGAGCAGCGCAAGGCCGGCGAGGAGGCCGAGGCCGCGGGTTCCGACGGGTCCGGGCCCGTCGCCGCGGCCCGCCAGGAGTCCGCCGAGCAGGGGCCCGACGGGGACGTACCCGCCGTGATGCCGGCATGAGTCTCCTCGTCGTCGGGCTGAGCCACCGCAGCGCTCCGGTCAGCGTCCTGGAGCGGGCCGCGCTGAACGCGGACGCCCAGGTCAAGCTGGTGCAGGACACGATCGCCGCGGAGCCCGCCACCGAGGCCGCGGTGCTCGCGACCTGCAACCGCATCGAGCTGTACGCCGACGTCGACAAGTTCCACGCCGGTGTCGCCGAGCTGTCCACGCTGCTCGCGCAGCACAGCGGGGTGGGGCTGGACGAGCTCACGCCCTATCTGTACGTCCACTACGAGGACCGGGCCGTTCATCATCTGTTCTCGGTGGCTTGCGGGCTCGACTCCATGGTCGTGGGGGAAGGGCAGATCCTCGGGCAGATCAAGGACTCGCTGGCCAGGGCGCAGGATCTGCACAGTGCCGGGCGACTGCTGAACGATCTGTTCCAGCAGGCGCTGAGGGTGGGCAAGCGTGCGCACTCCGAGACCGGGATCGACCGGGCCGGGCAGTCGCTGGTCACCTTCGGGCTGGAGCAGCTGGCGTCCGGGGCGGATGTGCAGGGATGGGCCCGGGGGAAGAAGGCACTGGTCATCGGGGCGGGGTCGATGTCCTCGCTGGCCGCTGCGACGCTGGCGCGGGCCGGGGTCGGTGAGATCGTGATCGCCAACCGCACGGGGGAGCGGGCCGAGCGGCTCGCGGAGATCTTGAACGAGGGCTCCGACCAGGGGGTGCTGGCTCGTGCGGTGCCGATGGGTGCGGTGTCTGGCGAGCTGACACGTGCCGATGTTGTGGTGTCCTGTACCGGGGCCACTGGGCTTGTGCTGTCGGCCGGCGCGGTTGCCACGGCGGTGCAGGGCCGCGTGGCTGACGGGGTGCCGGACGCCGGTGCCGACGCGGGGGCGGTGCCGCAGCCCGGCGGTGGCGGGGTGTCACCTGTCTTTGGGTCGGGAGCCGCCCCAGCGCCGCGACCGCATGCGGGCCCCGCGGCGGAAGAGAGCTGTCCGCTTGATCTTCCCGCCGTGCAGCAGGGGTTCTCCGTCATGGGGGAAGCCGCCGTTGCCGGGATGGACGCGGCGACGCTCGAGCAGCATGCCGTCTGGGTGGACAACGGGGATGTCGACCGGCGTGAGGCGGCCCGGCGGGCGCCCGAGGCCGATGCCGAGCTGATCACCGCGCTTGCCGCCACCGTGGCCACGGTCGGGCGGATTCCGGAGCGTCGTAAGGCCGAGCCGGTCGTCGAGGCTCCGCGGCCCGCGCCCGTGCTGTTCCTCCTGGACCTCGCGATGCCCCGCGACATCGACGCGGCCGTGCACCGGCTGGCCGGGGTGCGGCTCGTCGACATCGAGTCACTCGCCGAGGCCTCCGCGGACGCTCCGATGGCGGCCGACGTCGACCAGGTCCGCCGTATCGTCGCGGACGAGGTCGCGGCCTTCGGGGCGGCGCTCAGGGCCGCGCACATCACCCCCACCGTGGTGGCCCTGCGCACCATGGCCGCCGATGTCGTCGCCAATGAGATCGCACGGCTCGAGGGCCGGCTGCCCGGGCTCGACGACAAGCACCGCAGCGAGATCACCCAGACCGTCAAGCGCGTTGTCGACAAGCTGCTGCACGCGCCGACCGTACGAGTCAAGCAGCTCGCGGCCGAACCGGGCGGAGCAGGGTACGCAGATGCCCTGAGGACCCTGTTCGACCTCGACCAGGAAGCGGTGGCCGCCGTCTCCCGGGCCGAGGGCGCCGACGATGAACCTGAGAACAGCAAGAACCGAGGGCCGGCATGAGTAGCAAGGCATTGAGACTGGGGACGAGGCGAAGCAGACTCGCCATGGCCCAGTCCGGGCAGGTGGCGGACGCCGTGAGCCAGGTGACCGGACGGCCCGTCGAGCTCGTCGAGATCACCACCTACGGCGACACCTCCCGCGAGCACCTCGCGCAGATCGGCGGCACGGGTGTGTTCGTCACGGCGCTGCGCGACGCGCTGCTGCGGGGTGAGGTCGACTTCGCGGTTCATTCGCTCAAGGACCTGCCCACCGCGCAGCCCGAGGAGCTGGCGCTCGCCGCCGTCCCGCTGCGCGAGGACCCGCGCGACGTGATCGTCGCCCGGGACGCGCTGAAGTTCACCGACCTGCCGCGCGGGGCGCGCATCGGTACGGGTTCGCCGCGTCGCATGGCGCAGCTGAACGCGTACGCGCGCAGCCACAGGCTGGACATAGAGACGGTCCCGATACGGGGGAACGTCGACACCCGGATCGGGTACGTGCGGGACGGTGAGCTGGACGCCGTGGTCCTCGCCGCCGCCGGACTCAACCGGATAGGCCGTAGCGATGAAGTGACCGACTTCCTGTCGGTCGACACCGTTCTGCCCGCCCCCGGCCAGGGGGCACTGGCGATCGAGTGTGCCGCGGGCGACGCGGACCTGATCGCCGCGCTCGGAGAGCTCGACGACCCGTTCACCCGGGTCGCCGTGACCGCCGAGCGGTCACTGCTCGCCGCCCTGGAGGCCGGCTGCAGCGCCCCTGTGGGCGCACTGGCCGACCTTCTGGCCGACGGGCAGATTGTCAAGGAAATGCGCCTGCGGGGCGTCGTCGGTACCACCGACGGCTCCCGCACGGTGCAGCTGTCCACCACCGGTCCCGTGCCCGAGACGTACGACCAAGCAATGGCGCTCGGCCGTGAACTCGCTGCCGAGATGCTTGCCCAGGGCGCGGCCGGTCTGATGGGGGAGCGAGCACATTGAGCCCCACCACTCTTCCCGCCGGCCTTGAACACGGGCACGTCACCTTCCTCGGTGCCGGACCCGGGGATCCGGGACTGCTGACTCTGCGCGCCGTGGAGGCGCTGGCGAACGCGGACGTCCTCGTCGCCGAGCACGACGTGCTCGACGTGGTGCGTCAGCACGCCAGACAAGGCGTCGCCGAGGTGCACACGGACGGGGGTCCTTCGTCGGACCCGCTTCCGGGCACGGGCACACCTCAGCTCGCGGTTGTTGACAGCTCGTCAACAACCGCTGGGGTCCCCGCGGTACGGGATGCCGCACATCTTGTCATGGAGGCCACGCGGGGCGGCAGGCGGGTCGTCCGTGCGGTGTCCGGGGACCCCGGACTCGATGCGTACGCCGCCGAGGAGATGCTCGCCTGCGCCGCCGCGGGCGTGCCCTTCGAGGTCGTGCCCGGTGTCGCCGCGGCCGTCGGCGTGCCCGCGTACGCCGGTGTTCCGCTGCGCGACGCCGAGGGTGCGGACGTGCGGTTCGTGGACGCCCGTACCGCCTCGGACCGCTGCTGGACGGAGGTGGGCGTCTCCGACGGGACGGTGGTCGTGTCGACGACCCTCGACTCCGTGGGCGCGGCCGCGGGTGAGCTGGTGTCGGCCGGCCGCAAGCCGGACACGCCGATCACCGTGACGGTGGCCGGTACGACCACGCGCCAGCGGACCTGGACGGCGACGCTGGGGAGCATCGCCCAGACGCTGAAGCAGGCCAAGGTGCTGCCCTCGCCCGAGGGCGGGCGGCCGGTGATAGCCGTGGTCGGTGAGCGTTCCGCCGCCGCCCAGCGCGACCGGCTGTCGTGGTTCGAGTCCAAGCCGCTGTTCGGCTGGAAGGTGCTCGTGCCGCGTACGAAGGAGCAGGCGGCTTCGCTCTCCGACCAACTGCGGTCCTACGGGGCCGTACCGCACGAGGTGCCGACCATCGCCGTCGAGCCGCCGCGCACGCCCCAGCAGATGGAGCGGGCCGTGAAGGGGCTCGTCACCGGGCGCTACGAGTGGATCGCGTTCACCTCGGTCAATGCCGTGAAGGCGGTCCGGGAGAAGTTCGAGGAGTACGGGCTCGATGCCCGGGCGTTCGCGGGGATCAAGGTCGCCGCGGTGGGGGAGCAGACCGCGAAGGCGCTCGTCGCCTTCGGCGTGAAGCCGGATCTGGTGCCGAGCGGGGAGCAGTCCGCTGCGGGGCTCCTTGAGGACTGGCCGCCGTACGACCCTGTTTTCGACCCGATCGACCGGGTGTTCCTGCCGCGGGCGGACATCGCCACGGAGACCCTGGTCGCCGGGCTGATCGAGCTCGGCTGGGAGGTCGACGACGTCACGGCCTATCGGACCGTGCGGGCCTCGCCGCCGCCGGCGGAGACCCGGGAGGCGATCAAGGGGGGTGGGTTCGATGCGGTGCTGTTCACTTCGTCGTCCACCGTGCGGAACCTGGTGGGGATTGCCGGGAAGCCGCACAACGTGACCGTGATCGCGTGTATCGGGCCGGCCACCGCCAAGACCGCCGAGGAGCATGGGCTGCGGGTGGATGTGATGGCTCCGGAGCCGTCCGTGCACAAGTTGGCCGAGGCGCTCGCGGACTTCGGGTTGCGGAGGCGGGCTGCCGCGCTGGATGCCGGGGATCCCGTTACTCGGCCCAGTGAGCGGCGGCCGGGGGCCCGGCGGCGTCGTACGACCTGAGGTGTGTGGGGGTGCGCGGCCCTGGGGGCTGCGCCCCGCCCCGGCAGGTGCGGCTATGCGGTAGTGGGAATGACCGTGTGGCCGTAGCGCAGCAGGTTGGCCGGGTCGTAGTGGGACTTCGTCCTGGTCAGGCGGTCGTAGACCTCGTCCGTCCAGGCGCGGGCCCGGTCCGTTTCGTCGCCCGGGCGGCCGTGCAGGTTGACCATGGTGTGGCCGGTGCTCCACGGGGACATGGCGTTGTGGAGGGCCGTGGTGGCTGATTCCACGGCGGCCGCGGTGCCCGGGTCGGGCAGGACGCCGACCGTTTCCAGGAGGTAGCTGGCGTCGCGGGCGCAGATGGCGTCCTCGACCGGGGCCGGGCGGGAGAGTTCGCCGCCCATGTGGCGCAGCTCGATCAGCAGCAGCGGGAGGTCCGGGACGGCCGGGCCCGCCTGGGCCAGGAACGCCGTCTGCGCGTCCGGGGGCAGCGCCCTGAGCAGGGTGCAGGCCTCGCGGGCGGGGAGCGGGTCGTGCGGGTCCAGGTAGATGCGGTCCATGGCGGCGTACGGCATGTCCTCCACCGTGTCGATGACGACGGGCGCGGCCGCGCGGACGGGGGTCAGGAGGCTCTCCCCCTCCTTCGGGTCGCCGGTCCAGGCGAGGGCGACGCGGGCCCAGAAGCCGCCGCGCAGAGGCTCGGGGATCTGCGGGATGGGCGGCAGACGCAGGATCGTGTACGCGCTGCACATCTCGGTGGGCAGGGTGGTCGTCCAGTCGGTCCAGGTGCGCAGGACCGCCTCCGCGTGTTCACCCCGGAAGTAGATGCCGCCGCCGAGGACCGAGGGCAGCGGGAGCAGTTCGAAGGTCAGCTCGGTGACCACGCCCACGTTTCCCTTGCCGCCGCGCAGGGCCCAGAAGAGGTCCGGTTCCGTGTCGGCGGTCACCGTGCGCAGGGTTGCGTCGGGGGTGACGACCTGGACGGAGCGGACCCGGTCGGCCGCGTAGCCGTAGGCCCGGCCGAGGACGGGCAGACCGCCGCCCAGGGTGTAGCCGACGACGCCCGCGTCCGAGGACGACCCGTTGAGCGGGGCGAGGCCGTACGGGGCGGCCGCCTCCAGGACGTCGCGCCACCTCGCGCCGGCGGCGACCGTCGCGGTGCGTTCGGCCGGGTCGATGGTCACGCCGGTCATGCGGGTGGTGCTGATGAGCAGGCCGCCGTCGATCGGGAAGTTCGCGCCGTGGCCGGTGGCCTGGACCGCCACCGGCGTCTTTGTGGCCGCGGCCCAGCGCATCGCCGTCACGATGTCGTCGACGCCCGCCGCCCCGACCACGATGTCCGGATGGTGGAAGGCCGCCAGATTGAAGCCGGTGACCTCGGCCACATAGGCGTCGTCACCGGGGCGCAGGACCGGGCCGTGGATCTCGGACAGGGCGAACAGGTCCGGGGCCTGATGCGGGGTGTGATGGGTGGCGGTCATCTCGTCCTCCTCCTTCGCGCAGGCAGCAGCCGTGCGCGGCGAGGGGACGGGGACCCGGTCCTTGCTCCTGGCTGTTTTTTCAGGATGGACCCGGGGGATGCGGGCCGCATCGCGAGGGGCGAGCGGCTGCGCAGGCCCGACATACCGTCGGCAAAGGTGCCTGTGGGCCGGGCGTAGCGTAGGTGGCATGACGAAGTACGGATCCTTCCCCGGCACGCGGCCGCGGCGGCTGCGGACCACCCCCGTCATGCGGCGCATGGTCGCCGAGACCCGGCTGCACCCGGCGGACTTCATCCTCCCCGCCTTCGTGCGCGAGGGCGTCTCCGAGCCCGTGCCGATCTCCGCGATGCCCGGTGTCGTCCAGCACACGCGCGACAGCCTGAAGAAGGCGGCCGCCGAGGCGGTGGCCGCCGGGGTCTCCGGGATCATGCTGTTCGGCGTGCCGGAGGAGGAGAAGAAGGACGCCCTCGGCACGCCGGGGACCGACCCGGACGGGATTCTGCAGGTCGCGATCCGCGATGTGCGGGCCGAGGTCGGGGACGACCTTCTCGTCATGTCGGATCTCTGTCTCGACGAGACGACCGACCACGGTCACTGCGGGGTGCTGGACGCGGAAGGGCGCGTCGACAACGACGCCACGCTCGAGCGGTACGCCGAGATGGCGCAGGTCCAGGCCGACGCGGGCGCCCATGTGGTGGGGCCCAGCGGAATGATGGACGGCCAGATCGGGGTCATCCGTGACGCCCTCGACCAGATCGGTCGGGAGGACGTCGCGATCCTCGCGTACACGGTGAAGTACGCGTCCGCCTTCTACGGGCCGTTCCGGGAGGCCGTCGGCTCCTCCCTGAAGGGTGACCGGAAGACCTATCAGCAGGATCCCGCCAATGTGCGGGAGTCGCTGCGGGAGTTGGCGCTCGACCTCGAAGAGGGCGCCGACATGGTGATGGTGAAGCCGGCCGGACCCTTCCTCGACATCCTCGCGCGGGTCGCGGACGCGGTGGACGTGCCGGTCGCCGCCTACCAGATCTCCGGGGAGTACTCGATGATCGAGGCCGCCGCCGAGAAGGGCTGGATCGACCGCGACCGGGCGATCCTGGAGACGCTGACCGGCATCAAGCGGGCGGGCGCGCAGAACATCCTCACGTACTGGGCGACCGAAGTGGCGGAAAAGTTGCGCTGATTCGCGCTACGAATGGGGATACATCCGGCCTCGAATCGGCCACTGACCAGCATCGGAATGCACTCGGTTCGGCAACGGAAGCGACTCGTATCCGTGAACTGAGGTCCCCGGCCCCGCGGTTGCCCGCCATTCTCCGTGATCAGCGGCGGGCCCGGGGCCGATTCGCGGTGGATCTGTCCGAAAAGCGCTCAACCCTTGCGCTGTACACACCGAATTGACGAGTTCTCGTCAGTGTCCTTACCTTCTCGCCTGGCCTGATCCGTTCCGGATGGTCCGAACGTCGATCCCTGGGGGACACAAGTGAGCTGGTTCATCGAGGCGCTGAAGAAGTACGCGGTGTTCAGCGGGCGCGCGCGCCGCAAGGAGTACTGGATGTTCGTGCTGTTCTCGGCGATCATCTACGCCGTGCTGCTCGGCATCGGCCTCGCGATCAAGGCGCCGTTCATCGCGATCGTCTTCTACGTCGCGATCCTGCTGCCCAGCCTGGCCGTCGGCGTCCGCCGGCTGCACGACACCGGCCGCTCGGGCTGGTGGCTCCTGTTCGGGATCGTCCCGCTGGCCGGCCCCATCACCCTGCTGGTCTTCACCTGCTCCGACAGCCAGCCGGGCGTGAACAAGTACGGTCCGAACCCGAAGGAAGCGGTTCTCGCCCACGCCTGATCCTCTGAGCATGGAGGCCGTCCGGTTCACGACCGGGCGGCCTCTTCGCGTTCCGTACGGCGGGAGCGTGCCCGGCGGGAGCGTGCAGGGAGTGGGACCTTGCCGGGCCCTCGTCCTTGAGGCCCTTCCCGTCCCTGCATCCCGTCAGCGCGAACGCGGCGAGTACCAGGGCGGTGACGGCGAAAAGGCGGGTGCGAGGGGCTCGGGCGGGCATGCTGGTACGTGCCTTCCGTGGACGGTGGGCTGGGATTCCAGCCTGAGCGGTGATCGGCTCCGCGCGCCAGACTCTGCGGACGATTCGGGACGGCGAAGCCAGGCGATGGCCTCTGACCTGCAGGGATGTCGCGTCCCAAGGGTTCGGTACGGGACGCTTCCCGGGCGCGGGAGCTCTGAGATCACGGCGCGGGCCACGGCAAGTGCCGCCGACGGCTAGGTTGTTGGCGTCTGGTCCTTGTCTCTTGAACGACCGCCCCGACTCTCCAGGGAGACGCCCATGCCCGGTGACGCCCTCAGCCAGGATCCCGCCGAGCTGAGAAGGAGGATCGACACCACCAAGGCACACCCGGCCCGCGTCTACGACGTCTTCCTGGGCGGCAAGGACAACTACCCGGTGGACCGGGCGGCGGCCGCGGCCGCGCTCGCCGCCAACCCGCGCGGCTACCTCGACGTACGGCACAACCGCGACTTCCTGCGCCGCGCGGTGAGCACGCTGGCGGGGCAGGACGGCATCAGCCAGTTCCTGGACATCGGCACCGGCCTGCCCACCGCGGAGAACGTCCACCAGATCGCCCAGCGGATCATCCCCGACGCGCGGGTCGTGTACGTCGACAACGACCCCGTGGTGCTGGCCCACGCGCGTGCCCTGCTCACCAGCGGGCCCGACGGCCGCACCGACTACATCGACGCCGACTTCAGGAACCCGGCGCAGATCCTCGAACAGGCCGCGAAGACCCTCGACTTCGACCGGCCGGTCGCACTCTGCCTCGTCGCGCTCCTGCACTTCGTCGAGGACGAGGAGGCGTACCCGATCGTGCGGGAACTCGTCGACGCGCTGCCGTCCGGCAGCCGGCTGGTGCTCAGCCATCTCACCGAGGACCTCAATCCCGAGAACATCCGCGCGGTCCAGCGGACGTACACCGAGCGGGGCTTCACCTTCGTGCTGCGCTCCCGGGCGGAGGTCGAGCGCTTCTTCACGCAGAGCGCACTGGAGCCGGCGGACCCGGGAGTGGTGCCCGTGCATCACTGGCGCGCCGACCACGCCGCTCCGGTCCCGGAGCAGCCGGACGCCTCCTACCTGGCGGCGCTCGACGACATCGAGAAGGTCCGGTACGCCGACATCAACGACGTCACGGACGCCGACATCAACGTGTACGCGGCGATCGGCAACAAGGCCTGAGGATCTGGCCGAAGGCCCGAGGGGCGGTCCGTCCGTATCGCGGAAACCTGCTTGTAGACGGCACGTACATCCCTAGGCTGCGGCCACGAGCCGCCGTCACCGCAGCCGAAGGAGCCGTGCCATGACCGTCGCACCCGCCTTTGCCCCCGTCCCGCCGCTCGCCGCGCGGGCCCGGTCGATCGGCGGTTCGCCGGTACGGGACATCCTCGCCGTCACCGCCCGGCCCGAGGTGATCAACTTCGCGGGCGGGCTGCCGGCGCCGGAACTGTTCGACGCGCAGGGGGTCGCGGAGGCCTTCGGTTCGGTGCTCGCCCAGGCGTCCGCGCAGGCCCTGCAGTACTCCACGACCGAGGGCGAGCCGGCGCTGCGGGACGCGCTCGCCGCGCGGACGGCGGCCCGTGGTCTGCCCACGGACGCCGACGACATCCTCGTCACCACCGGCTCACAGCAGGCGCTGTCCCTGCTGGCCACGGCGCTGCTGGAGCCCGGGGACGTCGTCCTCGTCGAAAGTCCCTGTTATCTCGCGGCACTTCAGGTCTTCGCGTTCGCCGGTGCGCGGGTGGTGGCCGTGCCCGGAGACGGAGACGGGGTCGACCCCGGCGCCCTGGAGGAACTGGTGGTGCGGGAGCGGCCCAAGCTGCTGTACACCGTGCCCACGTTCCAGAACCCGACCGGCCGCACCATGCCGGCCGACCGACGGGCCGCCGTCGCGGCCGTGGCCGCCCGCCGGGGGCTGTGGATCATCGAGGACGACCCCTACGGCGAACTCCGCTTCGAGGGCGAGCGGGTGCCGTGGATCGCCTCGTGGGAGGAGGCGGCGGACCGGACCGTGCTGCTCGGCTCCTTCTCCAAGGTCATGGCGCCGGGCCTCAGGCTCGGCTGGCTGCGGGCGCCCAGGGAACTGCGGCGCGCCTGTGTCGTCGCCAAGCAGGCCGCCGACCTGCACACCCCGACCCTCAACCAGCTCGCGGCGGCACGGTACCTGGCGGACCATGACCTGGACGCCCATGTGGCGCGGGTCGCGCGGGTCTACCGCGAGCGCCGGGACGCCATGCTCGCCGGACTGCCCGAGGCCCTTCCCGAGGGATCGGCCTGGGCCCGGCCCGAAGGCGGCATGTTCCTCTGGGCCCGCCTTCCGGCGCCGTACGACACCACGGCGCTGCTGCCGCAGGTGGTGCGGCACGATGTGGCGTACGTCCCCGGGGCACCCTTCTACGCCGGCGACCCCGACCGCTCCACCCTGCGGCTGTGCTTCGTGACCCAGACGCCGGAGGAGATCCACGAGGGGCTCAGGAGGCTGGGGGAGGGGCTGCGGGGCCAGGGCCTCCCGTTTGGGCCACGCCCGTAACGCGGGTGGGAATGTGACGTTATTGAGAACGGCAGAAACGTCACATTTCGTACACGGAGGTCTCAAATGGTTCTCGCTGCTCTGCTCACCGGTGTGGCTCTCCTCCTGCACCACGCTCTCGGCCTCCGAAGACAACCCCTACGCCGCGGCCGGCCCGGTGCGCCCACCACCGGGCCGGCCGCGGCGGACCGTCAGTCCCACCAGAAGTGCCACACCGGCTGGTCGAGGAGCTGGTGTTCGGCGTATGCGGCCAGGGTGGTGTCCGCGCCCTGCAGGAGGTTGTCCGGGCAGAACGCGAAGTGCTCGGCGGCGACGGCCTCCGCCTCGGCGAGGGTGGCGGGCGGCGCGGCGACGGACACCGTCAGCTGATCGAACCCGAGCGCCACGACCCGTATGCCGAAGCGGTCCTCCCAGGAGCGCAGCACCGAGCAGAGCCGGGCCACGTCGTTCTCGTGGTTCGCCGGGCCCATCCAGCCGATCGCCGCGGGGATGTCGGCACTGCGGCGGGCGGGGACCAGGGCGAGACGGGGGTCCTTGAGGGGACCGCCTCCGTCGAGGAGGGAGTCCACGACGGCGGAGGCGACGGACTCGGGGTCCGCGTCGGCGGCCAGGGGCCGGACGGCGGCAAGACCGGGCCAGTCGGCGCCGTCCTCCGCGCACTCGTCCCAGAGCTCCTCCAGCACCTCCTCGGCGTCGTGATCCCCCGGGTAGGACGTCTCGCCCGGTATCAACTCCCATTCCTCCGGCCCGCCGTGACCGGCACCGACATCGAGGACCACCGGGAGCAGTCCGGCGGCCGGTGCCGACTGCTGGAGCGCGGCCCGGGCACCGGGCACCGCCCGGTCGTCGGCCAGCCACAGCAACGGCTCGTGCCACGGTCCGCCGTCCGTGGCGTCGACCAGTGCGCCCGGCGGGAGTTCGAGGCCGAGGGACGCGAGACGTGGCAGGGGGTTGGGAAGAGTCGCCATGTCAGTGACTGTAGGGGCCGCCACTGACAATGCCCCGGGCGGCCGTCACCGCACGGCACCCGCGACGACCGTCGCCACCGTCGCGCGTACCGCCGCCGCGTCCGGCGGCCCCGCCTCCCGGTCGGCGAACAGGAGGTGTGCGGCGCCCAGCAGGGTGGCGGCCAGGAGGTCCACGTCCGCGTCCGCCGCGACACGGCCCAGGTCGCGCTCGGCGGCGAGATAGCCGGTGAGCATCGCCGACGCCTCCGTCATGAGCGGGATGCCGCTGGAACCGGCCGCGCGCAGCCGGGCGCGGAGTTCGTCCCGGGTGATGACCAGGCCCACGACGGCGATCGCCACCGCGTCGAACAGGTCCGTCAGCGCCTCAGCGAGGTTGCCGGCGACCGTGCCCGTTCCGGCGGCCTCACCCAGGGCCGCCTCCAGGTCCGCCAGCCGGCGGATACGGTCCAGCACCAGCTCCGCCAGGAACGCGTCGAAGTCCGCGAAGTGCCGGTGCAGAACCCCCTTCGCGCAGCCCGCTTCCGCCGTCACCGCCCTGCTGGTCAGGGCGTTCGGGCCGGCGCGCAGCAGGATGCGCTCGGCGGCGTCGAAGAGCTGTTGGCGTGGATCGCGGATGGCCACACCTGTCGGCATACCGCCTCCTGTCCCGGCACGAGTGGGCGCATGCCCATTGACGAGTGGGCGCGCGCCCACCCATAGTGGGCGCATGCCCACTTTACCGTCTTCAGCGGCCTCCTCGGCGTCTGCCGCCGGGAGTCAGCCCGCAAACCAGTCCGCGAACGAACCCCACCGGCGCCGTGACATCGCCGAGTCCTTCGGCACGGACGCCGAGCGCTACGACCGGGCCCGGCCCCGCTATCCCGACGACCTGATCCAGCGGATCGTCGCGGCCGCCCCCGGATCCGACCTCCTCGACGTCGGCTGCGGCACCGGAATCGCCGCCCGGCAGTTCCAGGCGGCCGGCTGCAAGGTCCTCGGCGTCGAACCCGACGCCCGTATGGCCGCGTTGGCGCGACGGCTCGGTACGGACGCGGAAGTGGCGAAGTTCGAGGACTGGGAGCCGGGGGAGCGTCGCTTCGACGCCGTCGTCGCCGGGACCGCCTGGCACTGGATCGACCTCGCCGCGGGCACGGCCAAGGCGGCGCAGGCGCTGCGGCCGGGCGGTCTGCTGGTCCCCTTCTGGAACGTGGCCGAGACCCCGCCCGACCTCGCGGAAGCGGTCGCCGACGCCGCCGAACGCGTCATGCCCGACGCTCCGTTCGACTTCCGGGCGGCCCTGACGCGGTCCATGGTCGACGGCTACCAGGTCTTCCTGACCAAGGCCGCAGACGCGATCCGGGCGGCGGACGGCGCCTTCGGGGAGCCCGAATTCTGGCGCTACGACTGGGAGTTCACGTACACCCGCGAGGCCTGGCTGGACGTCCTGCCCACGCAGGGCGCCTTCACCCGCCTGCCCGCCGACGCGCTCGCCGAGATCCTGGACGCGGTGGGCGCCGCCATCGACGCGAGGGGTGGGACGGTGACGATGCCCTACGCGACGCTGGCGGTCGTCACCTGCTTGCGGTGAAGGCGGCCCAGGCGGCCGGGGTGAGCTGGAGGGTGGGGCCGGTGTCCGCGGGGTTCTTGGAGTCGCGGATGTGGATGGTGTGGGGGCAGGCGGCGACTTCGACGCACTGGCCGCCTTCGTCGCTGCTGTAGCTCGACTTACGCCAGGCGATGGCGACTTCGAGGCACGCGCCGCCTTCGTCGCTGCTGTACGTCGACTTGAACCACTCAAGTGCTTCGGCGCTCATTGCTCTCCTAGCAGGCGGTCGAGCAGGTCTCTGGAGTCCTGTGTGGTCAGGGCCTGTGTCCGCAGCATCGCATACTTGCGCGCCAGCCTGGACACCTCATCCGCGTCGGAAACCCACTGGCTGCCGCGCTGCGATTCGGTGTACGCGAGGTGCTGGTGGTCCGGTGTTTCGAGGAGGGTGAAGGGGCCTGCCATGCCCGCGTGATACGGACTGCTCAGCGGCAGGAACTGCAGGGACACGCAAGGCAGTTCAGCCATCGCTCGCAGGTGTCGCAGCTGTTCTCGTCGCACCTCTGCCTCGCCGATGCGCATGTGCAGCGCCGGCTCCCACACGATGAAGCTCAGGGTGGGCGGGTTCTTGCGGTGCAAGATCTCCTGGCGCTGCAGACGGGCCGCCGTACCCGTCTCGATCTCGTCCTGGTCGTACGCGGGCACGCGGTTGGACAGTACGGCGCGGACGTACGGCTCGGTCTGGAGGAGGCCGGGGAGGACCGCGTTGTCGTACCAGGACAACGCAATCGCCTCCCGCTCATGCTCCATGTACAGCTCGGCCCACATCGGGAACTGGTCGATCTCCGGCAGATTGGCCACGCCCGCCGACAGCATCCCCTTGGTCTGGAGGATCTCGTCGAGCACCGCAGCCAGGTCCGGCTTCAGCGCCCGTCTGCCCTGCTCGATCGAGGCGATGGTCTCCTCGTCGACCCTGACGAGTTCGGCGAGCGCGCTCTGGGTATGACCCGCGGCGCGGCGTGCGGTGCCGAGTTGCTTGCCCAGCATCTTCATGGACGTGAGGTTCTTCGGCCGCGGCGGCCTCCTGGCGCTCATGCAGGTCTCCCTCCCCCTCGGGACGCGTACGTCACCGCCTGTTAACCCGTACAAAAAATCTGTACGGGTTAACCGAGTGATCAAGGCTAGTGACTCTCCGCAACTCTCGTCCTGTGAACCACACGACTCAACTCCCCTCCTTGCGCGAGCGGTTCTTCCGCCGCGAGCGCCGATCCGTGCAGGCCGCGCGGCAGTTCACAGCCGAGACCCTCACCGGCTGGGGCCTCGCCGGGACGGACCGCGCCGACGACGTACTGCTGTGCGTGAGCGAACTGGTGACGAACGCCCTGCTGCACGGCGTACCGCCCGGCCGCCTGTCGCGGCTGCTCCTGCGGCACGACGGGCGGGTGCTGGGCGTCGAGGTGCACGACAGCGGACCCGGTGTGCCCCGGGTCGTGGAGGGTGGGGATGTCGGGGGTAAGGGCGGGCGCGGGTTGTTGCTGGTGTCCGCGCTGAGCGACAAGTGGGGGGCGCGGGAGCGGGAGTTGGGCAAGGTGGTGTGGTGCGAGTTCGAGTTGCCGTATCGCGCTGAGAGAGTCCCTGTTGTCAGCGGTTCCCGCTACCTTGGGGACCAGTAGGACCCAGGGGGACGAGATGGCTGATCAGCCGCAGCTCGCGCAGTTGCACTTCGGGCGTGAGGACGCCGAACGGGATGTGACCGAGGGGCTTTTGCTACGTGGCGGCTTTCTGCCGAATGCGGCGTACCGAGGCGCGCTCGGCGGGCGCAAGATGCTGATCATCGGGCGTAAGGGGTCCGGGAAGAGCGCCATCTGCATGCAGTTGATGTCCGACAGCGAAGGCGGGCACCGAGGCGGCAAGGTGCTCGTCACGCCCGACGAGGCCGCGGGGGAGGAGATCCGGCGGTTCGAGCTGCAAGGGCTGCCGGGGGACTCGGCCAAGGCGTTGATCTGGCGGTATGTGTTCGCGGTGCACGCTGCCCGGTATCTCGTCGACCATGCCAAGGGAGCGCATGAAGGCGGGCACAAGACCGACTCGGTGAAAGCGCTCGGGCGCTTCCTCAAGCAGAACGGCGAGGCACCCGGCGGGAGCGGCCGGCTGGTGGAGCGGCTGGCGCAGGCTGCCCGGGGGCTCCAGACCTCGCTGTCCCTTGAGGCCTTCGGGATCAAGGCGAGCGTTGATCTCGCCCAGTCGCCGTCCGAAGGTGCCCGCGCGGCAGGGCAGTTGGAGATCGTCGAGCAGGGCGTGGCCGCAGCCTTCGGCGACCTCGGGTGCGACGGCGCCGTACACCCGCCGTTTCTCCTCATGGTCGACCAACTGGAACAGGTGTGGTCGGCCGAACCGGACAGCAACTCCATGGTGATCGGGCTGCTGCTGGCGGCCAAACACGCGGCGAGCCTGTACGGCCGTTCGGTGCGGTTCCTGCTGTTCCTGCGCGCCGACATCTACGATTCGTTGTCCTTCGCGGAGGGCGACAAGTTCCACGGGGACGAGCTGAGGATCTCCTGGACGGAACAGGCCCTGCGGAACCTGGCGTTGGCCCGCGCGCGGGCTTCCGTGGGGGAGGATCTGACCGAGGAACGGCTGTGGAAGGAACTGTTCCCGCAGACCGTGGACGGGGAGGAGATCACCCGTCATCTCTTCGGCCGCTGTCTGCCCCGGCCGCGCGACGCCATCCAGCTCCTCAACCTGTGCCAGGAGAAGGCCTGGCTGGACCATGAGCGGGACCGGATCACCGAGGCGGACGTGGCGCAGGCGGGCCGGCAATTCTCCGAGTGGAAGCTCAAGGACCTCACCTCGGAGTACCTGGTCGCGCACCCCTTCCTGCGCCAGCTGTTCCCGCTCTTCCAGAACACCGGGTACGTCGTCACTCGCGCAGCCCTCACCCGCCGTCTGGAGGCGGCCGTCGACACGCTCCACCATGATTTCCCCGCGTACGCCAACGCACTGAGCCTCCCGGGAGTCATCGACGTGCTCCACGGGGTCGGCTTCCTCGGGGTGCGGCGCGGCAACGACGTGGTGTACGCGGGCGACGACGGGCTGCCGGTCCAGCCGCACGAGACGGAGTTCCAGGTCCACCCCTGCTTCCGGGCCGCGCTGGGTGCGAGGACCGCCTTCGACCTGCGGCGCTACGAGCCACAGGTCGCGGGCGCGCGCATCGCGTCGGGCAGCTTCAGCCCCGGCGCGTCGGGTTCGTCCTCCCTCAACCGTGACGACAGGCTCCTCATGCAGCTCGCGCGCTCCTGCCACTCGATCCTCGCCCAGGTGGGGCGGGCGGTGGCGCTCACACAGGACGTTCGCGACGAGATCACCCTCGAGATCAACCGTGTCTTGGACGAGGTCAACCGCATCCCTCTGGGCACCGCCGCGTCCATGGGCATCGACGTGGACGACCATCTCCTCGCCACGGCGCACTACTTCACCACCCTCGCCGCCCAACTCCGTGCCGGCGGCCTGGAGGAGAGCACCGGCATCGGGGACGTGGCCCGCCGGGTGGAGGAGGAGGTACGCCGGTTGCGCCGGGCGGCGGGTGGGTCGTACGGCAGCTCGGGAGACTCGTCGGGGTACTGAAGGCGCCATACTCGTAGCGGAGTTGCGGGTCGGGGTGCCGACGGGGGAGGGGACCGATGCTGGACGAAGTACTCGCCGGACGGTTCAGGATCACCGCTTTGCTGGGTTCGGGCGGTATGGGGCAGGTCTGGGCGGCCGAGGACGTGCGGATGCGGCGGGATGTCGCGGTCAAGGTCGTGCATCCGCAGTACGGCGCGGGCGAGACCGAGGCGCGAGACAGATTCGAGCGTGAGGTGCAACTGGCCGCCCGCTTGACCCACCAGAACGTCGTGACCGTCCATGACTGGGGAGAGGTTTCGGTCGGCGGCCGTCAGACCCTTTACCTTGTGATGGAGCTGGTCGACGGGACCCCGCTGGACAAGCGGTTCAAGGGGCCGGACTCCGTCCCTTGGCCGCTCGCCGCGGGGTGGGGTGCGCAGATCGCCCAGGCGCTGCACGCCGCACACCGCAAGGGAGTGGTCCATCGGGACATCAAGCCGGCGAACGTACTGCTCACACCCGACGGGACGCTGAAGGTTCTGGACTTCGGCATCGCGAAATTCCTCGGCGACACCGTCGGCGCTCGGAAACTGACCGCGCCGGGGGACCTGCTCGGCACCCCCGCCTACATGTCTCCTGAACAGATCGATGCCAGAGGGGCGATCGACCGTCGCAGCGACCTCTACTCCCTGGGCTGCCTCCTCTACCACGCCGTGACCGGAAGGCCGCCTTTCCACGACCACAACCAGTGGTCCGTCGTCCTCAAGCACAAGCAGGAGACCCCCACGCCACCGAGCAGGAACGCCAAAGGGCTCCCGCCGGCCCTTGAAGGCCTCATCATGAGCCTGCTCGAGAAATGCCCCGAGGACCGTCCTTTCGACGCCGCGGCCGTCCACGAGACCCTGATGACGATCCTCGTGAACCACGAGCTGGCGTCACCCGGCGAGGGCATTCTGGACATCGCCGGGCTCGGCCACGGCGTCTCTGTCGCGGGGCAGTTCATAAGAACGGCACGGGCGCAGGCGGATGACCTCCTCGCGGAGGCCCGGGACGAAGCCGCGCGGATCGTCATGGAGGCCGAGGAGGTCAAGGCCGAGGCGATCCGTATGGCCAAGTTCACGGTCGAAAAGGTCCGGAACGAGTTGGAGCTCCTCGTCCGGCACACCGAGTACATCGACGCCGACATCGACAAGATCACCGGGCCTGTGTCCGACGATGAGTACTACCAGCTCTTCAAGCTGTCGATAGACGGCAGGTACCCCACCCCGGACCGGTTCGGCCAAGACGTCGAAGCGACGTACGGCATCACACTCCTGCCGGATGACGCCCTCCGGATGGTCCTCCGCTTCACCAACCGTCATACGGCGGAACTGGAGGAGGACCACATCGCGTAGGGCGGGGTCACCGCGAGACGGAGCTGAAGCACTCCTCCTGGCCGCCACCCTTGGCGCCCGCCGCCGGACGGAAACAGGTGCGGAGCACCGTCCCCGGTCGGGTCACCGTCATCGGGGTGTAGACGAAGCTGTCCGCGTCGACGGTGTTGTGGACCTCGGCGCCGCGGGTCCGGCCGCCCGCCGTCAGTTCGAGCCGGTCGCCGGTCCGGGTGCCCCACATCCGGGCCCAGCTCGTCCCGCACACCTTGCTGTGGCGCACTTCCAGCCAGGCCCCGGTGGCCGTGTGACGCGTGGCGAGGGTGTCCGGTGTGGCGGCGCAGAACATGGCCATCGGGTTCTTGCCCTCGCAGGACGAAGCCCGGCAGTGCGGCCCGGGACTGGAGGTGGACACGGCGGCCGGCCGGGGTTCGTGGCTGTGGCGGGGCAGCAGGAGCAGCGTGACCGCCACGCCGCCGACGGCCACCGCACACACCGATGCCAGCACCGCCACGGTTGCCGCACCACGGTGACCACCGCCCTTCCCGGCCTCCACGGGATCCGGAGGCGGCACGGGACCCGCGACCGGCGGCGACGCCCGCCCCGCCTGCGTCGCCCGCCCGCTCCACTGCGACTCCGCGATCTCCCACAGCGCCAGACACCGGCCGTCCGGTTCGCCGGCCAGCCGGCACAGCTCCTGCACCGCCGTGCGCGGCGGCAGTGTCCTGCCGTTGAGGTAACGCTCCCAGGACGACTTGCTGAACGCCGTCTTCGCCGCGAGAGCCGCCAGGCTCAGACCCGTTCGGGCTCTCGACTCCCGCAGCGCGGCGGCCAGCCGGGCCAGTTCCGGGGTCATCCCCGCAGGGCCTTCCAGGTGTGCGGGCCGACGACACCGTCCACGTCGAGCCGCGCCTGCCTCTGGAAGGCCTTGACCGCGCCCTGCGTCAGCGGGCCGAACATGCCGTCGATACCGCCCGGCGAGATGCCCGCCCGGCGCAGCAGACACTGCACCTCGGCCACCGCCGGCCCGGAGTCGCCGTATCCCACCGTGGCGTTCCGGGTACGGCTGTTGCCCGCGTACCAGTGGCCGTCGACCTGCTTCACACGGCAGGTGTACGACGGTGCCGACGTCCCCGCGGTCAAGGTGACCGTGGTCGTCGTCTGCCCCGCCGCGCCGCCGCCGTGGTCCATCAGCCGCATGGTCACCAGCACCGCCGACGACACGGCCAGCACCAGGGCCACCGCCCCCGCGACGAGCGCGACGCGCAACGACCGCGCGCCCCCGCCGCCGGGCCCCGCCGACAGGATCTCCGGCTCCGGTACGGCAGTTCCACCGACTGACGTCTCCGGTACGGCGGTTCCGCCGTGCGGGTTCTGCCAGGCCTCGGCGGCGACCTCGTGCAGGGCGAGCAGCCGGGTCGGGTCGTCGCCGCCGATCCGGGCCAGCGCCTCCACGGCCTCCCGCGGCGGCAGCGAACGGCCGCCCAGATACCGCTCCCACGACTTCGGGCTGTATCCCGTACGCGCCGCCAGCTGACGCACGCTCAGCCCGCTGTGGTCCTTCAGCCGACGCAGGTGCACCAGCAACTGCCGTACACGCGGATCGAGTTCTGCGGGCAGCGCTTTCCAACGCGACATGGTGTGGTCCCCCCACGCGTTCATGAACAGCGGCCGTGGTCAGTGGCCCCTGTACCCCGTGCCGCATTCTGCACCAGCATCCCCAGGACCGCACCGGAACCTGCGCCCTGCACCCATACCCAATCGGCCACCGCCCGCCGACAGCCGTCCCTTTGCACCGTCGCCCCACCACATGTCCCCGCAGGTCAACGGGTGGGACGTCCCGCGACGACGTCACTTGCGCGGCAGCCATGGCGGCCCTCGCCGCCCGCCCCGCAGTCTCGTCCCGGCACCACACACCACGACCCGAGAGGGACACGCATGCGATCGAACGCCTTGGCCAGGACCCTGGTCAGCGCCGCCGCCGTCGTCGGACTCGCCGTCGGCGGACTGGCCACCGCCGGCACCAGCTTCGCCGCGCCGGCCTCGGCCACCAGCGCCCACACCGTCACCATCAAGGCGACGAACAACTTCGGGCTGACCTCCGCGGAGGCCAAGAACGTCCAGAACTGGCTGCACACGTACTGGGGCTACAACGACGGCATCGACGGGCAGCTCGGCACCAACAGCTGGAAGGCGTTCCAGCGCTGCCTGCACACCTACTGGGGCTACAACGACACGATCGACGGAGACCCGGGCCCCAACACCATCAAGGCACTGCAGCGCCTGCTGAAGGACTCCTGGGGCTACACCGGCGCCATCGACGGCGACGCCGGATCGGGCACCAGGGCCGCGTTCAAGCGGTTCGCCGACGGCAGCTGACGCCCCGTCCGAACGACCGCGGCCCGCCCTCCC
This sequence comes from Streptomyces longisporus, assembly GCF_039532765.1. NCBI lineage: Bacteria > Bacillati > Actinomycetota > Actinomycetes > Kitasatosporales > Streptomycetaceae > Streptomyces > Streptomyces longisporus. Next base: position 34,214 of record NZ_BAAASG010000013.1, read on the forward strand.
GGCGGAGAGGGCGGGCCGCGGCACGTCGGCCGGTACGGGCCTCAGAGCCGCTCGGGCGTCCGGATCCCCAGCAGCGCCATGCCCTGGTGCAGGGTCCGGGCCGTCAGGTCGCACAGGAACAGACGGTTCTCCACCTGCTCCGGCGTCTCGGCCTTCAGCACCGGGCACTTGTCGTAGAACGACGTGTACAGCGAGGCCAGCTGGTACAGGTACGCGGCCAGCTTGTGCGGCGCGTACTCCGCGGCCGCCTCGAAGACCGTGTCCCCGAACGCGTCCAGGTGCAGGCCGAGGGCCCGCTCCGCCGGGGCGAGTGCCAGCTCCGGGTGCGCGGCCGGCTTCGTCTCCCCGGCCTTGCGCAGGATCGACTGGATACGGGCGTAGGCGTACTGCAGGTACACCGACGTGTCGCCGTTCAGCGACACCATCTGGTCCAGGTCGAACTTGTAGTCCCGGTTGGGGGAGGTGGACAGGTCGGCGTACTTCACCGCGCCGATGCCCACCTGCGCGGCCCGCTCCTGGATCTCGTCCTCGGTGAGGTCCTGCGCCTTCTCCCGGACCACCTCGGCGGCCCGCTGCACCGCCTCGTCCAGCAGGTCCTCCAGCCGTACCGTCTCGCCCTCACGCGTCTTGAACGGCTTGCCGTCCGCGCCCAGCACCGTGCCGTAGCCCATGTTGTGCGCGGTGACGCCGTCGTTCAGCCAGCCGGCCCGCCTGGCCGTCTCGAAGACCATCTTGAAGTGCAGCGACTGCCGTACGTCCACGACGTACAGCAGCGTCGTCGCGTGCAGGTCCTGGACTCGGTTGCGGATGGCGGTCAGGTCGGAGGCCGCGTAGCCGAAGCCGCCGTCGGCCTTCTGCACGATCAGCGGGACCGGCTTGTCGTCCTTGCCCCGGATCTCGTCGAAGAACACGACGAGCGCGCCCTCGGAACGGACCGCGACGCCCATCTCCTCCAGGAGGCGGGCGGTCTCGGGCATGCCCTCGTTGTACGCGGACTCGCCGACGATCTCTTCGTCACGGATCACCATGTCCAGCTTCTCGAAGACCGAGTAGAAGTAGACCTTCGACTCGTCCACGAACTGCTGCCAGAGCTCGAGGGTCTCCTTGTCGCCCGACTGGAGGGCGACCACCCTCTTGCGCGCGCGCTCCTTGAACTCCTCGTCCGCGTCGAAGACCGCGCGCGAGGCCTTGTACACCCGGTTCAGGTTCGACATGGCCTGCTCACCGTCGACGTCCTCGGCCGGGGCCAGCTCGCCGGGGTGCTCGAACAGGTACTGGATGAGCATGCCGAACTGGGTGCCCCAGTCGCCGATGTGGTGCCGGCCGATCGTCCGCTCGCCGGTGAAGTCGAGCATGCCGCGCAGCGCGTCACCGATGACCGCCGAGCGCAGATGGCCGACGTGCATCTCCTTGGCCACGTTCGGCTGGGCGTAGTCGACGACGGTGACGCCAGGGTTCTCCTTCAGCGGCACACCGAGCCGGTCGCCGTCGGCGGCGCGCGCCGCGAGCGTCTCCGTGATCGCCCGGTCCGAGATCGTGATGTTGAGGAAGCCGGGCCCGGAGACCTCGACGTCCTTGATCGGCCCCTCACCGGTGACGATGTGGGAGACGACCTGCGTGGCCAGCTCCCGCGGGTTCGCCTTCGCCTTCTTCGCCAGGGCCAGGATCCCGTTGGCCTGGAAGTCGGCCCGGTCGCTACGTCGCAGCAGCGGGTCGACTCCGTCGGCTTCCGGGCGGGCGGAGGCGATGGCGTCGGCGAGTTGCTGGTTGACGGAGCTGTTGAGGGACTTGACCGGGGCCATGGGGTGGGAGCCGTTCTCCTCGTGGATTGATAGACGTGGTCAGTATCCCATGGGGGGTGAAGCGGTTTTTCTGGCTGCGGGCCGGTGGGGGCTTGTCGCGCCCCGCGGCGGAGCCGCTGTCGGGCACGGTCCCGCGCCCATGAAAGGCGGCCGCGCCGCCTAAGCTAGGGGGCGCGGCCGTTTGACCGTACTGGCTGCCCCGGAGAAAGAAGGACGTGCCGATCGTGGCTCAGAGCACCGAGACCGCCGACTGGGTCTCCCGTTTCGCGGATGACGTCATCGAGGAGTCGGAGCGCCGCGCCCCCGGCAAACCCGTGGTCGTCGCGTCCGGTCTGTCGCCCTCCGGCCCGATCCACCTGGGCAACCTGCGCGAGGTCATGACCCCGCACCTCGTCGCCGACGAGATCCGGCGCCGCGGGCACCAGGTCCGCCACCTCATCTCCTGGGACGACTACGACCGCTACCGCAAGGTGCCGGCCGGTGTCGCCGGAGTCGACGAGACCTGGGCCGAGCACATCGGCAAGCCGCTGACGTCCGTGCCCGCCCCCAAGGGGTCCGCGCACCCCAACTGGGCCGAGCACTTCAAGGCCGCCATGATCGCCTCGCTCGCCGAGCTGGGCGTCGAGTTCGACGGGATCAGCCAGACCGCGCAGTACACCTCCGGTGTGTACCGCGAGCAGATCCTGCACGCCGTCGCCCACCGCGCCGAGATCGACGCGATCCTCGACCAGTACCGCACCAAGAAGGCCCCGGCCAAGCCCAAGCAGCAGCAGAAGCCCGTCGACGAGGCCGAACTGGAGGCCGAGGAGGGCTCCGGTGCCGCCAGCGAGGACGACGGCTCGTCCGGCTCCGCCGGCTACTTCCCGTACAAGCCCTACTGCGGCAACTGCGAGAAGGACCTGACGACGGTCACCTCGTACGACGACGAGACGACCGAGCTGACCTACGCCTGCACCGCCTGCGGCTTCTCCGAGACCGTCCGGCTGAACGAGTTCAACCGCGGCAAGCTCGTCTGGAAGGTCGACTGGCCCATGCGCTGGGCCTACGAGGGAGTGATCTTCGAGCCGAGCGGCGTCGACCACTCCTCCCCGGGATCGAGCTTCCAGGTCGGCGGACAGATCGTCGGGATCTTCGGCGGCAAGCAGCCCATCGGGCCGATGTACGCCTTCGTGGGCATCAGCGGCATGGCCAAGATGTCCTCCTCGCGCGGCGGCGTCCCCACCCCCGGCGACGCCCTGAAGATCATGGAGCCGCAGCTCCTGCGCTGGCTGTACGCCCGGCGCAAGCCCAACCAATCCTTCAAGATCGCCTTCGACCAGGAGATCCAGCGCCTCTACGACGAGTGGGACAAGCTCGACGCGAAGGTCGCCGACGGGTCGGCCCTCCCGGCGGACGTCGCGGCCCACTCGCGCGCCGTGCGCACCGCCGGCGGCGAACTGCCGAAGACCCCGCGCCCGCTGCCGTACCGCACCCTGGCCTCCGTCGCCGACATCACCGCAGGCCACGAGGACCAGGCCCTGCGGATCCTGAGCGAACTTGACCCCGCCAACCCGCTCGGCTCCCTCGACGAGGCCCGCCCGCGCTACGACAAGGCCGAGGCCTGGATCAACACGCACGTACCCGCCGACCAGCGGACCATCGTGCGCGACGAACCCGACGCCGAACTGCTCAAGTCGCTCGACGAGGCCTCCCAGCAGTCCCTCAGGCTGCTGACCGACGGCCTCGCCGACCACTGGTCGCTCGACGGGCTCACCCACCTCGTCTACGGCGTGCCGAAGGTGCAGGCCGGGTTCTCCGCGGACGCCACGCCCAAGGAGCTCCCGCCGGAGATCAAGACCGCCCAGCGGACCTTCTTCGCCCTGCTGTACCACCTGCTGGTCGGCCGCGACACGGGTCCGCGACTGCCCACGCTGCTGCTGGCGGTCGGACAGGAGCGGGTGCGGGCCCTGCTCGGGGAGTGACGCATTGAGCAAAGCGCCCGGTGCCGTGGGGCACCGGGCGCTTTCTCATGCGATGTGGTCTTCTTCCAGCTCCGCCGAGTGGCGCTTCTGGAAGCGTTCCGCCAGCGACTTCAGCTCGCCGGGACTCATCGTCGTGCCGTACGTCGCCTGGATGTTGTCGCCGAGGACGCGGGGCGTGGGGTAGCTGCCGTCTATCGACTGACGGAACACCTGGTAGAACGCCTCCTCGTCCGGCTCCGGAGGGCCGCCGCCTTCGCCCAGTTCGCGGGTGCGGTTACCGGCGACCGGGATGGGGAAGCTGCCGGTCTCCTCCGCAGAGGGCTCCTCGTACGACTGCTGCTCCGCGTACTGCTCCGCCTGCTGCTGCTCCGCGAACCACTGGGCGTACTGCTCCGGGTCGTACGTCGGGTCGTAGTCGCCGTGGTACTCGACCTGCTGGGGCACGTTGAACCACGGGCTCTGCTCGGGCTCGGGCTCGGGTTCGGGCACATAGGGTGCGGCGGGCGCCGCCTCGACCGCACGGTTGGCCACGGGAACCGGCTGCGGCGCCGGCGGCAGCAGTGCCGGCTCGATACCCGCCGCCGCCAGGCCCTCCGGAGCCGTCTGCGCCAGCGGAACCCCGTACCGCGCCAGCCTGAGCGGCATCAGGGACTCCACCGGAGCCTTCCGCCGCCACGCCCGGCCGAAGCGCGAACGCAACCGGGCCTGATAGACCAGCCGCTCCTGCTCCAGCTTGATCACCTGCTCGTAGGAGCGCAGCTCCCACAGCTTCATCCGGCGCCACAGCAGAAACGTCGGAATCGGCGAGAGCATCCACCGTGTCAGACGGACACCCTCCATGTGCTTGTCCGCCGTGATGTCCGCGATACGGCCGATGGCATGGCGGGCGGCCTCGACCGCCACCACGAACAGCACCGGGATCACGGCGTGCATCCCCACACCGAGCGGGTCCGGCCAGGCCGCCGCACCGTTGAACGCGATCGTCGCCGCCGTCAGCAGCCACGCCGTCTGACGCAGCAGCGGGAAGGGTATGCGGATCCACGTCAGGAGAAGATCCAGGGCCAGCAGGACGCAGATACCCGCGTCGATGCCGATCGGGAAGACATACGAGAAGTTCCCGAAACCCTTCTTGATGGCCAACTCACGGACCGCCGCATACGAACCGGCGAAGCCGATGCCGGCGATGATCACGGCGCCGGAAACGACCACGCCGATGAGAACGCGGTGCATCCGAGTCAGCTGCAGTGGCGCGGCCACCCGTACTCCCCTCCCATTGCGTGCTGTTGCGCGCAACAGAGTGGCACATGTGTACGCCGAACGAGATAACGGAACGGGTGGAGCCCGATCCCCGCAGGGGACCGGGCTCCCTCAAAAAACGGTGCTGAGCTGCGAGTTGGCGTCCAGACGCGGCCCAGATGTGACAGTCAGCTCTTCTTCGACGCTGAGGAGGACGGAGAGGCCGAAGCGGACTTCGAAGGAGACGGGGAGGCCGACTTCGACGCCGACCCGGACGGCGAGGGCTTCGCCGTGCCCGCACCACCGCTCCCGGTGCCGCCGCCGTTCGCCGCCGCCACCGAGGCCACCGCCTCCTTGGCCGCCGCCTCCGCCAGCTTCACCAGCGCATCCGCGTCCGGGGCCTTGTCACCGGCCAGGCCCGCGCCGTTGTAGTCCAGCGTGATCACGACGTTCTCGACGCGCGTCACCACCGTCTGCTGCTTGAAGGCGCCTTCCTTCTTCTTCAGGTCGTAGCGCACCAGCGTCGCCTCGGCGCCCGTCCCGGCAACCGGCTCCGACTTCAGGTTCTGCGCACCCTGAGCGCCCTGGGCGTCCTTCACCTGCTTCTCGAAGTACGCATGCGCCAACTGGTCGCCCTCGCCGCGCGTCGCATCCGACTCGAAGCGCAGCAGCGACACATTGAGCCAGCGGAACTGCGAGCCCTTCACGCCGTTGTTGTCCAGACTGCTCCACGAGCAGCTCGCCCGCGTAGCCGTATCGCCGGACTTGCCCGCCTTGCCGGACTTGACGCCCTTCGGCACGAGCGAGCCCAGCGTCTTGTCCGACAGCACCCCACACGAATCCGGCAACTTCTTGTACGCCGCCGCCTGCACCGTCGGCGCCGTACTCGCCGTCGCCGCCGCCGTGTCACCGGCGCTCGCGCCCTTGCTCCCCCCGCCACCGGAGCCGGAGTCCGAGGAGCAGCCCGCGGCGAACACCATCACGGGGACTGCGACCGCGCCCGCAAGCAGACGGCCTGACCGCCTCGCTCGCTTGTCTCGCCGGTTGCGCTGGTCTCGCTCTGCTGGTCGCTGCATGGTTCCTTCACTCATGACGCTGTGGTTCCTGAGGTCGGCGGATCGGGTCCGAGGAGCCACCGTACGCGGTGAGGAAACTGTGTGCTTCCGCTTCTTCAGCTTTACGAAGGGGCGCCCGAGGCACCCGAACGCCCCCTAACCACCCAGCGTGTCCGCCAGCTGCGCAGCCAGATTCCGGGCCCTGTCCTGCATTTCCTTGCTGTCGGGCACGGCACCGACAGCAACCGGCTGCTCCTCGTACTCGATGGTCACAATGACGTTGGACGTGCGGAACACCACAGTCACCGTGCGCTGCCGGGCCGTCGAACCCGAGCCGCTCAGAGCGTCGTCCAGGAACGCCTCGTCACCGAGATCGTCGAGAGTGCGGGGCTGAAGACTCGACGGCGTGGCGGACGAAGAGGCGGACCCGGAGCCGGAGTCGGAAGGGGAGGCCGAGGAACTGGCATCGGCACTGGGGCTGGAACTGGCGCTGGGCGTGGAGGCGGAGCTGGAACCACTGTCCGAACTCGCCGGCTCGGGCAGGTCGGCCGCCGTCTCCTTCCCCGCGAACAACTCCTGCGCCTGGGTGTCGTCGCTCACCGAGTTGTCATAGGAGACCACCCGCTCGAAATCGACCAGCAGCCGGTCGGTCGCGGTCGTCGAGTCCACCTTCCAGCGGCAACCCGCCTTGCGGTCGTTGTCGTACGCGAGCGTGGCCTCACCCTCGTACGCCTTCTCCTGCTGGTCCGCGTCCGTGATCTGCTTGATACCCGGCAGCAGCGAGTCCAGCGTGTCATGGCTCACCGCGGTGCACGGCCCCGGCAGCGTGCGGTACTTGCCCGGCTGCGCCACGGCACTCGCCGTACCGACGCCACCGGGATTCGCGTCATCCGTCGCGCCGCCACCGCCTGACCCGCCTGTGCAGCCTGCCAGCAGCACCACGAGGAGCGCGGCGACGCCGGATACGTACGCCTTCCGCTGCACGGTCGGGCTCCTCTCGACGGTGGCTCAGTGCCGTTGCTCCAGTGTCCCCGCTGGTTAATCGCTTGCCGCGCGGGGGCGTCCCCTGGAGACAATGTCTATCGCACGCACTGCCGTGGACGCCGGTCCGCTGTCCTATTTCGCTGACCTTGGCGCCGGTTTTGCGATCTAAGACTTCTGTCATGTTTTCGGGGGAATGAGGACGATATGTCGTACGTAGAGATGCCGGGCGCGAAGGTCCCGATCCGCATGTGGACCGACCCGACGACGGTCGAGGACGTGGCCCTGCAGCAGCTCCGCAATGTCGCGACACTGCCGTGGATCAAGGGCCTCGCGGTCATGCCGGACGTGCACTACGGGAAGGGCGCGACGGTCGGGTCCGTCATCGCGATGCAGGGGGCTGTTTGTCCTGCGGCGGTGGGGGTGGACATCGGGTGTGGGATGTCGGCGGTGAAGACGTCGCTGACCGCCAATGATCTGCCGGGGGATCTGTCGCGGCTCCGGTCGAAGATCGAGCAGGCCATTCCGGTGGGGCGGGGGATGCATGACGATCCGGTCGATCCGGGGCGGCTGCACGGGCTCGCCACTGCGGGCTGGGACGACTTCTGGGGGCGGTTCGACGGGATCGCCGAAGCGGTCAAATTCCGTCACGAGCGGGCTGGAAAGCAGATGGGAACGCTCGGGAGTGGAAACCACTTCGTCGAAGTGTGCACGGATACGACCGGTTCTGTCTGGTTGATGCTGCACTCGGGATCGCGGAACATCGGCAAGGAACTCGCCGAGTTCCACATCGGTGTTGCCCAGAAGCTCCCGCACAACCAGGGCCTGGTCGACCGTGACCTCGCCGTCTTCGTGGCGGACACCCCGCAGATGGCGGCGTACCGCAACGACCTGTTCTGGGCGCAGGAGTACGCGAAGTACAACCGCACCCTGATGATGGCACTCCTCAAGGACGTGATCCGCAAGGAGTTCCGGAAGGCGAAGCCGACCTTCGAGCCGGAGATCAGTGCTCACCACAACTACGTTGCCGAAGAGCGCTACGAGGGCATGGACCTGCTCGTCACCCGAAAGGGCGCGATCCGTGCGGGTTCCGGCGAGTACGGGATCATCCCCGGTTCCATGGGCACGGGTTCGTACATCGTGAAGGGCCTCGGCAACGAGAAGGCCTTCAACTCGGCCTCGCACGGCGCGGGCCGGCGCATGAGCCGCAACGCGGCCAAGCGGCGGTTCTCGACGAAGGACCTGGAGGAGCAGACGCGGGGCGTGGAGTGCCGTAAGGACTCCGGTGTCGTGGACGAGATCCCGGGTGCCTACAAGCCGATCGAGCAGGTCATCGACCAGCAGCGGGACCTGGTGGAGGTCGTGGCGAAGTTGAAGCAGGTCGTCTGCGTCAAGGGCTGACGCGGCCGACTGCCGTGCGAGCCATGGGGGCCCGAGCCATCCGGCTCGGGCCCCGTTCCGTCAAAGGAGCCGCTTCTCCAGCAGCGTCACCGCATACGGACTCCCCGACCCGCCGTCCTTTGCCGGCTGTTCGCCTACGACCTTGTAGCCCGCCGACTCGTAGTACGTGCGCAGGCGGGGGTTGGAGGCCAGGCAGTCCAGGCGGGCGTACGGGCGGCCCGTGGCGGCGATGCGGGACTCCGCCTCCGCCAGCATCCGGCGGCCCGTCCCCGGTGGGGCCGTGTGCGGTGTCGACATCAGGCGGTGGATGTAGCCCGCGTCCGCGGGGCGGGGGCCCCAGGCCGCCGGGTCGTCCCACCAGAGTTCCCAGGCACCGGCGAGGTGCGGGCCTGCATGGGCCAGCCACACCTCGCCCTCCCGCATGCGCGTACGGAAGTGGGTCTCGTCCTTCTCGCCCGGCTTCCATTGGTCGATTCCGCGGGCCAGTTGCCAGAGGGCGGCCGAGTCGCGGAGGCGGACCAGGGTGCGGGCGTCGGGCGGGGTGGCCTTGCGGTAGGTCAGGGGCGGCCAGTCGGTGGGCGGAGGTTCCAGGAGGGCCGTGCGGAGGGTGGTCGCCAGGGCTTCCGGGTCCAGGGACAGTTCCCGTGTGATGTAGTCCTCCAGCGAGCCGTATCGCTGCTTCATGGCGGCCAGGAAGATGCGCATCACCTGCTGCGGGGCCCGGCCGAAGCCCGGCCAGGTCGGTTCGCGGCCGTCGTTTCTCGACTTCCAGCTGGCCAGGATGGCGGGGGCGGCCAGTTCGGTGAGGCTGTAGTCCTCGATGACGGTGGTTTCCGGGATGCCCAGCAAGGTCAGGATCAACGCGGCCAGTTGGCCCGTGCGGTCCTTGCCCGAGGCGCAGTGGAAGACGAGGGGTTCCGCGGACTCCGCTGCCTCCGCCACCAGTTCCAGGGCCCGGCGGATCTCCTTCACCCCGTCCTCCGCCACCTCCATGTAGCGCTCCGCCAGATACGGGCTGGGGTCGACGTCGGGGGCCTGGACCGCCTGCTCGTAGGGACGGTGTTCGATGCTGAGGTTGTGGTACGTGAAGGAGGGGTGGGACGGGATGCGTCCGCGCGCCTCTGCCTCCCAGGGGTGGCGCAGGTCGATGACCGTGCGGATGCCGAGGGAGAGGAAGCGGTCCCAGTCCGCGGTGCCCTCGGCCAGCTTGCCCGGGGAGTCCGCGCGGTAGAGGCGGCCGGGGCGGATGCGGTGGCCGTCCGGCGTCGTATAGCCGCCCAGGTCGCGGAAGTTGTGCAGCGCGTCGAAAGCTATGTGTCGGTCCACAGACCGTGACCCTATGCCTACTTCGCGTGCAGCACCGCGTAGATCATCACGAAGGCCACGATGTGGATGCCGAAGAGGAAGTACGCGAGGTAGTACCAGACGTAGCGTTCGCGCTTCTTCTCCAGCCGCAGGCGCTGCTGCTCGGCCTCCCGCTCGGCGTCCTCCGTCATGACAGCTCCCTGTGGACCTTCGTGTTCGACGCCTGCGCGCGCGGCCGCAGGACCAGGAGGTCGACGTTGACGTGGTGGGGGCGGGTGACGGCCCAGGTGATGGTGTCCGCGACGTCGTCGGCCGTGAGGGGTTCGGCCACGCCCTCGTAGACCTTCGACGCCTTGTCCTGGTCGCCGCCGAAGCGGGTGAGGGCGAACTCGTCGGTCTTGACCATGCCGGGGGCGATCTCGATGACGCGGACCGGCTGGCCGACGATCTCCAGGCGGAGGGTCTCGGCGAGGACGTGTTCGCCGTGCTTGGCGGCGACATAGCCCGCGCCGCCCTCGTAGGTGCCGAGGCCCGCGGTGGAGGAGAGGATCACGACCGTGCCGTCGCCGCTCGCCACCAGCTTGGGCAGGAGGGCCTGGGTGACGTTCAGGGTGCCGATGACGTTCGTCTCGTACATCGCGCGCCAGTCGGCGGGGTCGCCGGTGGCGACCGGGTCGGCGCCGAGTGCGCCGCCGGCGTTGTTGACCAGGACGCCGATCGTCCTGAAGGCGGTGGCGAACTCGTCCACGGCCGTACGGTCGGTGACGTCGAGCTGGTACGCGGTGGCCTGGTGGCCCGCCGCGTTGATCTCCTCCGCCAGTGCCTCGATGCGGTCCTTGCGGCGGGCGGTGAGGACGACCCGGTAGCCGGCTGCGGCGAGCTGCCGAGCGGTGGCGGCGCCGATTCCGCTGCTCGCACCCGTCACGACGGCGATGCGGGAGGCGGCGGACGGTGCGGGTGCCATGCGGTGCTCCTGGTGTTGGGTCGGCGGTCGGCTGTGCCCAGCGTAGGCGAGAGCCTGTGTCATATCTCCGGTCGGATCAGTGCGCGGCGTCTGGTGCGTGCGATCGCAAGGCGCCGGAGCGCCCTCGATGGGGGTCCCCCCGCTCGAGCGAAGCCGAGAGTGGGGGAGGAGCTACCAGGGCGTTTCGGTAACGCGGCTGGGGGTCCCCCCACGCCCTTAGGGCAGTGGGGGAGTGCGTGCCAGGCGTTGCGCGCCCGGCCGGAGATAGGACACAGGCTCTGGGGCTCAGCCGCCGTTCCGCGGCGCCCACATGATGAGAGCCATGCCGGCCAGGCACACCAGGGCGCCCGTCACGTCCCAGCGGTCGGGGCGGTAGCCGTCGGCGACCATGCCCCACAGGATCGAGCCGGCCACGAAGATGCCGCCGTATGCGGCGAGGATGCGGCCGAAGTGGGCGTCGGGCTGGAAGGTGGCGACGAAGCCGTAGGCGCCGAGGGCGAGGATGCCGCCGGTGATCCACAGCCAGCCGCGGTGTTCCCGCACACCCTGCCAGATCAGCCAGGCGCCGCCGATCTCGAAGAGGGCGGCGACGACGAAGAGGGCGGCGGAGCGGGCGACGAGCATGGCTGCAGCTTGGCATGTCTGCCGCCACCGGCAGGTGTGCTGTCACCTGTTGGACGGCGCCTGCCGCGTGCTTTGCGTGGGATACATCCGTACGACTGCGTGGAGTGAGGAGTGGTGGGATGCGGAGGATGCGGGTTCCTGTGGTCGGGGTTGCCGCCCTGGTGATGGCGGCTGCTCTGCCGGGCAGCGCCGTCGGTGCTCCGGAGGCCGATCTGGCCTATCACGGTGTCGTGTCCATGGTCGGCGGGCGGGTGGACCTGCGGCTGACGCCGCGTAATTACGGGCCGTCCGCCGTGCCGGACGCGACGGTGCGGCTGCGCTGGTCGGTGGCGCCGGCGAACAAGCAGGCGCTGCCGGGCGGGTGTGTGCGGTCGGGGGCGCGGGTGATGCTGTGCCGGGTGGGGGCGCTGGCCGCGAAGGCGGTGGCCCGGCCGATCCGGTTGCGGGTACGGCTGAAGGGTGCGCCGTCCGAAGTGAGGGTGGAGATCGACACGGCGTGGAACGGGGGCGCCGTCGACCGCCACCGGCACAACGACCGGCAGCGGGTGCTGGTGCTCGCCACCGGGGACGAGTACTCCTTCTAGGGAGGCTGCGTCTTCCAGGGAGGAGCGGAGCATGGCCGGGAACGTGCGGGAGCGGCTGCTCGACGAGCTGGCCGGTGTCTCGCGCCGCTACATGGCCTCGTACGCCCTCTTCAACCAGGCCGCGGCCGACCATCTGGGCTTGCACCCCACCGATCTGCAGTGCCTGAACCTGCTGACACTGGAGGGCGGGCCGGTGACCAGCGGCCGGATCGCCGAGATGACGGGGCTGACGACCGGCTCCGCGACGCGGCTGGTGGACCGGCTGGAGAAGGCGGGCTACGTCGTACGGGAGCGGGACGCGCAGGACCGGCGGCGGGTGCTGGTGGCGACGGTGCCGGAGCGGATCGCCGAGTTCGGGCGGATGTGGGAGCGGCTGGGCGGCGGCTGGTCCGCGCTCTTCGAGGAGCTGGACGACGCCGAACTGGCCGTGGTCATCGGGCACATGCGGCGCACGGTGGAGTTCAGCGCCCGGCAGGTCGCACGGCTGCGGGCGGGCGAGGTCCGGGCGACGGGGGCGTCGTAGCGTTCGCGGGCCTTGTGGACCTTCTTGACTCGTCGAAGTGGGTTACGGCTCAGGCCTTCACCGCACGCCGTTGCGGAGCAGGAGCGGGCGGATCATGGGACGCAGGTAAGCGTCCGGAGTGAGCCACCGGCCGTCCGGGGATTTCGCTAGCCGGAGGTTCTGGCGGCGTAGGCGGTCGGTGGCACCCCCACCGTCGCCGTGAAGTCCCGTACCAGGTGGGCCTGGTCGGCGTAGCCGAGGTCGGCCGCCAGGGTCGCCCAGTCGACCTCGCGGTCCCTCTCCGCGTGTTCCAGGGCCTCGTGGATGCGGTAGCGCAGGATGACCCACTTCGGGCCCACGCCGACGTACCCGGCGAACAGTCGCTGCAGCAGCCGTACGGACATCCCCTCGGCGCGGGCGAAGTCGGCGACGCGGCGGATGGTGCGGTCGGTGCGGATGCGCTCGACCAGCGCCATCGCGAGGTCGGCCTGGGGGTCGGGGCGGGGGGAGAGGGAGAGCAGGAAGGTGTCGAGGGCGGCGATCCGGGCGTTCTCGTCGGCCGGGGTGAGGACGGCCGTGAGGTCCGCGGTCGGGAAGGCCTCGGGGGAGCGGACCCGCCGTCCGGTCCATTCGCTCACCGCCTGTCCGGGTGCGAAGGGGCGGAAGCCGCCGGGCCGGAACTTGATGCCGCACACCCGGCCGCGCCCCTCCAGCTTCTGCGCGAAGAGCCCCTGCTGGACGCCGGCGACCTCGACGAACGGCTCCTGGTCCGCGAACTGCTGGAAGACGAGGTGGACCGCGGGGTGCGGCACCACGTGCGAGAGGTACGGCTCCTCCAGGTCCCAGTCGATCAGCCAGTAGTGCTCGACATGGCGGCGCAGCGGCTCGGCGGGGTCCGGGCGGCGGAAGTCCACGCGCGCGAGGAAGTCCGCGGCGCCGACGATGCCTCGGGTGTCACGGCGGGGGGCGGCCATGTCGGGATCGTAGGACGGGGCACTGACAGTCGCCGGAATAAGCGGGCGGGGGAGACCGTTGAGCGGCTATAGTTGAACGGTCAACAACTTGGAGGTTGAGCGACCATGCAGTTCGGGATCTTCAGCGTCGGCGACGTCACGCCGGACCCGACCACCGGGCGTACGCCGACCGAGCGCGAGCGCATCAAGGCCATGGTCGCCATCGCGCTGAAGGCCGAGGAGGTCGGCCTGGACGTCTTCGCGACCGGTGAGCACCACAACCCGCCGTTCGTGCCGTCGTCACCGACCACGATGCTCGGCTATGTCGCCGCGAAGACGGAGAAATTGATCCTCTCCACCTCCACCACCCTCATCACCACCAACGACCCGGTGAAGATCGCCGAGGACTTCGCGATGCTCCAGCACCTGGCCGACGGCCGGGTGGACCTGATGATGGGCCGCGGCAACACCGGGCCGGTGTATCCGTGGTTCGGGCAGGACATCCGCGAGGGCATCAATCTCGCCATCGAGAACTACGCCCTGCTGCGCCGGCTGTGGCGCGAGGACGTCGTGAACTGGGAGGGCAAGTTCCGCACGCCGCTGCAGGGCTTCACCTCGACGCCCCGGCCGCTGGACGGCGTCCCGCCGTTCGTCTGGCACGGCTCGATCCGCTCTCCGGAGATCGCCGAGCAGGCCGCGTACTACGGTGACGGCTTCTTCCACAACAACATCTTCTGGCCGGCCGACCACACCAAGCGGATGGTCGAGCTGTACCGGTCCCGGTACGCGCACTACGGGCACGGCACGCCCGAGCAGGCGATCGTGGGCCTGGGCGGCCAGGTGTTCATGCGGCACAACTCGCAGGACGCGGTGCGGGAGTTCCGGCCGTACTTCGACAACGCGCCGGTCTACGGTCACGGGCCCTCCCTGGAGGACTTCACGGACCAGACCCCGCTCACCGTCGGCTCGCCGCAGCAGGTGATCGAGAAGACCCTGTCCTTCCGGGAGTACGCCGGTGACTACCAGCGCCAGCTGTTCCTGGTGGACCACGCCGGGCTGCCGCTGAAGACCGTGCTGGAGCAGATCGACCTGCTGGGCGAGGAGGTCGTGCCGGTGCTGCGCAAGGAGTTCGCGGCCGGGCGTCCGGCGAGCGTGCCTCAGGCGCCGACGCACGCCTCGCTGCTGGCCGCCGCGGAGAAGGAGGAGGCTGCCGTATGAAACTGGTCGTCGTCTCGGCGGGGCTGAGCGTCCCCTCGTCCACCCGGCTGCTGGGCGACCGGCTGGCCGCCGCCGTGGGCCGGCAGACCCCGGTCGACACCGAGGTCGTCGAGCTGCGCGACCTCGCCGTGGAGATCGCGCACAACTTCACGAGCGGCTTCCCGGGGCGGAAACTCGCAGCCGCGCTGGACGCCGTGACGGAGGCGGACGGGCTGATCGTCGTCACTCCGGTGTTCTCGGCCTCGTACAGCGGGCTGTTCAAGTCCTTCTTCGACGTGCTCGACAAGGACGCGCTGGCGGGCAAGCCGGTGCTGATCGCGGCGACCGGCGGCACGGCCCGGCACTCCCTGGTGCTGGAGCACGCGCTGCGTCCGCTCTTCGCCTACCTTCGTGCGGTGGTCGTCCCGACCGGGGTGTACGCCGCGTCGGAGGACTGGGGCGCGGAGGGCCTGGACGGGCGCATCGAACGGGCGGCGGGGGAGCTGGCCGGTCTGATGAGCGGCCTGTCGGCGAAGGCGCCGGCCAGGGCGGGCGGTTTCGAGGTGGTGCCGTTCGCGGAGCAGCTCGCAGCACTGTCCGCCCCGTCAGTGAGAGGACGGTAGGAGGGACCGTCGGGTTGCTCGTGTGACGGTGAGAGGCGGGTAAAAAGGCAGATCGTACGGCCGCTGTCCTCCGCTGAACCGCCAGATGAATTGGCAGTATGGGTACGTGCCCCAAACTGTGCTGCTCGCCGAAGACGACCGCGCCATCCGTCATGCCCTGGAACGCGCCCTGAGCCTGGAGGGCTACCAGGTCACCGCGGTCGCCGACGGCGTCGAAGCGCTGGCGCAGGCCCACAAGACCCCGCCGGACGTGCTCCTGCTCGACGTGATGATGCCCGGCATCGACGGGCTGCAGGTCTGCCGGGTGCTGCGGGCCGAGGGCGACCGCACGCCGATCCTCATGCTCACCGCGCTCGTCGAGACCGCCGACCGCATCGCGGGCCTGGACGCGGGCGCCGACGACTACGTGGTCAAGCCGTTCGACGTCGAGGAGGTCTTCGCGCGGCTGCGCGCGCTGCTGCGCCGGACCAGCCCGGACCCCGGAGCCATGGCCGACGTGCCCAAGGAGCTGCCCGCGGCCTCCGACCGGCAGATCGAGGCCGCCGGGCTGCGCATGGACGTACAGGCACGGCGGGCCTGGCGCGGCGAGCGGGAGCTTGAGCTGACGCGGACGGAGTTCGAGCTGCTGGAGCTGCTCGTGCGCAACGCCGGGATCGTCCTCGACCACTCCACCATCTACGACCGCATCTGGGGCTACGACTTCGGACCGGGTTCCAAGAATCTCGCCGTGTACGTCGGCTATCTGCGCCGCAAGCTCGACGAGCCGGGCGCACCGGCGCTGATCCACACGGTGCGCGGTGTGGGTTACGTGCTGCGGGAAGACTAGTGGGCAGGATCAGGCGGCTGCTGGCGAGAAGGCGGCCCGGACTGGTCTCCCTGCGCACCACGTTCGCGGTCTCGTTCGCGGCGGTCACCGCCGCCGTCACGGTGCTGGTCGGTGTGCTGTCGTACAGCGCCGCGGCCCGGCTGGTCCGCGTCGACCAGGAATCGGTGTTCGTCCAGGTCGTGCAGGGCCTGCGGGACGAGGTGCGGCAGCACCGGATGACGACGGACGACTTCTCCTCCTCGGCGCCGGGCCATGACATCGTGCGGCCGGCCCGTACGGATGTACAGGTGCTGGGGCCGGACGGCAAGGTCGTCGACCCGGGCAGCCCCGGGCTGCCGGTGGTGGCCGCCGACCGGTCCGTCGCGGCGGCCCGGAAGGCCGGGAAGCTGGTCGAGCACAAGGACGTCGACGTCGACACGGACGTCTACCGCATCGCGACCGTCTCGCTCGGCTCCGGGCGGGGTGCGGTGCAGGTCGCGCAGGAGTTCAGCGACACCGAGGACCTGCTGCGGGCACTGCAGCAGCGCACGCTGATCCTGATGTGCGCGGTGGTGATCGCGGCGGGCCTGTTCGGCTGGTGGCTGGCGCGGCGCATCACCCGCCGTCTGATCCTGCTGACCTCGGCCGCGGAGGACGTCGCCCGCACCCGGCGGCTCGGCATCGAGGTGCCCGTCACCGGCTACGACGAGGTGGGCCGCCTCGGCCGTGCCTTCGACCGCATGCTGGGCCGCCTCGCCCAGTCGGAGGAGGACCAGCGCCGCCTGGTCCAGGACGCGGGCCACGAACTGCGTACGCCGCTCACCTCGCTCCGTACGAACATCTCCCTGCTGCGCCGGATCGACGAACTGCCTCCGGCCACCCGGGACGAGCTGGTCGCGGATCTGGGCCAGGAGGCGCGTGAGCTGACCGACCTGGTCAACGAGCTGGTGGACCTGGCGGCCGGTCAGTCCGACAGCGAGCCGCTGCAGCGGGTCGACCTCGCGGACATCGCGGAGGACGTGGCCGGGCTCGCCCGCCGGCGCAGCGGGCGGCAGATCACGGTCCGGGTGAGCGGTGACACGACGACCGACGGGCGGCCGGGGATGCTGCAGCGGGCCATCTCCAACCTCGTCGAGAACGCCGCCAAGTTCGACCGCGACGGCACCGGGCCCATCGAGATCGCCGTCTCCGGGCCCGCCCGTGCGGGCACGGTCCGCGTGGAGATCCTCGACCGCGGCCCCGGAATCGCCGACGGCGACCTGATCCGTATCTTCGACCGCTTCTACCGGGCGGCCGACGCACGGTCCCTGCCCGGGTCCGGGCTCGGCCTGTCGATCGTGCGGGAGGTCGCCATGGCGCACGGCGGGGCGCCGTTCGCGGCGCAGCGGGCGGGCGGCGGAGCGGTGATCGGGTTCACCGTCGGCGGGGTGCCGGGGAGCGGGACGGGCCCCGCGGGGTGAGGCCGGCTCTCCTGTCCGAGGGGCTGGAATCGGCCATTCCGCTCCACCCCATAAGTTCGCCATGGCGGCCCTCGCCACCGGAGCCGCCCTTTGCAGCCTCGCCGTCCCGACGCCGGCCGTCGCCGAGTCGGTCACTGCCGTACAGATCACGGTCTGCAACGACGCCGGCGTGACCCAAGTGTTCTGGGTCAGGGGCTACAACCAGCACAACGACTGGGTCGGCTCACCCATCTGGACCGTCAACGCGGGTACCAGCGCCACCGGTTGGGACTACTGGTGGAAGCAGAACTCGTCGGTCGAACTCCACCACGAGCCGGGCAGCGCGGCCTGGACCTGGATGCGGGCGTACGTCCCCAGGACCGACGCCAGGATGACCACGTTCCGGATCTCGTAGCAACTGCTCCGCACAGACACCAGGGCCGGAGCACGTTCCGTCATATGTCATATCCGGTGCGGTACGGCTCCGTCCTGCCGGCGGTAGAGGTCGCGGAGCAGGGAAATCTCGGCGCCGTGATGGATCAGCTCCCTGTTGACGTGCAGGACCCGGTTCTCCATGGGAAACCGCTCGGGACCCCCCGTGGGCGGATTCTCCAGGTCGGCGTCCGAGAGTTCACGGACCCCCGCGTTCCATCTCCCGTACATCTCATCGAGCTGTTTCAGCGCCTCGCCGGCGGTCCCCGCGTAGGCGAAGGTCC
The DNA here is from genome assembly GCF_039532765.1 of Streptomyces longisporus. NCBI lineage: Bacteria > Bacillati > Actinomycetota > Actinomycetes > Kitasatosporales > Streptomycetaceae > Streptomyces > Streptomyces longisporus. The sequence goes on from NZ_BAAASG010000013.1 coordinate 52,362, forward strand.
CGGAGTCGACGTCCTGGCCGCCGAAGTACCATCCGACCCGATAGCCCAGGCACGAGACGATGATGTGCGCCAGCCGCCAGGCGATCGTGGTCACCGGCGCCGGCACCGGGTCGGGGGACGCGAAGTCCATCGTCCACGCCCCCGGACCTTCCGACACCGGTGCGGCCGACGTGCCCCGCGGGCGGATGCTCCAGCAGTCGCGCACCGGCTCCCAGAAGTACTCCTCATCGGTCAGACCCTCCACCGCGGCCGGAAGTTCCTCTGCCAGTACCAGTCCAACTGCTCCGAGAGCCGTTCGCTTCTCGTCATTTCCGCACACCACAGACCGCCGAACAGCGTGACGGCCCCTCGGCGGCACCAAAAGGGCGAGGCCCGAAGACCCCGCCCGAAACGAATGAAACCCCAGCTCACGGCCACACAAGGCAATAAGGCTGATGCCCCGCCTCATGAAGGCGATGGCTGAAGTCCTGCCACTCGTGCAGCAGTTGGTACACGTTGAACGCGTCCCGCGGACCCCCGCGGTCCGGCACCGTCGACCAGATGAAGGCCGCCGCGCCCACCGCCTCCTCGCCTATGCCCCGCAGCGGGTCGACGACCGTCATCGGGAGCTTGACCACCGCGTAGTCGGGGTGCAGGACGACCAGTTCCAGGGGCGGGACCTTGTGGAGGGGGACGCCTTCGATGCCCGTCAGCACCATCGCCGCCATCGTCTCCGGCTTGATCTTGGTGAACATGCCGTTCATGCCGAGCTCGTCGCCGCCGAGTTCCTCGGGGCGCATCGAGATCGGGACACGGGCCGCGGTAGCGCCGTCCGGCGCGCCGAAGTACTTGTACGTCACCCCCACCCGACCACCATTCCTGCTCCCCGCCCGGAGCGCGTCGCCCCGGCGGTCGATCCGCCGGTCGATCCGCTCGGGCTCGCTCGGTGCACCCTGTACCCGACGTGCCTCGGTCGCTTCCTCCGCCTCGCGTCGGTGCCTTCCTCGATGGGCACGTCGAGGACCCAGGTCATCAGTCCCCTCGCCCAGTCCGCCACCGCGATGCATATCTCCACCCGACTGCTTTTCTAGGACGCGTGGCCCCCGCCGCGCAACCCGATCATCGTGTCAGTGACCTCCCCCACGGCCGCCCGCCGAAACGTGCGTTGAAACACCTGTCCGCAGGATCTTCGCAGCCTCTGAACAAGCCTCCGTACACCTCGTCGTACACCTGGCCGCGCACCCGGTCGTACATCCGTCCGCACACCTATACGTACGTCAGGGCCGTATGAGCTGTGTGTATCAGGTCCCAGTTTCGCAGATCGTCCCGGGCGGCGGCTGTCTCTCGGGTCAGCAGCGGTGCCCGCCGCCGCCCGTGCACCCTGGCCTACCCTGAGGAGGTCCCTTGCAACCGGAGCCCGAGAAGTCGGAGAAGGTCGGAGAAGTCGCAGGTCATGAGCGAACTGCCTGATTCACTGCCTTATTCATACGAAGCGCCTGTTTCTCAGGCACTGTTCGACCGGGCCGCGGCCGTCACTCCCGGTGGTGTGAACTCCCCGGTGCGTGCCTTTCGTGCCGTGGGCGGTACGCCCCGGTTCATGGTGTCCGGTACCGGTCCGTATCTGACGGATGCGGACGGGAGGGACTACGTCGACCTGGTGTGTTCCTGGGGGCCCATGATCCTCGGGCACTCCCACCCGGAGGTCATCGCCGCCGTTCAGGACGCCGTCTCGCGCGGTACCTCCTTCGGTACGCCCGGTGAGGGCGAGGTCGCGCTCGCCGAGGAGATCGTCGCGCGGGTCGAGCCCGTGGACCAGGTGCGGCTGGTGTCCAGCGGGACCGAGGCCACCATGAGCGCCATCCGGCTCGCCCGCGGGTTCACCCGGCGCACCAAGGTGATCAAGTTCGCCGGGTGTTACCACGGTCACGTCGACTCGCTGCTCGCCGCCGCCGGCAGCGGCGTGGCCACCTTCGCGCTGCCGGACACCCCCGGCGTCACCGGTGCCCAGGCCGGCGACACCATCGTGCTGCCGTACAACGACCTCGAGGCCGTGCACGAGGCCTTCCACCGGCACCCCGGTGAGATCGCCTGCGTGATCACCGAGGCCTCGCCCGGGAACATGGGTGTCGTGCCGCCGCGGCCCGGGTTCAACCAGGGCCTGAAGGACGCCTGCTCCAAGAACGGCGCCCTGTTCATCTCCGACGAGGTCATGACCGGTTTCCGTACCAGCCGGGCGGGCTGGTACGGCATCGACGGGGTCAAGCCCGATCTGATGACCTTCGGGAAGGTCATGGGCGGCGGGTTCCCCGCCGCCGCCTTCGGCGGGCGGGCCGACGTGATGGCGCATCTCGCGCCCGCCGGGCCCGTCTACCAGGCCGGCACCCTCTCCGGGAACCCGGTCGCCACCGCGGCCGGCCTCGCCCAGCTGCGCCTGCTCGACGAGGCCGCGTACGACAAGGTCGACGCCGTGTCGGCGACCATCCAGTCGCTCGTCACCGAGGCCCTGAGCAAGGAAGGCGTCGCGCACCGGCTGCAGAACGCCTCCAACATGTTCTCCGTCTTCTTCACGGACCGGGAGGTCCGTGACTACGAGGACGCCAAGAAGCAGGAGTCCTTCCGCTTCACCGCCTTCTTCCACTCGATGCTGGCGCAGGGCGTCTACCTTCCGCCCTCGTCCTTCGAGTCCTGGTTCGTGTCCACGGCCCACGACGAACAGGCCGTACAGCGCATCGCCGACGCCCTTCCGGCGGCGGCCCGAGCGGCGGCGGAGGCAACCGCGTGAGCGAGAACACCAGCGGCGACATCACCGTCGTCCACGTCATGCGGCACGGCGAGGTCGCCAACCCGGACGGGGTCCTGTACGGGCGGCTGCCCGGCTACCGCCTCTCCGAACTGGGCCGGCAGATGGCCGAGCGGGTCGCCGAGCACCTCGCGCCCCGCGACATCACCTACGTCTGCTCCTCCCCGCTGGAGCGGGCCCAGGAGACGGCCACCCCGATCGCCAAGGCGCACGGGCTCGACCTGGCCACCGACGAGCGGCTCATCGAGGCCGACAACGTCTTCCAGGGCAAGACCTTCGGGGTCGGGGACGGCGCGCTGCGCAAGCCCGGCAACTGGAAACACCTCGTCAACCCGTTCAAGCCGTCGTGGGGCGAGCCGTACGTCGACATCGTCGTGCGGATGATGCAGGCGCTGGACTCCGCCAAGGACCGGGCGCGAGGACACGAGGCCGTCCTCGTCAGCCACCAGCTGCCGATCTGGATCGTGCGGTCGTACGTCGAGAAGCGGCGGCTGTGGCACGATCCACGCAAGCGGCAGTGCACGCTCGCCTCGCTGACGTCCTTCACCTACCAGGGCGACAAGCTCGTGTCCGTCGGCTACAGCGAGCCGGCCCGCGATCTCGTCCCCGCCCATCTCCTCGCGGGTGCCAAGCCGGTGAAGGGGAAGAGCAAGGCCTTCGGCGCCTGAGGCTCCCTTTGGGGAAGTCATGGGGTCCCATTGGGAGATGAGAAATCCCCTTTGGGATCTCATGACACGTTCGTGACAATTGTGGCCAGATCGACGTGATCGTCAGGAACCGCTCCCTTCGCCATGTCCTCTGAATGGGTGACCACCACAGGACATGACGATCGGGGTTGGAATGAGTGCTCTCACTCGAAGGGGAATGCTCGGGCTCGGCGCGGGCGCCGCGGCCGCCGTCGGACTCTCCGGCTGCGGCACCCTCACGCAGTCAGATGGGTCGACCCATGGTTCGGGTTCCAACGGCGGCGGATCCGGCAAGCCTTCGCCCTCCGCCCGCGCCATCGGCGACGGCTCGACCTCCTTCACGGGCAAGCAGCCCTACCAGCCGGCCAAGCCCGAGCCGTTGCAGCCGGGGCAGGCCCCGCCGCAGTTCGTGGTCTTCTCCTGGGACGGCGCCGGCGAGGTCGGCAACGGTCTCTTCCCGCGCTTCCTCGACCTCGCCAAGCAGCACCAGGCGTCCATGACCTTCTTCCTCTCCGGGCTGTATCTGCTGCCCGAGTCGAAGAAGCGGTTGTACAACCCGCCGAACAACAGGGTCGGCGCCTCCGACATCGGCTACCTCAACGACGAGCACGTCAAGGCGACGCTGACCAACGTCCGCCGGGCCTGGCTCGAAGGCCACGAGATAGGCACGCACTTCAACGGTCACTTCTGTGGCGAGGCCCACACGTCCGTCAAGTGGTGGACGCCCCAGCAGTGGCGCAGCGAGATCGACCAGGCCAAGTCCTTCGTCAAGAACTGGAAGACCAACACCGGCTTCACCGACCTGCCGGCCCTGCCCTTCGACTACGACAAGGAGCTCGTCGGCGGCCGGACGCCCTGTCTGCTCAACCAGGAGAACCTGCTGCCCACCGCCCGCGAGCTGGGCTGGCGCTACGACGCCTCCTCACCCGGCGGCCTGCAGGTGTGGCCGTCGAAGAAGCACGGGCTGTGGGACTTCCCGCTGCAGTCGATCCCGTTCCCCGGCAAGAGGTTCCAGGTCCTCTCGATGGACTACAACATGATGTTCAACCAGTCGCAGAACTCGACCAAGGCGCCGGCCTACAACTACCCGGCCTGGCGCGAGCAGGCGGCCGGGGCCTACATCGCCGGCTTCAGGCGGGCGTACTTCTCCAACCGCGCCCCCTTCTTCATAGGCAACCACTTCGAGCACTGGAACGGCGGCATATACATGGACGCCGTCGAGCAGGCGTTCAAGCACATCGCGCTCGCGAAGGAGAAGGGCGCCGACGTCCGCCTCGTCTCCTTCCGGCAGTTCGCCGACTGGATCGACGTACAGAAGCCGGAGGTCCTCGCCAAGCTGCGCACCCTCGGTGTCGGTCAGCAGCCGGTGGGCGGCTGGAAGACGTTCCTCAAGGAGACGCCCTCCTCCTCGTCCTCACCCAAGGGACAGGCTGCCTGAAATGCGGTTCTCCCCCCGCAAGGGGGGTGCGCACGACCCCGGGAACGGGCATGCGAAACTTTTCACATGAGTGCCGCCAGCCGCGCCGCCGTGCGCCCGAACCGCGCACGTCGCCGAACCGTCCTGACCACCGCCGGTGCCGTGGTCGCCGCGCTGCTGATGTCCGCCTGCTCCTCCGGAGGGACCTCCGGCGGGGGCGGTGACACCAACTTCGTCATGGGCAAGGACGGCATCTCCACCGCGAAGAAGGGGGAGCGGGCCGCGGCGCCCGACCTCTCCGGCAAGACCGTCAACGGGGGACAGCTCGACGTCGCCTCCTTCAAGGGCAAGGTCGTCGTCCTGAACGTGTGGGGTTCCTGGTGTGCCCCCTGCCGTGCCGAGGCGCCCAACTTCGAGAAGGTCTACCAGGACCTCAGGAGCAAGGGCGTCCAGTTCGTCGGCATCAACACCCGCGACACCAGCACCCAGAACGCGGTCGCCTTCGAGAAGCAGCAGGGCATCACCTACCAGAGCCTCTACGACCCCACGGGCAAGCTGATGCTCCGCTTCAAGAGGGGCACGCTCAACCCGCAGGCGGTCCCCTCCACGCTCGTCCTCGACCGCGAGGGCAGGATCGCCGCCCGTTCGCTGGCCGCGCTCAGCGAGGACAAGCTGCGCAAGATGATCGCCCCGGTCCTCGCGGAGAAGTGACGTGACCTCAGTCACCACGCTCGCCGCGACGGGCTACAACGACACGGTGCTCAACGGCGCCCTGCTGCTCGCGTTGCCCATCGCGCTCCTCGGCGGACTCGTCTCCTTCTTCTCCCCGTGCGTCCTGCCGCTCGTCCCCGGCTATCTGTCCTATGTCACCGGGGTCGCCGGCACCGACCTGGCCGAGGCCCGGCGCGGGCGGATGGTCGCGGGCGCCTCCCTCTTCGTGCTGGGCTTCACCGCCGTGTTCGTCTCCAGCGGCGCCCTGTTCGGCTACTTCGGCGACACGCTCCAGGACAACAAGGGCATCCTGTCCAAGGTGCTGGGCGCGCTCATGATCCTCATGGGTGTCTTCTTCATGGGCCTGATGCCCTGGATGACCCAACGGGAGTTCCGCTTCCACAAGCGGCCGGTGGCAGGTCTCGCCGGTGCCCCGCTGCTCGGTGCGCTGTTCGGCATCGGCTGGACCCCGTGCATCGGCCCGACCCTCGGCTCCGTGCTGACCCTGTCCGCGCAGCAGTCGAGCGCGGGCCGGGGCGCCATACTGACCGTCGCCTACTGCCTCGGCCTCGGCGTGCCCTTCGTGCTCGCCGCGGTCGCCTTCCGCAAGGCGCTCGGCGCCTTCGGCTGGGTCAAGCGCCACTATGTCTGGGTGATGCGGATCGGCGGCACGATGATGATCGTGACCGGTCTGCTGCTGCTGACCGGCGCCTGGGACCGCATCGTTCAGGACATGCAGTCCTGGTCCGCCGGCTTCACTGTGGGGATCTGATCGATGAGCAAGGCCACCACCACCGGTACGCCCCCCGAGCGGGCCGAGGATCCGGACCTCGGCGCCGCCGGCTCCCAGCTCTCCACCGCCCCCAGGGAGGAACTGGCGAACCTGCCCGCCCTGGGCGTCATCGGCTGGGCCCGCTGGTTCTGGCGGCAGCTCACCTCCATGCGGGTGGCGCTGCTGCTGCTCCTGCTCCTCTCCCTCGGCGCGATCCCCGGCTCGCTGATCCCGCAGTCCGGTATCGACGAGACGAAGGTCGCCGACTTCCGCAAATCCCACACCTTCCTGGCGCCGGTCTACGACAAGCTCGGCCTCTTCCACGTCTACAGCTCGGTGTGGTTCTCCGCGATCTACATCCTGCTGTTCGTCTCCCTCATCGGCTGCATCGTCCCGCGCACCTGGCAGTTCATCGGCCAGCTGCGCGGCCGCCCGCCGGGCGCCCCCAAGCGTCTGACCCGGCTGCCCGCCTACACCACCTGGCGCACCGGGACCGAGCCCGAGCAGGTGCGCGAGGCCGCGCTCGCCCTCCTCAAGAAGCGCCGCTTCCGCGCCCACCTCGCCGGTGACGCCGTGGCCGCCGAGAAGGGCTATCTGCGCGAGGTCGGCAACCTCGCCTTCCACATCGCGCTGATCGTGATGCTGATCGCCTTCGCCTGGGGCCAGCTCTTCAAGTCCGAGGGCAACAAACTGATCGTCGAGGGCGACGGCTTCTCCAACACCACCACCCAGTACGACGACTTCAAGTCCGGCAACCTCTTCACCACCGACGACCTGGTGCCGTTCAGCTTCCATCTGGACAAGTTCACCGGCACCTACGAGGCCAGCGGCCCCAACAAGGGAACCCCTCGCACCTACCAGGCCGCCCTCACCTACAGCCAGGGCGCCTACGGCAAGGACAAGAAGGACCTCGTCAAGGTCAACGAGCCGCTGGAGATCGGCGACGCCAAGGTCTACCTCACCGCCCACGGCTACGCCCCCGTCATCACCGTCCGCGACGGCAAGGGCAACGTCGTCTACCGCGACGCCGTCCCGCTCCTGCCGCTCGACTCCAACGTCACCTCCACCGGTGTGGTCAAGGTCCTCGACGGCTACAGGAACGCCCAGGGCGTCAGCGAGCAGCTGGGCATCTCGGCCTTCCTCCTGCCGACCTACACCCCCGGCAGCGAGACGGCCTCCACCTTCCCCGCGCTGCGCAACCCGGTGTTGAACCTGACGCCGTACCACGGCGACCTCGGTGTCGACTCCGGTATCCCGCAGAGCGTCTACCAGCTCGACAAGTCGCATGTGAAGGAGTTCAAGGACTCCAAGGGCCGGCAGCTCAGGGACAACCTGAAGCCCGGCCAGACCATGCAGCTCCCGAACGGCGCCGGCTCGATCACCTACGAGTCCACCAAGGAGTGGGCGAACTTCCAGGTCGTCCAGCAGCCCGGCACCTCCTGGGCGCTCGCCGGTTCCCTCACCGCGATCTTCGGCCTCGCCGCCTCCCTGTTCATCCAGCGCCGCCGCGTCTGGGTGCGGGCCGTCAAGGGCGCCGACGGTGTCACCGTCGTCGAGATGGCCGGCCTCGGCCGCAGCGAGTCCGCCAAGGTCCCCGAGGAACTCGGCGACCTCGCCGGAATCCTCTACGACCGGGCGCCGGGCGCACCCGAGCCCGACGAGCACTCCCACGACTCCGACGCCGAACCCGACGCCGGCTCACCGGACCAAGACGACACCACCACCCCCGACACCGAAGTCGTACCTGCCGAAGGGGCTGAGACGCAGTGACTCTCGCCGCCGGAACCGAGTTGGCCACGGCCACCAACGAACACCTCGCGAACATCAGCAACACGCTGATCTACTCCGCGATGGCCGTCTACACCCTGGCCTTCTTCGCGTACATCGCCGAATGGCTCTTCGGCAGCCGCAGCAAGGTCGCCCGCACGGCCGCCGCGCTCACCACGGAGGCGAAGGGGAGCAAGGCCCCCGCCGTCACCGTGAACAAGGCGGGCGGCACCGCCGTACTGGAGCGGCCCAAGGTCGTCGTACGGGCCTCGGCCGGTGCGCGTGACGTGCCGGACGGGCCCGGGGCGCACGGCGGGGACGAGCAGGGCGACCTCTACGGGCGTATCGCCATCTCGCTCACCGTGCTCGCGTACCTCGTCCACCTCGCCGGCGTGATCGCCCGCGCGGCCTCGGTGGAGCGGGCGCCGTGGGGCAACATGTACGAGTTCAACATCACGTTCTCCGCGGTGGCCGTCACCGTGTACCTCGCGCTGCTCGCGCTGAAGAAGAACGTCCGCTGGCTCGGCCTGTTCCTGATCACCACGGTCCTCCTCGACCTCGGCATCGCCGTCACCGTCCTGTACACCGCCAGTGACCAGTTGGTTCCCGCCCTCCACTCGTACTGGCTGTACATCCACGTCTCCACCGCCATCCTGTGCGGCGCGGTCTTCTACGTGGGCGCCGTCGGCACGCTCCTCTACCTCTTCAAGGACTCCTACGAGACGAAGCTGGAGAACGGCGGCACCCCCGGCCGCTTCGCCACCTCGTTCCTGGAGCGCCTGCCCTCCTCGTCCTCGCTGGACAAGTTCTCCTACCGCATCAACGCGGCCGTCTTCCCGCTGTGGACGTTCACGATCATCGCGGGCGCGATCTGGGCCGAGTCGGCCTGGGGCCGCTACTGGGGCTGGGACCCCAAGGAGACCTGGGCGTTCATCACCTGGGTCGCCTACGCCTGCTACCTGCACGCCCGCGCCACCGCCGGCTGGAAGGGCCGCAAGGCCGCCTATCTGGCGCTGATCGCCTTCGGCTGCTGGCTGTTCAACTACTACGGCGTCAACATCTTCGTCTCCGGCAAGCACTCGTACGCGGGCGTCTGAGCCGCACAGGGCCGACACTGGTGTCATGAGCGGTTCCATCGCACAGGGCACAAGTCAGAGCCACGGGAACACGCACATGCTGCACTTCCTGGTGCGGGTCCCACGGCGCATGGAGGACGTCTGGCCGGCGGTGGCCACCCCCGAGGGGCTCGCCCGCTGGTTCACCGCCGCCGACGTCCTCGAACCCAGGCTCGGCGGCGCGGTCACCCTGCGTGACCTGGGCAGTGGCCGGGTCACCGCCTGGGACGTGGACCGGGTCGCCGAGTACACCCTGGACGACGGCGACCGGATCCGTTTCCACCTGGAGCGGGACGGCGAGCAGGGCACGGCACTGCGCTTCACCCACGAGTACCGGGGAGCCGAGGCGGCGGAGCCCGTCTGGCGGGCCCGCTTCGAGAAGCTGGTCAGCCGACCGTGATCGAGTCCAGCTTCTCCCGCAGATAGCGGTGCGAGTCGACCGGCTCGTAGGCCACCCGCCCGACCGGCGCCGGCACGGACTCCACCAGCGTCCCCGGTGTGCACTCGCCGAAGTACACGAGCGACATCAGCTCCTCGGCGGGCGCGTCCGCGGGCGGCGGCAGCACCCGGTGCCGCCCCGACCGCCACCTGTCACCGGTCCAACGGGCCATCAGATCCCCGATGTTGATGGTGAAGGCCTCGGGGTCGAAGGGCGCGTCCTCCCAGCCGCCCTCGTCCGTGTACACCTGCAGCCCGCCCTTGCCCGCCTGCCGGTCGAGGATCGTGACCGTCCCGAAGTCGGTGTGCGGCCCGATGCGGAACTGACCCGGCTGCGGCTCCCCGACGACCTCGGTGCCCGGGTACCAGTTGATGTTGAAGCCGTACGTCGGATGGTCCATGTGCCGGGAGAAGAAGTCCGGTTCGAGGCCGAGCGCCTCGCCGAGCAGGGACAGGAGCTGCTTCTCCAGCTCACCCATCCGCTCCAGGTACCCCTCGCACAGCGCCCGGAGCTCCGGCACCTCCCGCGGCCACACGTTGGGCGCGTACCACTCCGCGTTGACGACGGGGTCCTCGAAGGGCTGGTGCGTCGCGAACGTCAGCGACTCCTTCAGGTCCGGCGGCGTCTCGGTACCCTCCGAGTAGCCGTTGGCCTCGGCGCCGGGCCCGAGCCAGCCGCGCCCGCCGACCTTCGCCGCGTACGCCTGCTTGACCCCGGCGGGCAGCCGGAAGAACGCCCGAGCCGCCTCCCGGATCCCGGACCGCAGCCCCGGATCCACACCGTGCCCGGTGACCAGCAGAAACCCGGCGGTCTGCAGGGCCTGGTCGACGGTGCGGGCGATGCCGGCGCGGGTGTCCTCGTCGCCGTCGAGCCAGGGCCGCAGATCGATGGTCGGAATACGCGGGTCACTCACCGATGTCCTCGTTCCACAGTGCCGGATGGTTCTTGATGAAGTCGCGCATCATCGCGATGCATTCGTCGTCGTCCAGGAGCACGATCCGCACGCCGTGCTCCGCCAGCCAGTCGTGGCCGCCGTGGAAGGTGGCCGCCTCGCCGACCACCACCCGGGAGATGCCGAACTGGCGGACCAGACCGGAGCAGTACCAGCACGGCGAGAGGGTCGTGACCATCGTCGTACCGCGATACGAGCGCTGCCGTCCCGCGTTGCGGAACGCGGCCGTCTCCGCGTGCATCGAGGGGTCGTCGTCCTGGACGCGCCGGTTGTGGCCGCGGCCGAGCAGGGTGCCGTCGGCGCCGTAGAGCGCGGCGCCGATCGGGATGCCGCCCTCCGCGAGCCCTGCGCGCGCCTCCGCGACGGCGGTGGCGAGCCAGGCCCGTGCCGTCGCCCGGTCCATGGGGTCCTCAAGGTCCATGTCCTCACTCTGCTGTGGCCGAAACACGAGGGCAACGTGCGGAAAGTACTCTCCGGGCATCCCGCCGCCGGACGAACTGTCCACGCGCCGTCCATGGAGGTGCCCGTGGCCGCACTCACCCTCCGCGAAGTCCTGGACCTCGATCCCGTCCGCGCCTCCGAGCCCGCCCTCCTCGCCGGCGAGGGCGCCCTGGACCGCCCGGTCCGCTGGGTGCACTCCAGCGAGGTGTACGAGGGCGCCAACTTCCTCGACGGTGGAGAGCTGCTGCTCACCAACGGTTTCGGCCTGATGGACGCCGACGAGCAGATCCGCCGCCGGTACGTCCGCGAGCTGGCCGCGCGGGGCGCCGCCGGGCTGGCCGTGGAGGTGGGCCGCTCACTTCCGCAGATGCCGCCCGAGGTCGTCGACGAGGCCCGCCGCCTCGGCCTGCCCCTGCTGGCCCTGCACCGGGTCGTGCCCTTCGTACGCATCACGGAGGCGGCGAACCGCGCGATCGTGGCCCGGGGGCTGTCCGGCCGGTCGGTGGTGCGTCCCTGGGGCGGTGACCACACGGCGGCCCTGCTCGCCGACCTGGCCGACCGCGCGGCCCTCAACCAGCCGGAGGTCGAGGCACGGTCCGCGCTCGCCGGGTTCCACCCCGGGCCCGGCGCCCGGCTCATCGGGGTGTCGGTGCACGGCACGCGCGAGGTGGGCGCCGTGGACCGGGCGGTACGGCTGCTGGGCGGGGCGGCGGTGCTGCGGGCGCCGTTCCCTGGGGATGTGCTGGCACTGCTCGCGCTCCCCGGCGACGGCGGTGCGGGCCTCGGCGGTCGCTTCGGCTCCGGTGACCCCGTCCGTGCCGTCCAGGAGGCCTTCCGCACGGCAGCCGACGCGGGCCTCACCGTCGCCGTCGGACACGCCGTCGACGCCGGCAGCGGCTGGCTGCGCTGGAGCGACACGCTGCGGGCGGCCCGTACGACGCTGGAGCTGGCCCTGACCGTGCCGGCGGCCGAACCGCCCGCTCCCGAGGGCCCGTTGGTCACCTCCGCCCGTGCGCTCGCCCTGGAACGGGAGCTGACCCGCGGCGGTGTCGACACCAACCGCGACCGGCTCGACCGGCTGGTCCAGCACACCCTGGGCCCGCTGCTGGCCTGGGAGGCGGCCCACCCCAGCGACCTGGTCCGCACCCTGGAGGTCCATCTGCGGCACGGCTGCTCCCCGACCCGTACCGCGGCCCTGCTGCACATCGGCCGCCAGTCGCTCTACCAGCGGCTGGAGCGGATCGAGTCCCTGCTGGGGCTTGAGATCGACGATCCGGATCTGTTGGGGGAGTTGCTGGCGGCGGTGTGTGCGTACCGGGTCGTGCGGGGGCGCTCCGCTGGGGGTGCCGTGATCCGCCGTCGGTCGGGTGTGGCGCCGTTGGGGCTGGTCGCGCCCCGCGGCGGAGCCGCACATCGATACAGCCCCGCGCCCCTTCGGGGCGCTGCTCCTAACGCAAGGTGACCCGGCTCGGGCCGTTGTAGGGAGCCGAGCAGAGCACCGTTTTCGGAGTCCGCAATGTGTCGTCCTCGGTGAACAGCTTGCGGGCCGCCTCGAAGGAGACCTCGTCGCCCGCTACCAGGGCCGCGCGGTCGTAGAGCTCGCGGGCCGCTGCCGACAGGGGGGTGCCGGGCTTCCCCTCGTCCAATCCCCACTCGTCCCACAACAGCGTCTCCACCTTGTTCAGGGCCGCGAGGTCGAGGCGGATGTTGCCGGCCACGAACCGCTCGCCCCAGAACGGCCCTTGCTCCGGCGGATGCAGCCCGAACGTCCTCGGGTCGGCTCCGCCCTCGCGGATGGCCCGCCACGCCTTGCCCGCGACCAGGAAGCGGTCGCGCGGGACGTCCATCGGGTCGAAGTCCGCGTTCCAGTGGGCGGTGATGCCGGGGTCGGCGAGCTGGGCGTCCGCGAACAGCCAGCCCCGCTCCTCGTCCCAGTACTCGGTGACCACGTGGTCGCAGTGGAAGCCGTCGGAGCCGAAGTAGTCGGCGAAGCCGGACCGGATACGTGCCGGGATGCCCGCCTGCCGCAGGAACGAGCAGTGCAGCAGCGAGAAGTCCCGGCAGGTCCCGACGAAACGGTCGCCGACCTCGCGCCGCAGGTGCAGCGGGGCGTCGTTCCGGGCCACCAGGATCCGCAGGATGTCGTCGATGTAGCGGGTCTCGGCGTCGTTGTGCAGGCGGTCGTCCGGGTGGGTGTGACCGAACAGGTCGCCCTCCAGGCGGTGGACGAGCAAGTCGCGGGAGGTGCGGGCGAGTCCGGCCGCATCGCGCGGTAAGTCGGCGTACCGGTCGGCCAGTTCGCCGGGGTCGGAGAAGGTGCTGTGCGTGGCGTAGAAGGCAAGTGACATGGCGGGCCTCCCGGTTGTCCGGAGTCGGCGAGTCGTCGACCGCATGTTCGAATACGGGTCGGTGCGGCCCACCGTGTCAAAATCTGCCGCGAATTGTCCAGCCTGCGCGCCGCCCTCAGCCGCTCACCCGCAGCAGCAGCTTCCCGGTGCTGGTCCGCGTCCCCATCAGCCGGTGCGCCTCGGCCGCCTCCTCCAGCCCGAACTCTGCCGTGACCGGCAGCGACACCGTGCCGTCCACCGCCTTCGCGAAGGCCCGCTCGGCGAGGGAGCGCAGCTCGCCGGGGGCCGTCTTCGCCAGCGTGAGGATCGAGAAGCCGCCCACCGACACCCCGGACGGATAGAGCTCCGGCTGGCCGACGTTCCACGCCGGCGCCGAGCTCGCGTTGCCGAAGGAGACCAGGCGCCCGAAGGTCGCGAGCGAGGCCAGACTGCCCCGGAACGTCTCGCCGCCGACCGGATCGAGCGCGAGGTCGACGCCCCGGCCGCCGGTCGCCTCCCGCACCGCCTCGGTGAACTCGCCGACGAACACCTCGTCGTAGCCGTACTCGCGCGCGTAGGCCGCCTTGGCCGCGCCCGACACCACCCCGTACACCGCCCCCGCCCCGGCCGCCTCGGCCAGCTGTCCGGCCACCGTGCCGACGCCGCCCGCCGCGCCCTGCACGAGCACCGTCTCGCCCGGCTGCAGCCGGCCCACCGCGTGCACCAGGGCGTATGCCGTCGGCAGCACGGTCGGCAGGGTCGCCGCCGTACGCAGGTCGATGCCGGCCGGGACCGGGAAGACGGTCGCGGCGTTCGCCAGTACCACGTCCGCGTAGGCGCCGCCCTCCGTCAGTGCCGTCACCTCCTGGCCGACGGACAGCCCCGTGACCCCCTCGCCGAGCGCCCGGATGCGCCCCGACGCCTCCAGGCCGGGCACGAAGGGCAGCTGCGGCACCCGGTAGCCCTCGCCGCGCGCCTTGAGATCGGCGAAGTTCACCCCGGTGTAGGCCACGTCGAGGCTCACCTGGCCCGGACCGGGCTCGGGGACCTCCGTCTCCACGACCTTCAGGACCTCGGGTCCGCCGTACTCCTGGAACTCGACCGCACGCATGCCACACCACCCATGACTGTTCAGTCCACGACCGCTCCATGGACTGTTCAATGAAAAGCGAACAGTGGCGAGTGTATGATTTTCATCGAACAGTCGGCAAGACGTGAATCTCGGCCAGGCGTGAAGGAGACCCGCGTGGCGCAGCGCACCAGTCATCGGGCCGCCCCCGAGCACACCCACCCGGACGACGTGTCGGTGCAGACCGCCCTCGCCGCGCTCGCCGATCCCGTACGCATCAGCCTCGTCAGGGAGCTGGCGGGCTCGGCGGAGTGGTCGCGCAGCTGCGGCAGCTTCGACGTGCCGGTCGGCAAGGCGGCGCTCAGCCATCACTTCACGGTGCTGCGGGGTGCGGGCCTGGTCGAGCAGCGCGACGAGGGGCCCCGGCGGGTCAACCGTCTGCGGCGGGCGGAGTTCGAGGCCCGCTTCCCGGGTCTGCTGGACCTCGTCCTGCGCGACGAACCGACGGTCTGAACCTCTGCGCCCCCTCCCGCGTCACAGTGCTGACGCCAACGCAGGGGGATGGAGGGCGAGATGGGCAGCAACCGCACCTGGGTCGCATCGGCCGGAGCGAGCGTCGCGCTGGTGGTGGCCGCGAGCCTGTACGTCCAGGCCATGGGGGCCGGCCACACCGACGGAGGCCTCAGAGCGGATCCCGACCGGATCAAGTCCGCGGTCGCGGACCGCACTTGTGCCGGCACCCGCCCCGTCAGCAGCCTCCCCGACCGCGACGACGGCACCCCGCTGACGCGTGTGGTCGTACACGTCGACGAACTGGCGCGGAAGAAGTACCCCGACCTCTACACGGGCCTCTCCGTCGACGAGGATCACCGGTCGGTCGACGTCTGGCGCATGCCCTCAGCCGCCTTGGACGACGCGATCTGCGGGACGGCCGTGCGGGGCGTGACCGTGCGGCTGCACGACACCGACGTCGGCGGAAGGACCCTGCACGCCCTTTCCGACCGGATCGGCGACGACATGCATCGCTGGGACGGCACCTTCCGGATGCGCGAAGTATCCGCGGACGAACGGGGCTTCGTCCTCATCGGGGTCGACGACCCCGACAAGGCGGAACCGATCCTCAAGAAGGCCTACGGCGCGCACAACGGCCGGTACATCAGGGTCGAGCACGCGGATCAGGCGGAACCGGTGGACGGGAGCTGAGCCTTCGCCCGGCGCAGCACCGCGTACAGCCCCGCGCTCACCACGAACCCGACCACCGGAGTGATGTCGCCGAAGGACGGCCAGTGCTTCGGTACGTAACCGACGTAGTCCTCCTGGTTGGAGAAGAGCGGGACGGACACCGCGATGCCGACCAACAGGGCTGCCAGGCCCGGCCGGTTGGTGAAGGAGCGGTCGCTCAGTCGGGCGGCCAGCTCCTCGTCCGTGGCCGTGCGGCCCTGCAGCCACCGCTCCACCAGGACGACCCCGAGCCACGGCGCCACCCAGTACGCGATGACGAGCAGGAACGCCTCGTACGCCGACCCCGCGTCGGACAGTGACGCCCACGCGGCCGCCGTACCGGCGACACCCGACACCACGACCAGCACGCTGCGGCTCAGCCAGGTGGGCAGCTTCAGACCGAAGGAGGCGATGGAGATCGCGCCCGAGTAGATGTTGAGGGCGTTCGCGGAGATGCCGCCGAGGATGATGGCGAGGAGCACCAGGTCGCCCAGCCAGCCGGGGAGATGACCGGTGAAGGCCGCCGTCGGGGTGGCGTCCTTCGGGGCCACGATGGTCGCCGAGGCCGCCCCGATGATCGCCACGAGGGCGACCGACACGAACAGGCCGACCGCGGGGTAGAGGACCGTCCTGAACCGGTTCGCTGTGCGCGGCAGATAGCGGGAGTAGTCCGTGGCGTACGGGTTCCAGCCGGCCGCGTAGCCCCAGGCCGCGCTGAAGGCGAGCAGGAAGCCGCCGATGCCGCCGCCGGTGCCGCCGCCGCCGAGGTCCGCGTCCTTGAACGTCCACACGCCCGCCAGCAGGAAGATCACCGCGAGGGCAGGGAAGGCGTACCGCTCGAAGGTGTGCACGAAGTTGTGGCCGATGAAGCCGATCAGGATCTCGGCCACGACCACCAGGAGGAGCGAGGGCAGCGGGCGCAGGCCCGTCAGCGTGTTCAGGGCGAAGGCCGCGCTCACGCTGTTCACCGCGAACCAGCCCACGCCCGCCACCAGACCGTTGGCCGCGGCCGGCAGGATGTTGCCCAGACGGCCGAAGGAGAAGCGGCCGATCACCATCTGCGGCACACCGAACCGCGGCCCGTCCAGGGACAGCACGCCCTGCGTGATGGCGCCGAGCGCGGTGCCGAGCACGATGGCGGCCGTGGCCTGCCAGAAGCTCAGGCCGAAGAACAGCACCGAGATCACACCGATGAAGACGGTCGCGAACTCGATGTTCGGGGACGCCCAGGTCCACAGCAGCTGAAGCGGCGAGCCATGGCGTTCGGCGTCGGGGATGGGCTCGGATCCCGCCGTCTCGACGGCGATGACCTTGTCACCGTATGCGGGGGCGAGGGCGTTGGAGGAGTCGGCGGGAGCAGTCGTCATGCGAGGTAAGTGTCCGGTTCCGACCGGTCCGGGCACAGGGGCGCACTGTCCGCTTCGGTGGGCCCTGCGGCGTACAACCTGTAGGCATCGGCGCCACCGATGACCCCATCGGCAGGACGCCCCACTGGCGCGTGGACCCGCACCGCCGCCCGCTCGTAGCGTCCAGGACATGACCACGCAGAGCAAGTCCGCAGAGAGCAGGGGCGTCGCCCAGCTGATGACCGCGATGGTGCTGTCCGGCACCCTCGGCGTCTTCGTCGTCGAGTCGGGCGCCTCGCCTTTCAATGTCGTCTTCTTCCGGGTCGTCTTCGGAGCCCTCGCGCTCGGCTCCTACGTCCTCGCCCGTGGCTGGCTCCGCGACCACGGCTTCACTCCGCGCACCTTCGGACTCGCCGTCCTGGGCGGCGTGTTCATCGTCTTCAACTGGGTGTTCCTCTTCGAGTCGTACCGGAACACGTCGATCTCGGTCGCCACGGTCGTCTACCACACGCAGCCGTTCTACGTGGTCCTGCTCGGCGCCCTCCTCTTCCGCGAGCGCCTCACCGCCGCCAAGGTGGGCTGGATCGCACTGGCCTTCGCGGGCCTGATCCTGGTCTCGGGCGTCACACCGGCCGACTTCACCAGCGGCGGCACCTACCTCAAGGGCGTCGGCCAGGCCCTTATCGCCGCGCTTCTCTACGGCCTGTCCACCCTGGTCACCAAGCGCATCACCGGCGTCCGCCCGCACCTCATCGCCCTGGTCCAGGTCCTCGTCGGGATCCCGCTGCTGCTCCCCTTCGCCGACTTCGGCGCGATGGCCGGCACCGGCTGGGACTGGGGCTGGCTGGTCGGCCTCGGCTTCCTCCACACCGGCGTGATGTACGTCCTCATGTACGCCGCCTACGCCAAGCTGCCGACCTCGAAGATCGCCGTCCTCGCCTTCGTCTACCCGGCGGTCGCGATGGTCATGGACTGGGCGGTGTACGGCCACCACATCGGCCTCGTCCAGGCACTGGGCGTCCCGCTGATCGTGCTGGCCAGCCTGAAGGTCACGCTTGCTCGGCCACGAGCTTCCGCGCCTGCTCGAGAAACAGCCGTACGTGTGCCGGAAGCCGCTTCCCGGCCCGCCACGCCAGTTGCGTCCGAAGCGTGAACGGCGGCTGCCACGACAGCCGTACGAGAGACCCCTGATCGAGTTCTGCGGCGACCGTCACCTCGGGCAGCAACGAGACCCCGAGGCCGGCCGCCGCCGCACGTTTGGTGGCCTCGATCGTCCCGAACTCCATGAACTCGACCGGTTCACCGGCGGACTTGAGTTCCCGCTCGAACAGGTCCCGGTAGGCGCAGCCCGGTTCGGTGGCGAGGAGGGACTGCCGTACGAGATCGGTGGTGCCGAACTCCCGGCCGGCGAGCGCGTGTCGGGGCGCGGCGACCAGCGCGAGCGGCTCCTCGCACAGGACCACGCTCTCAAGCCCCGGGTGCTCGGTCGCCTCCTCCATCAGGAAGCCGAGATCGTACGTGCCCTGCCGCAGCGCCTGCCGGGTCTCGTCGCCGATGGTGGTGCGCAGGGAGAGCCGCACCCGGGGGTAGCGGTGGTGGAAGAACTCCAGCAGCGGCGGCAGCCGGTACGAGGTCAGCGACTCCATCGTCCCGACCACCAGTGAACCGGCGGGCTCCTCGGTACCGGCGACCGCCGCCCGCGCCTCCTCGGTGAGCTCGATGATCTGCCGGGCGTAGGGGAGCAGCCGCTCACCCGCCTCCGTGAGCCGGATCCTGCTGCCGAGCCGGTCGAACAGCTCGGCACCCAGGGACGACTCCAGGGCCCTTACCTGGCTGGTCACGCTGGACTGCGCGTACTTCAGCTCGGCCGCGGCCTGCGTGAAGCTCAGCACGGTGGCGACCTTCTCGAAGGTGACGAGCAGCCGCAGCTCCATCAGTCCGCCCTGGGGTCCTCGCCGCGCTCCCGCCGCCGCAGCTCCTCCTCGCGGCGCCGCAGATCGGCCTCCCAGTCCTTGAGCAGGGCCTCGTCCTTCTTGGTCTCCTCTTTGAGGGACTTCAGGAACTCGGGGTTGTCGTCGGGCGCGACGAACTGGGCGCGGTGGTTGCGGTGCCACTCGGCGGGCGTGGACCCGCCCGCCGGGACCGGTCCGCGGTACTTGCCCGCGACCAGCCAGGCGATCGGCCCGACCAGCACCTCCCCGAACAGCAGGATGATGATCACCCAGACCACCTTGGGCAGCCCGCGCACCTGCTCCTCAGGGGTGTTCAGACAGTCGATGAAGGCATAGATCCACAGCGCCAGGACCAGCAGAAACGGCACATATCTGATCATGGTGGTGCGAACCCCCATCGTGAACTTCCGGTGACGAGGCGCTCGACCGCCCCGGTGACGGGGTCAGGGTAGCGGGTGGGGAAATGGCGCCCGCCAGTGTGCCGAAACGGGGGAGAGGCCATGCATCCGGCAGCCGTCGAAGAGAGATTCGACTGTGCCGGCCCGGCCTTCGCCGACCGGGACGGCGTGTACGGCGGCGACCACGGTTCCTCGGACGAGCGGCACTGCGCCGCCGCCCGCGACTGGCCGAAGCCCGTGGCCGACCTGGACCGGGCCGGCGGCTGAGTCCCTGCGGGCGGGGCGGGCGTCGGGGGTTCGCGGGGCTCGGCGATACTGGGACGCATGGCTTACGACGATCTTCGCTCCCTGCTCAGGGCACTGGAACGCGAGGGTGACCTCAAGCGCATCAAGGCCGAGGTGGACCCGTATCTGGAGGTCGGGGAGATCGTCGACCGGGTGCAGAAGTCGGGGGGCCCGGCGCTGCTGTTCGAGAACGTGAAGGGCTCCGCCATGCCCCTCGCGATGAACGTCTTCGGCACCGACCGACGGCTGCTCAAGGCCCTCGGGCTGAAGTCGTACGGCGAGATCAGCGAGAAGATCGGCGGACTGCTCCGCCCCGAGCTGCCGCACGGCTTCGTCGGCGTCCGCGAGGCCTTCGGGAAACTCGGCGCGATGACGCACGTCCCGCCGAAGAAGGTGAAGGAAGCCCCCGTCCAGGAGGTCGTCCTCACCGGCGACGACGTGGACCTGGACCAGCTGCCGGCCCTCTTCACCTGGCCGCAGGACGGCGGCTCCTTCTTCAACCTGGGGCTCACCCACACCAAGGACCCGGAGAGCGGCATCCGCAACCTGGGCCTGTACCGGTTGCAGCGCCACGACCGGCGCACCATCGGCATGCACTGGCAGATCCACAAGGACAGCCGCAACCACTACCAGGTCGCGGCGCGGCGGGGCGAACGGCTGCCGGTCGCGATCGCCTTCGGCTGCCCGCCCGCCGTCACCTACGCCTCCACCGCGCCGCTCCCCGGCGACATCGACGAGTACCTCTTCGCCGGGTTCATCGCCGGGAAGCGGATCGAGATGGTCGACTGCAAGACCGTGCCGCTGCAGGTGCCGGCGCAGGCCGAGGTCGTCATCGAGGGCTGGCTGGAGCCCGGCGAGATGCTCCCCGAGGGGCCCTTCGGTGACCACACCGGGTTCTACACCCCGCAGGAGCCCTTCCCCGCGCTGAAGATCGACTGCGTGACCATGCGGAAGCGGCCGCTGCTTCAGTCGATCGTCGTAGGGCGGCCTCCGACGGAGGACGGACCGCTGGGTCGTGCGACCGAGCGCTTCTTCCTGCCCCTCCTGAAGATCATCGTGCCGGACATCGTGGACTACCACCTGCCGGAGGCGGGCGGCTTCCACAACTGTGCGATCGTCTCGATCGACAAGAAGTACCCCAAGCACGCCCAGAAGGTGATGCACGCGATCTGGGGGGCACACATGATGTCCCTGACGAAGCTGATCGTGGTCGTGGACTCCGACTGCGACGTCCACGACCTCCACGAGGTCGCGTGGCGCGCGCTCGGCAACACGGACTACGCCCGCGACCTCAGCATCGTCGAAGGCCCCGTCGACCACCTCGACCACGCCTCCTACCAGCAGTTCTGGGGCGGCAAGGCAGGCATCGACGCGACGAAGAAGTGGCCCGAGGAGGGCTACACGCGCGACGGCGGCTGGCCCGACATGGTCCTGTCCGACCCGGAGACGGCGGCGAAGGTCGACCGCCGCTGGAAGGAGTACGGCCTGTGAGCAGCGCCTCCGCGGCGATCCCGCAGCCAGGACGCACCAAGGCGTTCCTCCGCCTGGTGATGATCGAGCACTCGGTCTTCGCCCTGCCCTTCGCCTACATCGCCGCACTCACCGCGATGTTCCAGTGGGACCGGAACATCCACTGGGGGCGGCTGCTCCTGGTCACCATCTGCATGGTGGGCCTGCGCACCTTCGCGATGGCGGTGAACCGGATCATCGACCGCGAGATCGACGCCAGGAACCCGCGCACGGCACAGCGGGAGCTGGTCACCGGCGCGATGTCGGTGAAGCACGCCTGGACCGGAGCGCTGATCGCGGTCGTCGTCTTCCTCGGATCGGCGGCCCTGCTCAACCCGCTCTGCTTCGCCCTGGCCCCCATCGCGGTGATCCCGATGGTGGTGTACCCGTACGGCAAGCGGTTCACGAACTTCCCGCAGGCCATCCTCGGCCTCGCCCAGGCGATGGGCCCGGTCGGCGGCTGGCTGGCGATCAGCGGCGAGTGGTCCTGGGACGCCACGATCCTGGGCCTGGCCGTCGGCATCTGGATCGGCGGCTTCGACCTGATCTACGCCTGCCAGGACGTCGAGACGGACCGCGAGATCGGCGTGATGTCGGTCCCGGCCCGCTTCGGCATCCCCGCGGCGATCTGGGGTGCGCGCGTCTGCCACCTGCTGACGATGTCCCTCCTGGTCTGGTACGCCGTCGTCACCGACGCGGGCGGCTTCTTCTGGGTCGGCCTGATGATCGTCGCGGGCGCGTTCGTCTACGAGCACTCCATCGTCCGCCCGCACGACCTGTCCCGCCTCAACCGGGCGTTCTTCAGCGTCAACGGGTTCATCGGGATTGCCCTGTTTGTGTGTGCGCTGCTTGATCTCTTGGTTCGAGGTCTGACCGTGTGAGTACGGTGCGGCCTACCATCGAGGGCAGGACCTCAGGAGGCCACCGTGACTGTCATCTCGGACCTTGACCGCCTGCACTCGCAGCTCAGCAAGCTGGAGGACATGTTCCCCGGCTATCTGACGGAGATTGTCGAGGGCAGCATCGTGATGAACCCGGTCAGGCCGTTCCACGGGAGGACGATCCGGAGGGTGTCGGCGGATCTGGAAACGCAGCTTGCGCCGGTGTGGGAGTTGGTGAGCGATGTTGCGTTCCCCTTTGACGACGCCAACGAGTTCTGCCCGGACATCGCGGTCATCCCGGCCGAGGCGGAGGACGAGAACCGTGGAGCGTACTCCCCGGACCTGATCGAGTTCGTGGCCGAAGTGGTGTCGCCGGAAAGTGTCCGCCGCGACTACGAGATCAAGCCGCGCTGGTACGCCTCCCGAGGCATCGCCAACTACCTGATCCTCGACCCTTTGAAGGGGCACGCCGTCACGATGTGGAACCCCGGCCCCGACGGTTACCGAGGCCGCGACACCATCCCCTACGGCCCCGACCTCACCGTCGACTCCCCGCTCGGCAAGCTGACGATTCCCACCGCTCACCTGCCGATCGACCGGAAAGCCCGCCCTCAGCCCTGAATCGCGCGGGGCTCCACGGGACGCCGCCGGAACCAGAACGCCGCCCCCACACCCGCCGCCAGGCCGATCAGATGCCCCTGCCAGCTGACGCCCGTCTGCAGCGGGGACAGGCCCAGCAGGATCGAGCCGCCCCATATCGCGCCGATCAGCAGCCCGACCAGCACGCCCAGCGGACGCCGCTCCACGAAGCCGCTGACCAGCAGGAAGCCGAAGAGGCCGAAGATCAGGCCGGAGGCGCCCGCCGTGTTGGTGTGCGCAGGAGCCACGAGCCACACACCCAGACCGTCCGCCACGATGACGACCAGGCACACCGCGGCGAACCGGCGTATCCCGCCCAGCGCCGCGAGGAAACCCATGACCAGCAGCGGCACACTGTTGGCGGCCACATGGGCGAAGCCGAAGTGGATGAAGGCGGCAGGTACGACATCCAGCAGCTCGGAGGGCTCGCGCGGCGTGATGCCCAGGCCGTCCAGCGCATGACCGCTGATCACGTCGACCACTTCCAGCAGCCACAGCAGCGCGACCCAGCCCACCATCAGCTTGGCCGCGGCCTTCGCCCGGTCCGTGCGCGACCACTCCAGCTCGCTGTCCGACATGGCAACCCCCACCACTCACTCGTCCCCGCTCCGAAGAACGCCCGAGCCCCCTCGACCGGTTCCCATGCTGCGAGGCCGGATAGGCTCGGTCTTGTGAACCCAGCCAAGCCAGGAGAGACGGCGCGTACACCTTGGATCGTAGGGGTGTCCGGGGCCTCCGGCACGCCTTATGCCGCGTCGGTGCTGCGCGCACTCCTGGAGGCCGGCGAGAGCGTGGACCTGGTCGTCAGCCGGGCCTCGCGGCTCACGCTGCTGGACGAGACGGGGATCTCGTTCCGCGACGCACACTGGCGGGACGACCTGCGGGAATGGCTGGGCCGGGGAGCCGACGGCAAGCCCGGGGTCCACGACGCGGACATCGACGGGGTGCGGTACTGGCCCGCCGGGGACCTGGCCGCGGGGCCGTCCTCGGGCTCGTACCCGAGCAAGGGCATGCTGATCGTGCCCGCCTCCACCGCCTGTGTGGCCGGTGTCGCCCTCGGGCTGTCCAAGGACCTGCTCCAGCGCGCGGCGAGCGTCACGCTCAAGGAACGCCGGCCGCTGGTCGTGACCGTACGGGAGACCCCCTTGAACGGTCAGACCCTGCGGCACCTGGTGGCGCTCGACGACGCGGGCGCGACCGTGGTGCCCGCCTCGCCCGCCTTCTACGCGGGTGCCACCCACATCCAGGACCTGGTGGACTTCGTCGCCGGGCGGGTGCTGGACGCGGCGGGCGTCGAGCACGGTCTGTACCGGCGCTGGGCGGGCGAACTGGGCGGCGGGAGCGCCGGCCGGTAGGGCACGCCGCAGTACCTCTCATCTACTCGGGAATCTTCAGCGGAAGGCATCGAATCGCATGGACGCGGTGGACAGGCAGCTCATCCAGGCCCTGAGGGAGAACGGCCGGGCCTCGTACGCGGAGCTGGGGCGCCTCGTCGGCCTGTCGGGACCCAGCGTCACCGACCGCATCAACCGGCTGGAGGCGGCCGGTGTCATCACCGGCTACCGCGCCACCGTCGACGCCGCCTCGCTGGGCCTCGGCGTCACCGCCCTCATCGGCATCTCGCTGTCCGACGCCGCCGACCACGAGGACGTGGCCCAGCGGATGAAGGAGCTCAGCGAGATCGAGGACTGCTGGTTCATCGCCGGTGACGACTCCTACATGCTCAAGGTGCGGGCGAACGACGTGGACGGCCTGGAGAAGATCATCCGGCGGCTCAGCGGCACCAAGGGTGTCTCCCGCACCCGCACCACGATCGTGCTCTCCACGAAGTGGGAGAACCGGGTCGGAGAGCTGCCCGAAGAGGTCTGAGTCCCTGGGCGCGGAGCGCCGTTCGGGGGCACCTCCCGCCCGGAGGGTGGGGGAGTACGGTTGTCGAGCTGTCGTAGAAAGAGGTTGAGGGTATGGACGTCGGGCTCAAGCGCGAGCTGGAGGAGAAGGTCAGGGCCGGTGAACGGCTGACCCGCGAGGACGGCATCGCGCTGTACGAGTCGGACGACCTGGCGTGGCTCGGCGGCCTCGCCCACGAGGTGCGCACGCGCAAGAACGGTGACGTGGTGCATTTCAACGTCAACCGGCACCTCAACATGACCAACGTCTGCACCGCCTCCTGCGCCTACTGCTCCTTCCAGCGCAAGCCGGGCGAGAAGGACGCGTACACGATGCGCATCGAGGAGGCGGTGAAGCTCGCCAAGGCGATGGAGGGCGAGAACCTCACCGAGCTGCACATCGTCAACGGCCTGCACCCGAACCTGCCGTGGCGCTACTACCCGCGTTCGCTGCGTGAGCTCAAGGCCGCCCTGCCGAACGTCTCGCTGAAGGCCTTCACGGCCACGGAGATCCACCACTTCGAGACGATCTCCGGGCTGAGCGCGAGCGAGATCCTGGACGAGCTGATCGACGCGGGCCTGGAGTCCCTCACCGGCGGCGGCGCCGAGATCTTCGACTGGGAGGTCCGCCAGCACATCGTCGACCACCGCACCCACTGGGAGGACTGGTCGCGCATCCACCGCCTGGCGCACGAGAAGGGTCTGAAGACCCCGTGCACCATGCTGTACGGCCACATCGAGGAGCCGCGGCACCGCGTCGACCACGTGCTGCGCCTGCGTGAGCTCCAGGACGAGACCGGCGGCTTCCAGGTCTTCATCCCGCTGCGCTACCAGCACGACTTCGTCGACATGAAGGACGGGAAGGTCCGCAACCGGCTCCAGGCCCGGACGCAGATGGCGACCGGCGCGGAGGCGCTGAAGACCTTCGCGGTCTCCCGGCTGCTGTTCGACAACGTCCCGCACGTCAAGGTCTTCTGGGTCATGCACGGCGTCCAGACCGCGCAGCTCGCGCTGCAGCACGGTGCGGATGACATGGACGGGTCGGTCGTCGAGTACAAGATCACACATGACGCCGACAACTACGGCACGCCGAACAAGCTGACCCGTGAGGATCTGCTGGATCTGATCCGGGACGCCGGGTTCCGGCCGGTGGAGCGGAACACTCGCTACGAGATCATTCGGGAGTACGACGGGCCCGACCCGGCTCGTCGGGAGTCGCCGCAGCCGATGCGGGTGTGACGCTTTTCGGTTCGCTCTTGGCTGCGGCTGAGTGGGGGCTTGTCGCGCCCGCGCGGCGGAGCCGCGAATTGATGCAGCCCCGCGCCCCTGAGGGGGTACCCGGGGCGCATGGTTACGACGGCACCCGAGGATGCCTATACCGCCGAACCCTTCCTGCCTGAGCGCGGCGGCCTCCCCGCCCTGCGCAAGGCGGCGGCAGAGTGCAGGGGCTGCCCCCTGCACAGGGACGCCACGCAGACCGTCTTCGGGGCGGGGAACGCGCACGCGCGCGTGATGCTCGTCGGGGAGCAGCCCGGCGACCAGGAGGACCGCCAGGGCAAGCCCTTCGTCGGCCCCGCGGGCAAGCTGCTCGACCGGGCTCTCGCCGAGGCCGGCCTGGACCCCGCGGACGCGTACGTCACCAACGCCGTCAAGCACTTCAAGTTCACCCAGGCCGAGCCCCGCAAGCGCCGTATCCACAAGGCGCCCAGCCTGCGGGAGATGACGGCGTGCGGGCCGTGGCTGGCCGCCGAGCTGGCCGTGGTCGAACCCGAGCTGATCGTGGTGCTGGGGGCGACCGCGGGGAAGGCACTGCTGGGCTCCTCGTTCCGGGTCACGCAGGTGCGCGGGACGGTCCTGGAGGAGGAGATCCACGGCAGACGGGAGCGACTCGTGCCGACCGTGCACCCCTCGGCCGTGCTGCGGGCGGACGACAGGGAGGCGGCCTACCGCGGTCTCGTCTCGGACCTGGAGGTGGCGGCGCGGGCACTGTCGTAATGCGTACCATTGCCCGGTGTCCCTTACCTTCACTCTCGACCCCGCCGTCACTCCCGTCCTGCGCGACGGGATCCTCGACCTGTGGGCAGACGTCTCGAACGCGGGCGGCTCGGTCGGCTTCGTACCGCCGGTCACGGCCGAGGACATACGGCCGGAGCTGGTGAAGCACTTCGTCGCCATGGCGGAGGGGCGGAGCCGGCTGCTGGTGGGCCTGGACGAGTCCGGCGCGGTCGCGGCGACCGCCTTCTTCAGCTTCAACACCCACCGGCTGATGCAGCACTGGGTGTGGCTGTACACGGTGATGGTGCACCCCCGCCACCAGGGCAGGGGATACGGCCGGGACCTCCTCGCCGCCGCCGAGGACGCGGCCCGCGGCTTCGACGGCATCGACGCCATCCGGCTCACCTGCCGCGGCGGGAACGGCCTGGAGCGGTTCTACGGCTCCTGCGGCTACAAGGAGGTCGGCCGGGTCCCCGGCGCCATCCGCGTCGCCCCGGACGACTACCGCGACGACGTCTTCATGCTGCTGCCGCTGGGCTGAGACCCCGCGCACCCCCCTGCAAGATCGGGTCCCGGGCGTGCTTCACTGGACGGTGCCCTTTGGGAATGTTCGTACCGTTGACGGAAGAGTGGATTGAGATGCTCCGCTACACGCTGATGCGCCTCGGGATCTTCGCGGGCTGCTTCGTGGTCGTCTGGGGCCTCGTCTACTCCGGCATCGTCCCGCGCGGCTACGGCGCCTCCAACTTCATGTGGCTCGTTCTGCTGTCGCTGGTGATCTCCGCCCCCATCAGCTTCGTCGTCCTGCGCAAGGAGCGCGACCGCGCCTCCGTGAAGGTCGTCGAGCGGGTCGACCGGATGAAGGCCGGCTTCGCGGCGAACGCCGCCCAGGAGGACGAGGCGGACGACGCGAGCCGCGCGCAGGGCCAGGCACCCCAGGCTTCCTAGCGGGGTTGCGGGCGCCCGCTCCCAATTACCCTTGCCCCATGGGTGCCGTGAAGACCAAGCGGATGCCGCGGGCGGTCCGTGAGCAGCAGATGATGGACGCCGCCGTGCGGACCTTCGGGCAGCGTGGGTACATGGCCGCGTCGATGGACGAGATCGCCGAACTGGCAGGCGTGTCCAAGCCGTTGGTGTACCTGTACCTCAACTCGAAGGAAGACCTGTTCACGGCCTGCATCCGCCGGGAGGCGACGGCGCTCGTCGAGGCCGTCCGGGCCGGGGTCATGCCCGAGCTGCCCGCCGACCGCCAGCTCTGGGAGGGGCTGCGGGCGTTCTTCACGCACACCGCGCAGAACCCGGACGGCTGGGCCGTGCTGCATCTGCAGGCACGTACCCGCGAGCCCTTCGCCGCCGAGGTCACGGCGATGCGCGAGGAGATCGTCGCGTTCGTGACGCAGCTCATCGTCGTCGCGGCCAGGGAGGCCCACCGCAACCCGAACCTCCCCGAGCGGGAGGTCGCGGGACTCGCCGAGGCCCTGGTCGGAGCCGCCGAAGCCCTCGCCGCCTGGGCCAACGCCACCCCCGGCACCACGGCCCGCCAAGCGGCGGCCACCCTGATGAACTTCGCCTGGGCGGGCCTGGGCAACCTCATGGACGGACGGCCCTGGTCGCCGCCGCCCACCCCCGAGTCATGACGTGCCGCCGGCCGCCCCGAGGCCGCTGACGCTCCCGCTCACATGGACGCGGCCCCCGCTCCCGCGCAGCTCGAACCGCTCGCCGTCCGCCGCATAGGTCACCGTCCCCGGCAGCAGCACCGGCGCCCTGAACCGGGCCTCCACCCGGGCCCGTTCGGGCACGCCGTGCGCGGCGAGGCAGCGGGCCACCGTCCACATGCCGTGCGCGATGGCGCGGGGAAAGCCGAAGAGGCGGGCGGTGAGCGGGTGCAGATGGATGGGGTTGCGGTCGCCGGACGCGGCGCCGTACCGCCGCCCGACGTCGGCGGCCAGCCGCCACTCGGCCACGGCGGGCAGCTGTTCCCGGTCGTCCCTGGGCGGCTCACCGGAATGCTGCGTCCGGTGCCGCGCCAGATAGGTGCTCCGCGACTCCCATACGACATCACCGTCGGCCCGCATCTCGGTGATCACCGAGGCCTCGGTGCCGCGTCGATGCGGCTCCAACCCGCCGACGTACACGGCGATTTCGTACTCCCCGGTCGCCGCGGGCGCGCGCCGCTGCGTGATCTCGATCGAGGTGTGGACCAGGCCGAGCAGCGGCAGCGGGAAGCCACGGTCGCTCATCAGCCGCATGGCCAGCGGGAAGCCCAGCACATGCGGATAGGTCGGCGGCAGCGCGTCGTCGCCGGTCGCGAAGCCGCACACCCGCTCGTACGCCGCCAGCCGCGCGAGATCGATGCGCAGCCCGGGCAGGACGAGCCGGCTGCGGGGGAAGTCGGCGTCCGGGCGCGGCCGTTTGAAGGGGGACAGCAGGGCACCGCGGGCGAGCAGGGGCCCCAGAGCGGGGGCACCGGGCAGGACGACGGACATCGACATACCGAAACTCCCCACGGACGCTGTGCTTACTCCAGAGTCAGGTTACCCGAGGTAAGGGCAGGTGGGGGCGGGTCAGAAGATGAAAAACGTTCACCATACCGTCCGGCATGGCCTTATCGGCAAGAAAAGCGACGAGCTTGCACATCCCCGACGCATCCCCGCCGCCGGACCACCTTGGAACCCACACCGGCTCATCACGGGCGCGCCGTACGATCACCTCCCCCCA
This sequence comes from Streptomyces longisporus, assembly GCF_039532765.1. Lineage (NCBI taxonomy): Bacteria > Bacillati > Actinomycetota > Actinomycetes > Kitasatosporales > Streptomycetaceae > Streptomyces > Streptomyces longisporus. The sequence goes on from NZ_BAAASG010000013.1 coordinate 81,667, forward strand.
GCCTGCGGCAACTCCCCCGCAGGGCAACTCTGGTGAACGTCTGGAGTCGCCCGTGTCCACCTCGCAGCCGTCCACGCCCGCCACCGTCCACTCCAGGACGTACGACGGCACGCCGGTTCTCGTGGAGCCCGTGATCCGGCGGCTGGACGGGGAGGTGCGCGAGGTCTCCGTGCCGCCCTTCGTCCCGCCGGTGACCTACGGCTCGCTCGCCGACCTGCCCTTCGACAACGCGCGCATCGCCCCCGACGACAAGGTGCTCAGCCGCCGCGCCGAGTCGGGCCGCTGGGTGGACGTGACGGCGGCCGAGTTCGCCGAGCAGGTGCTGGCGGTGGCGAAAGGGCTGATCGCCGAGGGGCTGGTGCCGGGGGACCGGCTGGGTGTGATGGCGCGGACGATCTACGAGTGGACGCTCCTCGACTTCGCCGCCTGGGCCGCGGGCCTGGTCACCGTCCCGATCTACCCCACCTCCTCGGCCTTCCAGACCCGGTGGATCCTCCAGGACTCCGGCGCGGTCGCACTCGTCACGGAGACCGCCGCCCAGGCGGCGGCCCTCGGCCCGGAACTCGACCGCGTGCCCGACCTGCGGCACCTGTGGGTCGTCGAGAAGGGCCATGTGGAGCGGCTGGCGGAACAGGGCGGCCAGGTGCCGGACCAGGAAGTGGACGTGCGGCGCGGGATGTTGAGCCCCGAGACGCTCGCCACCGTCGTCTACACCTCGGGCACCACCGGCCGCCCCAAGGGCTGTGCGATCACCCACGGCAACTTCTTCGCCGAGGTCGACAACGCCATCGAGCTCCTCTACCCCGTGTTCCGCTCACGGACCAGCGAAGAGGCCTCCATCCTGCACTTCCTCCCCATGTCGCACATCTTCGGCCGCATGGTCGCGGTCGCCTGCATCCGCGCCCGGGTACGGCTGGGCCACGCGCCGAGCCTGAAGGCGGACGAACTCCTGCCCGACCTGGCGAGCTTCCGCCCCACCTGCCTCGTCGCCATTCCGTACATGCTGGAGAAGGTGTTCAACGTGGCTCGCGCGAAGGCCGAGACCGGCGGCCGGGCCACCTCCTTCGACCGCGCGGCGGGCGTGGCCCGGCGGTACGGGGAGGCGACGGAGGCCCGCCAGGCCGGCACGGGGCCGGGCCCGAGCGCCGCGCTGAAGGCCGCCCGAGCCTTCTACGACCCGCTCGTCTACCGCCGTATCCGGGGCGCCATGGGCGGCAGGGTCCGCTACATGATCTGCGGCGGCTCCCCGCTGGGCCGCCGGCTGGCCGCGTTCTACGCCGGGGCGGGCATAGAGATCTACGAGGGCTACGGCCTGACGGAGGTGACGGGCGCGTCCACCGTGACCCCGCCGCTCAGGCCCCGGCTGGGCACGGTGGGCTGGCCCATACCGGGCACGAAGGTCCGTATCGCCGCCGACGGCGAGATCCTGCTGGCCGGCGACCATGTGCTGCGCGGCTACTGGGACCCGAACGCGGGCGGCGTCGTCCCGGCGACCGTCGACGGCTGGCTGGCCACCGGCGACATCGGCCGGCTCGACGAGGAGGGCTACCTCTACATCACCGGCCGGAAGAAGGAGTTGCTGATCACCGCGGGCGGCAAGAGCGTCGCCCCGGCCCCGCTGGAGAACTGGCTGCGCGCCCACCCCCTGATCTCCCAGGTCATGGTCGTCGGCGACGCCCGCCCCTACGTCGGCGCCCTGATCACCCTGGACATGGAGGGCGTCAGCCACTGGCGCCGCATGCGAGGCAAGCACCCCGTCCCGGCCCAACTGCTCCTGGACGACGACGAGTTGCGACAGGTCCTGCAACGCGCGGTGAACGAGGCCAACAAACTGGTCTCGCGCCCGGAATCCATCCGCCGCTTCACCGTCCTCCCGGTCGACTTCACGGAGGAGGCGGGCCACTTGACCCCGTCGATGAAACTGAAGAGGGAGCTGATCGCAGAGGAATTCGCCGAGCAAATCGAGCAGCTCTACGACGCTCGCGGCACGGGAGCGCCCCTTTAGGGGCGCGGGGCTGTATCGATATGCGGCTCCGCCGCGTGGGCGCGACCAGCCACAACGAGCCCGAAGACAACAAACGGCCCAACCAAGGCACAACCCCACCCCAAAACCCCCGGAGGGCCCGCACCAACTCCCCATGCCAGGCACGTACTATCGCGTAACCCGCGGTAACCCCGAAGCCGCACACCGCTGGTGAACGTCTCGGTACGCGCAGTACGTACAACAGCAGAGCGGTACCGAGCTGCACGCCCCAGGAGCTGCCATGTCCGTGCCCGTGCCCTACCCGTCCGCGTCCGACTACGACGGCGTCCCCCAGCTGGTGGAGCCCGAGATACGGCGGCTGGACGGCGAAGTGCGTGAGGCGTCGGTCCCGCCGCTCGTTCCGCCGCCCACGCATGGCTCGCTCGCCGACCTGCCGTTCGACAACGCGGAGGCGGCACCCGACGCCCGCGTCCTCAGCCGCCGTACCCAGGACGGGGACTGGGCGGACGTGACCGCGGCGGAGTTCGCGGAGCAGGTCCTGGCCCTCGCCAAGGGGCTGATCTCGGAAGGGCTGGTGGCCGGCGACCGTATCGCCATCATGGCGCGGACGATCTACGAGTGGACGCTCCTCGACTTCGCCGCCTGGGCCGCGGGGCTCGTCACCGTCCCCATCTACCCGACCTCCTCCGTCTACCAGACGCGTTGGATCCTCCAGGACTCCGGCGCGGTGGCGCTGGTGACGGAGACCGCCGGGCAGGCGACGGCCCTCGGCCCGGAGCTCAGCCGCCTTCCCGACCTGCGGCACATGTGGATCGTGGAGAAGGGGCACCTGGAGCGGCTGGCCGAACTCGGCGCGCCCGTGCCCGACCAGGAAGTCGCCGTACGCCGCGGCATGTTGGTCCCCGACACGCTCGCCACGGTCATCTACACCTCGGGCACCACCGGCCGCCCCAAGGGCTGTGTGCTCACGCACGGCAACTTCCTCGCCGAGGTCGACAACGCGACCGAACTCCTCTACCCCATCTTCAAGTCGAAGTCGGAAGACCCGGCCACGCTGCTCTTCCTGCCCATGTCGCACGTCTTCGGCCGCATGGTGGCGATCGCCTGTATCCGCGCCCGGGTCCGCCTGGGCCACGCCGCGAGCCTCCAGGCGGACGACCTCCTGGCCGACCTGGGCACCTTCCGGCCGACCTTTCTGCTCTGCATCCCGTACATGCTGGAGAAGGTCTACAACAACGCCCGCGCCAAGGCGGAGGTCGGCGGCCGGGTCTCCGCCTTCGACCGGGCGGCGAGCGTGGCCGTCCGCTACGGCGAGGCGATGGAGGCCCGGCACGCCGGCACCGGCTCCGGTCCGGGCGCCTCCCTGAAGGCGTCCCGCGCCTTCTACGACCCGCTCGTCTACCGGCGCATCCGCAACGCCATGGGCGGCCGCATCCGCCACATCATCTCCGGCGGCTCCCCGCTCGGCCGCCGTCTGGCCGCCTTCTACGCGGGCGCCGGCATGGAGATCTACGAGGGCTACGGCCTCACCGAGTCCACCGGCGCCGCCACGGTCACCCCGCCCCTCAAGCCCCGCCTGGGCACGGTGGGCTGGCCCATGCCCGGCACGAAGGTCCGTATCGCGGCGGACGGCGAGATCCTCCTCCAGGGCGGCCAGGTCTTCCGCGGCTACTGGGACCCGCACGGCGGGGGAGTGATCCCCTCCTCGACGGACGGCTGGTTCCCGACGGGTGACATCGGCCGCCTCGACGACGAGGGCTACCTCACGATCACCGGCCGCAAGAAGGAGATCCTGATCACGGCGGGCGGCAAGAACACGGCGCCGGCACCCCTGGAGAACTGGCTGCGCTCGCACCCCCTGATCTCCCAGTGCATGGTCGTGGGAGACCGCCGCCCCTACATCGCCGCACTCATCACCCTCGACATGGAGGGCGTCAGCCACTGGCGCCGGATGAACGGACGACACCCGGTCCCGGCGGAACTCCTCGTCGACGACGAGGAGTTGAAGGCGATTCTGCAACGCGCGGTCGACGAGGCGAACAAACTGGTCTCCCGCCCGGAGTCCATCCGCCGCTTCGTCATCGTCCCCCGGGACTTCACGGAGGAGGAGGGCCATCTGACCCCCTCGATGAAGCTGCGGCGGGAGGCCGTGATGCGGGACTTCTCTGCGGAGGTCGAGGCTCTGTACGAGCGGTGAGCCACCGCCGCTTGTGAATCTTTCGTACGCCCCGGCGGCAGCGCTTCGAAACGTTTGCGTTTCGCTGCCTTGTGCGCCTAGGTTGGTGTACGAAACGGTTTCGGACCGATGTGGGGAGCACCATCGTGGAAGTCATCCCGGCCGCCGCTGCCACCACCGTCCAGGCCGGGCCGCCCGGCCCCACCCAGGCCCCGTCGAAGCACCGCTGGTGGGCGCTGGCCGTGATCGGCCTCGCCCAGCTCATGGTCGTCCTCGACGCCACCATCGTGAACATCGCGCTGCCGTCCGCCCAGCAGGACCTGGGCTTCGACAACAACGGCCGGCAGTGGATCGTCACCGCCTACTCCCTGGCCTTCGGCAGTCTGCTGCTGCTCGGCGGCCGGCTCGCCGACCTCTTCGGCCGCAAGACCACCTTCATCGTGGGCATCGTCGGCTTCGCCGCCGCCTCCGCGGTCGGCGGTGCGGCCAATGGCTTCACCATGCTGGTCGTCGCGCGCGCGGTGCAGGGTCTGTTCGGCGCGCTGCTCGCGCCGGCCGCGCTCTCCCTGCTGACCACGACCTTCACCGAACCCAAGGAACGCGCCAGGGCGTTCGGCATATTCGGCGCCATCGCCGGCTCCGGCGCGGCCGTCGGCCTGGTCCTCGGCGGTCTGCTCACCGAGTACCTGGACTGGCGCTGGACGCTGTACGTCAACGACGCCATCGCGGTTCCGGCGCTGATCGGTGCGATCGTCCTCATCGGACGCTCGATCCCGGCCGAGCGTCCGAAGCTGGACATCCTCGGTGTCGTGCTGGTCTCCGGCGGCCTGTTCGGCATCGTCTACGGCTTCGCCAACGCGGAGACGCACGACTGGGGCAACTGGATGACCTGGGGCTTCCTGGCCGCAGGTGCCGTCCTGCTGGTGGCGTTCTTCCTCTGGCAGACCCGTGCCGAGCACCCTGTGCTGCCCCTGCGCGTCCTGGCCGACCGCGACCGCGCCGCCGCCCTGTCGACCATCCTCATCTCCTCCGCGGGGATGTTCGGCGTCTTCCTCTTCCTCACCTACTACCTGCAGTCGACGCTCGGTTACTCGCCGGTAAAGAACGGTGTGGCCTTCCTGCCGATGGTGGGCGCGCTGATGGTGCTGGCGCAGATCTCCACCAACTGGCTGGTGCCGAAGATCGGCCCCAAGATCGTCGTGCCCACCGGCATGCTGCTCGCTCTCGGCGGCATGATCTGGCTGACCCGCCTCGACCTGGACAGCAGCTACGCGGCGCATGTGCTGGGCCCGCTGCTGCTGTTGGGCGCCGGGCTCGGCATGTCGATGCCCGCGGCGATGAGCTACGCCACCCTCGGCGTCCAGGCGAGCGACCAGGGCGTGGCCTCGGCGGCGCTCAACACCACCCAGCAGGTGGGCGGTTCGATCAGTACGGCACTGCTGAACACGCTGGCCGCGACCGCCGCCACCGACTACGCCAAGGACCATCTGTCCGACCCCCTGGTCAAGGCGAACGCGGCCCTGCACAGCTACTCCGTCGCCTACTGGTGGTCGGCCGGGTTCTTCGCCTTCGCCGCGGTCGTCACGGCCCTGCTGTTCCGCGCGAAGAGGAAGGCGAGCGAGCCCGCGGAACAGGCCGAGACGCAGGTCGAGGCCCCTGACCCGGACGGTGCTGTGGCGGTGACCGCGGCCCGTACGGACGCGGCCGTCATCCGCGGGCAGGTGCGCAACGGCACGGGCGTCCCCGTTGCCCGCACCGCGATCACCCTCCTGGACGCGTCGGGCCGCCAACTGGCCCGCGCCGTCTCCCGCGAGGACGGCAGCTACGCGGTGGACACCGCCGAGCGCGGCAGCCTCGTCCTCATCGGCTCGGCACCCGGCTACCAGCCGCAGGTCGTCACGCTGACCCTGAACGGCCAACCGGTCTCCCACGACTTCGTGATCCTGCCCAGCCCGGGCGGCCTGACCGGCACGGTCTACGGCGGCGACGGCGAGGTCCTGCCCGGCGCGCTGGTGGTGGTCACCGACCAGCGCGGTGATGTGACGGCCTCCACCACCACCGCCACGGACGGCGCTTACGGCATCGGCGACCTGCTCCCCGGCGACTACACGCTCAGCGTCAGCGCCCCCGGCCATCGCCCGGCCGCCGTCCCGGCCACGGTCACCGCCGACACCGCCCGCTGCGACATCCGGCTCGTCGTGGCCGCGACCCTGCGGGGCACGGTGCGCACCCCGGACGGGCGGGCGCTGGACGACGCCCGGGTCTCCCTGATCGACGCCGCCGGCAATGTCGTGGGGACCCGCACCACGAGCGTCGATGGCAGCTACGCCTTCACCGATCTCTCCAGCGAGCAGTACACCGTGATCGCCAGCGGCTACCCGCCGGTGGCCACCCAGGTCACGCTGAACGGCAGCCAGGAGGGCGTCGACATCCGGCTCGGCCACAAGGAGGCCTAGAGCCGGCCCACCGACCCCCATACGGCAGGCGGCTGGGGAGGGGCGTGCCGGCAAGGTTAGAGGCAACTTCCGTCAGGGCATCAGGAGTTGGTGACGTCCGAACCGTCCGGCCCCGGCGGGGACCCCGCCCGTGCGGGAGCGCCCGACCTCGCACCGGAACTCCTCGACCTCTACAAGATGGCCGTCGAGATGTCGGACCGCGTCTCCGCCCGGCGCGGCGCCGCGAACGCGTTCTTCCTCTCCGTCCAGACCGCATTCATCGGCGCGCTGGGCATCACCGCCACGGAAAACCGGAATGTGCCGTGGTGGGCCGCGCTCGTACTGACGCTCGCCGGAATCTCCATCTCCCTCGTCTGGTGGCTCCAGTTGCGCAGTTACCGCGTGCTCAACCATGCGAAATTCGACATCATCAATGCCGTCGAACCGCGGCTCCCCCTCCAGATATTCAGCCAGGAGTGGGAGATACTGACGGGGAATCCGGACGGACCGTGGTGGACCAGGTACACCGAGTTGGGTTCCACCGAACGGAAAGTCCCCTGGGTATTTGCGGCATTGCACGCAGGTCTGTTCATCGGCATACTCTGCACGTGAGTTATCTGCGCGCGGACGCCGGTCTCATCCGCGAACTTCTGCCGCCGGAGGCCCGGCCCCCGTCGGACGCCGACGGCCTGTTCCTTTTCTATGCCGTTCTCATGCGCGCCAAGGGGGAACTGGTCACCGCGGCCGATGTCCACGACGCCTGGGCCGCCTGGATGGAGAGCCGGGATCCGGGCCATGCCGCAATCGTCCCGTTCGACGAGCTCTCCCGGACCACCCAGCGCGAGGACGAGCCCTACGTCCAGGCCATCCAGGCCGCGGCCCGGGTCCGGTCGAAAGACGGGTCCTGAGGAGGACGACAGGCGCGCCCTGAAAAAGGGCGGCAATGAGCGGCCCAGCTCTTTCGGCCGCCTATTCCCTTCGCTGTCGGGCGGGCATTCCAAAATCCCATTCGCCGCCGACCGCCGGAATTGCTCGTACCGCTTCTGCCTCCGCCCTTGACTTCCCAAGACCCCCGCGCCACATTCCCACCCCGCACCTCCGCACCTGCGCAACTCACCCCACCCCTCGTCCGGTTGGAGCGACCTGCCATGGTCACGAGCGCGGAACCCGCAAGAGGTACGGCACGACCCACCCGGAGGCAGGTGCTCGGTACCGCGGGCGCCACCGGTCTCGCCCTGGCCGTCGGCGCGGGCCCCGGCACCAGGACGGCCACCGCCGCCGACCTGCCCCTCCTCGGCACCTATGACGTCGTCGTCATCGGCTCCGGCGCGGCCGGCATGACCGCCGCGCTCACGGCGGCCAAGCAGGGCCTGAGCACCGTCGTGGTCGAGAAGGCCCCCACCTTCGGCGGATCCGCCGCTCGTTCGGGTGCCGGTATCTGGATCCCCAACAATCCCGTGATCCTCGCCGCCGGTGTCCCGGACACCCCCGCCAAGGCCGCCGCCTACCTCGCCGCGGTCGTCGGCCCGGACGTACCCGTGGCCCGGCAGAACGCCTTCCTCGCCCACGGCCCCGCGATGATCTCCTTCGTCATGGCCAACAGCCCGCTGCGCTTCCGCTGGATGGAGGGGTACAGCGACTACTACCCGGAACTGCCGGGCGGTCTGCCGGGCGGCCGGTCCATCGAGCCCGACCAGTTCGACGGCAACCTCCTCGGCGCCGAACTCGCTCATCTCAATCCGCCGTACATGCAAGTCCCTTCCGGAATGGTCGTGTTCAGCGCCGACTACAAGTGGCTCGCCCTCGCCGCCGTGAGCGTCAAGGGCGCCGCCGTCGCCGCCGAGTGCCTGGCGCGCGGCACGAAGGCGGCGGTGCTGGGGCAGACGCCGTTGACGATGGGGCAGTCGCTGGCCGCCGGGTTGCGCAAGGGGCTGCTGGACGCGGGCGTCCCCGTCCGGCTGGGCACCCCGCTCACCGACCTGTTCGTCGAGAGCGGTGCCGTCACCGGGGCGGTGGTCACGAAGGACGGTGCCCCCGGGCTGGTACGCGCCCGCCGTGCCGTGGTCGTCGGCTCCGGCGGCTTCGAGCACAACGGGGCCATGCGTGCCCAGTACCAGCGGCAGCCCATCGGGACGGAGTGGACGGTCGGAGCGAAGGAGAACACCGGCGACGGCATCCGGGCGGGACGACAACTGGGCGCCGCACTCGCCCTCATGGACGACGCCTGGTGGGGACCGGCCATCCCGCTCCCCGGCCAGCCCTACTTCTGCCTCGCCGAACGCACCCTTCCCGGCGGCCTCCTCGTCAACGCGGCGGGCTCCCGCTTCGTCAACGAGGCCGGCCCCTACAGCGACGTCGTCCACACCATGTACGACCGCAACCCCACCGACCCGGACATCCCGGCCTGGCTGATCGTCGACCAGAACTACCGCGACCGGTACCTGTTCAAGGACGTCGCCCCGACCCTCACCTTCCCCGACGACTGGTACGGCTCGGGCGCGGCGCACAAGGCCTGGACCCTCGACGCCCTCGCCGCCTCCGTCGGTGTTCCCGCCGCGGCCCTGCGGGCCACGGTCGACCGCTTCAACTCCCTTGCCCTCAAAGGGGCCGACAGCGACTTCCACCGCGGCGACAGCGCGTACGACCACTACTACACGGACCCCTCCGTCCTCCCCAACTCCTGCCTCGCACCCCTGTGGCTGCCCCCGTACTACGCCTTCCGCATCGTCCCCGGCGACCTCGGGACGAAGGGCGGGCTGGTCACGGACGCCCGGGCGCGGGTGCTGCGGCCGGACGGCTCGGTGATCCCCGGCCTGTACGCCGCCGGGAACGCCAGCGCCGCCGTCATGGGACACAGCTACGCCGGGGCCGGGTCGACGATCGGCCCCGCGATGACGTTCGGGTACATCGCGGCGCTGGACATCGCCGGGGCGCTCTAGGAGGCCGCCACCGCCGGCTTCCGGGCTATGAGGAAGGCCTGCGGGGAGGTCTCCTCCAGGCTTTCCTCCGGTTCCCGCACCGTCTGCGAGAGGAGTGTGAAGCCGGCGTCCGTCAACAGCCCGATCATCTCCTCCGGTCGCCGGCGCAGGAAGGTCAGCGAGACCGGGCGGCCCCAGGGGCGGTCGTGGTGGCGGTGCTCGTCGCCCGCCTGGAAGCCGACCAGGAGATGGCCGCCGGGTGCGAGCACCCTGTGGAACTCGGCGAACAGGGCGGGCAGTTCCTCCGCAGGGGTGTGGATGGAGGAGTACCAGGAGAGCGCCCCGGCCAGCGTCCCGTCGGGAATGTCCAGGTCCAGCATGGAGCCCTGCTCGAAACGCAGCGCCGGGCTCTCGCGGCGGGCGACCGCCAGCATCGACTCCGACAGGTCGATGCCGAAGACGTCCAGTCCGAGCGAGGCGAGACGGGCCGTCGTCCGGCCGGGACCGCACCCCAGGTCGGCCACCGGCCCCTCGCCGCCCACGAGTTCGGCGAACACCTCGAGTATGGCCCGCTCCAGCGGCCTGCCCGCGAGCTCCCGCTCGAACCGGGCGGCGTAGTCCTCGGCCACGGCGTCGTAGAACGTCCGGGTGCCGGTGAGGAAGTCAGGTTCGGGCGCGGTCGCGTCGAGGCTCTCGGTCATGCTCAAAACCGTAGCGACCACCACTGACAATCGACCCTCGGCGAATGGGGCGCCATCCCCCTCGCCGACCTCCTCGGCCACCCCCGCTCACCCCACCCCCAGCGCCCGCAGCACCGCCGCCGTCCCCGCAGCCGCCAGTACCACCACCGCGAACGGTGCCCTTCGCCACGCCAGCACGCCCCCGACGAGGACCCCGGCCGGGCGGGCCCAGCCCGCGAAGCCGCCGCTCTCCGTCAGTGCGCCCGTCGCCAGCAGGGCGGCCAGCAGCACGACCGCGCCCGCCGACAGCAGCTCCTGGACGCGCGCCGGCAGCTCCACGCGCCCGTGCAGCGCCGGACCGACCAGCCGGAAGGCGTACGTCCCGACCGTCAGGGCCAGGATCACCGCGACCGTGGCGTTCATGAGGAGGCCCCCTTGCGGCCGTGCAGGACAAGCCCTGCCAGCGCCAGCAGCACCGGCACCCCCGCCGGGACGGCCGGCGTCACCGCGAGGGCCAGCGCGGCGCCGAGCAGCGCTGACCGCCGTATCCGGGCGTCCGCACGCAGGGTGGGCAGCACCAGGGCCACCAGCACCGCGGGGAAGGCCGCGTCCAGGCCGTACGTCGCCGTGTCGCCCAGCGCGCCCCCGGCCAGCGCCCCGGCCAGGACACCCACGTTCCATACGACGAACAGGCCGATCCCCGAAACCCAGAACGCCTTCCGCCGCCGTACCGGATCGGCCTGGGCCAGGGCGAAGGCCACCGTCTCGTCGGTGACGAGGTGGGCGCCGATCAGGCGGGTGAGGCGGCCCGGCCCGAGGGTGTCGGCGATCGCGAGGCTGAAGGCGGCCGTGCGGGTGTTGAGGAGCAGGCCGGTGGCCGCCGCGGCGATCGGGCCGCCGCCGGCCAGCATGACTCCGACCGCGCTGAACTGGGCGGAGCCCGCGTAGACCACGAGGGACATCACCACCGGCACCCACACCGGCAGACCCCCGGCCACGGCGATCGCGCCGAAGGAGACACCGACGATGCCGCTCGCGAGCCAGACGAGGGAGGCATCGCGGATCAGGTCCCGCGGCGGGCCGGGAATCGATGGGCCGGGCCCAGGGGGCGTTCGCCGTACCGTACGCATGTTCTCTAGAATGAACAGGAGAAGCGCTGTTCGTCAAGGCGAACGGTCGTACCGATGGAGCGAACATGACGTCCGATCTGCCACCGCGGCTTCCCCTGGACTGGATCGCGGCCGCGCTGCGGCGCGAGCGCAACCGTGCCGGGTTGTCCCTCTCCGAACTGGCCAAACGGGCCGGGATCGCGAAGTCGACGTTGTCGCAGCTGGAGGGCGGGAGCGGAAACCCCAGCGTGGAGACCCTGTGGGCGCTGGGAGTGGCCCTGGGGGTGCCCTTCAGTGTGCTGGTGGAGCCGCCCGCCCCCGCCGTGCACGTGATCCGGGCGGGAGAGGGACCGGTCGTGGCCTCCGAACGGGCGGACTACCGGGCCACCCTGCTCTCCGCGAGCCCGCCCGGCGCCCGGCGTGACATCTACCACCTGCGCGCGGAGCCCGGCCCCGCCCGAGAGTCGGAGCCCCACATCCCGGGCACGGTGGAGCATCTGATCGTGAGCACCGGCAGGGTGAAGGCCGGTCCGGCGGGGGAGGCCGAGGAACTCGGGCCCGGGGACTACATGACGTATCGCGGGGACGTGCCGCACTCGTACGAGGCACTGGCGCCCGGGACGACGTTCGTGCTGGTCATGCAGCATGTGTGAGCCGTACAGGTGAGTACGGGGAAAAGGCAGGAGCCCCGCTGCCTTGCGGCGCGGGGCTCCTTGGGTACTGCTCTCAGTTCCGGATCAAAGCACCAGGCTCCGAGACCGAATGATCAGACGGGGGTGACGTTCTCCGCCTGCGGGCCCTTCGGGCCCTGGGTCACGTCGAAGGAGACCTGCTGGTTCTCCTCCAGCGAGCGGAAGCCGCTCGCGTTGATGGCGGAGTAGTGGACGAAGACGTCCGGGCCGCCACCTTCCTGGGCGATGAAGCCAAAGCCCTTTTCGGCGTTGAACCACTTCACGGTTCCGGTAGCCATAAGCCCTCCTTGGGCCCAAAGGGTTGCCCTGCTCCAGAACCTGCAAGTGTGAAAACAGTGCCGCACAACTGCATACGTCTGAAAACGACGAGAGCCCGCGGTTACATGCTCCGCAGGCTCTGTACTGCAAGGGAAACCAAACTGCAACTTGCGGCGAGCCTAGCACGCGGGCAGCCGAAAGCAATAGAGGGCAAGATCACGTCACTCGGACGTTTGAAGGTCTCGCGGTGGGATTGACGTGACACCGGTGACGGCGCCGCACCACCCTGAAGGCTGCACCGTACCTCATAGGGTCTAGCCTCGCGATGTGGACAATTCTCGCACCCGGCCGCGCGTCGGCCACATCCAGTTCCTGAACTGCCTGCCCCTGTACTGGGGGCTCGCGAGAACGGGCACGCTCCTCGACTTCGAGCTCACCAAGGACACCCCGGAGAAGCTCAGCGAGCAGCTGGTGCAGGGTGACCTCGACATCGCGCCCATCACCCTCGTCGAGTTCCTCCGCAACGCCGACGACCTGGTCGCCTTCCCCGACATTGCGGTCGGCTGCGACGGCCCCGTCATGTCCTGCGTGATCGTCTCGCAGGTCCCGCTGGACCAGCTGGACGGCCGCCGGGTCGCCCTCGGCTCGACCTCGCGCACCTCCGTCCGCCTCGCCCAGCTGCTGTTCGCCGAGCGCTACGGCGTCCGGCCCGACTACTACACCTGCCCGCCCGACCTCAGCCTGATGATGCAGGAGGCCGACGCGGCCGTACTCATCGGGGACGCGGCACTGCGGGCGAACCTGCACGACGGGCCGCGCTTCGGCCTTCAGGTGCACGACCTCGGCACGCTCTGGAAGGAGTGGACCGGGCTGCCGTTCGTCTTCGCGGTCTGGGCGGCCCGGCGCGACTACCTGGAGCGCGAGCCGCTCATCACCCGCAAGGTCCACGAGGCCTTCCTCGCCTCCCGCGACCTCTCCCTGGAGGAGGTCGGCAAGGTCGCCGAGCAGGCGGCCCGCTGGGAGGCGTTCGACGAGCGGGTCCTGGAGCAGTACTTCACGACGCTGGACTTCCGCTTCGGCGGGCCGCAGCTGGCCGCGGTCGCCGAGTTCGCCCGGCGGGTCGGGCCGACGACCGGGTTCCCGGCCGACGTGAAGGTGGATCTGCTGCAGCCGTAAGCCGTACGGGAACGGCGCACTACCCTTTTCTCGTCGTTACGGGGGATACGGGGGAGGGGTGGACGCCATGCAGCCGCTCGGAGCCGACGAGCCCACCGTCGTGGGGCCCTACCGGCTGCTCGGCCGGCTCGGCTCCGGCGGGATGGGCCGCGTCTACCTGGGCCGCAGCGCCGGGGGCCGCACGGTCGCGGTCAAGATCGTGCACCCGCACTTCGCGCTCGACGAGGAGTTCCGCGCCCGCTTCCGCCGCGAGGTGGAGGCCGCGCGGCGGGTGGGCGGCGCGTGGACGGCTCCGGTGCTCGACGCGGACCCCACGGCGGCTGTCCCCTGGGTGGCCACGGCGTATGCGGCGGGCCCGTCGCTGGCGGCGGCGGTCGCGGACGGCGGCCCGCTGCCGGCTCATTCGGTACGGGCGCTGGGTGCCGGGCTGGCGGAGGCGCTGGCGGCGGTGCACGAACTGGGCCTGGTGCACCGGGACGTGAAGCCGTCCAACGTTCTGCTGACGCTCGACGGCCCGCTGCTGATCGACTTCGGCATCGCGCGGGCGACGGACGGTACGGCGTCCCTGACGTCGACCGGCGTGTCCATCGGTTCGCCCGGTTACATGTCGCCCGAGCAGATCCTCGGGAAGGGGGCCACGGGGGCGGCCGACGTCTTCTCGCTGGGCGCGGTGCTGGCGTATGCGGCGACCGGGGAGCCGCCGTTCCCCGGGGACTCGTCCGCTGCGCTGCTCTACAAGGTCGTCCACGAGGAGCCCGAACTCGGCTCGCTGGGCGGTGAGTTGCGGGCCGTGGTGGAGGCATGCCTGGTCAAGGAGCCGGGGCGGCGGCCGACGCCCGGTGAGGTGGCACGGCGGCTGGCTCCCGAGGGGGCGGCCCGGCTGGTGGCGGGCGGGTGGCTGCCGGGGACGCTGGTGGAACAGGTGAGCCGCAGCGTCGTGAAGCTGCTGAACCTGGAGGCGGGGGACGAGGCACCCTCGGGGCCGGTGGGGTTCAGCAGCCCCTCCGTCGGGGATGCGGTGACGGCGGGTGGAGAAGGGGCCGGGCGGGCGACGGTGGGTGAGTTCGGGCCTGCGCCGGTGATGCCGGGGGCCGCGGCTTTCTCCGCCCCCTCGGTTTCCGCGCCTGCTGTTCCTGTCCCTGCCGCTCCTGTCTCTGCCGTTGACGCACCTCCCGCTCACGTGCCCGAGCCGCGGGACGCGCCTCCCGTCGAGCAGAGTCCCGGCAGGCTTTCCGTGTCCCTTGCGGCGACGTCCGCGCCGGGGGAGAGCGGGCGCGGACGGCGGCTGAGCTGCACGGTGGCGCTGGCGGTCGCGGGGGCGTTGGCGGCCGTGACGGTGGGGTCGATGTTCGTGTTCGACCTGTTGCCGGGCGGCGGTGAGGACAACGCGGGCGGTTCAAGCAGCGGTGCGTACTCCCCACCGCCGGGCGCCACGTCGAGCGCCTCCCCCACCGCCGCCGACGGCGCCACCGGGTCCGCCGTGCCGGCCGGCTACCTCGGCACCTGGGAGGGCCAGGGCCTCGTCCTCGACGGCGCCCTGCCCGCGGGCACCTTCCGGGTCACGGTCCATCAGGCGGGCGTGGGCGAGGAGTTGGGCCGAGTCCGGCAGACCGACCAGCTCGGGGGCGTCTGCAACGACGTACTGACCCTGAAGAAGGTGACGAAGCAGGAACTCGTCACGACGTCGGTGGGCGCCAAGACCAACCACGCCGGGTGCAACCCGGTGGCGCACACGGTGCGGCTGGCCCGGGTGGGCAACGACCTCAAGTACATCTCGGACAGCGACGCGGAAGGCAAGCCCACGGCGCGGATGTCGAAGGTCGAATAGACGAAGCACAGGTCAGCGGTTGTTGCCCCAGAGGGACGTGTCGTCGCTCCTGAGACTGGGAACCCCGCCGTAGGTGCCGCCGTCCGCGGTCACCAGCGGGGCGGGGAGCTGGTCCTCCAGCACACCCTTGCGGACCTGGACGATCGTACTGTCGTGGTCGGTCCGGCCCGGCTTGAACGTCTTGCCTTCGATCGCCGCCTTCAGATAGGAGAGGGCGTACTTCGCATAGAGGTCGGCGGGCTGGGAGACCGTGGCGTCGATCTCGCCCTGGGCGATGCTCTCGAGTTCCCTGGGGGTGCCGTCGTTGGAGACCACGAACACGTGCTTG
Source organism: Streptomyces longisporus (assembly GCF_039532765.1). Classification (NCBI taxonomy): domain Bacteria; kingdom Bacillati; phylum Actinomycetota; class Actinomycetes; order Kitasatosporales; family Streptomycetaceae; genus Streptomyces; species Streptomyces longisporus. The sequence continues at coordinate 97,251 of NZ_BAAASG010000013.1, forward strand.
GCGTCCTTGGGGCCGACCAGCAGACCCTGCTGCCGGAGCACCTGGAGGGTGCCCGAGAGTGCGGAGCTGGCCTGCATGTAGACGCCCTTGATGTCCGGGTGGGCGGTGAGATCCGTCTGCAGCTTCCGGGCCGCGACCGCCCCGTCCCAGTTGGTCGCCTCGCCGAAGACCTGGATCCCGGGGTAGTTCTTCTTCATGCACCCGTTGAACCCCTCGGTGCGGTCCCGGGCATTGATCGAGGCGAGGTCGCCCTCGAGCATGACGACCTTGCCCTTGCCGCCGAGCTCGGTGCCGAGGAACCGGCAGGCCTTCTCGCCGTACGCACGGTTGTCGGCGCGGACGATCATGTAGACGTGGCCGGTGTCAGGGCGGGTGTCCAGGGTGACCACGGGGATCTTCTGGGCGGACAACTGCCGCAGGACGGGCCCGATCGCGCCGGTGCTCTGCGGAGCCATCGCCACGCCCTTCACCCCGTGGATGATGAGCGTCTGCACGTCGGCGGCGAGGTTGCCGACGTCGTTCTGCGAGTTGGTCGTCTCCAGCCTCAGGCCGAGTTCCTTGGCGAACCGAGGGGTGTACTCGATGTACGAGGTCCAGAAGTCGGTGTCGGAGCGGGGATAGTCGACGCCCACCACCGGGGCCCCGTGCGCGCCGCCCCCCGGTTCGGCACCGGAGCCGCCGCAGGCGCTGAGTGCGGCGACGGCGAGGACGGTGACGGCGCCGAGGCCGGGATGTCCGAGGCAGCGGGTCTTCACGGCGGGCTCTCCTCGCGGACGGTTTCATGCCGGAGATCAGGCCCGGGGGCGGATCGGTGGCCCGTGCATGCCGCCGTGGTTTCCGCTGCTCATCAGGCCTCCTCGCCCCCACTGTAGACGTCGCGCCCGCCCGGTCGGCGGGTGCGCGGCGGGCACACCGTGCACCTGAGCCGTGGGTGAGGGGGCCTCTCGGCCTTGGCGCGTCTACTCCGAGCCGTGCCCCGCGCCGCCGTGCGGGTTACCGCAGTCGTCTCCGGGCGGTGTGGGGACCGATGGGGCGGCGGGCCCGGAGCCGGACGGGGGCTCGTTCCCGGTGGGGCCGGGCGTGGTCGGTGTCGGGTCCTGGGCGGGCGGTGCGACGGGGGGCTGGTCGGTGTCGTCCGCAGGGGGAGCGGGGTCTCGAACAGGCCCGGGCTCCACGGGAGTCGGGTTCTCGGGCTGCGGTGCGGGCGCGCTCGGGGCCCCGGGTTCGGGGGTGTCCTCGGTCGGAGGTGCCGGAGTCTGCGGGGGCTGTTCGGTCGGGGCCGGGGGCTCCGGGTACGGGCCGGTGGGCATGGGAGGGGATTCCGGGGACGGGTCGGTGGATGGGGGCGGGGTCTTCGGGTCCTCGTCCGAACCGCCCGTCTTCGGGGGAGCCGGGTCCTTGCCCTTCGGCGCGGGCTTGGTCGGCTTCTTCGGCTCCTTCGGTTCCTTCGGTGCGGGCTTGGTGGGCGGAGGTGTGTCGGTCGTGCTGCTCCCGGGCGTGTTCCCCCTCGGAGCCGGGGTGGGCCCATCGGCATCATGGGGCTTCGGTACGGCCGGTGCGGTGCTGCCGGTGCCGGCCGTACGCGCCCGTTGGCTGCCCTGAACGCCGGCCGCGTGAGCCGGCGTACCGCCCTTCTTCGGTGCCTCGTTCCGCGGGCCCTTCGACGGCGGCCCCGCCGGCGTTCCGGCCACCGGGACCTGAGCCGCCGGTGCGTCGGCCACCGGAGTGCGCTGGGCCGGGATCCGGCCGGTGTCGGCCGGGCCGAGGACGAGCAGGAGCGCGGCGGCGCCCGCCACGACCGCCCCGGCGACCGCTGCCACCTGGGTCTTCGAACCGCCGACGGCCACTTGGCGCACTCCGTGGAGCAGCCCGCCGTGCCCGCCGGCCGCGGTCGCCGCACCGGCCGGTCCGGCGGTCAGGGCGAGCAGGAACTTGCCCGCACCGCCCACCGCGAACACGAGAAGTGCCGGTCCGACGAGCGCGGGCAGCCGGTCGTTGGCGCTCATCAGGGCGGCCAGCCGAGCCCGGCAGTCGTCGCACGCGTCCACATGCCCGAGCAGCCGCTCGGACTGCTTCGCCGTCGCCGCACCCCGTACGTACGCGGGCATCCTCGCCCAGTACACCTGGCAGGCAGGGTCGTCGGGCGCACCGGTCTGCGTCCGCAGGAACGCCTGCCGCATACCTTCCCGGGCCCGGTGCAACAGCACCGCCGTGGCACCCTCCTTGGTCCCGAGCTGCGGACCGATCGCGGCCAGCGGCTGCCCCTCCGCCTCGGCCAGCCACAGCGCCTTCACCCACCGCTCGGGCAACTGCCCCAGCACCCGTACCACCAGGTCGACGGAGGACACCCGCTCGGCGGGGTCGTCCGTGTGGGGGTGAGCGTCCGTCTCGACCCGCTCCTCGCCGTGCGGGTCCCGCGGCGTCTCGCGCACCGCGCTCCCGGCGGCGATCGCAAGGTGGCGCACCGTGGTCATCAGATACGCCGGCACGTTGTCGATCTCGTGCCCCGCGGCCAGCCGCCGCCACACCCGGAAGTGCGCCTCGGCGACGAGGTCTTCGGCGGTCCAGGCGTTCCGGGTGAGCGAGCGGGCGTAGGCGACGAGTCGCGGCTGCTGTTCCTCGTAGATCCGGGCATACGCGGCCGTGGCGGCGGGGGACGCGGAAGCCGGTGCGGACACTGCAGTGGAACCGTCGGACATGGCGGAACGCTCCAGTTGCCTACTACTGAGGGCGGGGAAGATTTTGTAAGCCTAGATGGCAAAAGTTTCAATCAAAGTTGCGGCGTATCGCCGATGTGGCGCACGTCACGGGAGTTGTTTTCTGTTGCGGCGTAATGCCTGCGTCCCGATGGGGCTCCCAAGAGGTGGACAGGCCCAACGGGCCGATGCGCAACCCGACATGCTCGAAATGCTCTACATGCCCGAAAAGGGAGCCCCCCTCGTGTACATAGCCCTGGAGCAGCCCACCGGCGCCCACCTGCTCACCCCCGACCAGGAGGAGCTGGCGGTGCCCGTCACCCTCCGATATCTCTCCGACGACCCGCTGGCGGTCCATTTCGTCTTCCCGGCCTGGATCTCTCTCGACGAGGAGGAGGTGACCTGGACCTTCGCCCGCAGCCTCCTCGAGGAGGGCCTGGGCGGCCCCGCGGGTCTCGGCACGGTACGGCTCCGCCCGTACGGCCCGGCCCACACCGTCGTGGAACTCCACGCCCCGCAGGGCATTGCGGCGGTCCGCTTCGACACCAGAGCGCTGCATCGCTTCCTGCTCCGCTCCTACACGGTCACCGAGCCGGGCGGCGAGCCCCTGGAACCGGCCCTCGACCGGGGGCTCGCCTCTCTGTTCGGCGCTGTGTGAGGCTGGGGGCCACGGTTTCGCAGGCCAACCACCCCGGGGACGGATGGAGTTGCTGATCGCCGTCGCCGCGCTCTGGGGCGCGGCAGCAGGGGCGCTGCTGCCGAGGGCCGCCCACCGGTTCTCCGTGCAGCCGTACGGCACAGGCGCCGCCGCCCTCACCACCGCCTTCGTCTGTGCCGCCCTCGCAGCCGCCACCGGCACCCGACCCGAACTCGGCGTCTGGCTGCTGCTCGGGCCCCTGGGGGTGCTGTTGGCGGTCGTCGACGTGAGGGTGCAGCGGCTGCCCGACGTTCTGACGCTGCCGCTCGCGGGCGCCGCCCTCGTGCTGCTCGGGGTGGTGGCGCTGCTGCCCGAGCGCGCCGGCGACTGGACGACCACGCTGTACGGCGCCCTCGCGCTCGGAGGGTTCTTCCTGGTGCTGTTCCTCATCGATCCGGGCGGCATCGGTCTCGGGAACGTCAAGCTGGCGCTCGGGTCGGGCGCCGCCCTCGGGTGGTACGGCTGGCCGACGCTCATGCTCGGCACCCTCGCCGCGTTCCTGCTCGGAGCGCTGTACGGGGGTGCACTCGCCGTCGCGGGGCGGGCCGGACGCAGGTCGGCCGTGGCGTTCGGGCCGTTCCTGCTCGGCGGGGCGTTTCTCGGGCTGCTGATCGGGGCGTACACGGCCTGACGTAGGCTGGGCTGGTCTGTCCACAACCCTTGACGAAAGGGACGCCCCGGTGACCGAGAAGGCCGACCTTCAGTCCGTCCTCGACCGTGCCGCGGCGGGTGGCCGGATCACCCCCGAAGAGGCACTCGACCTCTACCGCGACGCGCCGCTGCATGCGCTGGGCGCCGCCGCCGACGCCGTACGCCGCCGTAAGTACGCCGGCACCGAGCACATCGCGACGTACATCATCGAGCGCAACATCAACTACACGAACGTATGTGTCACGGCGTGCAAGTTCTGCGCCTTCTACGCGGCCCCCAAGGACACGGCGAAGGGCTGGACGCGGGATCTGGACGACATCCTGCGGCGCTGCGCGGAGACCGTCGAACTCGGCGGCACCCAGATCATGTTCCAGGGCGGGCACCACCCGGACTACGGCGTCGAGTACTACGAGAAGCACTTCGCCGCCATCAAGAAGGAGTTCCCGCAGCTCGTCATCCACAGCCTGGGGGCGAGCGAGGTCGAGCACATGGCCCGGATCTCCAAGGTGAGCGTGGAGGAGGCCATCTCCCGTATTCACGCCGCCGGGCTCGACTCCTTCGCGGGCGCGGGCGCAGAACTGCTCCCCGAGCGGCCGCGCAAGGCCATCGCTCCTCTCAAGGAGTCCGGCGAGCGCTGGCTGGAGATCATGGAGACCGCACACCGCCTGGGTGTCGAGTCGACGTCCACCATGCTCATGGGCACGGGCGAGACCAACGCGGAGCGCATCGAGCACCTGCGGATGATCCGTGACGTACAGGACCGGACGGGCGGCTTCCGCGCCTTCATCCCGTACACCTACCAGCCCGAGAACAACCATCTGAAGGGCCGCACCCAGGCCACGCTCTTCGAGTACCTGCGGATGATCGCCATCGCGCGGCTGTTCATGGACAACGTCCAGCACATCCAGGGGTCCTGGCTGACCACCGGCAAGGAGGTCGGGCAGCTGTCCCTGCACTACGGCGCCGACGACCTCGGCTCGATCATGCTGGAGGAGAACGTCGTCTCCTCGGCCGGTGCCAAGCACCGCTCCAACCGGCTCGAGATCATCGACCTGATCAGGAAGGCGGGGCGCGTTCCCGCCCAGCGGACCACGACGTACGAGCACATCGTCGTCCACGACGACCCGGCGAACGACCCGGTCGACGAGCGGGTGATGTCGCACATCTCGTCCACGGCGATCGCGGGCGGCACCGCGCATCCCGAGCTGAAGCTGCTGGCCTCCAACTGACGTACCGGTGCTGACGATCCACGCGGCGGACGAGGTCCGCACCGGCCGGGACGCCCCACCGATCGAGGACGGAGCCGTGGCGGTCGAGGGGAACCTGATCGCCGCGGTGGGTCCGCTGGAAGCGGTCCGGGAGCGGTTTCCGCTGGCGCGGGTGCGGAGTTGGCCGGGCGTCCTGGAGCCCGGGCGCCTCCACGAAGGTCTGCTTCCCGACGCCCCGAGCCCGCGCGAGCGTATTCACGCGGTGCTGAAGTCGGGCGCCGTGGCGATCCTCGCACAGTACGCCGGCTCACCCGAACTGCGGGCGGCGGCCGACCGGAACGATGTCCTCGTCGTGTCCGGTCCGGTGCCTTCGGTGCTGGTCGAGTCCGGCCGGGCCGACCTCGCCGTGTTCGACGAAACCGGCGCGTGCATCGCGACGGTCTGCGCGGGGCGCCTCGTCCACAGGCGCCGTTAGCGCCGGACCGGCCTCCTCGCCGGCTTGCTGTGCCTCGGGTACGCCGTGATCCTGCGCCACCGCCCGCCCCCAAGAAGAAGAAGCCCAGGCTCCTCCCCTGAGCGGGCAGCCGCGGGCCGTGCTGCAAGAATGGCGGCGTGACCCGCGCTTCCCTGAACAAGCAGCCGCACGAAGTCGCCTCGATGTTCGACGACGTGGCGGAACGGTACGACCTCACGAACGACGTGCTGTCGCTCGGCCAGGACCGGGTGTGGCGCAAGGAGGTGGCCCGGGCGGTCGACGCCCGGCCCGCGCAGAAGATCCTGGACCTGGCCGCCGGCACGGCCACGTCCTCGCTGCCCTTCGCCCGCACGGGCGCGTACGTCGTCCCCTGCGACTTCTCCCTCGGCATGCTCCAGGTCGGCAAGAAGAAGCACCCCTGGCTGCCGCTGACCGCGGGCGACGCGACGAAGCTGCCGTTCAAGGACGACACCTTCGACGCCGTCACGATCTCCTTCGGCCTGCGCAACGTGCAGGACTTCGACGCCGCCCTGCGCGAGCTGTACCGGGTGACGAGGCCCGGCGGGCGCGTGGTGATCTGCGAGTTCTCGCACCCGACCTGGGCGCCCTTCCGCACGGTCTACTCCGAATACCTGATGCGCGCCCTGCCGCCGGTGGCCCGCGCGGTCTCCTCGAACCCGGAGGCCTACGTCTATCTCGCCGAATCCATCCGCGCCTGGCCGGACCAGCCCGCGCTGGCCGAGCACCTGCAGAAGGCCGGCTGGTCGAAGGTGGCGTGGCGGAACCTGACGGGCGGGGTCGTGGCCCTGCACCGCGGTTTCAAGGGCTGACGCTCAGGCGGAGCTGACGACGTACGGGTCGCCCGGCTCGTCCAGCTCGCGCTGCAGCCCGCCGGTGGGGGGCCTCGGGATGCGCGGCTCGCGCACGCCTCCGCCGCCCTCTCCCTCGCCGAAGTCGAACCACACGTAGATCACGGAGTCCCGCGGCACCTCCGCATTGGGCTGCGGGTACTGCCGTACGACGTACTCGACCACGGTCTGGTGGAAGTCGGGGCGGTCCGGCGCATTCAGGAAGAGGCCGGTCGCCTCCGCCGTCTTGCGCGCGTCCATGGCCATCAGTCCGACCAGCCGTGGCACGCGTACCTCGGGTGTTTTGGGTGTTATTCGCACAGATGTCACCCCCAGCGGTACTGGAAGGGTAACCGCACGGGGGTGTCGACCGGAAGCGCCAAGTGTCTTTCTGTAGCAGTCGGTTACTGTACGTGACCGCTTTGGAGCTGGAGCCGGAAGCAGAGGGCGTCCTCCTGGAACCGGGGGTGCAGGAAGGTCTCCGCCGGTTCCATGCCGAGCCGCCGGGTGACCGCGATGGACCGCTCGTTCCCGGGCCTGACCATCGCCACCACGCTCGGCACGCCCACCGCCCTGAGCCGTTCCAGCGTCATCTGCGCGGCCGCGGTGGCATATCCCTTGCCCCAGAAGTCCCGCCCGAGCCGCCAGCCGATCTCGATCTCGCCCGTGGGGCCCCAGTCCCGCGGCCACGGCTGGGCGCCCGTGAAGCCCATGACCCGCCCCAACTCGTCGACCATGGTCCACAGACAGAAGCCGAGCTCCGCGTCATGTCTGCGCTGCCGGGCGGTGAGCTCCTCGTAGACGGAGAGCTCGGCGGATTTCCCGCCGTGGAACTCCATGACGTCCGGGTCGTCGAAGACCCGGTGCCAGGCGACCGCGTCCTCGTCGGTGGGGACGCGCAGCCGTACTACGGGGAGAGCTCGGTTCACGAGGGCAGCCCTTCAGCCTGGTGATCAATTCTGCTGAATAGACTGCCTGTGTCCAGTGCCCCTCGGCACAGAGATTTATCGAACTTGGGGAGATCCCGCCGTGACCGTCGTGACCGAGCCCCACTCCGAGCCCTCCCCCGAGCCCTTCTCCGAGAACACCGCCGATGTGATCGTCGTGGGCGCGGGCCCGGCCGGTTCCACGACGGCGTACCACCTCGCCAAGTCCGGCCTCGACGTGCTGCTGCTGGAGAAGACCGAGTTCCCGCGCGAGAAGGTCTGCGGCGACGGTCTGACCCCGCGCGCCGTGAAGCAGCTCGTGGCGATGGGCATCGACGTCTCCGAGGAGGCCGGCTGGCTGCGCAACAAGGGCCTGCGCATCATCGGCGGCGGCGTCCGCCTCCAGCTGGACTGGCCGGATCTCGCCTCCTTCCCGGACTACGGCCTCGTCCGCAAGCGCGACGACTTCGACGAGCAGCTCGCCCGCAACGCCCAGAAGGCGGGCGCCCGGCTCTTCGAGCGCTGCAACGTCGGCGCCCCGATCATCGACGACCGCACCGGCCGTATCACCGGCGTGCACGCCAAGCTCGGTGAGGAGAAGCGCGAAGTCACCTTCCACGCCCCGCTCGTGGTCGCCGCCGACGGCAACTCGACCCGCCTGTCGCTGGCGATGGGCCTGCACCGCCGCGAGGACCGCCCGATGGGCGTCGCGGTGCGCACGTACTTCGAGTCGCCCCGCCACGACGACGACTACCTGGAGTCCTGGCTGGAACTCTGGGACCGCCGAGGCCCCCAGGACCGCCTGCTCCCCGGCTACGGCTGGATCTTCGGCATGGGCGACGGCACCTCCAACGTCGGCCTGGGCGTGCTGAACACCTCCGACTCCTTCAAGGAGCTCGACTGGCGCGAGGTCCTCAAGGCCTGGTGCGCCTCCATGCCGGAGGACTGGGGCTACACCCCGGAAAACATGACCGGGCCGATCCGCGGCGCCGCCCTCCCGATGGCCTTCAACCGCCAGCCGCACTACACCAGGGGCCTGCTCCTGGTCGGCGACGCCGGCGGCCTGGTGAACCCCTTCAACGGCGAGGGCATCGCCTACGCCATGGAGTCCGGCCAGATCGCCGCCGACGTCATCGTCCAGGCCCACGCCCGCCCGACCCCCGCGAGCCGCGAACTCGCCCTGCAGCGCTACCCGCGCGTCCTCAAGGACACCTACGGCGGGTACTACACGCTGGGCCGCGCCTTCGTGAAGCTCATCGGCAACCCGAAGGTCATGAAGATCGCGGCCCAGCGCGGTCTGACCCACCCCATGCTGATGAAGTTCACCCTCAAGCTGCTGGCGAACCTGACGGACCCGACCGGCGGCGACGCGATGGACCGCATCATCAACGGGCTGAGCAGGGTGGCCCCCAAGGCGTGACCAGCTGCTGAGAGCCTCCACGTTGGCGGCCCGGCGCGCGAACCCCTCGTCGCGCCGGTCCGCCACTTTTTTGAGGCGTCCTTCCGCCCCCGCTTGGACAGCCGGTCCAGTAGCCCGGCCGTTGCGGTGGCCGGTCTCGTGCGCCGGGCAGCGCGCGAAGGACCCCGTGCCCTCGACAGTGCAAAACGGCCAAGGATTGCACCAAGGACGAGATCGTCGCCGGGCTGTGGGTCCAGCTGAAGGACGGTCTCAGTGACTCGGGCAGGACGACCCTGAGGGACGAGGACCGCCTCGGCTGGTTCATGGACCCGGCGGTGACGGTCTCGGCGGCACGAACCCGCAGAACCGCGAACAGCTCCTCATCCACCCGACGGGCGGTCAACGCCCCCTGGGCGCGGACAATTCGGACGCCGAGCCGTGCGGCATCCGGGAGCTGTACCGGTCGCCGGAGACGGAGGCCCTGAAGCGGGTCGACGAACTGCGCCACAGGCTCGGCCTGCCCAACACCTTCGACCTGGGACAGACCCGCCCGGCACGGACCCGGCGCAACGGACGGAGGGGCCGCTGCCCCCGAGCGGCTGCGGCCCTTCCGTGCGTCCGTGCAGCACGTGTTGTGCTGCGGGGTGCGTCAGAGCACCCGCACCGCGCCGGTCGGCGGGTCGTAGGAGAGCGGCCTCTCGACCACACCGGTGGAGGGGTTCTGCGCGCCGACGAACATGCCGTCGCCGACGTACACCGCCACGTGGTACGCGCTGCCCGCGCTGCCCCAGTACAGGATGTCGCCCGGCTGCAGGTTGCTCAGCGAGACCTGGGTGCCGGCGGTCGACTGGTCCTGCGAGACCCGCGGCAGGCTGATGCCGATCTGCTTGAAGGCAGTCTGCACCAGACCCGAGCAGTCGTAAGCGGAGGAACCGGTCGCACCGGACACATACGCCTTACCGACCTGAGCCTTGACGAAGTTGACGATCGCGGCGGCCGAACCGGTGGCCGTGGACGTCGAGGTGCTCGTCGTGGCGGCGAGGGTGGTCCGCTCCGCGCTGCGGGAAGCGGCCTGCTCGGCGGCTGCCTTGCGAGCGGCCTCGGCCTGCTGCTTGGCCTCGGCCTTCTTCTTCGCCTCCGCGAGGTCCGCCTTGGCCTGCTTCGCGGCGTTTGCGGCGGCCGCGTCACGCTCGGCCTGCAGCTCGTAGTTCGCGGCTGCCTGCTGCGTGGCCTCCGCGGACTGGGCGACCTGAGTGGCCAGATCGGCCGTCAGGGTGGGCAGTTGCAGGGTCTGCGTGGTCTCGGCGGCGCTCGCCGAGGCCGACGCGCCTGCGGCAGCCATGCTGAGGACGCCACCGGCAACTCCGGCGCGCACTGCGAGACTCGTGGTCGCGCTGCGGCGGGGCTTCCGGTGGCTGCGTATGTGAGCGGTGTGGGACATGAGGACAACGGGTATCAGGGGCTCCTCCATACCTTCAAGAAACGTGTGGTGCGCCACAGTTGTTCAGCCGACGGCCCGAATTCCGGGCGGCTCACTCTTTATTGACGCCGTAACGGACATTGCGGACACGGCCCATCGGGCCTGTGATCACGGCGTTTCATGATTACGCCCGAATTGCCCCGCGCCTACCACTGGTTGGGGCAGGTGGCCAAGCCCCGTTCTCAGGCGGCTCTCATGGTGTGGCGGAGGTCACGCAACGGTCACGGCAATGTGCGCGTCTCGCGCGAAGATCACGACCCGATTGCGCTCGCGTCACGGCCGGGTCCCGCTCGTGAATGCGTGCACGCGTCCACACCGGACCGCACACTCCCCCTGATGTGTGAACGCGGCGCACTATCAGGACATCTCGTCCAACACCAATTTGCATGCAAGGGAAGTCTCTTGATATTGAGACGCCCCTCCCGAGCTGCACCGACGAGCGAAAATGTCACCTCTGGTGATCACTTGGACGCTTCGCGTACGAAGATCACCGCTCATCCGACTTCATGATCCTTCATCAGGTGGTGGAGATCACAAAGCTTGTGCAATACCCCGTGTCGCAGATCACAGAGCGGCGGGCATAAGATGCGAGGCAGTTGGGCTTGTGACCTGCTTCACATGTTCTCGATCTTCGCCGGGACCGGCGGGGTTGGAGAGACGTATGAGGTTGGTGTGAGTCCGATGCCATCGCCAGCAGTCAGTGCCGACTGAGAGGAGCGAGGAGCGGTGAACGCGTATGCGCCCATCCTCGTACTGGGAGCCCTCGGGGCAGGCTTTGCGATCTTCTCCGTGGTCATGGCCACGCTGATCGGTCCGAAGCGGTACAACCGGGCCAAGCTCGAGGCCTACGAGTGCGGGATCGAGCCGACCCCCACGCCGGCCGGCGGCGGGCGCTTCCCGATCAAGTACTACCTGACGGCGATGCTCTTCATCGTCTTCGACATCGAGATCGTCTTCCTCTACCCCTGGGCCGTCACCTTCGACGCCCTGGGGATTTTCGGGCTCGTGGAGATGCTGCTCTTCGTGCTCACCGTCTTCGTCGCGTACGCGTACGTATGGCGGCGCGGCGGCCTGGAATGGGACTGAGGGGCCTTTAACACATGGGACTCGAAGAAAAGCTGCCGAGCGGATTCCTGCTGACCACCGTCGAGCAGGCCGCGGGCTGGGTGCGCAAAGCGTCCGTCTTCCCGGCCACCTTCGGGCTGGCCTGCTGCGCCATCGAAATGATGACCACCGGCGCCGGCCGCTACGACCTGGCGCGCTTCGGCATGGAGGTCTTCCGCGGTTCGCCCCGCCAGGCGGACCTGATGATCGTGGCCGGCCGGGTGAGCCAGAAGATGGCGCCGGTGCTGCGCCAGGTCTACGACCAGATGCCAAACCCCAAGTGGGTGATCTCCATGGGGGTCTGCGCCTCCTCGGGCGGCATGTTCAACAACTACGCGATCGTCCAGGGCGTCGACCACATCGTGCCGGTCGACATCTATCTGCCCGGCTGCCCGCCACGGCCCGAGATGCTGATGGACGCCATCCTCAAGCTGCACCAGAAGATCCAGTCCTCCAAGCTCGGCGTGAACGCCGAGGAAGCGGCCCGCGAGGCGGAGGAAGCGGCGCTCAAGGCCCTGCCCACGATCGAGATGAAGGGGCTGCTGCGATGAGCGACGCGAACGGCACCAACGGGGTCAACCCGGAGAAGGATCTCGGCGCCTCCAACCTCCCCGGCCGGCGCGGCGAGGGCGGTGAGGAGATCCGCGTCCAGCGCGGCATGTTCGGCGCCAACAACGGCGGCGACACCTCCGGCTACGGCGGCCTGGTCCGCTCGGTCCGCCTCCCGGGACCGGCGGCCCGCCCCTACGGCGGCTGGTTCGACGAGGTCGCGGACGAACTGGAGGGCGCCCTGGAGGAGCAGGGACTCCTCCCGGACAACGCGATCGAGAAGACGGTCGTCGACCGCGGTGAACTCACCTTCCACATCGAGCGCGAGCACCTGCTGCGCGTCGCCCGCACCCTGCGCGACGACCCCGCCCTGCGCTTCGAGCTCTGTACCGGCGTCAGCGGGGTCCACTACCCGCACGACAAGGGCCGCGAGCTGCACGCCGTCTACCACCTGCGCTCGATCACCCACAACCGGCTGATCCGCCTGGAAGTCAGCGCCCCGGACGCCGACCCGAGGATCCCGTCCCTCGTCTCCGTCTATCCCACGAACGACTGGCACGAGCGCGAGACCTACGACTTCTTCGGGATCGTCTTCGACGGTCACCCGGCCCTGACGCGGATCATGATGCCGGACGACTGGCAGGGCCATCCGCAGCGCAAGGACTACCCCCTCGGCGGCATCCCCGTCGAGTACAAGGGCGCCCAGATCCCGGCTCCGGACCAGCGGAGGTCGTACTCGTGAGCACTTCTCAAGCCTCTCCTCGCGAGACCACCGAAGGCACCGTCTACACGGTCACCGGTGGCGACTGGGACGAGATCGTCCAGTCCGCGGCCCGCGCCGACGACGAGCGCATCGTCGTCAACATGGGGCCCCAGCACCCCTCCACCCATGGAGTGCTCCGGCTGATCCTGGAGATCGACGGCGAGACGGTGACCGAGGCCCGCTGCGGCATCGGCTACCTGCACACCGGCATCGAGAAGAACCTCGAGTTCCGCACGTGGACGCAGGGCACCACGTTCGTGACGCGCATGGACTATCTGACGTCCTTCTTCAACGAGACCGCCTACTGCCTCGCCGTCGAGAAACTCCTCGGCATCGAGGAGCAGATCACCGAGCGTGCCAAGATCATCCGGGTGCTCCTGATGGAGCTGAACCGGCTCTCCTCGCATCTGGTGTGCATCGCCACCGGCGGAATGGAACTCGGCGCCACCACGATCATGATCTACGGATTCCGTGATCGTGAAATGATTCTCGACATCTACGAGCTCATCACGGGTCTCAGGATGAACCACGCGTACATCCGGCCCGGCGGACTCGCGCAGGACCTGCCGCCCGGCGCGGTGGACCACATCCGCGAGTTCGTGAAGAAGATGAAGAAGAACCTCCCGGAGTACGACAAGCTCGCCACCGGGAACCCCATCTTCAAGGCCCGTATGCAGGACGTCGGCTATCTCGACCTGGCCGGCTGCATGGCCCTCGGCGCCACCGGCCCGATCCTGCGCTCCACCGGTCTGCCGCACGACCTGCGCAAGGCGCAGCCGTACTGCGACTACGAGACGTACGACTTCGACGTCCCGACCGCCGACACCTGCGACTCCTACGGGCGCTTCCTGATCCGCCTGGAGGAGATGCGCCAGTCCCTCAGGATCGTCGAGCAGTGCCTGGACCGGCTGCAGCCCGGACCGGTCATGGTCGCCGACAAGAAGATCGCCTGGCCCGCCCAGCTCGCCCTGGGACCGGACGGGCTCGGCAACTCCCTCGACCACATCAAGAAGATCATGGGCACCTCCATGGAGGCCCTGATCCACCACTTCAAGCTGGTCACCGAGGGCTTCCGCGTCCCGCCGGGACAGGCGTACGCGGCCGTCGAGTCACCCAAGGGCGAACTCGGCGTGCATGCCGTGTCCGACGGCGGCACACGCCCCTTCCGGGTCCACTTCCGTGACCCGTCCTTCACCAACCTGCAGGCCATGGCGGCGATGTGCGAGGGCGGCCAGGTCGCCGACGTCATCGTCGCCGTCGCGTCCATCGACCCCGTGATGGGAGGCGTCGACCGGTGACCACCAGTTCTTCGGAGCGGGGCGTCAGCCTGGGCATGCCCGAACTGCCCGCGCCCGCCTACCCGGACGACGTCCGAGCCCGGCTCGAGGCGGACGCGCGCGAGGTGATCGCCCGCTACCCCGACTCCCGGTCCGCGCTCCTGCCGTTGCTGCATCTCGTGCAGTCGGAGGAGGGCCATGTCACGCGCACCGGGATGCAGTTCTGCGCGGACGTGCTGGGTCTGACCACGGCCGAGGTCACCGCCGTCGCGACCTTCTACACGATGTACCGGCGCAAGCCGAGCGGTGACTACCAGGTGGGCGTCTGCACCAACACGCTGTGTGCCGTGATGGGCGGTGACGCGATCTTCGAGGAGCTCCAGGAGCACCTCGGCGTCGGCAACGGCGAGACCACCGACGACGGCAAGGTCACCCTGGAGCACATCGAGTGCAACGCGGCCTGCGACTTCGCGCCGGTGGTGATGGTCAACTGGGAGTTCTTCGACAACCAGACCCCCGCCAGCGCCAAGCGCCTCGTCGACGATCTGCGCGCGGGACGGGACGTCGAGCCCACGCGCGGGGCGCGCCTGTGCACCTTCAAGGACACCGCGCGGATGCTGGCCGGCTTCCCCGACGAGCGGCCAGGGGCCGTCGAGGAGAGCGGCAGTGCGGGACCGGCGTCGCTGGTGGGCCTCCGCCTGGCAAGGGGAGAGGCCGCACCCGCGCGCGTGGTCCATCCGCGGGACGGCGGCCCGCACGAGGACGAGCCGCAGGACAGGGAAGTGCACGAGCCGTCGCCGACCGAGCACCTCAGCTCACACGATGCGCCACAGGACACGTCGGCCTCCGACCCGGCCCACCCGGCAGGGCCTGCCGCCGAGGAGGGGGAGTGATGACCTTGGCACCCGAACTCAGGAACAACAGCCCCGAGAAGCTGCTCGCACCCGTGCTGTCGGCCTTCTGGGACGAGGACCGGTCCTGGACTCTGGACGTCTACCGAAGGCACGAGGGATACGAGGGGCTCCGCAAGGCGCTCGCGATGTCCCCGGACGACCTGATCGCGTACGTCAAGGACTCCGGGCTGCGCGGCCGTGGCGGCGCGGGATTCCCGACGGGAATGAAATGGCAGTTCATTCCCCAGGGTGATGGAAAGCCGCACTATCTAGTTGTCAACGCCGACGAGTCGGAGCCTGGGACGTGCAAGGACATCCCGCTCCTCTTCGCGAACCCGCACAGCCTCATCGAGGGCATTGTCATCGCGTGTTATGCCATCAGGTCTTCGCATGCCTTCATCTATCTGCGTGGTGAAGTCGTCCCCGTGTTGCGGCGGTTGCACGAGGCCGTGCGCGAGGCCTACGAGGCCGGCTACCTCGGCGAGAACATCCTGGGCAGCGGGCTGAACCTCCAGCTCACCGTGCACGCCGGTGCCGGCGCGTACATCTGCGGTGAGGAGACCGCACTGCTCGACTCGCTCGAAGGCCGCCGGGGTCAACCGCGGCTCCGTCCCCCCTTCCCTGCGGTGGCGGGCCTCTATGCGTGCCCGACTGTTGTGAACAACGTCGAGTCGATCGCGTCGGTTCCCGCGATTCTGAACCGGGGCAAAGAATGGTTCCGGTCGATGGGCAGCGAGAAGTCCCCCGGCTTCACGCTCTACTCGCTCAGCGGCCATGTCGCGAGCCCCGGCCAGTACGAGGCCCCGCTCGGCATCACGCTCCGCCAGCTCCTCGAGATGAGCGGCGGGATGCGGCCGGGCCACCGGCTCAAGTTCTGGACGCCGGGCGGCTCCTCGACGCCGATGTTCACCGACGAGCACCTCGACGTACCCCTCGACTACGAGGGAGTGGGCGCCGCCGGTTCCATGCTCGGCACCAAGGCCCTGCAGTGCTTCGACGAGACGACCTGCGTCGTACGCGCCGTCACCCGCTGGACCGAGTTCTACGCCCACGAGTCCTGCGGCAAGTGCACGCCGTGCCGCGAAGGGACGTACTGGCTCGTGCAGTTGCTCCGCGACATCGAGGCCGGCAAGGGCGTGATGTCCGACCTCGACAAGCTGAACGACATCGCCGACAACATCAACGGCAAGTCGTTCTGCGCCCTCGGCGACGGCGCCGCCTCGCCGATCTTCTCCTCGCTGAAGTACTTCCGCGAGGAGTACGAGCAGCACATCACGGGCCGCGGCTGCCCCTTCGACCCGGCCAAGTCGACGGCCTGGGCCGACCGCACGGAGGTGAACGCATGACCGTGACCACCAGCGCTCCCACGGGTGGGGGAGAGGCGGCGGTCCCGCCGGAGGATCTCGTCTCGCTGACGATCGACGGCGCCGAGATCAGCGTGCCCAAGGGCACCCTGGTCATCCGGGCCGCCGAGCAGCTCGGCATCGAGATCCCCCGGTTCTGCGACCATCCCCTGCTCGACCCGGCCGGCGCCTGCCGGCAGTGCATCGTCGAGGTCGAGGGCCAGCGCAAGCCGATGGCGTCCTGCACCATCACGTGCACGGACGGCATGGTCGTGAAGACCCACCTCACCTCGCCGGTCGCCGAGAAGGCCCAGCACGGCGTGATGGAGCTGCTCCTCATCAACCACCCGCTCGACTGCCCGGTCTGCGACAAGGGCGGCGAGTGCCCCCTGCAGAACCAGGCCATGTCGCACGGACAGGCCGAGTCGCGCTTCGAGGGCAAGAAGCGGACGTACGAGAAGCCCGTGCCGATCTCCACGCAGGTGCTGCTCGACCGTGAGCGGTGCGTGCTGTGCGCCCGCTGCACCCGCTTCTCCAACCAGATCGCGGGCGACCCGATGATCGAGCTGATCGAGCGGGGCGCCCTGCAGCAGGTCGGCACCGGCGAGGGCGACCCCTTCGAGTCGTACTTCTCCGGCAACACCATCCAGATCTGCCCGGTCGGCGCGCTGACCTCGGCGGCCTACCGCTTCCGCTCCCGGCCCTTCGACCTCGTGTCCTCGCCGAGCGTGTGCGAGCACTGCTCCGGCGGCTGCGCCACCCGCACCGACCACCGGCGCGGCAAGGTCATGCGGCGGCTCGCCGCCAACGACCCCGAGGTCAACGAGGAGTGGATCTGCGACAAGGGGCGCTTCGCGTTCCGCTACGCACAGCAGCGGGACCGGCTCCAGACACCCCTCGTACGGAACGCGGAGGGCGATCTCGAACCGGCCTCCTGGCCGGAGGCGCTGCAGATCGCCGCTCAGGGACTGCTCGCCTCCCGCGGCAGGACCGGCGTCCTGACCGGCGGCCGCCTCACCGTCGAGGACGCCTACGCGTACAGCAAGTTCGCGCGCGTGGCCCTCGACACGAACGACATCGACTTCCGCGCGCGCGTGCACGGCAGCGAGGAAGCCGACTTCCTCGCCGCGAGGATCGCCGGACGCGGACGCGATCTCGACGGTACGGGCGTCACCTACACCTCCCTGGAGCAGGCACCGGCCGTTCTGCTGGTCGGGTTCGAGGCCGAGGAGGAGGCGCCCGGCGTCTTCCTGCGGCTGCGCAAGGCCTGGCGCAGGCACGGCCAGCAGGTGTTCTCGCTCGCCACGCACACCACGCGCGGCCTGGAGAAGGCCGGTGGCACGTTGCTGCCGGCCGCCCCGGGTACCGAGACCGAATGGCTGGACGCACTCGCGAGCGGCGTCGGACTGGAGGACGACGGGGCCAGGGCGGCCGAGGCGCTGCGCGCCGAGGGCGCGGTGATCGTCGTCGGCGAGCGGCTGGCCGCCGTGGCAGGCGGACTCACCGCAGCCGTACGGGCCGCCTCCGCGACCGGCGCCCAGCTGGTGTGGATCCCGCGGCGGGCCGGTGAGCGCGGTGCCCTCGAGGCGGGCGCGCTGCCCTCACTGCTGCCGGGCGGACGTCCGGCCACCGATCCACGCGCGCGTGAGGAGGTCGCCGCGGCCTGGGGCCTCGCCGAACTCCCGCACCGCTACGGCCGCGACACCAGCCAGATCGTCGAGGCCGCGGCGACCGGCGAGCTGCAGGCACTGCTGGTCGCGGGCGTCGAGGTCGCCGACCTGCCGGACCCGGCACGCGCGCGTGAAGCACTGCAGGAAGCCGGATTCGTGGTGTCGCTGGAGCTGCGCCCCAGTGAGGTCACCGAACGCGCCGACGTCGTCCTTCCGGTCGCCGCGGTCGCCGAGAAGGCCGGCACCTTCCTCAACTGGGAAGGCCGGGTGCGGTTCTTCGAGGCCGCGCTCAAGCCGGACCAGATGACCCGCCGCCTCGCGCCCACCGACGCGCGCGTGCTGCAGATGCTGGCCGACGCCATGGACGTCCACCTGGGACTGCCCGATCTGCGCACCGTACGGGCGGAGATCGACCGGCTCGGCCCCTGGGACGGGCCGAGGGCCACGGAACCCCTCGAAACCGCGGCCCAGCTGCCGCGGCCCGCCGCCGGTGAGGCCGTACTGGCCGGGCACCGGCTGCTGCTCGACCAGGGGCTCCTCCAGGAGGGCGACGAAGCGCTCGCCGGAACCCGGCACGCCGCCCACGCGCGCGTGTCCGCCGCGACCGCCGCCGAGGCGGGAGTCGAGGACGGCGACACCATCGCGGTGACCGGTCCCTCCGGAGCGGTCGAACTGCCACTGCGGATCGCGGAGATGCCCGACCGGGTGGTCTGGCTCCCGCTGAACTCCGCAGGCGGGGGCGTCGCCTCCGACACCGGGGCGCTGCCCGGCGCTCTCGTCCGTATCGGCCCGGCGACGCTCGTCGGCGAGGCCCCCGAGGAGGTGGAGGCATGAGCCCGTACCTCGCCGCTGAAGACCTCTCGATGTTCGGCCGCGACCCCTGGTGGCTGGTCGTCGTCAAGGCCGTCTTCTGCTTCGCCTTCCTGATGGTGACCGTGCTGTTCTCCATCGTCTGGGAGCGCAAGGTCGTCGCCTGGATGCAGCTGCGCATCGGTCCCAACCGGCACGGCCCCTGGGGCATGCTCCAGTCGCTCGCCGACGGCATCAAGCTGATGCTCAAGGAAGACGTCATCGTCAAACGCGCGGACAAGGTCGTCTACGTCCTCGCGCCGATCGTCGCGGCCATCCCGGCCTTCATGGCGATCGCGGTGATCCCCTTCGGTCCGGCCGACAACGAGATCTCGATCTTCGGTCACCGTACGACGATGCAGCTGACCGATCTGCCGATCGCGATGCTGTACATCCTCGCGGTCGCCTCGGTCGGCATCTACGGCATCGTGCTGGCGGGTTGGAGTTCCGGATCCACCTATCCGCTCCTCGGCGGCCTGCGCTCCTGCGCGCAGATGATCTCCTACGAGATCGCCATGGGCGCCGCCTTCGCCTCCGTGTTCCTCTACTCGGGGTCGATGTCGACGTCGACGATCGTCGCGCAGCAGCACGACCGCTGGTACATCGTCCTGCTGCCGGTCTCCTTCATCCTCTACATCGTCACGATGGTCGGCGAGACCAACCGCGCCCCCTTCGACATGCCGGAGTCCGAGGGCGACCTGGTCGGCGGCTTCAACACCGAGTACTCGTCGATCAAGTTCGCGATGTTCATGCTCGCCGAGTACGTGAACATGGTGACGGTCTCGGCCGTGTCGACCACGCTCTTCCTCGGCGGCTGGCGCGCCCCTTGGCCGATCAGCACCTTCTGGGAGGGCGCCAACCACGGCTGGTGGCCGCTGCTGTGGTTCGTGATCAAGGTGCAGCTGCTGCTGTTCGGCTTCATCTGGCTGCGCGGCACCCTCCCGCGGGTCCGCTACGACCAGCTGATGAAGCTCGGCTGGAAGGTCCTCATCCCGGTCTCCGTGGTCTGGCTGATGCTGGTCGCGACCGTCCGGGCCCTCAGGAACGAGCACTACGACTTCGCCGACATCGCCCTTTACATCGCCGGCGGCGTCCTCGCCCTGCTGCTTCTGTCCTTCGTCGCCGACATCTTCCGCGACAAGGGCGGGAAAGCCGAGCAGCCTGCCGAACAGGCCGCCGGATTCGACCCGATGGCGGGCGGATTCCCCGTACCGCCGCTGCCGGGACAGGAGCTGCCGCCGGTGCCGAGGCGCAGTCCGCGCCGCGAGCGAGAGCTGATTGTCAGTGGTGGGTCGGATACTGCCAGTGACGGATCTTCGGATGGAAAGGAGGCGTCCGATGGCTGAGGAGCCCAAGGAGACCGAGCAGTTGAAGCCCGGCTTCATGAACCCCGTCGCAGGCTTCGGCGTGACCTTCAAGGCCATGTTCAAGAAGCGGCTGACCGAGCAGTACCCGGAGCAGAAGAAGACCACGGCTCCGCGGTTCCACGGACGGCACCAGCTCAACCGCCATCCGGACGGCCTGGAGAAGTGCGTGGGCTGCGAGCTGTGCGCCTGGGCCTGCCCTGCCGACGCCATCTATGTGGAGGGCGCCGACAACACGGACGAGGAACGCTACTCGCCGGGCGAGCGGTACGGGCGCGTGTACCAGATCAACTACGCCCGCTGCATCCTGTGCGGCCTGTGCATCGAGGCGTGTCCCACGCGCGCGCTCACGATGACCAACGAGTTCGAACTTGCGGACAGCAGCCGCGCCAACCTCATCTACACCAAGGAACAGCTGCTCGCCGGCCTCGAAGAGGGCATGGTCGACAGCCCGCACGCCATCTACCCGGGGATGGACGAGCAGGACTACTACCGGGGGCTCGTCACCGAGGCCGCGCCCGGCACCGAGCGCCAGGTGGCCGTCTCCAAGGGCGAGGTCGTCCAGGAGGCCGCCTCCACCTTCGGTGAGGAAGAGCCCGCCTCGGAGAAGGTGATCGGACGATGAGCGCGCAACTCGCCGCCTACTCCACCTCCACCGGAGAGGCCTTCCAGTTCTGGGTCCTCGGCACCGTCGCCGTGATCGGCGCCCTGGCGACCGTCTTCATGAAGAGGGCCGTGCACAGCGCGCTCTCGCTCGCCGGCACCATGATCATCCTGGCGATCTTCTACCTCGCCAACGGCGCCTACTTCCTGGGCATCGTGCAGATCGTCGTCTACACCGGCGCGATCATGATGCTGTTCCTGTTCGTGGTGATGCTCGTCGGCGTGACGGCCGCGGACTCCCTGAAGGAGACCATCAAGGGCCAGCGCTGGCTGGCCCTTCTGTGCGGGCTCGGCTTCGGCATCCTGCTGCTCGCCGGGATCGGCAACGCGTCCCTGAAGGACTTCAACGGCCTGGGCGAGGCGAACGCGAACGGCAATGTGGAGGGCCTCGCGGCCCTCATCTTCACCAAGTACGTCTTCGCCTTCGAAATCACCGGCGCCCTGCTGATCACGGCTGCGGTCGGCGCCATGGTGCTCACGCACCGCGAGCGCACCGAACGTGCCAAGACCCAGCGCGAGCTGTCCGAACAGCGCGTCCGGGAAGGCAAGTACGTGCCGCCACTGCCGGCGCCCGGCGTGTACGCCCGGCACAACGCGGTGGACATCGCGGGCCTGCTCCCCGACGGCACCCCCTCCGAGCTCACGGTCAGCAAGACGCTGCGTGAGCGCGGCCAGATCCGTGACGTGTCGGCCGAAGCGCTCAACGACCTGCGGGCGCTGGAGCAGCGCGCTCAGGAGCGCCTGGAGCGGACCGCGATCGATCCGGCGAACCTCAAGCGGGCCGAGGAGGCGTCGAAGTGAACCCGGTCAACTACCTGTATCTCGCCGCCCTGTTGTTCACGATCGGTGCCACCGGCGTACTGATCAGGCGCAACGCGATCGTCGTGTTCATGTGCATCGAGCTCATGCTCAACGCCTGCAACCTCGCGTTCGTCACCTTCTCCCGGATGCACGGCAATCTCGACGGCCAGATCATCGCCTTCTTCACGATGGTCGTGGCCGCCGCGGAGGTCGTGGTCGGCCTCGCGATCATCGTGTCCCTGTTCCGTTCCCGCCACTCGGCCTCGGTCGACGACGCCAGCCTGATGAAGCTCTGAGGGGTCGCTGAATCGTGGAGAACCTGATTGCGCTGCTGGTGGCGGCGCCACTGCTCGGAGCGGCCGTACTGCTGTGCGGTGGCCGGCGGCTCGATGCCGTCGGCCACTGGATCGGCACGGTCCTCGCCGGCGCCTCCTTCGTCATCGGCGTCGTCCTCTTCGCCGACCTGCTCGGCAAGGACGCCGAACACCGGACCCTGATGCAGCACCTGTTCAGCTGGGTCCCGGTCCAGGGCTTCCAGGCGGACGTCACCTTCCGCCTGGACCAGCTGTCGATGACGTTCGTCCTGCTGATCACCGGTGTCGGCTCGCTGATCCATCTGTACTCGGTCGGGTACATGGAGCACGACGAGCGCCGGCGCCGCTTCTTCGGCTATCTGAACCTGTTCCTCGCGGCGATGCTGCTGCTCGTCCTCGCCGACAACTACCTGCTGCTGTACGTCGGTTGGGAGGGCGTCGGCCTCGCCTCCTACCTGCTGATCGGCTTCTGGCAGCACAAGCCCAGCGCGGCGACCGCGGCGAAGAAGGCCTTCCTGGTCAACCGCGTCGGCGACATGGGCCTGTCCATCGCGATCATGCTGATGTTCACGACCTTCGGGACCTTCGCCTTCGGGCCGGTCCTCAGCCACACCGGGGACACCGGCGAGGGCAAGCTCACCGCCATCGGCCTGATGCTCCTGCTCGCCGCGTGCGGCAAGTCCGCCCAGGTGCCGCTGCAGTCCTGGCTCGGGGACGCGATGGAGGGCCCGACCCCGGTCTCGGCCCTCATCCACGCCGCGACCATGGTGACCGCAGGCGTCTACCTCATCGTCCGCTCCGGGGCGATCTTCAACGCCGCGCCCGACGCGCAGCTGGCGGTCACTGTGGTCGGTGCCGTCACGCTCCTGTTCGGTGCGATCGTCGGTTGCGCGAAGGACGACATCAAGAAGGCGCTGGCCGGCTCGACCATGTCGCAGATCGGCTACATGGTGCTGGCCGCGGGCCTCGGCCCGATCGGCTACGTCTTCGCGATCATGCACCTGGTGACGCACGGCTTCTTCAAGGCCGGGCTCTTCCTCGGCGCCGGATCGGTCATGCACGGCATGAACGACGAGGTCGACATGAGGAAGTACGGGGGCCTGCGCAAGTACATGCCGGTCACCTTCATCACCTTCGGCCTCGGCTACCTCGCCATCATCGGCTTCCCCGGTCTGTCCGGCTTCTTCTCCAAGGACAAGATCATCGAGGCGGCCTTCGCGAAGGGCGGCACCGAGGGCTGGATCCTCGGCGGCGCGGCCCTGCTGGGCGCGGCCATCACCGCGTTCTACATGACGCGCGTGATGCTGATGACGTTCTTCGGCGAGGAGCGCTGGCGCAACCAGCCCACGCGCTCCCCTGAGGCGCCGAGCGCGGAGCCCGCCGCCGAGCACCGCGGTGAGCACGCCGAGCCGCATCCGCACGAGTCGCCGAAGGTCATGACGATCCCCATGATCGTGCTGGCCGTCGGCTCGGTCTTCGGCGGCGCGTTCTTCAGCATCGGCGACCGCTTCCTGCACTGGCTGGAGCCGGTCACCGGCCACAGCGAGGGCAACTCCCCGCTCAGTGCGGCGGCGGTCACCGGCGGGACGATGGTCTGCCTGCTCATCGGCGTCGGCATCGCCTACGCCATGTACGGCCGCCGCCCGGTCCCGTCCGTCGCCCCCCGCGGATCGCTGCTCACCCGGGCCGCCCGCCGCGATCTGCTGCAGGACGACTTCAACCACGTCGTCCTGGTCCGCGGCGGCGAACACCTCACGCGCTCCCTGGTGTACGTCGACCACACCCTGGTCGACGGCGTCGTCAACGGCACGGCGGCCTCGGTCGGCGGCCTGTCCGGGCGTATGCGCAAGCTGCAGAACGGCTTCGCGCGGTCGTACGCGGTCTCGATGTTCGGCGGTGCGGCGCTCCTCATCGCCGCGACCCTGCTGATGAGGGCGGTCTGATACCGATGTCCTTTCCTCTGCTGACAGCGACGGCGGTGCTCCCGGCGATCGGGGCCATCGCCACGGCCGCCGTGCCGGCCGCGCAGCGCACCGCCGCCAAGTGGCTCGCGCTGATCGTCTCGCTCGCCACACTCGCCCTGGCGATCGTCGTCCTGGTCCGCTTCGACCCGGACGGCGACCGCTACCAGCTCACCGAGTCCCACGCCTGGATCAAGGACTTCGGAGTCCGGTACGAGCTGGGCGTCGACGGCATCGCAGTGGCGCTGATCGCGCTGACCGCGCTGCTGATCCCGTTCATCATCCTCGCGGGCTGGCATGACGCCGACCCGCTGGAGACAGGCAGCAAGCGGTGGCGGCCGACGCAGGGCTTCTTCGCCCTGATCCTCGGCGTCGAGGCGATGGTGATCATCTCCTTCGAGGCCACCGACGTCTTCCTCTTCTACATCTTCTTCGAAGCCATGCTGATCCCGATGTACTTCCTCATCGGCGGCTTCGGGGACCGTGCCCACGAGCACGGCGAGGAGGCGGCGTCGACGCAGCGGTCGTACGCGGCCGTGAAGTTCCTCCTCTACAACCTGGTCGGCGGCCTGATCATGCTGGCCGCCGTGATCGGCCTGTACGTGGTGGCCGGGAACTTCAGCCTCCAGGAGATCGCGCAGGCCCGCGCCAATGGCTCGCTGCACATGGCGACGAACACCGAACGCTGGCTGTTCCTGGGCTTCTTCTTCGCCTTCGCGGTGAAGGCGCCGCTGTGGCCGCTGCACACCTGGCTGCCCAACGCCATGCAGGAGGCCACCGCCCCGGTCGCCGTCCTCATCACGGCGGTCGTCGACAAGGTGGGCACCTTCGCGATGCTCCGCTTCTGCCTCCAGCTCTTCCCGGAGGCCTCCAAGTGGGCGACGCCCGCCATCCTCGTCCTGGCCCTGATCAGCATCATCTACGGGGCGCTGCTCGCCGTCGGGCAGCGGGACATCAAGCGGCTGGTGGCGTACGCGTCGATCTCGCACTTCGGGTTCATCATCCTGGGCATCTTCGCGATGACCAGCCAGGGCCAGTCCGGAGCGACCCTCTACATGGTCAACCACGGCATCTCCACCGCCGCGTTGATGCTCGTGGCGGGCTTCCTGATCTCCCGGCGCGGCTCGCGGCTCATCGCCGACTACGGCGGTGTGCAGAAGGTCGCCCCGGTCCTCGCCGGCACCTTCCTGGTCGGGGGCCTGGCCACCCTGTCGCTCCCCGGTCTCGCGCCGTTCGTGAGTGAGTTCCTGGTGCTGGTCGGCACGTTCACGCGCTACCCGGCCATCGGGATCATCGCCACCTTCGGCATCGTCCTCGCCGCGCTCTACACCCTCGTCCTCTATCAGCGGACGATGACCGGCCCGGTGAAACAGGAGGTCTCCGCGATGCCCGACCTCAGGGCACGCGAACTCGTGGTCGTCGCCCCCCTGATCGTGTTGCTGATCTTCCTGGGCGTCTATCCGAAGCCGGTCACCGACATCGTCAACCCGGCGGTGAAGTCGACCCTGTCCGACGTACACAAGAAGGACCCCAAGCCTGAGGTGGAGGCGGTGGCCAAGTGAGCGCATCAGTCGTCCACAGCCTGTGGACAACGGCGGCAACCGCGGCCGATCCGATCTCGAAGATCCCCGCACCGAAGATCGAATACGGGCAATTGTCGCCCACCTTGATCGTCGTGGGCGCGGCGATCGTCGGGGTACTGATCGAGGCCTTCGTGCCGCGCAAGTCCCGCTACTACGCCCAGGTGTTCGTGTCCGCCGTCGCGCTCGTCGCCGCCTTCGCGGCGGTCGTGGCGCTCGCGGCCGGCGGATACGGCACCACCAAGGCGCACATCGCGGCGATGGGCGCCATCGCGGTCGACGGACCGTCCCTGTTCCTTCAGGGCACGATCCTGCTGTCCGGACTGGTCGGCCTGTTCACCTTCGCCGAGCGGCGCCTGGACCCGGAGGCGCACGGCAACCGCGTCGACTCGTTCGCCGCGCAGGCCGCCTCCGTGCCCGGCAGCGACAGCGAGAAGGCGGCCGTGAAGGCCGGGTTCACCACCACCGAGGTGTTCCCGCTGCTGCTCTTCGCGATCGCCGGCATGCTGGTCTTCCCCTCGGCCAACGACCTGCTGACCCTGTTCGTGGCCCTGGAAGTCTTCTCGCTGCCGCTGTACCTGCTGTGCGCCTTGGCCCGCCGCAAGCGGCTCATGTCGCAGGAAGCCGCAGTCAAGTACTTCCTGCTCGGCGCCTTCGCCTCCGCGTTCACGCTGTTCGGCATCGCACTGCTCTACGGCTACGCGGGCTCCGTGTCGTACGCGACGATCGCGCATGTCGTCGACGGCTCGGTCACGAACGTCGACCCGGCCCTCGCCAACACGATGGGCAACGACGCGCTGCTGCTCGTCGGCGGCGCGATGATCGTCATGGGGCTGCTGTTCAAGGTCGGCGCCATCCCGTTCCACATGTGGACCCCGGACGTCTACCAGGGCGCGCCGACCCCGGTGACCGGGTTCATGGCGGCGGCGACGAAGGTGGCCGCGTTCGGTGCGCTGCTCCGGCTGCTCTACGTCGTCCTGCCCGGCCTGCGCTGGGACTGGCGGCCGGTCATGTGGGCCGTCGCGATCGTCACCATGCTCGGCGGTGCGATCGTCGCGATCACGCAGACCGACATCAAGCGGCTGCTGGCGTACTCGTCGATCGCACACGCCGGATTCATCCTCGCGGGTGTCATCGCCACGTCGAAGGACGGCGTCTCCTCCGTCCTCTTCTACCTGGGCGCGTACTCCTTCGTGACCATCGGCGCCTTCGCGGTGGTGACACTGGTGCGCGACGCGGGTGGCGAGGCGACGCATCTGTCCAAGTGGGCCGGTCTCGGCAGGCGCTCACCGCTGGTGGCGGCCGTGTTCGCGGTGTTCCTGCTGGCCTTCGCCGGCATTCCGCTGACCTCCGGCTTCGCCGGGAAGTTCGCCGTGTTCAAGGCGGCCGCGGAGGGCGGGGCGGCCCCGTTGGTCGTGATCGGTGTGATCTCGTCCGCGGTCGCGGCCTTCTTCTACATCCGGGTGATCGTGCTGATGTTCTTCAGCGAGCCACGGCCCGAGGGGCCGACGGTCGCCGTGCCGTCGCCGTTGACGATGGCCGCGATCGGGCTCGGCGTCGTGGTCACGTTGGTGCTCGGTGTGGCACCGCAGTACTTCCTGGACCTGGCGAGCCAGGCGGGAGTGTTCGTGCGCTGACCTGCACGGACCTGCATTGCGCGGGTGTGGGCCCCGGTTCTCGAACAGGAACCGGGGCCCACACTGCCGTAAGGAGGGGCCCGGGCCTGTGGATAACTCTTGGGCTGTCAGTGCGGGCCCCTATCGTGGAGGCAGTGGTCGAGGGACGACGTACGGGGGACGGAACTATGGGTGGGATGGGCGGGATCAGCGAGATGCCAGGGGTGACCGAGAGCGAGGCGCTGGCCACGCTGCACCGGGTCTTCGGCTACGAGGCCTTCCGCGGCGAGCAGGAAGCCGTCATCGAGCATGTGGTGACCGGCGGCGACGCCGTGGTGCTCATGCCGACCGGCGGCGGCAAGTCGCTGTGCTACCAGATCCCCGCCCTGGTCAGACCCGGCACCGGCATCGTGATCTCGCCCCTCATCGCGCTGATGCAGGACCAGGTGGACGCGCTGCGTGCGCTCGGCGTGCGCGCCGGGTTCATGAACTCCACGCAGGACTTCGACGAGCGCAGGGTCGTCGAGGCCGAATACCTGGCCGGCGAGCTGGACCTGCTGTACCTCGCACCGGAGCGACTGCGCCTCGACTCGACGCTGGACCTGCTCTCCCGCGGCAAGATCGCGGTCTTCGCGATCGACGAGGCACACTGCGTGTCCCAGTGGGGCCACGACTTCCGCCCCGACTATCTCTCCCTGTCCCTCCTCGGCGAGCGCTGGCCGGACGTCCCTCGGATCGCGCTCACGGCCACGGCCACGCACGCCACGCACCAGGAGATCACCCAGCGGCTGCACATGCCGACGGCCCGGCACTTCGTCGCGAGCTTCGACCGGCCCAACATCCAGTACCGGATCGTGCCCAAGGCCGACCCCAAGAAGCAGCTGCTGAGCTTTCTGCGGCAGGAGCACGAAGGGGACGCGGGCATCGTGTACTGCCTGTCCCGCAAGTCGGTGGAGTCGACGGCAGAGTTCCTGTCACGCAACGGCATCGAGGCGGTGCCCTACCACGCAGGCCTGGACGCAGGCACGCGCGCGGCCCACCAGTCGCGCTTCCTGCGGGAGGACGGCCTGGTCGTGGTCGCGACCATCGCCTTCGGCATGGGCATCGACAAGCCGGACGTCCGGTTCGTCGCCCACCTCGACCTGCCGAAGTCGGTCGAGGGCTACTACCAGGAGACGGGCCGCGCCGGCCGGGACGGGCTGCCGTCGACGGCATGGATGGCGTACGGCCTCAACGATGTCATACAGCAGCGCAAACTGATCCAGTCCGGCGAGGGCGACGAGGCGTTCCGGCGCCGGGCCGCCGCCCATCTCGACTCGATGCTGGCGCTGTGCGAGACCGCCCGGTGCCGGCGCGGCCAGCTGCTCGCCTACTTCGGCCAGGAGCCCGACCCCGCGGGCTGCGGCAACTGCGACACCTGCCTGGTCCCGCCGGAGACCTGGGACGGCACGGTCGCCGCGCAGAAGGTCCTGTCGACGGTGGTGCGGCTGCAACGGGAGCGGGGGCAGAAGTTCGGTGCCGTGCAGATCGTCGACATCCTGCTCGGCAAGCGCACGGCCAAGGTGATCCAGTTCGACCACGACCAGCTGTCCGTGTTCGGCATCGGCGAGGAGCTCGACGAGGGCGAATGGCGGGGCGTCGTACGGCAGTTGCTGGCGCAGGGGCTGCTCGCGGTCGAGGGGGAGTACGGCACGCTGGTGCTCACCGAGGCCAGCGGGTCGGTGCTCCGGCGCGAGCGGGAAGTACCGCTGCGCAAGGAGCCGAAGAAGCCGGTGGCCTCGCGCTCTGCATCGGGCGCCTCCGGCAGGGGCGAGCGCAAGGCCAGGGCCGCGGCGGCCGAGCTGCCCGAGGAACTGCAGCCCGCGTTCGAGGCGCTGCGCGCCTGGCGCGCCGAGCAGGCCCGCGAACAGGGCGTCCCGGCGTACGTCATCTTCCACGACGCCACGCTTAGAGAGATCGCGACCGCCTGGCCGACGTCGGTGACTCAGCTCGGCGGCATCAGCGGGGTCGGTGAGAAGAAGCTGGCGACTTATGGGGAAGGGGTGCTGGAGGTACTGGCCTCACTGGACGGCGCACCTCACACGGCTCCCGCCGGGGATGCCGGTGCGGGAGCCGGTGCAGCCGCCGAGGACGACTGGCCCGAGATGGACGCGGAGCCGGAACCGGACTGGATATAGAGGCGGGCCGGCTGGTCGGAGCCGACCCGAGGCTGAGGGCACATCACAGGGCCCCGGGCGCCGTCACAGCCCCCGCGCCGCATACGCCCTGACGTCCGCGTCCGGGTCCGACGTGACGGTGGCGAGGGCCGCCCGGGCCTCCGCTGTGCCGTTGTGCCGGGTCAGGGCGAGCACCGCCGCCTTGCGCACGTCGGCGTTGGGGTCGGCGAGCGCCTTGGCGAGGGCGGGCACGGCGGTGTCGGCGGGCGCGGCGGACAGGGCGGTGACGGCACCGGCGCGGACCTGCCACGCCGGGTCGGCCAGCGCGGCCACGGCACGCGCGGCGAGCGGGGCCGGGCAGCCGACGGTGGCCAGCGCGCCGAGCGCGGCACCGCGGACCAGGGGATCGCTGTCCTCGGTGAGCCGGTCCAGGGTGCCGGTGAGCAGCTCCCGGCCGCTCGCAGTACGGGCCTGGGGGCTGACGGCGGCGAGCGCCTTGGCCACGGTGACGCGGACCTCGCGCGAGGCGTCGGCCGCCGCACCGGACAGCGGTTCGACCGCGTCGACCGAGACGAGCGCGCGCACGGCTTCGATACGGACGGCGATGTCGGGATCGTCCAGCGCCCCGGCGAACACCCCGACGTTCCCCAGGCGCAGGGCGCGCAGCACGTCGAGGGCGGCGGCGCGGACCACGGGGTCCGCCTCGGCGACCGCAGCGGTGAGGGCGGCACCCAGGTCGGGTTCGGGCGGGAGGGTCTCGACCAGCTCGCGCAGTGAGGCCGCGGCGGCCGCACGCACGTCGCCGTCGGGGTCGCTGAGGGCGCCGGCCAGGGCCTGCCCGGTGCCGGGCGGCACCGTCTCGGTGAGGACCGAGACCGCAGTGCGCCGCACGGCGGCGTCGAGGTCGGTCAAGTAGGGCTCGATCGCGGCGAGTTCAGGCTGCTCCTCGGCCAGCTCCAGCAGCTCCAGCAGCCGGGGCGAGGCGGTCGCGCCCGAGCCGTGGCCCACGGGCGTGGTGGCACGTGCGGAGGTCGGCCCCGTGGCGACCGGCGCCACATCCCGCGACCCGGCGGTCGCCACGTCCTCGGCGTGGACCTCGCCGATGTACCGCGACGGGCCGCCCACGGGCGTGAACCCGTCGACGGGGACCAGATAGGGAGCCACGGGACGGGCCGTGAACTCCATCGAACCGGAGGGGGACTTGTGCAGGTCGAGGTGGTGGAACCAGGAGGCGTCGTCGCGCCGGGGGTGGTCGATGCGGTCGTGGTAGAGGCCCCAGCGCGACTCCGTGCGCGCCAGGGAGGACCGGGCGGCCATTTCCGCGCAGTCGCGGATGAAGGAGACCTCGGCGCAGCGCATCAGTTCGTGAGGGGTGCGCGCACCCATCGCCGCGATGTCGTCGTGCATCCGCTCGAAGGCCTCCAGGGCCAGGGACAGGCGGGCGCCGGACTTCGGCGGGGCCACGTAGTCGTTCACGAAGCGGCGCAGCTTGTACTCGACCTGGGGCTGCGGCGGGCCGTCCGGGTTGCGCAGGGGGCGGTAGATCAGCTCGTGCGCGTCCTGGAGCTGGTCGGCGGGCAACTCGCCTTCGTACGGCGTGTACGGGGAGGCGTCCGCGCCCGCCAGGTCGCCGAAGACGAATGCGCCGATCATGTAGTTGTGCGGCACGCAGGCCAGGTCGCCGGCGGCGTACAGGCGGGGGACGGTCGTGCGGGCGTGGTCGTCGACTCGTACGCCCGAGGCCGAATGGCCGCCGCACAGGCCGATCTCGGAGATGTGCATCTCGACGTCGTGGGTGCGGTAGTCGTGGCCTCGGCCCGCATGGAAGGTCCCCCGGGTGGGCCGCTCCGTCGAGTGCAGGATCGACTCCAGGGAGGAGATCGACTCCTCAGGGAGGTGACTCAGCTTCAGGTACACAGGACCCCGGTCGCTCGCGACCTCCGCCGCGAACTCGGCCATCATCTGGCCCGACCAGTAGTCGGAGTCGACGAAGCGCTCACCGTGCCGGTTGACCTGGTAGCCGCCGAAGGGGTTGGCGACGTAGGCGCAGGCCGGCCCGTTGTAGTCCTTGATCAGCGGGTTGATCTGGAAGCACTCGATACCGGTGAGCTCGGCGCCCGCGTGGTAGGCCATGGCGTATCCGTCACCGGCGTTGGTCGGGTTCTCGTACGTGCCGTAGAGATAGCCGGAAGCCGGGAGGCCGAGCCGGCCGCATGCGCCGGTCGCCAGGATCACCGCGCCCGCGCGCACCACCACGAACGCGCCGGTGCGCGTATTGAAGCCGACCGCCCCCACCGCGCGCCCCTCGGCGGTGAGCACGCGCACCGGCATCACCCGGTTCTCGATGCGGATCCGCTCCCGCATCTCGCGTCGCCGCAGCTGCCGGTACAGGACCTTCTTGACGTCCTTGCCCTCCGGCATCGGCAGGACGTAGGAGCCGGAGCGGTGGACCTGGCGGACCGCGTAGTCGCCGTGCTCGTCCTTCTCGAACTTCACGCCGTACGACTCCAGGCGCTGCACCATGCCGAAGCCGCGGGTGGCGGTCTGGCGGACGGTGGACTGGTCGACGATGCCGTCGTTGGCGCGGGTGATCTCGGCGACGTAGTCGTCGGGCTCGGCGCGGCCGGGGATGACCGCGTTGTTGACGCCGTCCATGCCCATGGCGAGCGCGCCGGAGTGGCGGACGTGGGCCTTCTCCAGCAGGAGGACGTTCGCGCCGTGCTCGGCGGCGGTCAGCGCGGCCATGGTGCCGGCGGTGCCGCCACCGACGACGAGGACGTCGCAGCGGATCTCCTCGGCGTCGGTGAGGGCGGGGATCTCCAGGGGCGTGTTCACGGAGGGGGTGGTCACCGGGGGGCCTTTCAGGTACCGAGCGAGGTGAGGACGTCGCGCCGCAGCGCCACGCGCGCGGGATCGTCGTGCGCCGTACGGTCGCGCGGACGCGGCACTTCGCGTACGGCGGTCAGACGGCCGTTGCCGAGGAGGGCCACACGGTCGCCGAGGAAGAGGGCTTCGTCCACGTCGTGGGTGACGAAGACGACCGTCGCGCCCGTGCCGCGCAGTACCTCCACCAGCAGGCCCTGCATGCCGGCGCGGGTCTGGGCGTCGAGGGCGCCGAAGGGTTCGTCCATGAGGACGGCGCGGGGTGCGCCCGCGAGCGCGCGCGCCAGCTGGGCCCTCCCGCGCTGTCCGCCGGAGACGCGGTGGGGCAGCTGCCGTGACTGTTCGGCGAGGCCGACGCGCTCCAGCCAGTCCTCCGCCTGGCGCCGGCGCTCCGCACGGGGCAGTCCCTTGATGGCGAGGGGCAGTTCCACGTTCGCGCGCAAGGTGCGCCAGGGCAGGAGGGCGTCCTCCTGGAAGATCAGTGTGCGGTCGGCGGCGGGACCGGTCAGCGGGTGCCCGTCCTGGCCGACGTCCCCGGCGAGGGGCGCGAGCAGTCCGGCCAGGGTGCGCAGCAGGGTCGACTTGCCACAGCCGGAGGGGCCGACGAGGGTGAGGATCTCGCCGGGCGCCACGTCGAGGTCGACTCCCTCCAGCACGGGTGCGCCGGGCCGTCCGAGCGTGGCGTCCCGCAGGGCCAGTCCCGCGCCTGCGCGGACGGGCGAGCGGAGGTCAGACGAGCTGGTCATGAGGCGCCTCCTCCTTGGCGGTGGGGCTCACCGGTGCGGGGGCGGCGGCACCGCGCGCCGGACGGGGAGTCCGTGCGCCGGGGATGTACGACGTGCGCGGCAGCCAGCGGGTCAGCCGGCGGCCGAGGAGCTCCACCGCCGTGGACGTGACCCAGCCGAGCACGCCGATCGTGATCATGCCGACGAAGACGCCCGCGTAGTTGACGACGGTGTAGTCCTGCCAGGTGCGGTACCCGACGCCGTACTGGCCGGAGATCATCTCGGCGGAGATCACACAGATCCACGAGACGCCGATGCCGACCGACAGCCCGCCGAAGATGCCGGGCAGCGCGCCCGGCAGGACGACGGAGCCGAGGATCCGCCACCGGCCGCCGCCCATGGTGAGGACCGCCTCCTCCCAGACGGGGGTCAGCGCGCGGACCGCATGCCGGGTGGAGACCAGGACGGGGAAGAAGGCGGCGGTGCAGGTGATGAAGACGATGCCCTGTTCGTTGGAGGGGAAGAGCAGGATCGCGACGGGGACCAGGGCGATCGCCGGAATCGGGCGGATGACCTCCAGCACCGGCCCGAGCAGGTCCTCGGCGAGGCGGGAGCGCGCCACGAGCACGCCCGTCGCCACGCCGAGCACGGCGGCGAGCAGGAAGCCGGTGAGGATGCGGGTGAGGCTGTCGGTGAGGTCCGTCCAGTAGTCGGGGCCGGACAGCCGGTCGGCGAAGGTGCGGGCCACATCGGTGACGGTCGGGAACTGCGAGAAGCGCAGCCACAGGTCGACCTTGAGTCCGGCCAGCAGTTGCCAGGCGCCGAGGGCGGCCGCGAGCGAGGCGAGCCGCAGGGCGTACCGGCCCGAGCGCCGCGGACGGCGGGGCGCGAACCGGTTCTCCTGTCGCGGCGTTCGCCGGGTCACGACGCCCGCCCCAGCGCGTCGGCGTACGTGATGACGCGGGCGCCTCCGTGAGCGGCGACGTATGCCGTGGCGGTGGCGGGGGCGACGAAGGGGAGGAGCCGGCTGCCGTCGGCCACCCAGACCGCCTTGTCGGCGAACCAGAGGGTGCCGGTGGTGGCGTCGGGGACGTAGGCGGCGCGGATGCCGTCCTTGTGCGTCTTCACGTAACCGAGCAGCTCGGCAGGCGACTTGAAGGAGACGGTCTTCTCGGCGCCCTTGGGCCACACCTCGCTCGCGGAGGCCGGCGGCGTCGCGGTGAGCCGCTGGGCGTAGTCCGCGCCGAGGGCCTTCCTCACGTACTGGTCGTCGACGAAGGAGTCCACGTCGATGTCGCCGGTCAGCTTGGCCGACTTCAGGACCGCGACATCCTTCTTCAGGGCGGAGACCAGCTGCGGCTTGACCGCCGGGTCGAAGGTGGAGATGCCGTGGGCGCCGTTGTAGAGGTAGACGACCTCGGCGGGCAGTCCGGTGGCCTTGGCGACCGACTCGGCGGCGGCGACCGGGTGGGCGTTGAGAAAGTCCGTGGCCTGCGACTGGGCCTTGAGGAAGGCCTCGAGGACGGCGGGCCGCTGCTTGGCGAAGTCCTCGCGGGCGGTGACGCCGTGGAAGGTGGGGAGGTTCAGCTGGGCGCCGTCGTACAGGGCTTTCGCCTTGCCCTGGAAGGTGAGCAGTCCTGGCCAGGCGACGAACTGCGACAGGGCGTCCGCGCTGCCCGCCGACAGGGCCGAGGCGCCGACCGCGGGCTGCTGGTTGAGCTTCTGGATGCCCTTGTCGGGGTCGATGCCGACGCGCTGCAGGGCCCGTACGAGCGTGCCGTCGGCGGCGGAGCCGACGCTCGTGGAGACCTTCTTGCCCTTCAGGTCGGTGAGAGTGGCCAGCTTCGAGTCCGGGGAGGTGACGATCGTGTTGAGACCGCCCCGCAGGTTGTAGCCGGTGACCGAGACCAGGTGGGTCGGCCTGCCGAGCTGCTTGCCGCGGGCTGCGTTGATGAGGAGCGGGAAGTCGCCCATCGAGCCGATGTCGATCTTCCCGGCGGTCATCTGGGCGGTGATGGGGGCGCCCGTGGCGTAGTCCTGCCAGTCGACCTTGTAGTGCTTGCCGTCGCCCAGCGCGTTCAGCTCCTTCTCGAAGTAGCCGAGGGAGCGCAGAAGGGTGCCCGCGGTGACCGTGTTGATGGTCTTGGACTGGTAGCCGACGGTGACGGTGACCGTGGAGCCGTCGCTTCCGGCCACCGCGTTGCCACCGCAGGCCGTCAGAGGGAGGAGAAGGAGGGCGGCTGCGGCAACTGCTGTGCGTTTCATGGAAGTTCGGGGCCTTTCACCGGAGCAGATAGGGCATGTTGACGGTCACGGCTCCGGTGGGACAGCGGGCCGCGCACGGGCCGCAGTACCAGCACTCGTCGACGTGCATATAGGCCTTGCCGCTGCTCTCGTCGATGGCGAGGGAGTCCAGCGGGCACATGTCGACGCAGAGGGTGCAGCCGTCGATGCACTTCGACTCGTCGATGGTCACGGGCACGTCGGCCCGCTGGGGCGCCAAAGGCATGGCTGTCTCCAGGAAACGGGTCTGAAAGGGGACGGGGAGAGGTCAGAGGGAGCGGTGCAGCAGACCGCTCATCGTGATGCGGTCGCCGCGGAAGCGGATGAACTCCAGGTCGACCGGGCGGCCGTCGGCGAGGTGCGTGAGCCGTTCCAGCATGAGGACGGCCGCGCCGCGCGGGGCTTCGAGCACGGCGGCGGAGTGGGTGTCCGCGTTGACCGCCTCCAGGGTGATCTCGGCGTGCCCGAGACGCTGCCCGGTGCTCGTCTCCAGGAGGCGGAAGACGTCGGTGTTCTCCAGGTCGGCGCCGAGCAGGGCGGTGCCGATGTCGAGCGGGATGTAGGTGAGGTCCAGGGAGAGAGGAAGGCCGTTCAGCCGACGCAGGCGTTCGATGTAGAGGACGTCGTCGCCGGCGGGGACGCGAAGGCGTTCGGCGACGGGGGCGGGTGCGGGGGCGGGGCCCATGGTGCGGACCTCGTTGGTGACACGGCCGTGCTCGTGGAGGGTTTCCGCGAGGCCCATCAGATGGTCGAGGCCGTGCGGGTACTTCTCGGCGACGACCACGGTGCCCACTCCGGGGAGCCGTTCCACGAGGCCTTCGGCCCTGAGCAGGTCCAGGGCCTGGCGGACGGTGTTGCGGGTGGCGCGGTACTCCGTGGCGAGGGTCGTCTCGTGCGGGAGTGCGCGGTCCGGGAAACCGCCGGCCAGGAGCTGGTGGCGGAGCAGGTCGGCGAGCTGCCTGGCCTGGTCGGCACGCAGCCGGCGCCGCGCGCGGTGGGCGGCGACGGTGGTCGCGCCCTGTCCGGCGTGGTCTCGGATGCGGTCGACGGGAGGCATGCTTCGAACCATAGCGAGCTGGTAGGGAATGGAGTGTTGCAGCAGTGTTGCGCCACTTGCCGGGGCGTCAGGTCGCCCGCTGACCTGCCGATACGTCCGCTCCAGAGCAAGATCTGCCATGACGCCCGTGCCTGTCGGCATGCACGGACGAGACCAGCTCAGCCAATTTCAGCCCGTCCGGCGTTTGAGGACGAGGCCGTCAGGCCGAAGCGGGGGGCTGGGGGCGGCAGCCCCCAGGAAGGGATCACCCCAGCGCCGTCAACCCCGGCGCGAACGCGATCAGCAGCGGCAGCAATGGCACCAGCGCCGCCACCGTCGTCGTCAGCGCCCGGTGCCGGCGGCCAAGCCGCGGCGGCGGCTCCAGGAGGCGGTCGACACGTTCGCCGAGGAGGCGGTGGCTGGAGGCGCAGGACAGCACGCCGCGGTGCTGGTTCAGCTCGATCAGGGCGAGCGCGGTGGTCAGATGGCCGCACCGGCGGGACGCCGTGTCGTCCGCGGCCAGTTCCACCAGCCGGTGGGTCTGCTCGCAGAAGTGGGCGAACAGCGGGATGCGGGGGAAGCCGGTGGCCAGCGCGCTGGACAGATGCAGCAGCCAGTCGTGGTGCGCCCGCGCATGATCGCGTTCATGCGTCAGGACCGCGTCGAGCTGGTGGTCGGTGAGCCGGTGCAGGGCGCCCGTGGTGACGACCAGCTGGGGCGGGTGGCCGGGCATCCACCAGGCGTCCGGGTACTCGTCCTCCAGCACCAGCAGCGGGCCGCGCGCCGCCTCCTCCAGTCCGGCGGGCAGCTCGGGGGCGCGTTCGCGCAGATGTGCCCGGGTCTGCCCGCGGCGGCGGCGCGCCTCGACGAGTTCGCGGGCGAGCATCGCCGTCGTCCAGGCGGCTCCGCAGGCCAGCAGCAGCGTGAGGGCCGCGGACCAGGCGGGGGCGGCGGTCAGGTCGTACGCCGCGGTCACGGCCGGCGGCGCCGGCGCGAAGACGTGGTCGCGGAAGGTGTGGAACACGGCGGCCGCGCCGAGCACGAGCGCCGTCAGACAGCACAGCAGGACGGTGGCGACCAGGCACTGCCACACCCACAGCGCGACCACGGGCTCACGCTCGGGCCACGCCGACCGCACCAGCGCACGCGGCACCGGCACGGCGGCCATGAAGGCGACGACGCTGAGCAGGAGCAGACAGACGGTCATGCCACGGTCTCCGGATCCTGGTCGGAGGAAGGGGCGGGGCGGTGCGGTGGTGCGGCTCGGCGCACACTGCGCCCGCCGCCAGTATGACGGCGAACGGCGCAGGAGTCAGGGGACGACGGCCATCCCGTACGACACACCTCGTACATCTCGCACGTCCCGTACGGCCACCCGCACGACCCGTACCGCCGCCGTCACGCCCCGCAACTCCCGCTCACTCCGTCGCGCTTGCCACGATCCGGCCGCTCACGTCGCCGAGGCCCACGCGGCTCCCGCCCGGTCCGGGCGCCCACGCCGACAACGTCACCACGTCCCCGTCCTCCAGGAACGTCCGCTTGCCCTCAGGAAGTTCCAGCGGATCGCGCCCGTTCCAGGTCAGCTCAAGCAGCGACCCGCGCTGCGCGGGCTCCGGGCCGCTCACCGTGCCCGACCCGTAGAGGTCGCCGGTCCGCAGGGAGGCGCCGTTCACCGTCATGTGGGCCAGCTGCTGCGCGGCCGTCCAGTACATGGTGGAGAACGGCGGCTCGGAGACGACGGAACCGTTGATCGCGACGGAGATCCGCAGGTCGTACCCGCCGGGCTCGCCCCCCGAGTCGGCCGCGTCGTCCAGATACGGCAGCAGCTCATGGGTCCGCTCCGGGGGCGCCACCCGCGCGTCCTCCAGTGCGTCCAGCGGGGTGATCCACGCCGACACCGACGTGGCGAAGGACTTGCCGAGGAACGGGCCGAGGGGGACGTACTCCCATGCCTGGATGTCGCGCGCGGACCAGTCGTTGAGCAGGCACAGACCGAAGACGTGCTCCCGGAAGTCGCCGAGCGCCACCGGCCGCCCGCGCTCCGAGGGCACACCCACCACGAAACCGACCTCGGCCTCGATGTCCAGGCGGACGGACGGCCCGAAGACGGGCGCCGCATCGGCCGGGGCCTTGCGCTGCCCGGACGGCCGTACGACGTCCGTGCCCGACACCACGACCGTGCCGGACCGCCCGTGGTAACCGATCGGGAGGTGCTTCCAGTTCGGCGTCAGCGAGTCCGCGGCGTCCGGGCGGAAGATCTGGCCGACGTTGCGGGCGTGGTCCTCGGAGGCGTAGAAGTCGACGTAGTCCGCGACCTCGAACGGGAGGTGGAGCGTCACCGACGCCAGCGGATGCAGGAAGGGTTCGACCGCCTCCTGGTGCGCCGGGACCGTCACCCACGCCGTCAGGGCGCGCCGCACGTCCGACCAGGTGGTGCGGCCCGCGGCGAGCAGCGGGTTCAGCGAGGGCTGCACGAGCAGGGAGGCGTACGGCGAGCCGAGCGCGCGCGCCGCCGCGCCCGCGTCGAGGACGTGGTCGCCGAGCCGGACGCCGACGGTCCGCTCCGTCGAGCCGGCAGGGGAGAAGACGCCGTACGGAAGGTTGTGCGGACCGAAGGGATCGCCCTCGGGGACATCGAAGGGGGGCATGGGGTGCTGCCTCACTCTCACTGTGTCGCGAACCGTCTGTCGTGTGCCACCTGCGCGAACCGTTATACGGCCGCTGGGTGGCCGCGCCACACGTTACGGCCGCGTGGCCCGTCTTGGGCAGTGTCTAAAGAGTTTGCAATGTCCGAATTGGGCTTGTCGGACGTGGCAATTCCGGCTTAGCGTCCTTTGGGGGACACGGACGGGGTGGGTCCGGTCCGTAGGGGGGACGCGTGGGGGGACCCGTGGCCAGCAGCACGCGCAGTGTGCCTTTCGCGGCCGACCGTGAAGTGCCCGGCCTGATCGTCAAGTTCGGCGACTACCCGCTGCACCACGGCGGTGTGGGTGCGATCCGCAGCCTGGGCCGCCTGGGCGTGCCCATGTACGCGATCACCGAGGACCGTTACACACCCGCCGCCTCCTCCCGCTACCTCGAGAAAGCCTTCGTCTGGCCGACCACCGGCACGGAGGACCCCGCCCGTCTGGTGGAGGGCCTGCTGCGTATCGGGCGCCGCATCGGCCGCCCCACCGTCCTCGTCCCCACCGACGAGGAGGCGGCCGTCCTGATCGCCGAGCACCAGGACGAACTCGCCGGCCGCTTCCTGTTCCCGCGGGTCGAGCCCGCCCTGCCGCGCCGCCTCGCGAGCAAACAGGGCCTGCACGAACTGTGCGTGGAACACGGCATCCCGAGCCCCACGGCCGCCTTCCCGCAGTCGTACGACGACATCGTCACGTTCGCCGAGAAGGCCCGTTTCCCGGTGGTGGCCAAGAACCGTGAGGCGTTCGTACGGCGCAAACGGCCGGCGGTGAACGGCACGACGCGGATCGCCACCCGCGAGGGCCTGCTCGGTCTCGCCCGCGACTGGGGCGAGTGCCCCGGGGTGATCCTCCAGGAGTACCTGCCCAGGGAGGACGCCGAGGACTGGATCGTGCACGCCTACTTCGACCAGGACTCCACCCCGCTCGCGATGTTCACGGGCGTGAAGGTGCGCTCCTGGCCGCCGCACGCGGGGATGACGGCGAACGCGTACGTGGTCGACAACCCGGAACTCGCGGACATCGCCGCGCGTTTCATCAAACAGATCGGCTTCAGCGGCATCATCGACCTCGACCTGCGCTTCGACCGGCGCGACGGACAGTACAAACTCCTCGACTTCAATCCACGCATGGGCGCCCAGTTCCGGCTCTTCGAGAACGAGTCGGGGGTGGACGTCGTCCGCGCCATGCATCTCGACCTGACCGGCCGCTCCGTCCCGGAGGGGGAACAGCGGGCCGGCCACCGGTACATCGTGGAGAACATCGACCTGCCCGCCCTGCTCGCCTACCGCCGCAGCGGCTATACGACGCCGCACGCACCGGCGCACGCGAGCGGGACGGAGCTGGCCTGGCTCGCGGGTGACGACCCGCTGCCGTTCCTCACGATGCTCGCGCGCTTCGTACGGCCGGGCGCGAAGCACCTGTACCAGCTGTGGCGGACCAACCGCCGCGGCAGCACCACCAGTTCGGGCGGCTAGCCGGACCGGTCAGCAGCCCGAGACGAACCACACGAAGTGACGAAGTGAGCGTCCTGGGGAGGGACTTCGTGATTCAACCGGTTGCAGTCATCGGCGCCGGGCCCTTCGGCCTGTCCACCGCCGCCCATCTCCGAGCCCGCGGACTGCCGGTCCGCGTCTTCGGCGAGCCCATGGTCAGCTGGCGCGACCACATGCCCGCCGGAATGCTCCTCAAGTCGACCCCGGTCGCCTCCAGTCTGGACGCGCCGCAGCAGGGCCACACACTCGCCGACTACTGCGACGCCGCCGGCATCAGGCGGCTGGTGACGGACGAGGACATCATCCCCGTCGAGACCTTCATCGCCTACGGCGAGTGGTTCCAGCAGAAGCTGGTGCCCGAACTGGAGCAGGTGCGGGTGGTGTCGGTCGACCGGCGGGGGGGCGGAGGCTTCGAACTCAAGCTGGACTCCGGCGAGTTGTTCACCGCCCGCGCGGTCGTCGTGGCGACCGGCCTGTCCGGCCTCGCGCACCTGCCGGCCGAACTGGCCACCGCCGCCGCGGACGGACCCACCCCCACGGGCCCGGTCTCCCACAGCTCCCAGCAGCACGACCTCACGCGCTACGCCGGCAAGGAACTGATCGTGATCGGCGCCGGCCAGTCCGCGCTGGAGACGGCGGCACTGGCGGCGGAGGCGGGCGCACGGGTGCGGGTGGTCTCCCGCGGCCGCGGCAGGGTCGCCTTCGGCGCACCGCCGTGGAAGCAGCCGAAGCTGCGCCCGGAGTCGCCCTTCGGCCGCGCCTGGTCCCTGTGGGCCCTCAGCTACTACCCGCACCCCTACCGCTATCTGCCGGCCGAGGCCCGCCACTACCTGGTGCGGCGCGTCCTCGGTCCGCTCGGCGCATGGTGGCTGCGCGACCGCTTCGAGGGGAAGGTGCAGGTCAGCGAGGTCGACCGGATCGTGCGGGCGGACGCGGCCGAGGGCACCCCCAAGCTGACGGTCCGCACCCACGCGGGCCGCATCCTGGATATGTCCGCGGACCATGTCATCGCGGCCACCGGATACCGGGTGGACATCGCGGCCATGGACTTCCTCGGCCACGAGCTGCGCACGCGTCTCGCGGTGAGCCGCGGCACACCCAAACTGGGCGCGGGATACGTCTCCTCGGTCCCCGGCCTGTACTTCACCGGCCTGCCGGCCGCGGCGTCGTACGGCCCGGTGATGCGCTTCGTGTGCGGCACCGAGTTCGCCTCTCCGAGGCTGGCCAAACACCTGGCGGCAGCGCACGGCTAGGCAGCGGCCGCGGGCCCCTGCCTGACGATGAAGAGCCCACAAGGATAAGGGAGTTGAGCGAGGGACGGTGGGGCAATCGGCCGTCGTCCGGTTCGCGATGAGTCGGTGGGGCGTCCTGTCCGTATTCTCTGATCATGGCCGCACCCACCGCATATGCACTCATCGCCACCGACCTGGACGGCACGCTGCTCCGAGGCGACGACACGCTCTCCGACCGGTCCCTCGCCGCTCTCGCGCGGGTCGCCGGGGCCGGCGCCCGGCACCTGGTCGTGACGGGCCGGCCGGCCCCCAGGGTGCGGCCGCTCTTCGACCAACTGGGCAGCAGGGGGCTCGCGGTGTGCGGGCAGGGCGCGCAGGTGTACGACGTGGGCGCGGACCGTCTGCTGTGGTCCGTCACCCTGGACCGGGAACTGGCCGAGACCGCCCTCGGCAAGATCGAGGCCGAGGTGGGCCAGGTGTACGCGGCTGTCGACCAGGACGGTGTGGAGGGACTCACGCTCATCGAACCGGGCTACCTGATGCCGCATCCGACGCTGCCCGCGGTCCGGGTCGACCGGCGCGCCGACCTGTGGTGCGAACCCATCAGCAAGGTGCTGCTGCGCCATCCCGACCTGTCCGACGACGAGTTGGCGGCGACGGCGCGCTCGGTGGTGGGTTCGCTGGCCACGGTCACCATGTCGGGGCCGGGGACCGTCGAACTCCAGCCATGCGGCATCACCAAGGCGACGGGCCTCGCACTGGCCGCCGCGCACCTGGGGCTCGGCCCGCAGCAGACGATCGCCTTCGGTGACATGCCCAACGACATTCCCATGTTCGACTGGGCCGCCCACGGCGTCGCCATGGCCAACGCCCACCCCGAACTCAAGGCGGTGGCCGACGAGATCACCCTGTCGAACGAGGACGACGGCATCGCCGTCGTCCTCGAGCGACTGTTCTTCGAGTTCATGGAACTCGACGAGCTCCATGAACTCGGGGAACTGGGGGAACTCCAAGCGGCCTCGGCGAAGTCCGGTGCGGTTCGGCAGCGCCCTCAAGGGACGCGGGGAACCGCACGACCAGCCACGACGACGCCGCAGAGGAAGGACGGCACATTGCCGCACATCCCGCGGAGCGCTCAGTAGGCGCCGAACACGTTGTCGATCGACCCGTACCGCGCGGCGGCGTACTTGCAGGCGGCCGTGATGTTCGCGATCGGGTCGAAGGGGTTCATCGCCGTGCCGGGCACATGGTAGGCGAGGAACGTCGGGTCGATGACCTGCAGCAGTCCCTTGGACGGGGTGCCGGCGACCGCGTTCGAGTCCCAGTTGTTGATGGCGGCCGGGTCGCCCGAGGACTCGCGGATGATGTTGCGGTAAATGCCGTTGTACGTCCCCGGGATGCCGTTCTGCTTCATGACCTGGAGGGCGCCCCGGATCCAGCCGTCGAGGTTGTCGGCGTAGCCCATCGACTTCACGTTGGCGACGGTCGGGGTGGCCGCGGACGCGCTGTTCGCCCCGATGAGCGGGAGGGCGAGAACGGCGGCACCCGTACCGGTGACGGCGAGCTTGCGGGCGAGGCGGTTGCTTCTGGGACGACGGTGCTGACCTGTTGCAGGCATGGCGGGATCCTCTCCGTCGCCTGCGAGGTGAGCTGTCGGGTTCGGGCGGGGAGATGCCCGGCCGCGCAGCCGTACGGCAACGCGACTTCACCCCTAGCCGGCCCGGGACGATGCCCGGTCCGGCGGCCTACCTGGTTCCCCCGCTCCTGCCGTGCGAGTGAGTTGGTCGATGGTCGTGCCCGGGCGGCGGCAGGATTCGGCGTCCACCCGACTGGCCGGGAACGTATGCGAGAGCACATGGCGGGAACAAGTGTCGGCTTCACAGATCACACCTATTGACCTTGGGCTGAGGCTTATGGGGCACTTGATCCTTTGCGGTTGCCAAGGCTCAACTCGCGTACGGGGGAGGGGAACCGGCGAGGGGGCCGCGCTTGTCGGTCCGAGCCGCCGTGTGAGTCAAGTCACCGGCATCCGCAAGAACGGCAAATAGGGCAATGACCCCAACTCGTGGTCAACCAGCCGTCCATCGCCTCATTGGGGGGCGAAAGCGGAACCTGGCGTGTGGTGCACGTCGTTGTCATGACGGTCGCCCGTCGAGCGCCCCGTGCCGGGATCCGGAGGTCCTCGTGAGTCGTTTCGTGAGGGAGGGGCGATCGGGCGTGCCGACTCGTACGGACGCGCCGGGGGACACGCCGAGAGGCGCGTCGGCCGACACCCCGATAGACAAGTCGATAGATATTCGTTCTTATCGGTTGATCAAAAACATACCGGTCGTGATCCGATACCGCCCAGGCTGGACGGGTGGGCGGCATCGGTGATCGAAAGGTGACCGGATACGCTGACTTGAGTGATGTCAGCGACCTATCGACAAACCGTGTAACCGCCAGTAGACACCAGCAGACAGGAGACCCCTCGTGACCGTCGTCGGGCCGTTCGGGCTGAGCGTGCGGGACCAGGCTCTGGAAGCCGATGTCCAGGCCGGATTGGCGGCCGTCGAGGAAGGTTTGCTCGAAGCCACCAAGAGTGAGGTGCCCTTCATCACGGAGGCCGCCCAGCACCTGGTGCGGGCGGGCGGGAAGCGGTTCCGTCCGCTGCTCGTGATGCTCGCCGCCCAGTTCGGCGACCCGTACGCGCCGGGGGTCGTGCCGTCGGCCGTGGTGGTGGAGCTGACCCATCTGGCGACGCTGTACCACGACGACGTGATGGACGAGGCCGCCGTGCGGCGCGGCGTGGACAG
Source organism: Streptomyces longisporus (assembly GCF_039532765.1). NCBI lineage: Bacteria > Bacillati > Actinomycetota > Actinomycetes > Kitasatosporales > Streptomycetaceae > Streptomyces > Streptomyces longisporus. The sequence goes on from NZ_BAAASG010000013.1 coordinate 141,665, forward strand.
CGCCAACACCCGCTGGGGCAACTCGGTGGCGGTCCTCACCGGCGACTTCCTGTTCGCGCGCGCCTCGCACATCCTCGCCGACCTCGGGCCCGAGGCGGTCCGGGTGCAGGCCGAGGCGTTCGAGCGCCTGGTCACCGGGCAGATCCTGGAGACGGCGGGGCCGCAGGACGGCCGGGACCCGGTCGACCACTACCTGGACGTGCTCGGCGGCAAGACGGGCTCGCTGGTGGCCGTGTCGTGCCGCTTCGGGGCGATGATGTCGGGCGCCGACGAGACGGTCGTGGACGTGCTCACACAGTACGGGGAGCGGCTCGGAGTCGCCTTCCAGCTGGCGGACGACGTACTGGACATCGCCTCCGAGTCCCGAGAGTCCGGCAAGACCCCGGGCACCGACCTGCGCGAGGGGGTTCCCACGCTTCCGGTGCTGCGGCTGCGGGAGCGGGCGGCCCGGCTGGGGCTTGCCGAGGACATCGCCCTGTGCGAGCTGCTGGACTCCGACCTGAGCGACGACGCGCGGCACGCCGAGGCGCTCGCCGGGCTGCGGGCGCATCCTGCGCTGGAGCAGGCGCGGCGGGACACGGTGCGCTACGCGGAGGAGGCGCGGGCGGCCCTGGCTCCGCTGCAGGAGTGCGATGCGAAGCTCGCGCTGATGGAGATGTGCGACGCCGTGGTGCACCGGGCCGGCTGAGCTGTCGGTCGAGCGGCCCTCTGACCCACGCTTCGGGCGATGTGATGCATGTCACAAACCTGGACTGAGTCCAGAGTCAGATCGCTTCCGTAGTCATCCCCAGAAGGCCGACGCAGGGGGTGTCGGCCGGTCCACGGGGAGAAAACAGAATCATGGGCATGAAGACGACGTTCTCCAGGCACCGTAAGAGCCTGATGGCCACCGCTGTCGCGGTGGCCGCCGCCGGGGGGATCGCCGCCGCGGCGATCCCGGCCCACGCCACCGCAGGGACCGCGTCCGACGACGCCGGGGGAACCCTTCTGGCCGCCGGTCTGCGCGGGGCCAATGAGGTGCCCGTGGCGGGCGGTCCGGCCGTCGGCGACCAGGACGGCGCCGCTCTCGAGTTCATCAAGGTGCAGGACGACAAGGTGTCCGTCGCCGTGACCTGGCGTGGCACCGGCAAACCGACCATGCTCCACATCCACCAGGGCGCCAAGGGCACCAACGGCGGCGTCAAGGTCGACTTCACCGAGCTGCTGAAGAACAGCAGGCGGCACAGCGTCACCGGCACGGTCGAGGTCAAGGACGCCGCGCTGCTCGCCGCCCTGAAGTCCGACCCGGGTTCGTTCTACGCCAACCTGCACACCACCGAGTTCCCCGGCGGAGCCGTCCGCGGCCAGCTCCACAAGGTCACCGTCGCCGCCTTCGACTTCCGTGACGCCCTGCACAACTTCCAGGCGTCCGTGATCAAGGGCAAGCAGATCTACGAGTGCAAGCCCGCCGCCGGCGGTGGCTACGCCTTCGCCCAGCGGGACGTCGGTGCCCTGCTCGGCGGCGGCATCCGGCACTCCTTCGTCGCGCCCAACTCCGGTACCCCGCAGTGGATCGCGCCGGACGGGAGCGCGGTGACCGGGGCCGTCCTGTCCAGGACGCCGAACGGGGACGGCAACATCCCCGAGCTCGACCTCAAGGCCACCGAGGCCGGCAAGCACCACGGCCTGCTCGCGAACACCGCCGAGATCCTGCGGCTCAACACCGTGGGCGGAGTGGCCCCGGCAGGCTCCTGCACGCCCGGCGCGATCGTAGGAGTCCCGTACCGGGCGGACTACGTCTTCCTGCAGAGCTGACGGGAGCTCACCTCGGGCGGGCGGCGTCTTCCCCTGCGACCCCTACGGGTCGGGGCGGGCGTCGCCCTCTCGCGTCATACCCCAGATGTACACGGAGTTGGCCCCCGGGGCTGACGCTTCCTCCTGGCCGATTTGGTGAGATGGAAACCACGGAAATCACCACTGATCACCGATTCGGGTGAGAATGGCGGCTCGGGGTGGACAACAGAAACACACGAGTTGGACAAGCCGCCGCCGACGACGGAGGTAGCGCACACATGGCACCGTACGAATCCGACGACAGCACGACCGCCGAGGAGGCCGACGACCTGCGCGCGGGTCGGCGCAAGGCCGCGCGGTACGTCGTCCCGGTCGCGGTGGTGGGGGTGGCGGCGGCGACCATCGGGCTGGTCCCGGCGCTCGCCGACTCCGGCGACCCCAGTCTGCCGAAGATCAGCGCACAGCAACTCATCGACAAGATCGCCAAGTCGGACGTACAGCAGATGTCCGGCACGGTGAAGATCACCACGGATCTGGGGCTGCCGAACCTCGGCGGTCTCGAGAGCAGCCTGACGTCCGGCGCCGGCAAGTCGGGCGGCGGCTCGTCCGCCGATCCGACCTCCAAGCTCACGGAGCTCGCCACCGGCACGCACACCCTGCGCGTCGCGGCCGACGGCCAGGACAGGCAGAAGCTGTCGCTGCTGGAGAACGCGGCCGAATACAGCATCATCCACAACGGCAAGGACGTCTGGGGCTACGACAGCCAGTCGAACGAGGTCTACCACTCGACCGCCCCCGCCGGCGCGGACAAGCAGCAGAAGCAAGACGTCCCCGCCACACCCAAGGACCTCACCAAGGACGCCCTGAAGTCGGTCGACTCCACCACCTCGGTGACCGTCGAAGGGACCGCCCAGGTCGCGGGCCGTGACGCGTACCGGCTGGTCATCAAGCCGAAGCAGTCCGGTTCGACGGTCGGTCAGATCACCGTGGCCGTGGACTCGAAGACCGGGCTGCCGCTGAAGTTCACCCTGACCCCGGCGAGCGGCGGCGCCGCCGTGATCGACGCCGGCTTCACCCAGGTCAGCTTCGCCAAGCCGAGCGCCTCGACCTTCGCCTTCACCCCGCCGAAGGGTGCCAAGGTCACCGAGGACAAGCAGGGCGACCACGCGAAGGGCCGCTTCGAGGGCGGCCCGAAGGGCGACCACAAGGCCGGCAAGCCCCACGGCAGGCCCGGCCAGGACCTCGGCAAGGGGGCCGACGGACTGAACGTCATCGGCAAGGGCTGGAACTCCATCGCCACCTTCGACACCGGCGGCAAGGGCATCCCGTCCGGCTCCAAGGCCGGCGGCCAGTTCGGTGGCTTCCTCGACTCGCTCGGCGACAAGGTCTCCGGCAAGTTCGGCTCGGGCACGGTCTTCAAGACCCGCCTGATCAACGCCCTGATCACCGACAAGGGCAAGGTCTACGTCGGCGCGGTGAGCAAGGACGCCTTGATCAGGGCGGCGAACGCGGGCTGAGCGCAGCGCCCCGAAAGGGGCGCGAGGCTGTATCGATATGCGGCTCCGCCGCGTGGGCTCGACCAGCCACGACGGGCCCGCTGACGATCGACCGCCCATCGCGGCACAGCCGTCGAGCGCTTGGCCGGGAACCTTGCGCGACGCTCGTACGTAGTCACTGTACGTAGCCGCCGCGCGAGAGGCAGCACATGCACGAATCGAGGAAGCCGATGGGCGAGGAGTCCGCCACGGAGCCGGAGCAGAGCGAGCCGCCGGGTGACAGCGTCATCGCCACCCATGGGCTCACCAAGCGCTACCGCGGCGGGCAACTCGCCGTCGACGGCCTGGACCTGACCGTCCCGGCGGCCAGCGTCTTCGGCTTCCTCGGTCCGAACGGCTCGGGCAAGACCACCACCATCCGCATGCTGATGGGTCTGATCGAACCCACGTCGGGTACGGCGCGCGTCCTCGGGCGGCCCATGCCGCGCGCCTCGCGCACCGTGCTCCCGCACGTCGGGGCCCTCATCGAGGGCCCCGCCCTGTACGGCTTCCTCTCCGGCCGCGACAACCTGCTGCGTTACGACGCCGCCGACCCGACCGCCGATCCGCGCACCCGGCGTGCCCGTGTCGCGGCCGCGCTGGACCGGGTGGGCCTGACCGCGGCGGCCGGCAAGAAGGCGAAGGCGTACTCGCTGGGCATGAAGCAGCGGCTCGGCCTGGCCGCGGCGCTGCTGCAGCCCCGCAGACTGCTCGTGCTCGACGAGCCGACCAACGGGCTCGACCCCCAGGGCATGCGCGAAATCCGTTCGCTGGTCAGGGAGTTGGCTTCCGACGGCACGACGGTCTTCCTCTCCTCCCACCTCCTCGACGAGATCGAGCAGGTCTGCACCCATGCCGCGGTGATGGCGCAGGGCCGTCTGATCACCCAGGGCGCCGTGGCCGACCTGGCCGCGGGGGTGCGCGGCCGGCTGGTCGTCACCACGCCCGACCCCGGCGACGCGGCCCGCGTGCTGAAGGAGCAGGGCGCCGCCGACGTCGTGGTCACCGACGACCGGGTGACCGCCGAGCCCCCGGACCGTGACCTGGCCGAGGTGAATGCCGCGCTGGTCACGGCCGGCGTCCGGGTCCGCGGCTTCGGCGTGGAACGAGCGTCCCTGGAGGACGCCTTCGTGGCACTGACGGGGGAGGGCTTCGATGTCGCGGGCTGAAGCGGTCGTGTCCGAGGTGCGTCAGCCGAGTCCCCTGTGGACCTTCGGGCTCTTCCGCAGCGAACTGGTCACCACGTTCCGCCGGTGGCGGACCCTCGCTCTGCTGGCCGTACTCGCGGCCGTCCCGATCCTGGTCGGCATCGCAGTCAAGATCGAGACCAGCGGCGGTTCGCCGGACGGCCCCGGGCGCGGCGGCGGCCCCGCCTTCATCTCGCAGATCACCAACAACGGCCTGTTCCTGGTGTTCACCGCACTGGCCGCGACGCTCCCGTTCTTCCTGCCGATGGCGATCGGCGTCATCGCGGGCGACGCCATCGCCGGCGAGGCCAACTCGGGCACCCTGCGCTATCTGCTGGTCGCCCCCGCCGGCCGCACCCGCCTGCTGCTCACCAAGTACACGACGGTGATGACCTTCTGCCTGGTCGCCACCCTCGTGGTGGCCGTCTCGGCGCTCACCGTCGGGGCGATACTCTTCCCGCTCGGCGAACTGACGACCATCTCCGGCACACAGATCAGCTTCACCGAGGGCCTGGGCAGAGCCGTGCTGATCGCCCTGATCGTCGCGGTGTCCCTCATCGGCGTCGCGGCACTGGGCCTGTTCGTCTCCACCCTGACCGGCAGCGGCATCGCCGCGATGGCGACGACCGTCGGACTGCTGATCACCGTCCAGATCCTCGACCAGATACCCCAGCTCCACGCGATACAGCCGTACTTCTTCTCCCACTACTGGCTGTCCTTCGCCGACCTGATGCGCGACCCGGTCTACTGGGACGACCTGGTGAAGAACCTTGAGATCCAGGCCCTTTACGCGGCCGTGTTCGGCTCGGCGGCATGGGCCCGGTTCACGTCGAAGGACATCACCGCCTAGCCGCCCCCGTGAGGCGGGCCAGTGGCTGCGTCTCGCGCGGCGGCGACCCGCCGAGGTCACCGAGGCGCCAGTCGGACACCCAGGGCACGCGGTAGACGTCGATGAGCGACTCGATCAGCCGCAGCTGCCGGTCGAGGGGCCGCGGCAGCCGCCCCGGCGCGTCCGCGACGAGTACGACGGCGTCGAGGTCGAGCCCCGGCGGGGCCTCCCCGAGACGGAAGACCTCCAGGGTGCGCAGGGCGGCCGTCAGCCCCGACGCATGCGTACGGGCGACGAGCAGGACGGACGGCGGGTCCTCGGGGCCTGGCCAGGCGCGGCCGCAGTCGTGACCGCCGTAGACGGCGGCGAGGGTGGACACGCCCGCGCCGCCGTGCGCGCCCACCCAGGAGTAGCGCCGGGCGGTGGCGGTGGACGGGGCGGGCTGCTGCGGTCCCGGCTCCGGTACGGTGACCGGGCCGCGGATCCAGATCTCAGGTCCCTGCTGCACGTCCGTCCGCATGCCCGCCTTCCTCCCTCGTACACCCACCGGTGCTCATGGCGCCGGCCACACGACGGGGGCGAGCTCCTGGGACGAGTCTGTGACGCCACGGTGACCGGAGAACCGGCAGCGACCGGCGAGACTCAACAGTACGTGCACGAACGGATCTTGACGCCGGGGGAGCGGAAACCCGACGGCGGGAGGGAGCACCATGGAACCCGAACGCGCTGTCCGCAGACTCCCCGACGCATCCGAGTGAGGGAACCGATGGCTCGACTCAGCCGCGAGAAGAAGCGGGAACAGCAGCGCGCCGAGGGCTCGGCGGCCCTGGTGGCGGCACCGATCGACGTCCGCGTGCCCGAAGCCGGTGCGGTCGGCGCCTGGGTCGGCGGTGTGCCGGTCACCGCGGCCGCCGGTGAGGAGATCCAGCAGGCCGTCCTGAACCATCTCCATCGCATCGCCCTCGCCACCGGCCACCCCGTCCTCGCCACCGTGCACGACGAGCGGATCGCCTGCGTCGTACACCTTCGGGTGGACACGGACGGGGCCAGCAGTTTCACCGGGGAACCCGTAGGGATGACCGTTCCCGCGGCGCAGGCTCCGCCGTCCCCGCCGCGGCCGCCCGAGCAGTCGTCCCAGGGCGACCAGCCGACGCATGTGCTGCGGGCGCCCGCGGAACCCGCGCGGGAGACCTCCCCGACGTTCGTGCTGCGTGCGCTGCCACAACCGGCGCAGGACAGGGCCCCGGGCACGGTGGCGGCCCCGACCGGCGAGTTCGGCCCGCCCCCGCCGATGGACGCGGTCCCGCAGCACCACCCGGACGCCGAGGACGCACCCGTACCCCGCGAGGAGTCCGTCAACGCCCCCGCACCCAAGCGTCCGGCGACCGCCCCCCTTCTCCTGGTCCCCCCGGACCCGGCCCTCGACCCCGACCCCAAGCCCACCCCCGCCCGCGGCTTCGACGCCGTGGCCGAAGCCGTTCTCGGTGACGAACCGCCGACCGGCCCCGCCTTCCTCGCGGAGCCGATGGCGCAGATCAACGAGGCCGTGAAAGCGGGGCGGACAGAGACAGCGGCCGGGCTGGCCGAGACCACGGTCGAGGAGGCGTCGGCGGCGCTCGGACCGGAGCACCCCGAAGTGCTCCGGTTGCGTGAACTCACCGCGTACATCGCCTACTTGGCGGGCGAGCCGATCCGCGCGTTCCGGCTCTCGCTCGACCTGGCCCGGCTCCACCGCCGCACCGGGGACGCGGAGGCGGCCTACGGCAACATCCAGAGCGCGGCCTCCGCCTGGCGTGCCGTGCGCGATCCGCAGCAGGGCCTGGACCTCGGCCACGAGCTGATCGGCCTGTGGACCGAGCTCACGGCCGAGGACGGCCCGGCGGCCGACGACATCGAGCGGCTGGAGTCGGCCCGCACCCGCATGGGCCGGCTCACGGAACGCGCCCGCAAGTCGGCCCAGCAGACGCCGGGCTGACGACCGGGGGCGGCCACTCGGACAGCTCCCACACCGCGTGCGCGATGGCGTCGTGCGGTCCAGAGCGATGTCGTCGATGTCGGACGTCGGGTCGCAGGAGCGGTGGTGGTAGGCGGGCGTCGAAGGCCCCGACGTACCGCCCACTTGGCAGCCTGCGCCGCTGAACATCCCGCCCACCGGGACACCCGCGTCCTTGAACGGCATGTATTCGCAGCGGCCGTCACCCGGTCCGGCGAGCCGATCATGTCGAAGTTCAGCCAGCCGCTGATCTTCGAGCGATGCGCGGCGGAGGGGCCGCCGTCGTCGAAGACGCCGCGCCGGCCGGGGAAACCGCCGGTCAGGAACATGACATCACACGCGCCGACGGCTGCTGAGCCAGTTCGCATAACGGAACATCCCGCCCGCCGGGACACCCGCTATGACCTACTGCACGCAGAACTCGTTCCCCTCCGGGTCCGCCATCACCACCCACTCCCCGGCGGGCTCCTTCACCCGCCGCAGCACGCTCGCCCCCAACTCCACCAGCCGCTCGACCTCGCCGTCACGCCGCCCGTCGCCGGGATGCAGATCGAGATGCAGCCGGTTCTTGACGGTCTTGGCCTCCGGCACCCGCTGGAACAGCAGCCGCCGCCCGAGCCCCGTCCCGCGCTCCTTGTCGTACGGATCGTCCGGATGCCGCACCGCAATCAGGTCCCGGAAGGCCCGCCGCCCATGGAACTCGACGGTGGCCGCGACGGGCAGTGCCCCGAGCTCCAGCAGCCGCTCCACGAACGCACTGTTGTCCTCGACCTCATACCGCAACGCGGCGGCCCAGAAGTCGGCCTGCGCATGCGGGTCACCGGCGTCGACGACCAGCTTCCAGTGGACGGGGGAGGGGTCGGACGGGGGCGTGGGTGCGGGCGTCTGTGTCATGGGACCACTTATATGCGGCACCGCGGCCAATGTCTGCCGGGTTGACAACTCCCAGCGCCGGTCGGCGTTCGTCTTTCAGCCCGTCCGGCGTTTGAGGACGAGGCCGTTCAGGCCGACACGGGGGCCTGGGGCAGACCCCCAGTCAGACGTCCACCGCAGCGGAGGGCGCCGCCTCGACCTGCGGCACGCGAACCCGGGCCGGCCTGGTCGCAGAGCGCCAGGCATCCCACGTCAGCAAGCACAGGGCAACCCACACCAACGCAAACCCGGCCCACCGCTCCACCGGCATCGCCTCATGGAAGTACAGCACCCCGAGCAGAAACTGAAACACCGGCGCCAGATACTGCAGCAGCCCCAGCGTCGACAACGGCACCCGAATCGCCGCCGCCCCGAAACACACCAGCGGCAACGCGGTCACCACCCCGGTGGCGGCGAGCAGCGCGCCGTGCCCCACCCCGTGGGTCGTGAACGTCGACGAGCCGCGCGAGCTCAGCCACAGCAGATAGCCCACGGCGGGCAGGAACTGGATCGCGGTCTCCGCGGCCAGCGACTCGATCCCGCCGAGCCCGACCTTCTTCTTCACCAGCCCGTACGTCGCGAAGGAGAAGGCGAGCGTGAGCGAGATCCACGGCGGCTGCCCGTACCCCACCGTGAGCACGACCACCGCGGCGAAACCGGTCCCGACCGCCACCCACTGCACGGGCCGCAGCCGCTCCTTCAGGATCAGCACGCCCATGGCGATGGTGACCAGCGGATTGATGAAGTACCCGAGCGAGGCCTCGACGACATGCCCGCTGTTGACGGACCAGATGTACACGCCCCAGTTGACGGTGATGACGGCCGCGGCGACCGCGACCAGCCCCAGCCTGCGCGGCTGCCGCAGCAGCTCACCCGCCCAGGCCCAGCGCCGCATCACGACGAGCGCGGCGCCCACGAAGACCAGGGACCAGGCCATCCGGTGGGCGAGGATCTCGATCGCGCCGGCGGGCTTCAGCAGGGGCCAGAAGAGGGGGACCAGACCCCACATCCCGTAGGCGGCGAAGCCGTTCAGCAGTCCTATGTGCCGCTCGCCCCTGGACTTCCCGGTCACGGCCCCCTCCTCACCTCGTCGCGCACGCGTCCCAGGCAGAAGGTAACGCCGAGCGCCCCCGCCTGTCATACCCGTATCGCCATACGGTCATGACAGGCGGGGGTGTCGCACCCGGGGCGCCCGGGAGCGTCAGCCCTTGACAGCCGCCGCGATCGCGTCGGCGAGCGGCGTGGTCGGACGGCCGGCCAGGCGGGACAGGTCGCCGGTGGAGACGACCAGCTCGCCCTTCTCGATGGAGGCGTCCACGCCCGCAAGGATCGCGGCGAGCGGGCCGGGCAGCCCGGCGCCGGTCAGGATCCCGGTGAGGGCCTCGACCGAGACGGGGCTGTAGACGATCTCCTGGCCGGTCTGCTTGCTGAGCTCGGCCGCGTACTCGGCGAAGCTCCACGCCTCGTCGCCGCCCAGCTCGTACGTCTTGTTCTCGTGGCCCTCGCCGGTCAGTACGGCGACGGCGGCGGCAGCGTAGTCGGCACGCGAGGCGGAGGAGACCCGGCCGTCACCGGCGGCGGCCACGACGGCGTTGTGCTCCAGCACGGGGGCCAGGTTCTCGGTGTAGTTCTCGTGGTACCAGCCGTTGCGCAGCAGCGTGAACGGCACGCCGGAGGCGAGAAGGGCCTCCTCGGTGCCGCGGTGGTCGTCGGCGAGCGCGGCCGTCAGGCTGCCGGGGGCGCTGGTGTAGGCGAGGAGCGCGACACCGGCGGCCTTCGCGGCCTCGATGACCACCTTGTGCTGGCCGACACGGCCCTTGTCGAACTCGTTGCCGGAGATGAGCAGCACCTTGTCACCGGCCGAGAAGAGGCTGCCGAAGGTCTCCGGCGCGTTGTAGTCGGCGACCGCGAGCTTCACTCCGCGCGCGGCGAAGTCGGCGCCCTTCGCCTCGTCACGTACGACGGCGGTGATCTGCTCTGCCGGGACCTTCTCCAGCAGCTGCTCCACGACATGACGGCCGAGGTGTCCGGTGGACCCGGTGACGACGATGCTCATGATCTGCGATCTCCTTGTGGGGTGCGGATGTGCCACTAACCCTAGGAGCGGCGCTAACTATTGGAAAGTACCCACTTTGAAGTAAGGTACTGGCATGGCAGTAAGTACTCCGGAATCCGTCGTCGAGCCGGGACCCCTCGCCAAGTACGACACCGGCGAGGCGATGTGCCCCTACCGCCTCGTCCTGGAACACCTCACCAGCCGCTGGGGTGTGCTGGTCCTGATCGAGCTTCTGGAGCGCCCCTACCGCTTCAGCGAACTGCGCCGGGCCATCGGCCGCGTCAGCGAGAAGATGCTCACCCAGACCCTGCAGACCCTGGAGCGCGACGGACTGGTGCACCGCGACGCCAAGCCGGTGATCCCGCCGAGGGTCGACTACTCCCTGACCGACCTGGGGCGAGAGGCGGCGCAGCAGGTGCGGGCGCTGGCGGTGTGGACCGAGCGGCGGATGGACGCCGTACAGCAGGCGCGGGACGCGTACGACGCGGCGAAGCGGCAGCGCTGAGTGTGGGCTGAGCAGGGCCGACGCGTCCGTCGGCAGCTGCCGGACGCATGCGGCGGGCGCTCGCCGGGCACACGAGTGTCAGGGTGCGGACGGGCAGAAGCGCTACGTCCTTCCATGCGCCCCCTCTCCGCCTTCCGCACCGCCTGACGGCACCGGGCACGCTGGAGGCGGAATGTCGTGCCCTCCCGTGCGCCGGTCCGTGCACCGTCGGCCGGTGCACGGCCACCTGATCCAGGGGGATTCCTCGAGATGGCTTCACGGCGGAACGCGGCCGCGCGAAGTATCGGTTCTGCAGTAGCGGCGGGACTGGGGCTGAGGGGGGTGTCCTTCGCGCGGGGGCGCCGCCGGCGTCTGGAGCAGCTGCGGACCGAGCTGGTGCAGCAACTCGGGCTGATGACCGAGGAGATCCGCCGGGCCAACCTCATCCAGCACTACCGCCTCATCGTGGACCAGAACGACCGCAAGCTGGACGACCCCTTGCTGGCCGAGGCGTCGAGCACGCTGGGGGGTCTTTCCGATGACAGGCGCCGTCAGATGATCTTCGCCAACCAGCAGTACGGCTCCCTGGTGCTCGCCCACCGGGTCGGAGCGCTCGGCTGGGACGAACTTCTCGGCCATCTCCGCGTGTTGTGCATCAATTCCGTCTTCGCCGAGTACTGGGACCGGACCGTGGAGCACCGGCGGAGTCTGCCTCAGGACTCCGTCGAGGCGAGGATCGGCGCGGCCGTCGACGTGATGATGGAGGAGCTGGCCGAGGAGCCGGACGAGTGGTGGGTGGTGGGCGCCGTGCCTGAGCCGGAGCCCGAGCCCCCGGCGCACGGCTGAGGGCGTATGCCGCACCTGTACTCCGACGGGTGGGTGTGAGCACAGGTCGGCCCGGTCATGCTCTGGACGTTGGCTGTGACTCCGGGAGGGGACGCTCAGTTGCCTGACGAATCGATGTCTGTTCGGATAGCCCGCCGCCTCGGCGATCCACCCCGCAAAAGAGGCAGCTATTCCTCCGAGACCTGCCCCGACCTGTTCGAACTGACCGATGGCAACTTCGCTGTCATCGGCACCGAAGCCACCACCGCCCTCGACCCCCATCTGCCCCCGGACGCCGCCCGCGCCGACTACGAACGCATCGTCGTCATCACCCGCGAGACCCTCATCCGTGCCAAGAAGGACATCCCCGACGTGTGACACCGCACGGGAGGGCCCGGATGCCGCACCGCCGCATCCGGGCCCTCCGCTTGTACGTGTCGGTCAGCCGACGACCGTCCAGGTGTCCCCGCCCGCCAGCAGCGCGGCCAGGTCGCCCTTGCCGTTCTGCACGATCGCCGTGTCCAGCTGGTCGGCCATCTGGGTGTCGTACACCGGCCGGTCCACCGACCGCAGCACACCGATCGGGGTGTTGTGCAGGGTGTCCGGGTCGGCCAGTCGGGACAGCGCGAAGGCGGTGGTCGGCGACTCGGCGTGGGCGTCGTGGACCAGAATGCGGGACTCGTTGTCCGCGGTCACGTCGACCACCTTCAGATCGCCGGTGGCCGCATCCCGGACGACGCCCTTGGACAGATCGCTGCCGAAGCGGATCGGCTGCCCGTGCTCCAGCCGGATCACCGCCTCCTCGGCCTGCTGCTTGTCCTTCAGGGCCTCGAAGGCGCCGTCGTTGAAGATGTTGCAGTTCTGGTAGATCTCGATCAGCGCGGTGCCCGGGTGGGCGGCCGCCTGGCGCAGCACCTCGGTCAGATGCTTGCGGTCGGAGTCGATGGTGCGGGCGACGAAGGAGGCCTCCGCTCCGAGCGCCAGCGACACCGGGTTGAAGGGCGCGTCCAGCGAGCCCATCGGCGTCGACTTGGTGATCTTGCCGACCTCCGAGGTCGGCGAGTACTGCCCCTTGGTCAGGCCGTAGATCCGGTTGTTGAACAGCAGGATCTTCAGGTTCACATTGCGGCGCAGCGCATGGATGAGGTGGTTGCCGCCGATGGACAGGGCGTCGCCGTCACCGGTGACCACCCACACCGACAGATCCCGCCGGCTGGAGGCGAGCCCGGTCGCGATGGCGGGCGCCCGGCCGTGGATCGAGTGCATGCCGTACGTGTTCATGTAGTACGGGAAGCGGGACGAGCAGCCGATGCCCGAGACGAAGACGATGTTCTCCTTGGCGAGGCCCAGCTCCGGCATGAAGCCCTGGACGGCCGCCAGGATCGCGTAGTCACCGCAGCCGGGGCACCAGCGCACTTCCTGGTCGGACTTGAAGTCCTTCATGGACTGGCGGGCCTCGGCCTTGGGAACGAGCGAGAGCGCCTCGATCGTGCCCGTGCCTTCCGTGGACGTCTCAGCCATCGATGGCCTCCTTGAGAGCCGTGGCGAGCTGCTCAGCCTTGAACGGCATGCCGTTCACCTGGTTGTACGAGTGGGCGTCGACCAGGTACTTCGCCCGGATCAGCGTGGCGAGCTGCCCGAGGTTCATCTCGGGAATCACCACTTTGTCGTAACGCTTCAGGACCGCGCCGAGATTCCTCGGGAAGGGGTTCAGATGCCGCAGATGGGCCTGCGCGATGGACTCCCCGGCCGTGCGCAGCCGCCGTACCGCCGCCGTGATCGGTCCATAGGTCGATCCCCAGCCGAGCACCAGCGTGCGCGCCTCGTGCGGGTCGTCGACCTCCAGCTCCGGCACGTCGATGCCGTCGATCTTGGCCTGCCGGGTGCGGACCATGAAGTCGTGGTTGGCGGGGGCGTACGAGATGTTGCCGGTCCCGTCCTCCTTCTCGATACCGCCGATGCGGTGTTCGAGGCCGGGGGTGCCGGGGATGGCCCAAGGGCGGGCGAGGGTCTGCGGGTCGCGCTTGTACGGCCAGAAGACCTCGGTGCCGTCCTCCAGAGTGTGGTTCGGGCCCTGCGCGAACTGCACGGTCAGATCCGGCAGTTCGTCCAGCTCCGGGATGCGCCAGGGCTCCGAGCCGTTGGCCAGATAGCCGTCGGAGAGCAGCATCACGGGGGTGCGGTACGTCAGCGCGATCCGCGCCGCCTCCATGGCCGCGTCGAAGCAGTCGGCCGGGGTCCTGGGGGCGATCACCGGGACCGGTGCCTCGCCGTTCCGCCCGAACATGGCCTGCAGCAGATCGGCCTGCTCGGTCTTGGTCGGCAGACCGGTGGACGGCCCGCCGCGCTGGATGTCGATGACGAGCAGCGGCAGCTCCAGCGAGACGGCGAGCCCGATGGTCTCGCTCTTGAGCGCCACACCCGGACCGGAGGTCGTCGTCACCCCCAGCGAGCCGCCGAAGGCCGCGCCCAGCGCCGCGCCGATGCCGGCGATCTCGTCCTCCGCCTGGAAGGTCCGTACGCCGAAGTTCTTGTGCTTGCTCAGCTCGTGCAGGATGTCCGAGGCCGGAGTGATCGGGTACGAGCCCAGGAACAGCGGCAGGTCGGCCTGGCGCGAGGCGGCGATCAGGCCGTAGGCGAGGGCCAGGTTCCCGGAGATGTTGCGGTAGGTCCCGGTCGGGAAGGCGGTCGTGGCCGGGGCGATCTCGTAGGAGACCGCGAAGTCCTCGGTCGTCTCGCCGAAGTTCCAGCCCGCGCGGAACGCGGCGAGGTTCGCCTCGGCGATCTCCGGCTTCTTCGCGAACTTGGTCCGCAGGAACTTCTCGGTGCCCTCGGTGGGCCGGTGATACATCCAGCTCAGCAGCCCCAGCGCGAACATGTTCTTGCTGCGCTCGGCCTCCTTGCGGGAGAGATCGAACTCCTTGAGCGCCTCGACCGTCAGCGTCGTCAGCGGCACCTCGTGCAGGCTGTACCCGTCGAGCGAGCCGTCCTCCAGCGGAGAGGCGGCGTACCCGACCTTCTGCATCGCCCGTTTGGTGAACTCGTCCGTGTTGACGATGATCTCCGCGCCGCGCGGCAGGTCGGCGATGTTGGCCTTGAGGGCGGCGGGGTTCATCGCGACCAGTACGTTGGGCGCGTCGCCCGGCGTGAGGATGTCGTGGTCGGCGAAGTGCAGCTGGAAGGACGACACACCCGGCAGGGTCCCGGCAGGGGCCCGGATCTCGGCGGGGAAGTTCGGAAGAGTGGACAGATCGTTCCCGAAGGACGCGGTTTCGGAGGTGAAACGGTCACCGGTGAGCTGCATTCCGTCACCGGAGTCCCCCGCGAACCGGATGATCACCCGGTCCAGCTTGCGTACGTCCTTCGTTCCGCCCGGCCCCCGCTGCTCTCCGACGACGGCTCCGTCTGCCTGCTCCGCTGTCCTGCTGACCTGGCTGGTCACTGAACTGGACCTCCCTCGAGGCGGCTGTCTGGGACCGGCCTTCCCGTAGGCCTTCCCAAAATCAACCCTACGTCCGGCAGGGTCGCCTTCCCGTGGCCATTCGCATCATGGACACAGTTTTGAGACGGTGTGACGCCCTGACTTGTCATGATTTCTCGCCCCTCGGCGCTCCCTTTGAAGACGCTTCGTGCGATTCGTTCGGTTCTGTGCGTGGACGGAGGCTGGATGGATCCTGGATCGATGACTGAACGCGCGCTTACTGACTCAGTGTCAGCCCCTCAGGAGTTCAGATAGGTGAGGACCGCGAGAACGCGCCGGTGATCCCCGTCACTCTGGGACAGCCCGAGCTTGAGGAAGATGTTGCTGACGTGCTTCTCCACGGCGCCGTCGCTCACCACCAGCTGCCGCGCGATGGCCGAGTTGGTCCGCCCCTCGGCCATCAGCCCCAGCACCTCCCGCTCCCGCGGGGTGAGCCCGGTCAGCACGTCCTGCTTACGGCTGCGCCCGAGCAGCTGCGCGACCACTTCAGGGTCCAGCGCGGTACCCCCCTGGGCCACCCGCACCACGGCATCCACGAACTCCCGGACCTCGGCCACCCGGTCCTTGAGCAGATATCCGACGCCATGACTGGAACCGGCCAGCAGCTCGGTGGCGTAGCGCTCCTCCACGTACTGCGACAGCACGAGCACCCCGAGGCCCGGATGGGCCTTGCGCAGCTGCACCGCGGCCCGCACCCCTTCGTCGGTGTGCGTGGGCGGCATCCGCACGTCCGCGACCACGACATCGGGCAGCTCGCCCTGCGCGTCCAGCTCGGTGATGGTCTTGATCAGCGCGTCGCCGTCACCCACCCCGGCGACCACGTCATGCCCGCGGTCGGTCAACAGCCGGGTCAGCCCCTCCCTGAGCAGCACTGAATCCTCGGCGATGACCACCCGCACTCTGTCCTCCACGATTCCCCCGGCTCCCCCAGCCCGACTCCGTCTGCCAGTGGTCCAGCATTCCAGCATTCGGATCCGCGTGCCTGTGACCAACGGGAATCCCTGAGTTTTTCAGCCCGTCCGGCGGTCGAGGACGAGGCCGTCAGGCCGATCGGGGGTCCAGGGGGCGGAGCCCCCTGGCGGGGCCGAGCTGCATCCATCAGCGGCTCCGCCGCGGGCCCCGGTGCTCACCCCACCGCCCGCTCCCCGCGCCACGGCAACTCCGCGGTCACCCGAGTAGGCCCCCCCACCGGCGAATCCACCACCAGAATCCCGTCCACCGCATCCAACCGCTCGGCAAGCCCCCCCAGCCCGGACCCCCGGGAGGCATCCGCCCCACCCACCCCGTTGTCCACGACCTGCACCATCAGCCGGCTCTCCACCCGCCACACATCCACCGCGGCCCACGTGGCCCGCGCATGCTTGCTGATGTTCTGCAGCAGCTCCGACACCGTGAAGTACGCGATCCCCTCGATGGCCGGCGCCGGCCGCTCGGCCAGATCCACCTCCACCTGCACCGGCACCGTGCACCGCGAGGCCACCGCGGACAGCGCCGCATCCAGCCCCCGGTCCGTCAGTACGGCGGGATGGATCCCCCTGGCCAGATCCCGCAGCTCCTGCAGCGCCGTCTTCACCTCACCGTGCGCCTCGTCCACCATCCGCGCCGCCGCCCGCGGATCCTCCGCCAGCTTCTCCTTCGCCAGCCCCAGATCCATGGCCAAGGCCACCAGCCGGGCCTGCGCCCCGTCGTGCAGATCGCGCTCGATCCGCCGCAGATCCGCAGCCGCCGTGTCCACCACGACGCCCCGGTCCGACTCCAGCTCCACCACCCGCGTCGCCAGCCGGGACGGCCCGAGCAGCCCGTGCACCAGCACCCGGTCCACCATGGTCAGCGCCCGCACGATCCACGGCGTGGCCAGCGTGAACAACAGCCCCACCAGTGCGGTGACGGTGATCTCGAAGGGGTTGTCGAGGTAGATGCTGTGGCTGCCGTCGCCGTACAGCTGAAGCCCGCCCTGACCGCCGTACATCGGAAAGAGCCAGAACCACAGCGGATACGTCAGCAGCCCCCAGCCGTACGCCCAGAAGTTGACGGCGACCACGAACGAGAACACCGACCACGGGAACTGCACCAGTGCATACAGCAGCGCCCGCCACGACGTGCCGCTCTTCAGCACGGCCCCCATCCAGGCCATCACGCCGGACTTCTTCATCCGCAGCGGCTCCGGGTCGGCCACCTCGAGCCCCAGCAGCCCCCGCGCCCGCGCCCGCTCCAGCGCGCCGAAGCCCCGGCAGCCGGCCAGCCCCGCCGCCAGCACCGGAATCCCCAGGAACGTCACCAGCAGACCCGCCCCGAGCGACACCATCGTGACGGCGTAGACGAAGAGCATGATGCCGATCGGCAGGCTCAGCAGCACATACCCGAACTCGCGCCAGCTGCGCGCCTCGAAGGGGGCCCGCAGCCCGGCCGGCAGCCGGCGCCGCGTCCCCTCGGTGAACCCGAGCCCGCTGTCGTGCCCGTAGCCCTGTCCGTACTCCGTGGCCATCGGCGTCGTCCGTTCTACTCGTCCCGTTCGCCCTGTCCGGCTGCGGCTGTCCTGCCGTATCCCCACACTGCTGCGCCGCAGGTCCGCGGACCATGGAGGCCGTCGGCCTCTTGGAAGGGGGGTTTTCCCTACCCCTTGCCGGCAGCGCGGTCGCGCCACGGCAGCTCCGCGGTGACCACGGTCGGCCCGCCCTGCGGCGAGTCGATGACGAACAGTCCGTCGACGGCGTCCAGCCGGTCGGCGAGCCCCTGCATCCCCGAGCCGCCGTCCAGGCGCGCGCCCCCGCGGCCGTCGTCCTCGACCTGGATGAGCAGCCGGTCCGTCGCCCGCCACACCTCCACCGACGCTGTCTTCGCCGCACTGTGCTTGCTGATGTTCTGCAGCAGCTCGGAGACGGTGAAATAGGCGATGCCCTCGATGGCCGCGGCGGGCCGTGAGGCCAGATCGACGGTCACCTTCACGGGCACCGTGCACCGCGAGGCCACCGCGGACAGCGCGGCATCCAGCCCCCGGTCCGTCAGTACGGCGGGATGGATCCCCCTGGCCAGATCCCGCAGCTCCTGCAGCGCGAGCTTCACCTCGCCGTGCGCCTCCGCGACCATCTCCGCCGCCGAGTCGGGGTCCTCCAGGAGCTTCTCCTTGGCCAGGCCAAGACCCATCGCCAGATTGACCAGGCGGGCCTGCGCCCCGTCGTGCAGATCGCGCTCGATCCGCCGCAGATCGGCGTTGGCAGTGTCGACCACGACCCCCCGGTCCGACTCCAGCTCCGCGATACGCCGCTCCAGCTCGTCGGAGGGCGACAGCAGCCCGCGCACCATCGCCCGGTCGGCGTTGGCCAGAGCCCGCGCGATGAACGGCAGCACCGGCCACAGCACGAACAGCGAGGTCAGCGTGATGACAAAGGTCAGGATCCCCCAGGGCAGCCGGATGAAGTCGTACAGCACCGTGCGCCAGCCCACCGGGTCCTTCACCCGCATCCACAGCCACGGCAGGAAGCCGGTGCCGCCTCCGGGCAGCCGGCTCGGCTCCTCCACCCGCACCCCGAGCAGCTTCCTGGCCCGCGCCCGCTCCATCCTGCCCAGCAGCCGCGCACCGGTCAGACCGGCCGCCAGCAGCGGGAACCCGACCACCGTCACGGTCAGCCAGAAGCCGGTGAACAGCACCGTCACGACATAGACGAACCCGATCAGCGACACCGGAAGGTTCGCCAGCAGATGCGCGATCTCCTTCCAGGTGTGCCGGTCGTAGGCGAAACGGGCAGGCGGCAGACGGTCGCCGTCACCTTCCTGGGCCCCCATCGGGCGCGCGTGTCGTTCGGTCATATGGGCTAGCGTGCCGCGCGCCGGACGCCCGCGCCATGAGGTCGGCCGCCCACGTCTCCTGGGGAAAACCCCACCCCGACCGCTCCTCGGCGGCCTCCTGGCATCTCAAGGTCGTCTCAAGCGGTGACGGGCTGCTTACCGTGTCTTTATCAGGGCCTAGACTCCCGTGCGTACAGATCGTCGAACAGCAGCGTTCATCAAGGTCGCAGGGAGCGAGGGGTACGGACGTGCGGGAATCGACCGTCGCCGGTCCGACCGTCGTCGCGGCGGACTACTTCCAGTCGTACTCGGTCGTCGGACTGCTCGCCGTCGTCGGCGTGCTCTTCGTCGCGGTCGCCTTCGGCGCCGGCCGACTGCTGCGGCCCATGGTCCCCACCCCCGAGAAACTCCTGACGTACGAGTGCGGAGTCGACCCCGTCGGCGAGGGCTGGGCCCACACCCAGGTCCGCTACTACGTCTACGCCTTCCTTTACGTCATCTTCGCCGTCGACTCGATCTTCCTGTTCCCCTGGGCGACGGTGTTTGCCGCGCACGGGTACGGCGTGACCACACTGGTGGAGATGTTCATCTTCCTCGGCTTCCTGGCCGTGGGCCTGCTGTACGCATACAAGAAGGGCGTCCTGGCATGGACGTGACGACGCCGGACACCAACGGTCAGCCCGTACTCCTCCCGGAGCCGAAACGGCTGGGCGCCCTCGCCCGCCTGGCCCCCGAACCGATGAAGGTGGTCCTGAACTGGGGCCGCCGGTACTCGCTGTGGGTCTTCAACTTCGGTCTCGCCTGCTGCGCGATCGAGTTCATCGCCGCGTCGATGGCCCGCCACGACTTCATCCGCCTGGGCGTCATCCCCTTTGCACCGGGCCCCCGCCAGGCCGACCTGATGGTCGTCTCCGGCACGGTCACGGACAAGATGGCCCCGGCCGTGAAGCGGCTGTACGAACAGATGCCGGAACCCAAGTACGTCATCTCCTTCGGCGCCTGCAGCAACTGCGGCGGCCCCTACTGGGACTCCTACTCCGTCACCAAGGGCGTCGACCAGATCATCCCGGTCGATGTCTACGTCCCCGGCTGCCCGCCCCGCCCCGAGGCCCTCCTCCAGGGGATCCTCAAGCTCCAGGAGAAGATCGCCCGCGAGTCGCTGGGGGAGCGGTACGGAACCGCACCGGCACGCCCGTCGGCGGCGGCCCTGCAGAGCGGCCTGGTGAAGCCCCCGTCGCCCGACGCTCCTTCGGAGGAGGACCGATGAGCACGGTCGGCTGGCTCCCCGCCCCCGCCGACCAGCTGTTCGGTACGGAGGCCACCGCCGAGGAGTCGTACGAGCTCCTGACGGTCGACGTCCCGCCGGCGAGCTGGCCGGCAGCGCTGCAGGTGGCCCGCGACCAGCTGTCGTGCACCTACTTCGACTGGCTGAGCGCGGTCGACGAACCGGGCACGGGTTTCCGCGTCTCGGCGCACGTGGTCTCCCTGTCTCCCGTGCGCCGTCTGCTGCTGCGCACCACGGTCCCGCACGAGGCGCCGACGCTGGCCTCCGCCGTCGGCGTCTACGCGGGCGCGGCCTGGCACGAACGCGAGACCCACGAAATGTTCGGCGTCGTCTTCGAGGGCCACCCCGCCCTGGACCACCTCCTCCTCCCGGAAACCTTCGAAGGCCACCCCCTGCGCAAGGACTTCGTCCTGGCCGCCCGCGTGGCCAAGGCCTGGCCGGGCGCCAAGGAACCCGGCGAGTCCGACCACGGCGGCCCCAAGCGCCGCCAGATGCTCCCCCCGGGCGTCCCCGACCCGAACGAATGGGGCCCCCTGAAGGGTCAACTCCCCCCTGCCCCGGCACGCCCAGCCCGAGCCGCAGGCCGCCCCCCGACCGACCGCCCGACCCGCCCAGCAGCCGACCGCCCGGCCCGCCGCGCCCGCTCGGCAGCGGAGGGCTCGGCGAGCCAGGCGACGACATCGCCTTCTGCCGATGCACCGGCTGCTCCGCGTCGTGCGCGGTCGGCGGCGGAGGGCTCGGCGAGCCAGGTGGCGACACCGCCTTCTGCCGATGCACCGGCTGCTCCGCGTCGTGCGCGGTCGGCGGCGGAGGGGTCGGCGAGTCAGGTGGCTTCGACTCCGGCCGAGGGTGCCCCGGCCGACCGGCAGCCCGGTGCCGCCGATGCGGCAGCGCCGCGACGCACACGCAGCGCGAGCGAAGGCTCGGCCTCGCAGACCCCCCGAAGCCAGTCGCCACAGAGCCCAACCACCCGACCCGCACCCGCCCCGCGCAGTTCGGACGCCCCGTGGCACCACGCCCGCCCGGCTTTCGACGAGCCGGAGCCGAGGTCTGAGGACGAGCCGAGGCTGAAGAGCGGGCCGACGGCCGAGGGTGGGCCTGCCCCGGAGACCGAAGCGGGGCCTGGGACGAAGTCCAGCCCGGAAACGAAGCCCAGCGCGGACTCGAAGTCGGAGGGCGAACCGAGCCCAGTGCCCGAGCGGCAGCCGGCGGCTGAGTCGGCCCCCGATGCCGAGCCTGTCGCCCAACCGCCGAGCGAAGCCGAACCCAGCCCGAAACCGTCCGTCGGCGCCGACTCCGACGCGGGTTCAGGCCCCTCCGCCGAGTCAACCCCCGGTGACAGCTCCTCAAGCCTGGCCTCCGCCAAAGAGGCCCCCGCCGAGAAGTCCCCCCACGCCACCCCCGAAGATCCGTCCCCCGAAGATCCGACTCCGGACCCAGAAGACCCCGCAGGAGGCCCGCAGTGACCGACGCTCTGGACGTCACCCTGCGACTCCTGATCGTGTTCGTCGTCTTCCTCACCTTCCCCCTGATCGTCGGCCAGACCGAGCACAAGGTCATGGCCCACATGCAGGGCCGCCTCGGCCCGATGTACGCCGGCGGCTTCCACGGCTGGGCCCAACTCGTCGCCGACGGTGTGAAATTCGCGCAGAAGGAAGACGTCGTCCCGGCGGGCGCGGACCGCCGCATCTTCCAGCTCGCCCCCGCCGTGGCCCTCCTCCCGTACCTCCTGGTTCTCCTCGCCATCCCCATCGGCCCCAGCGAGGGCGCCGTCGGCCAGGTCCTGGACGCGGGCATCTTCTTCGTCCTGGCGGTGATGGGCGTAGGCGTCCTCGGCTCCCTCATGGCCGGCTGGGCCTCCGCCAACAAGTTCTCCCTCCTCGGCGGCCTCCGCACCGCCGCGCAGCTCCTCGCCTACGAACTCCCGATGCTCCTCGCCGCCGCCTCCGTCGCAATGGCGGCCGGCACGGTCTCCCTCCCCGGCATCCTGGACGCCTTCCACTGGTGGTGGCTGCCCTGGCAGATCGTGGGCGCGATCGTCTTCTTCGTCGCCGGTCTCGCCGAACTCCAGCGCCCGCCTTTTGACATGCCCGTCGCCGACTCGGAGATCATCTTCGGCGCGTACACCGAGTACACCGGCCTGCGTTTCGCCCTCTTCCTCCTCGCCGAGTACGCCGGAATCATCGTCCTGTGCGGCCTGACCACCGTCCTCTTCCTGGGCGGCTGGCACGGCCCGTGGGGCGCCGACGGACTCGGCTGGGTCTGGACCCTGCTGAAGACGGCCGTCCTCGCCTTCCTCGTGATCTGGCTCCGCGTCACCTATCCCCGGCTACGCGAGGACCAGCTCCAGAAGCTCTCCTGGACTCTCCTCGTTCCTCTCTCCCTCGCTCAGATCGCCCTCACCGGCATCGTCAAGGTGGTGATCTCCTGATGGCTGAGCCGCTCCCGCCCACCCGCTCCCGCATCCCCGGCTCCGGCCTGGCCAAGGGCCTGGCGGTCACCCTCCGCACGATGACGCGGAAGACCGTCACCGAGCAGTACCCGGACGTCCAGCCCGACCTGCCACCCCGCACCCGCGGCGTCATCGGCCTGTTCGAGGAGAACTGCACGGTCTGCATGCTCTGCGCCCGGGAGTGCCCGGACTGGTGCATCTACATCGACTCCCACAAGGAGACGGTGCCGGCGGCCACCCCGGGCGGCCGCGAACGCAGCCGCAACGTCCTCGATCGCTTCGCCATCGACTTCTCCCTGTGCATGTACTGCGGCATCTGCATCGAGGTCTGTCCTTTCGACGCCCTGTTCTGGTCCCCGGAGTTCGAATACGCCGAGACCGACATCCACGAACTCACCCACGAGCGCGACAAGCTGCGTGAGTGGATGTGGACGGTCCCGGCCCCGCCCGCCCTCGACCCCGGCGCGGAGGAGCCGAAGGAGATCGCCGCCGCCCGCAAGACCGCGGAGAAGCTCGCTGCCGCGCAGGCCGAGCCCACCGAGGCCGCCGAGCCGCCCCGGCCGACCGAACCCGAGGGAGGCGCGTCGTGACCCTCATCTCAGCCACCGCGACGGTGGCACAGACCACGGCAGCTCACGCGACGGCAGCCCACGCCACCACGACCGCCGCCGGCGCCCACGGCTTCCTCTCGCCGACCGGTGTCGAGATCGCCTTCCTCCTCGTCGGCCTCGCCACCTTCGGCGCAGCCCTGGTCACCGTCACCACCCGGCAACTGGTGCACGCCGCCCTGTGGCTGGTGGTCACCCTTGGTGGCCTCGCTGTCGAATACCTCCTGCTGACCGCCGAGTTCATCGCCTGGGTGCAGGTCCTGATCTACGTGGGTTCCGTCGTCGTCCTCCTCCTGTTCGGTCTGATGCTCACGAAGGCCCCGATCGGCCGCTCCCCGGACGCCGACTCCGGGAACCGGTGGGCCGCGCTCACCGTGGCCCTCGCCGCGGCCACCGCCCTGGTCTGGGTCGTCGTGGACGCCTTCCGCACGACCTGGATCGATCTGGACGGCCCGGCGGCCGGCTCCACCGCCGTCACCGGAGCGAGCCTCTTCCAGAACTGGGTCCTCCCCTTCGAGGCCCTCTCCGTCCTCCTCCTCGCCGCCCTGGTCGGCGCGATCGTGCTGTCCCGCAAGGCGAAGGCGGAGATGAGCTCTCCCCCTGTGAACTCCCGGGCCGCAACCGGTGGTTCCCCATCCGTCCCTGATTCCCGTAATCACCCGATCGAGGGAAACAGTCCGGCCGAGCAGGAAGGCGCCCGCTGATGCACCTCGCCTATCCCGCCGTACTCTCCGCCCTCCTCTTCTGCACCGGCCTGTACGGCGTCCTCGCCCGCCGCAACGCGATCCTGGTCCTGATGTCCGTCGAGCTGATGCTCAACGCCGTCAACCTCAACCTCGTCGCCTTCGACGTCTGGCTCAGCAAGGCCGCCCAGGAGAAGCTGCACTCCGGCCAGGCCCTGACCCTGTTCACCATCGCCATCGCCGCCGCCGAGATCGGCATCGGCCTGGCCATCGTCCTCGCCGTCTACCGCAACCGCGGCACCTCGGCCATCGACAAGCTCCGCGACAGCGCCGAGGGCCACGAGAGCGACGGCCCCGACGGCAGCGCCCTCACGGCGGAAGAGACCGGGAAGGCTGAGGCCACCGCGTGACCACGACCACCCTCGCCGTCCTCGTCCCCCTCCTGCCGTTCCTGGGCGCCGCCTGCGGCCTGCTCCTGGGCCGCACGGCACCCGGCTTCGTCCGCCCGCTCGCCGTCCTGCCCACCCTTGCCTCCCTCGTGCTGGCGGTGCTGGTCGCCGTGCGCCAGGGCGGCGACCAGACGATCGACGCCGCCACCGAACTCACACCCACCGGCTCCGTTCCCATCGAACTCGCCCTGCACCTCGACGGCTTCGCGGTCCTCGTCGCCGTTCTGGTCGGCGTCGTAGCCACCTGCGTGCAGATCTACTCGACCGGCTACCTGCGCGACGACCCGCGCTACCCCTCGTACGCCGCCCTGGTCTCCCTCTTCACCTCCGCGATGCTGCTCGTCGTCTACTCCGGCGACCTGATCGTGCTGCTGGTCGGCTGGGAGATCATGGGCATCTGCTCGTACTTCCTGGTCGGCCACTACTGGGAGACCCCGGAGGCCCGCGCCGCCTCCATCAAGGCCTTCCTGGTCACCAAGCTCGGCGACGTCCCCTTCCTCATCGGCCTGTTCGCCCTCGCCACCGATGCCGGCTCCTTCCGCATCACCAAGGTGCTCGGCACCGTCGCGAGCGGTGGACTCCACCACCCGACACTGATTGCCCTGCTGCTCCTGGCGGGGGTGGCGGGCAAGTCGGCGCAGTTCCCGCTGCACACCTGGCTCCCCGACGCGATGGCGGGCCCGACGCCCGTCTCCGCGCTGATCCACGCCGCGACGATGGTGGCCGCCGGCGTGTACTTCATCGCACGCCTCCTCCCGGTCTTCGAGGCCTCCCGGGCCGCGATGGTCGTCCTCGCCGTCATGGCGGCTGTCACGATGGTCGGCTCGGGTCTCGCCGCGCTCGCCCAGGACGACATCAAGCGCGTCCTCGCCTACTCGACGATTGGGCAGCTCGGGTACATGACCGGCGCCCTCGCCGTCGGCGACCGCGGAGCGGCCGTCTTCCACCTCCTGTCCCACGGCGCCTTCAAGGCGCTGCTGTTCCTCGCGGCCGGCGTGATCATCCACGCCGCCGGCACCAACTCCCTGGCCACCATGTCCCGCATGCAGGGCCTGCGCGAACGCATCCCCGACGCCTACTGGACGATGACCGTGGCGCTTCTCGCGCTCGCCGCGATCCCGCCCTTCAGCGGCTTCTTCTCCAAGGAGTCCGTCCTCGGCGCCGCCGAGCACGTGGTCACCGGCCACACCGGGAGCACCCCCCTTGTCGCAGGCTGGATCACCCTTGTAGCCGGCCTGCTCACCGCTGTACTCACCGCGGCGTACGCGATGCGCCTGTGGCTGCTGGCCTTCCACGGCCGGGGTGCCGAGGCCCCCGACCACGGCCGCCAGCCACTGACCATGACCGTAGTGCTGTGGGTCCTCGCCGTCCCCTCCCTCGCGCTCGGCGGGCTCACCTACCGCTCGCTGCCCGACTGGTTCGACGGCCGTGACCTCACCCCGACGCTCACCACTTCCGTGCTCGGCACGGGCATGGCTCTGGTCGGCGGCATCGTCACCTATGCGGCCTGGCGGCACACCACCGCCCTCGCGTCCCGCGCCCCGCTCGGTGCGGTCGCGGCCCACCCCGAGGGCGACGCCGGACTCGTCGAGGCCGAGGCCATCGCCAGTCACGCGCCCGCCTACGGGGGAGTGGCATACGCGCCCGACCCGGCAGACCCGGGGCGGCTGCTGCTCGGCCCGCTGCACCGGCACGCAGCCGTCGGCTTCCACCTCGACGCGGTGTACGCGGCCCTCTTCGTCCGCCCGGTCCAGGCCGGAGCGAGTCTCGTCCGCTTCCTGGACCGCGAGGTCGTCGAGACCTACGTACGCGGCGCAGGCGCCCTACCGCGTCTGCTCGGTGCCGCCGTACGGCGCGCCCAGACCGGCAATGTGCAGACCTATGTGAGCGCGCTGCTCGCCGGCACCGTCGTCCTGGCGGTCGCCGTCCTCCTCGTCGCCACGGGAGCGTGAGCAGGCGTGATCGATATCAACGAGTCCGTGATGCAGTTCCTCCTGGCATTCGTCGTCGTCGGCCCGCTCCTCGGGGCCGTCGCCGCTCTCCTGCCCGCTCCGCCCGGACTGAAGGGGAAGTCACCCGAGCAGGCCGTGCTTCGCCACGGCGTGACCGTGACCGGCGCGGTCCTCATCGCCGCGATCGTCCTCGCGCTCGGCTTCGACCATGACCATCCGTCGAAGATGCAGGCCACGACCGACATCAGCTGGATCCCCGCACTCGACGTGCGGATCCACCTCGGCATCGACGGCATTTCCCTCCCCCTTCTGGTCCTGACCGCGCTGCTGACCTTCCTCTGCGCGCTCTACTCGTACTTCAAAATGCCGTCGGGCCCGACCCCGAAGGCCTTCGTCGCACTGGTGCTGGTCCTCGAGTCCGGCACCCTTGCGAGCTTCGCCGTCCTCGATCTGCTGCTGTTCTTCCTCGCGTTCGAGATGGTCCTCGTCCCGATGTACTTCCTTATCGCCCGCTGGGGCGGCGAGGGCCGGACCCAGGCCGCCTGGCGGTTCATCCTCTACACCCTGCTCGGTTCGGTCGTCATGCTGCTCGGCCTGCTCCTGATCGGGATCAAGGCCGGCACATTCGACATGGTGGCACTCGCCACTGACAACGGCCGGTCGCTGACCACATCCGTGCAGGTCATCGCTGTTTTGGCGATCGGTATCGGGCTCGCGGTCAAGACGCCGATGTGGCCGCTGCACAGCTGGCTTCCCGACGCCCACACCGCCGCCCCGACCGTCGGCTCGGTCCTGCTGGCCGGTGTCCTGCTGAAGATGGGTACGTACGGGTTCGTCCGGATCCTCCTCCCGATCGCACCGGACGGGGTCCACACCTTCGCGCCCTACCTCGCCGCCTTCGCCGTCGTCGGGATCATCTACGGTTCGCTGGCCTGCCTGGCGCTCGCCAAGCAGGGAGCGAAGGGCGATCTCAAGCGCCTCATCGCCTACTCCTCCGTCGGTCACATGGGCTTCGTCCTGCTCGGCATCTCGACCATGACCCCGACGGGCGTGAACGGCGCCCTGTTCGCCAACATCGCCCACGGCCTCATCACCGGTCTGCTGTTCTTCCTGGTCGGCGGGCTCAAGGACCGCACGGGCACGACCGACCTCGACACCCTCGCCGAGGAGACCGGTGCCGCGCTCTACGGCAAGGCCCCCCGCCTCGGCGGCCTGCTCGCCTTCGGCGCGGTCGCCTCGCTCGGTCTGCCGGGCCTGGCCGGTTTCTGGGGCGAGATGCTGGCCCTGTTCGGCGCGTTCAGGCCCGCCGCCGACCTCAGCCGGCCGGCCTTCCTCACCTTCATGGCGATCGCGGCCTTCGGCACCCTCCTCACGTCCGCGTACATGCTGGTCGTCGTCCGCCGCGTCTGCATGGGCGCAGTACCCCCGGAAGCGCCGCAGCTCGCCGACGTCCACACATACGAGTTCGCGGCCTGGGCCCCGCTCGTCGCCCTCACCGTCGCCGCCGGCCTGTGGCCCAAGGCCCTCCTCGGCCTGACCGACCCGGCCGTGCAGCAGCTCCTCTCAGGAGGCATTCGATGAGCTCCCTGGCGCAGCCGCTGGCCGCGAGTGTCGTCCAGTCCGTCGACTGGCTCGCCATCGCGCCACCCACCCTCACGGCGGTCGTCGGACTCGTCGTCCTCGTCGCTGACCTGTTCGTCGCCGACGCCAGAAAGGCACTCCTCGGCTGGGTCTCGGTCGCCGGCCTCGCCGCCTCCGCGCTCCTGCTGCTGCCCCTCCTGGACGGCGACCGCAGCACCTTCTGCGTGAACGGCACACACGCGTGCAGTTACACCGCGGACCGCTTCACGCTCGTCATCCAGTTCCTGGTCCTCGGTGGCGCCCTCCTCGCCGCCCTCCTGTCGGTGACCGCCCTGAAGGACGCCGACAGGCAACTCCCCGAAGGGGAGTTCTGGTTCCTGCTGCTCTCCTCCGCGGCCGGCGCCGCTCTGCTGCCCGCCTCCCGCGACCTCGCGACGCTGATCGTCGCCCTGGAGGTCGCCTCCCTGCCCGCCTTCGCCCTCGTCGGCATCCGGCACGGCGACAAGAAGTCCTCCGAAGCGGCCCTGAAGTTCTTCCTGTCGTCGGTCACCGCGACCGCCGTCAGCCTCATGGGCATCAGCTTCGTGTACGCCACCACGGGCACCCTGTACTTCACCCAGGTCGCCGACCGGATCCAGCACGTCGACGGGCAGCTCCACACTCTCGCCCAGACCGGTGTCGTCCTCACCCTCGTCGGCTTCGCCTTCAAGACGGCCGCCGTGCCCTTCCACTTCTGGGTCCCCGACACCTACGTGGGCGCGCCCCTGCCCATCGCCGCCTATCTGTCGGTCGTCGGCAAGGCGGTCGGCTTCTCCGGCCTGATCCTTGTCACGGTCGTCGCGTTCCCCTCGTACGCCGACGTCTGGGGGCCCGCGCTCGCGGTGCTGGCCGCGCTCACCATGACGGTCGGCAACGTCGGCGCCCTGCGCCAGCAAGCCACGCGCGCGTACAGCGCGGTACGCCTGCTCGCCTGGTCGTCGGTCGGCCAGGCCGGCTACCTCCTCGTACCGATCGCCGCGGCCGCCTACTCCGACAACGCCGAACACTCGATCGGCTCCACGGTCGCCTACGCCCTCATGTACGCCGCCGTGAACCTCGGAGCCTTCGCGATGGCCGCGCTCGTGGGCCGTACCAGGTCCGCGAACCGCATCACGGACTACCGCGGCCTCTACGCGAGCAATCCGGTCGCCGCCCTGCTGCTGGCCTTCTTCCTGCTCTGCCTGGCCGGACTGCCCCCGGGCATCATCGGCCTGTTCGCCAAGGTCACCGTGTTCTCGGCGGCGGTCGACGCGGGACTCGGCTGGCTGGCCGTGGTGATGGCCGTCAACGTCGTCATCGCCCTGTTCTACTACCTCCAATGGACGGCACTGCTGTTCCGCGCCCCCGAAGGTGAGCCAGTCAAGCACCGCCTCCCCGCGCCCCTCACCGCGGCGATCGCCCTCACCGGCGTCCTCGGCATCGCCCTCTCCGGAGCACCCCAGCTGGTCCTGCGCTTCGCCGGCACAGCCCTCTTCTGAGCCGACGCCGGCCACCGAGGGGCGCCGTCACCCGGACGGCCCACGCAGGTCGCCGTACGCACAAGGGAACTAGTGGCCCTCGCCTGGCGTTGACCAGTACGGGAGGGTCCACTGGAGGTGACACCACGGCACCAGTGGCACCCGAGATCAGCAAGCAAAGGGTTCCCCTGCTGCACGACTTGGAGGGCGTACCGTGCACCGCCGGCACAACGGGCTAAGGACCGCAGTTCTCCTCGGAGGACTGTCCGCCCTCATCATCGTCATCGGCAGCTTCTTCGGCCGCATGGGGCTCGTCGTCGCGGTTGTGATCGCACTGGGCACGAACGCGTACGCCTACTGGAACAGCGACAAGCTGGCGCTACGCGCGATGCGCGCGCGCCCCGTCAGCGAGTTCGAGGCGCCCGCCCTCTACCGCATGGTCCGCGACCTCTCCACCCAGGCCCGCCAGCCCATGCCACGCCTGTACATCTCCCCGACGGAGGCGCCGAACGCCTTCGCGACGGGCCGCAACCCGCGCAACGCCGCCGTGTGCTGCACGGAAGGCATCCTGCGCATCCTGGACGAGCGCGAACTGCGTGGTGTGATCGGGCACGAGCTCAGTCACGTCTACAACCGCGACATCCTCATCTCGTCGGTCGCCGGCGCCCTGGCCTCCGTGATCATGTTCCTGGTCAACTTCGCCTGGCTGATCCCGGTCGGCCGCTCCAACGACGACGACGGCCCGGGCATCCTCGGCATGCTGATGATCATGATCCTGGGCCCGCTCGCGGCCACTCTCATCCAGCTGGCCATCAGCCGCTCCAGGGAATACGAAGCCGATGCCTCCGGTGCGCAGTTGACGGGCGATCCCCTCGCGCTCGCCGGTGCGCTGCGCAAGCTCGAAGCAGGCACGAGGCAGCTGCCCTTGCCGCCCGAGCCGCGCATCGAGACCGCGAGCCATATGATGATCGCGAATCCTTTCCGCCCGGGCCAGGGACTCTCCAAGATGTTCTCGACACACCCGCCGATGGCGGAGCGCATCGCCCGGCTCGAGAAGATGGCAGGTCGCCCCCAGTGAAAACCATCCTGAATGTCATCTGGCTCGTCCTGAGCGGTTTCTGGCTGTTCCTCGGTTACCTGGCCGCGGGCCTTCTTCTCTGCATCACGATCATCGGCATCCCCTTCGGCATCGCGGCGTTCCGCATCGGTGTCTACGCCCTGTGGCCCTTCGGGTACACGACGGTCGAGCGCCGCGACGCCGGTGCGCCCTCCTGCCTCGGCAACGTCCTGTGGCTGATCCTCGCGGGCTGGTGGCTCGCGCTCACGCACATCGTCACCGGCATTGCCCTGTGCATCACGATCATCGGCATCCCGTTCGGCATCGCGAACTTCAAGCTGATCCCGGTCTCGCTGCTGCCGCTCGGCCGCGAAATCGTGCCGACGGACCAGCCGTTCGCCACTCGCTGACCGACTGGGACCAGGGCGGGGCTGCTCGCTCGCCCCCCATTCGAGTGACCAGGATTTCCACAGCTCGAAGGTTGTCCACAGGCCCGACCGATTGTCAGTGGCACCTTGCATCATGAACCCATGACCGATAACGAGCAGTTGCTGGCACGGGTGTCGGAGAAGGCACACAACACCCGCCCATGGGGGTGGCCTTCACTCCCGGAGCCCGCCGACGCCTCCGCGCTGGCCCGCGCCGAGACCGCCCTGGGCTTCCCCCTGCCTCCCCTGCTCGCCGACCTCTACCTGCGCATAGGAGACGGCGGTTTCGGCCCGGAGTACGGCCTGTTGCCCCTCCTCGACAGCCCGCCCGCCGGCGAGCCCGCCGCCGTTGTGCAGTACCTCGCCAACTGCGAGAGCGCCCGCAAGGACCCGGACTGGCCCTGGCCGGAAGGCGTCCTGCCGATATCCCACTGGGGCTGCGCGATGTACGCGTGCGTGGACTGCCGCACGCCGGAAGCCCCAGTCCTCCTCTTCGAGCCGAACGCCGACCACGCCGACCACGCTTGGTACGTCGACGCCCCCAGCCTCACGGCCTGGCTGAGGTCCTGGGTGGACGGCACGGGCTGGTACGAGGAGACGAACGAGGAACTCGAGATGATCCCTTGGACCGACTTCCGCATACGCACCACGGCGGCACGGGCGTCCTAGCAGCCGCGACACCAGGCGTACGACAGCGCAGCGAACGCTCTGGTACGGCGAAGGCCCGGACTGCGGAGATCCTGCGAGACAGCAGCCGGAAGAACGCGCTCCGCCCCGGCCCTGACGGCCGGTCGTGCCCCTCTGGGCGGGGAAGCCTTGATCAGGTGCCCGCCCGCCCTGACTGGTGTTCGGTTCAGTGCGCTACCGCGCAGCCAGCCGTCGCCGTACGCCATACGCGACCACACCTACCGCCAGAACGCCCGCGCCCACGATCACCGACACCGCCGGCAGCGAGAACGCCAGCACCACGCACCCGAGAAGACCCACCGCAGGCAACAGGCGAGCCCTCGTGGCCGAACTCAACGTCCAGGCGGAGGCGTTGGCCACGGCGTAGTACGCCAGCACACCGAAGGAGGAGAAACCGATCGCACCCCGTACGTCCACCGTGGCCGCCAGGGCTGCGACTACGGCACCCACGGCCAGTTCGGCCCGGTGCGGCACCTTGAAGCGCTGATGCACGGCCGAAAGCGCGCCGGGGAGGTGCCGGTCGCGGGCCATGGCCAGCGTCGTCCGAGAGACGCCCAGGATCAGGGCGAGCAACGAACCAAGCGCCGCCACGGCGGCCCCCACCCGCACCACCGGAACCAGCCCCGGCACGCCGGCCGCCCGCACCGCGTCGGCCAGCGGAGCACCCGCCCGCCCGAGACCCCCGGCCCCCAGCACGGAAAGGACAGCCACCGCCACACACACGTACACCGCCAGCGCGATGCCCAGAGCCAAGGGGATCGCGCGCGGGATGGTGCGCGCCGGATCCCGTACTTCCTCGCCCAGGGTCGCAATGCGCGCGTACCCGGCGAACGCGAAGAACAGCAGCCCCGCCGCCTGCAGCACTCCGCCAACACCGCCCGAGGTTCCTACGTCCAGGCGCCCCGCGTCGGACGTCCCGGACCCCAGGCACACCACCACGACGGAAGCGAGGACGGCCAGCACCACCGCCACGATCACCCGCGTGACCCACGCGGACTTCTGCACACCGCCGTAGTTCACCGCGGTCAGCGCAACCACGGCCGCGACCGCCACGGCGTGCGCCTGCCCCGGCCAGACGTACGCCCCCACGGTGAGCGCCATCGCCGCACAGGAGGCAGTTTTCCCGACCACGAACGACCAGCCCGCGAGATAACCCCAGAACGGGCCGAGCCGCTCACGCCCGTACACATATGTGCCACCCGAGGCCGGATACAGGGCGGCCAGCCGCGCCGACGCCATGGCATTGCAGTAGGCGACGACGGCGGCGACGGCGAGGCCGAGCAACAGCCCGGACCGGGCCGCACGCGCCGCGGGTCCCAAGGCGGCGAAGATCCCGGCCCCCACCATCGAGCCGAGCCCGATGACGACGGCGTCGCCCACGCCCAGCGTGCGCCGCAGTTCGGAAGCAGTACCGGTCGATGCCATGTCCCGCACCCTACTGATCACTGCAACCGATGGGTGCCGCTACGACGTCCTGCTCATCAACAGCGCAGGAACGAGCACGTGGCGCGCAGCGGATCTTGACCGAAATCTCACTGTCCGGAAAGTGCAGCCACAGTGCGGAAGGGCAGGTTCACGGCATGACCATCATCAGCTGGATCATCCTGGGGCTGTTGGCCGGAGCCATCGCCAAGTTCCTGCTGCCGGGCCGCGACCCGGGCGGCTTCATCGGCACGACTCTCATCGGCATCGCGGGTGCGTTCATCGGC
The DNA here is from genome assembly GCF_039532765.1 of Streptomyces longisporus. Taxonomy (NCBI): domain Bacteria; kingdom Bacillati; phylum Actinomycetota; class Actinomycetes; order Kitasatosporales; family Streptomycetaceae; genus Streptomyces; species Streptomyces longisporus. The sequence continues at coordinate 174,913 of NZ_BAAASG010000013.1, forward strand.
GGCTGGATCTCGGCCCGTTGGCTGGACCATCCGATCACCAAGAACTTCTACGACGGCGCGACATGGGCCGCGGCGATAGGCGGCTCGCTCGTGCTCCTGATCGTCTACCGCATCCTGTTCGGCAACTCGCGCAACTGAGCACGACCGAGAACGCCCCGGACCGCAGCCAGCAGGCGAGAAGGGTGGGCACCGGCCAGGTGCCCACCCTTCCTCGTGGACTGGCAGCCGCCGGCCGGCGACTGTCAGTCGACAACGGTGAAGCAGCGGCTCACCGGTAGTTCACGAACTGCAGCGCGAAGTCGAAGTCCTTGCCCTTCAGGAGCGCGATCACGGCCTGCAGGTCGTCACGGCTCTTCGAGCTGACGCGCAGTTCGTCGCCCTGCACCTGCGCCTTGATGCCCTTGGGGCCCTCGTCGCGGATGATCTTCGCCACCTTCTTCGCGTTCTCCTGGGAGATGCCCTCCTCGATCGACGCGAAGATCTTGTACTCCTTGCCCGAGAGCTGGGGCTCGCCCGCGTCCAGCGCCTTCAGTGAGATCCCGCGCTTGATCAGCTTGGACTGGAAGACGTCGAGGACGGCCTTGACCCGGTCCTCGGAGTTCGCCTCCATGAGGATCTTGTCACCGGACCACGAGATCGAGGCACCCACGCCCTTGAAGTCGTAGCGCTGCGAGATCTCCTTGGCGGCCTGGTTGAGGGCGTTGTCGACCTCCTGCCGCTCGACCTTCGAGACGATGTCGAAACTGGAGTCGGCCATGTCCTGTGGCTCCTTGTATCGGTACGTGATGGGGTGCGTACGGGGGCGTATCGGCGTACGTGGGGGCGGGCGCCGAGCCCGGCGTGGTCCGGGCCGCATCCGGACAAGCCTAGCCACCCGTCGTCCTCGGGGCGCAGATCAATCGGGTGGCGGAGCACCCCTCGGCATCGGGTATTGTTTACGTCGTTGCCAGGGAGCACCGCCGAAAAGCGGTTCGAACGGCAGCAAACCCGGCGGTGTGCCCGAGCGGCCAAAGGGAGCAGACTGTAAATCTGCCGGCTCAGCCTTCCCAGGTTCGAATCCTGGCGCCGCCACGCTGAGAGAGACCCCCTCCTAACTGCGGAAACGCAGAGTGGAGGGGGTCTTTTCGTATTCAGCCAGCGGCCATTGGGACGAGGTCGAAATGCGCGGCTTGTCTCACCTGGCCTGGGGTGAGGCCAGCCCTGATCGGTTCGTCTGCCCCCACGCGTCCCCCGGGGAGCTCCCCTTCCCGCCGGCCAGTCTCAATCTGGAGGTTCGCCCTTTCCCGTCCGGCCGGGCGCGCGACTTCCATCGGGCGACTCCGTTGTGTAGTCAGTAGTCGGCGGCCGCCCCGCCTGCACCGACCGACTGCCGGACATGCTCCACCACCGACTCCTACTGCATCAGCCCATCCTTCTGTCTTCTGCGTCGGGGGAAAGGGCAACGTGGTGAGACGGACGTACCGGGCCGCAGGGTGAGTGTCCATGGCGGCCGTGACTCGCGGCCGGCCCGGATTGCCGTCCGGGCCGTTGGCAGGCGGACGGACCACTGCACTGCAGGCGCAACTACTCCGCGCTGTGTGCAAGTTCGATGTCGTGGTCGTCCATGCCGCCTCCCCGTACCGTCACCGTTGCCGCATGCGGCGGATAGCCCGTCGCGATGACCGTGTACGCGCCGCTGTCCAGGTCGGAGAAGGCGTACGCGCCGTCGTGCCCGGTCCGGGTGGTGGCGACCACGTTGCCCGCGGCGTCCACCAGGGTCACCCGGGCGTCGCTCAGGGGGGCGCCCGCTCCGCGTACCGTGCCCCGGACATGGGCGCCGGGCCGGAGTTCGACCTCGATGCGTGTGGTGCCCGCGCCGCCGATCTCGACGGGCAGGGCCAGCGGGCGGTGCTTGGCGGAGTTGACGGCGAGCGTCACCGTCCCCGGCACCAGGTCGGTGACCGTGAACTCGCCCAGCACGTCCGTCCGTCCGGTGGTCAGCACCTCCCCGCGCACATCGGTCACGATCACCACGGCGTCGGCGACCGGTGCCCCGCTGTCGGCCGACCGCACCAGCCCGGCGAGGCCGCTCGTGCCGCTCAGCAGGACGTCGTACGAGACCGGCCCGTCGGCGACGACGAGTGTCGAGGCCTGCGGCTGGAAGCCGTCGGCGGAGGCGATCAGGACGTACGAACCGGCGGCGGGCGCGTCGACACCGTACGAGCCGTCGCCCCCCGAGACCGACCGGCTCAGCTGCTTCCCGCCGAGCGAGATGAGCGTGACCGCGGCCCCCGCCACCGGGACCCGCTCCGCCCCCAGGACATGCCCGTTCACCGGGATTCCGCCGCCGGCGGAGCCGCTCGCACCGCCCGCCCCGCCCACCCCGTCAGGCCCGTCGGACACGACGGAAGCCGATGAGGACGCGGGCCTGGGCGAGGACCCGTCCGGCCGCACAGCCGACAGACCGGCCCCGCCTACCCCTTCAGGCCCGTCGGACACGACGGAAGCCGATGAGGACGCGGACCCGGGCGAGGACCCGTCCGGCCGCACAGCCGACAGACCGGGCGCACCCTCCCCGTCAGGCCCGGCGGACACGACGGAAGCCGATGAGGACGCGGGCCTGGGCGAGGACCCGTCCGACCGCACAGCCGACAGACCGGGCGCACCCTCCCCGATCGCGGCCGAAGCCGCAGCCGCCGCGGACCGCCCCGGTGCGCCCGCCTCGGCCGGCCCGGGCGCGCCCTCCTCGGCCCCGGGCGCGGACGGCGCCTTAGCAGACGCCAGGGCTGTCGCCGTAGCGGACGCGTCTTGGGAGACAACGCTCTCCTCGGACGCGGAGCCGCCCCCGGCCGCGGCCGCCCGATGCCGCGGAATGAAGGACGCGACGGCGAAGGCGAGCAGCGCAGCTCCGCCGCCGATGGCCAGAACGGTCTTGAAGCCGTTCTCCGAGGGGAGAGGGACCCCGCCCAGGTCCGTGGTCATCTGCGACAGGATGACGCCGGCGACGGCGCTGGCGGTCGACGTGCCGATGGACCGCATCAGGGTGTTGAGACTGTTGGCGGCGCCCGACTGGGACGGGGGCACGGCGCCCATGATGAGGGCGGGCATGGCGCCGTAGGTGAAGCCGATGCCGGAACCGATGACGCAGGACACCAGGACGAACTGCCAGACCTCGGACATCAGGAGGATCTGCAGGCCGTAGCCGGCCGCCACGATCAGCGAGCCCAGCATCAGGCTGGCCTTCGGGCCCTTGGCCTTGGAAAGAGCGGCCGAGACGGGGGCGATGGCCATCATCACCAAGCCGGAGGGGGCCATGACCAGACCGGCGGTCAGCAGCGACCTGCCCAGACCGTAGCCGGTCGCCTCAGGCAACTGCAGGAGCTGCGGAAGCACCAGGGACATCGCGAACATGCCGAAGCCGAGGGCGATCGAGGCGAGGTTGGTGACCAGTACCTGACGACGGGCGGTGGTGCGCAGGTCGACCAGCGGCTGCTCGGTCCGCAGCTCGTACCAGCCCCACGTCAGCAGCACCACGACGGCCGCCGCGAACAGGCCGAGGGTGGTGCCGCCGGCCCAGCCCCAGTCGCCGCCCTTGGAGATGCCGAGCAGCAGGCAGACCAGGCCGACCGCCATCCCGAGGCCGCCGACGACATCGAAGCGGCCGCCCGTGCGTACCTTGGACTCGGGGACGACGAACAGCACCAGCAGGAGCGCCACGGCACCCATCCCGGCCGAGCTCCAGAAAAGTACGTGCCAGTCGAAGTGGTCCGCGATGAGGGCGGCCGCGGGCAGGCCGAGAGCGCCACCGACGCCCAGCGAGGCGCTCATCAACGCGGTGGCCGAACCGAGCCGTTCGGCGGGCAGTTCGTCCCGCATGATGCTGATGCCGAGCGGGATCACACCGCCCGCCATGCCCTGCAGCACCCGCCCGACGATCATCGGCGCCAGGGAGTCGCTGAGCGCGGCGGTGACCGATCCGGCGACCAGCAGGACCAGGCTGACCAGGAGCATGCGGCGCTTGCCGTACATGTCCCCCAGCCGGCCCATCATCGGGACGGCCACGGCGGCGGCGAGCAGCGTGGCGGTGACGGCCCAGGCGGTGTCGGACGCCGGGGCGTTCAGGAGCTTCGGCAGCTCCGGGACGATCGGGATCACCAGGGTCTGCATCAGCGAGACCACGATCCCGCCGAAGGCCAGGACCGCTACGACGGCGTTGGCCCGTGGCGCTGCGGACACCATCCCGTCGTCGTCGGCGGCTCGGGGAAGGGCGTGGGACATGGGTCGGGCCTCCGTAGGCAAAGGGCGTCGGGTGTGCGCGACACCCTTAAAGTAGGTCGATTGATTGACTTAAGCAAGTGAGGTGGATTTCGTAGCGCCCTGGTGAAGGTTCCGGGGGTGACTGTGAGGCCGTGGGCCGGGGCTCCATCGGCGACCGGACGGCGCGCGAGGCCCATGCGGGCCGGAGCGTGCGCCCCGCGCACAACACGCCCCCGCCCGGGGCACACTGACCCCATGTCCACTCGCCGCAGACGCTGCCCCGAATGCCGTCGCGAGATCGCCGTCGTCGCCGGACGGTTCGCTCGCCACGACCCGCCCGGTGCGCGCGAGAACGGCGTACTCGTCTCCTGCCCCGGTTCGCGCCGCCAGGCACAACCGGACGCGGTACAGCCGTCACTGGACGGATACGTCGTCCCGGAGATGCCTGGCCAACTGCCCCTGTTCTAGAGGGACTTGCAGCGAACCCAGAGCGAGCTCCTCGAGCCGCAGCCTCCTCCAGCACCCCTCGTCGGCCACCCTCAGTTCCCGGCCACCCTCAGTTCCCGGCCACCCTCAGTTCCCGGCCACCGACTTCACCGCGACCGACACCGGCGCCGATCCGCTGACCAGTTCCAGGGTCAGTCCGGCCGTCGCCGGGGTCTCCACCAACTCCGCCAGTACGGCGGCCACGTCGTCCCGGGGGACGGCGCCGCGGCCCGTGTGCGCCTCCAGCCGTACGAGGCCGGTGCCGGCATCGTTCGTCAGCATCCCGGGGCGCAGAATCGTCGCGTCCAGGGCGTCCTGCCGCAGCACATACGCGTCGGCCTCCCCCTTCGCACGCAGATAGACGTCGAAGATGTCGTCCCCCTGGTGCGCGGGGTCGGCGCCCATCGACGAGACGACCACATGTCGTCGTACGCCCGCCCGAACCGCCGCGTCCGCGAACAGGATCGCCGCCCCCTTGTCGACCGTGTCCTTGCGGGCCGCTCCGCTGCCGGGACCCGCACCCGCCGCGAACACCGCCGCGTCGGCGCCCTGCAGATGCGCCGCGACCTCCTCGACCGAGGCGGACTCCAGATCGAGCAGAACCGGTTCAGCACCGGCCTCCCGCAGGTCGTCGCCCTGTTCGGCGTGACGGATGATCCCCGCGACCTCATCTCCGCGCGCGGCGAGCAGCCGCTCCAGCCGCAGCGCGATCTGACCATGACCACCAGCGATGACAATGCGCATGTGTCCGACCGTACGCCCGGACGGCCGCGTCCGCCGCACGACTTGAGCCACGCCCCAGGGTGCGCACGCGGAGCGCACAGCTGGAGGGTGCGCGCTGGGCGCGTGAGCCCCGACCATGCGCTCCCGGCGCAGGCCGCTGAGGCAGGCGCTGCCCGCTCATTCCTTGTGCAAGACCTCCAAGCGGGCTCTCATGCCACGTGTTTCCGTCGCCCGAACCGAGGGCGTGGCTTCGCATCGGTCCCCCAGTGGGTCGGAGCACGGCGCTCAGGCTGGACAGGTTGCACGCGCCCGGCGTGCGCTCCGCGCACCAACCCCATACCGACCGCCTCTAACGCCTACACGCGCCCCCCAGCAAGCCCCTCAACACCCGCCGGGAGTCCTCACCACGGCCGCAGCACGGCGGCAGCACCCCGACAACGTGCACCGCCGACTACGCGCACCCCCATAACGCGCGCCTCCGCAACCCGTGCGCCTACCGCTCGCGCCTCCGCAACCCGTGCGCCCACCGCTCGCGCCCCCACAACGCGTGCGCCCACCCCTCGTACCCCCACAAAAAACAAAAACCCCCACTCCGACTCCCGCCCGCCACTCACGACAACTCCCCGCGCCCCTGCCGAGGCAGCCCCAACTCCGCCGCCGCGGCCGAGTTGCAGTACTCCCGTACCGCGCTCGTCCGCGCCACCACCCGCCCCCGGTGCACCACGATGCGGCTGTACGCCAGCGACAACGCCCCCGCCAGCCGGTCGCCGCGCAGGGCCAGCAACTCCGCCGGGAAACCCGCCTCCACCCGCACCTCCGGCAGCCCCATGGCCGACCGCGCCGAGGAACTCACCGCGTCGTACGAGTCCTCGGGGCGCAACCCGTACCGGGAGGCCAGCAGATAGGCCGCCTCCAAGGGGTCCCCGCGTCCCACCGGGTTCGACAGGTCGCGCAGGGCGCCGCTGCCCGCGGCCACCCGTACGCCGGCCGCCCGCAGCAGCCGTACCGGAGCCGTGTCGCGCCGGTCGGTGCCGCCGCAGCCGCCCTGAGGCAGACACACCACCGTCACCCCGGCCGCCGCGAGCTGGTCGGCGGTGCGTCGGGCCGTCTCGGCGGGCAGCCGGCCGAGGCCACCGCACGGTCCGAGCGTCACCCCCGGCCGCAGCCCCCCGGCCATCGCGACGATGCGGGCGAGACGGGCCGGATCGGCGGCGTCCGTGTGCAGGTCGACAGGACAGCCGTGTTCCGAGGCGACCTCGAGGACCGTCTCCACGTACCCGGTCGGATCCGGATCCAGGTCCGGACAGCCCCCCACCACGGAGGCGCCCATCTTCAGGGCGTCCCGCAGCATCGCCAGGCCCTCCGCCCCGGCCACGCCGGTCAGGATGCGCGGCATCGCCACCGTCGTCAGTTCCGTCAGCCCGCGCAGCGAACGCCGCGCCTGCAGTACGGCGCCCAACGCGCCCAGCCCCTGAACGTCGCCCACCCGCACATGTGCCCGCAGCGCGGTCGCCCCGTGCCCCAGCTGCAGCAGCGCCGCCTCGGTGGCCCGGCGCTGGACGTCCTGGGGCTCGTACGAGGCCGGGCCGTCGTCCTCCGCGGACAGCGCGGTGTCCCCGTGCGCATGCGGTTCGGCCGGGGCCGGCAGCAGCAGATAGCCGCTGAGGTCCACCCGCATGCCGCAGTCCCGCGCCCCACCGGCAGCCAGGCTTCCGGCCGTGCCGACCGCCTCGATGCGCCCGCCGCTCAGCCGCACGTCCACGGTCCGGCCGTCGGTCAGCCGGGCCCCGCACAGCAGCAGGGCGGCCGGATCGCCCACCCGTCCCGAGGACCCCGGAGAACCCGAGGACCCCGATGAGGACGACGAGCCCGAAGAGCCCGAAGAGGAGGACGACGAGTGGGGTGGCTGCGGCTGGCTGTCGGGCATCGCACTCCAGGGGCTCGGGGGCTGCGCAGGGGAACGCAAGATCACGCAGAGTGAGTCGAGCCTAGGGTGGCGATCCGCCCGCGTCGGGGAGGAGCGCAATAGTCGTACCGGTGTGGTCCGCCGTATCGCAGCGGCCTCAGTGGCTCCTGGGAGAGCCGGGAAACGGGCCCGGGCGGGGGTCCGGACCGCCTGTGGAACAGGCCGGGACGGGGGCCGCGAAACGGATTTGGGTGAACGGCGGCGGAGCGTGTAATGTCTTCATCGCTCGCCCCAATAGCTCAGTCGGCAGAGCGTCTCCATGGTAAGGAGAAGGTCTACGGTTCGATTCCGTATTGGGGCTCTGGTGTGTGAGGTTCCCGTCGCGAGACGGGAACGGATCGCATCGCAGCGGTGTAGCTCAGTCGGTAGAGCAAGCGGCTCATAATCGCTGTGTCACCGGTTCAAGTCCGGTCACCGCTACTGACAGTAGCCGATTGCGGGGTCGGTCCTTCGATCGGCTACTCTTCTATGCGTTAAACCGTCCCATCCGTTCGTCAAGGAGCACTCACGTGGCTGCCACCGACGTCCGCCCGAAGATCACGCTGGCCTGCGTGGAGTGCAAGGAGCGGAACTACATCACCAAGAAGAACCGGCGCAACAACCCGGACCGTCTTGAGATGAAGAAGCACTGCCCGCGTTGCAACGCGCACACCGCGCACCGCGAGACGCGATAAATCAGGCTCGTACGCGAGGCCGTCCCCACTAGCGGGGGACGGCCTCGCGGCGTTTCACCCCCGGTTACCGGCCGGTTCCGCCCGATCACAGGCGTCCGGAACATCTGTCCGGCGGGCATCGCAGCAGCCAGCAGCCAGCAGCCACCGGCCCACGGCCGGCAGTCAGTAGCCAGTAGTCAGTAGTCAGCAGGCAGACACAGGAGGTGCCGAGCCATGGCGCTCGACCAGTCCTTCGTGGGGCGGAGCTACCCGCCCACCGAGCCCTACGAGGTGGGCCGCGAGAAGATCCGCGAGTTCGCCGAGGCGGTGGGGGACCCCAACCCCGCGTACACGGACCCGGAGGCCGCCAAGGCACTCGGCCACCCCGACGTCATCGCGCCGCCGACCTTCGTCTTCGCGATCACCTTCAAGGCGGCCGGACAGGTCGTCCAGGACCCCCAGCTCGGCCTGGACTACAGCCGGGTCGTCCACGGCGACCAGAAGTTCTCCTACGTCCGCCCGGTCCGCGCCGGCGACCGCCTCACCGTCACCTCCACCATCGAGGCGATCAAGTCCATGGCGGGCAACGACATCCTGGACATCCGCGGCGAGGTCCACGACGAGGCCGGCGAGCACGTCGTGACCGCCTGGACGAAGCTCGTCGCGCGCGCGGCAGAGGAGGCGTGAGCGAGAACATGACGGCGAAGATCGCATACGACGACATCGAGGTCGGCACCGAACTGCCCGCCCGGACCTTCCCTGTGACCCGCGCCACGCTCGTCCAGTACGCGGGCGCCTCCGGGGACTTCAACCCCATCCACTGGAACGAGAAGTTCGCCAAGGAGGTGGGCCTCCCGGACGTCATCGCCCACGGCATGTTCACCATGGCCGAGGCGATCCGGGTGGTCACCGACTGGACCGGCGACCCGGGCGCGGTCGTCGAGTACGGCGTCCGCTTCACCAAGCCCGTCGTCGTCCCGAACGACGACCAGGGCGCCCTCATCGAGGTCAGCGCCAAGGTGGCCGCCAAGCTCGACGACAACACGGTCCGCGTGGACCTCACGGCGACCAGTGCCGGGCAGAAGGTGCTGGGCATGTCACGGGCGGTCGTACGGCTGGCCTGAGCGGCGCGACTGGCGCGGTGCAGGGGGCCCTCACCGGCCTTGGATGTTCAAGGCCGGTGCCGTTTCGTCGAGTGCGGCGCGGGCGCCAGCGGTGAAGGCGCTGATTCGTTCGGACACCCTGCTCACTTCGACCGCGTGCCGCTCCACGAACTTCACGTTGTGGTCGGCAGCGCGATCCGCCGAGTCGCGCCACGCGAGCAGTGTGGTCTGCATCGAGTGCAGCGCGGTTTTGACGCCGTGGGCCAGCTGCTCCACCGTCTCGGGGCCCTCGACAGCGAGAGCGGCCCAGGCCGCCTGCACCGCCGTCAGATTGTCGTGGGCGGCTTGGAGCCGTCGGTCCGCCTCCGCCGCGTCCACCTCACCGATCAGTGCCCGGGCCGCCTGTTTCAAGGCGTTGCCCGTCTCGTGCGCGGGCGCGAGGAAGGCGCTGTAGGCGTCGCGCCGGGCCTGTCGGCGCCACTGGGCATGGTCGATTCCGGCCTGGGCCCGTAACTGCTGACGGCTCGACCACCCGGAGATGGCCGCGGCCGCCACGGTGCCGAGAACGCCGACCGTTGCCCCCAGCAGGGCCGCGATTCCCTGATCCACAGGGTGATTGTGCCGTCTCCGTCCGGCCTCCGAAGCCTGATCCGCGTCCCCCCTTGACCTAGTTAGTGATTGAGTACTAACTTACTCGCATGGCCAGGATGAGCGCAGAAGAGAGGCGCGAGAGCGTCATTCGAGCGGCGACCACGGAGTTCGCCCGCGGCGGCTACTACGGCACGTCGACCGAGGCGATCGCCAAGCGGGTCGGTGTCTCCCAGCCATATCTCTTCCGGCTCTTCCCGGGCAAGAAGGCACTCTTCCTCGCGGTGGCGCAGCGGTGCATGGAGGACACCATCCGCACCTTCGAGGAGGCCGCCAAGGGGCTGGAGGGCGAAGAGGCCCTGCGCGCCATGGCGAACGCGTACACCAAGGTCATCGCGGAGCAGCCCGAGCGGCTGCTGATGCAGATGCAGATGTACGTCACCGTGGGCGCCGCCGAGCAGGCGGGCGACCCCGAACTCGGCGAGGCGGTGCGCAGCGGATGGATGCGGCTGTGGGACACGGTCCATCTGCCGCTGGGTGCCGACACCGACGGGACGACGACGTTCATGGCGTACGGAATGCTCATCAACTGCCTGGTGGCCATGGGTTTTCCTCCCGAGCATCGGGTCTGGGAGGGGCTGTATCCACAGGCGCGGCTGGAAGGCCGTCTGGAGAAGTAGTCCACGCACTGCGCGGGGAAGGCGCCGCAACCGCCTTTTCATGCCCGCGAAAGTTAGTCATCAATAACTAACCGAAAATCTCTACCGAGCGACCGATCACCCTCTGGGGGAGCGATGTCACAGCAGACCGCACGTCGCGGGGGAACCGTCTGGGCCCTCGTCATCACCAGCGTCGCCGGATTCATGGCGGCCCTCGACAACCTCGTCGTCACCACCGCCCTGCCCTCCATCCGCAAGGACCTGGGCGGCGCCCTGGACGACCTGGAATGGACCGTCAGCGCCTACACCCTCACCTTCGCCGTCCTGCTGATGTTCGGCGCGGCACTCGGCGACCGGTTCGGCCGCCGCCGGCTCTTCCTCGCCGGCCTCACCGTCTTCACCGGCGCCTCCGCGGCCGCGGCCATGGCGACCGGCATCAACTCCCTGATCGCCGCCCGTGCGGTGCAGGGCGTAGGCGCCGCCATCATGATGCCCCTGACGCTCACCCTCCTCACGGCCGCCGTGCCCGCCGCCAAGCGCGGGATGGCGTACGGCATCTGGGGTGCCGTCAACGGCCTCGCCGTGGCCTCCGGCCCGCTGATCGGCGGCAGCCTCACCGAGCACGTCTCCTGGCACTGGATCTTCTGGCTGAACGTCCCGCTGGGCCTCGCCCTGCTGCCGCTGGCCCGCCTGCGCCTCGCCGAGTCGTACGGCACCGGCGCCCCGCTCGACGTCCCCGGCACCCTGCTCGCCAGCGGCGGCCTCTTCGGGATCGTCTACGGCCTGGTGCGCGGCCCCGCCGACGGCTGGACCGCCCCCTTGGTCCTGACCGGCCTCTTCGCCGGAACCGCGCTGCTCACAGCGTTCGTCGGCTACAGCCTGCGCGCCAAGAACCCCATGCTCCCGATGCGGCTGTTCCGCTCCCGCGCCTTCTCCGGCATCAACGCCGCGAGCCTGCTGATGTTCCTCGGGATGTTCGGCTCGATCTTCCTGCTCAGCCAGTTCATGCAGGGCGTGCTCGGCTACTCGCCCACGGAGGCGGGCCTGCGCATGCTGCCCTGGACCGGCATGCCGATGATCGCCGCGCCGATCGCAGGCATCCTGTCCGACCGCATCGGCGGCCGCCCCGTCGTCGCCACCGGCCTCTTCCTGCAGGCCGTCGGCCTCGGCTGGATGGCCTCCGTGGTGGCGCCCGGCGTGTCCTACACCGCCCAGCTGCCCGCCCTGATCATCAGCGGCATGGGCATGGGGCTGTACTTCGCCCCGGCCGCCAACCTGGTGATGTCGAGTGTCCGAGCCAATGAGCAGGGCATCGCCTCCGGTGCCAACAACGCGCTGCGCGAGGTGGGCGGTGCGCTCGGCATCGCGATCATGTCGTCGATCTTCTCGGCGCAGGGCGGCTATGAGTCCGCGCAGACCTTCGTCGACGGTCTGCAGCCGGCGCTGGTCACCGGGTCCGCGGTCGTTGCGCTTGCCGGTCTGGCGGCGCTGCTGATCCCGAGGCGGCGCGCCACGGAGCCCTCCGCGCCGACGCCGACGGACGAACCGACTCCGACGCTGGAGCCGGTCGCAGGCTGACCCCCACCGCAGCGGCCCCGTCCGGAAGGACGGGGCCACTGCGTACGCCCGAAACCGAGCGGGGCACCCACCCGTGCCGCCCTTAGCGGCACGACCGCCCGCAGCTACGGCGACCGGGCGCCGACGTCCGCAGCTACGGCGGCGGGAGAGCGCCTGCCCGCAGGCCGAGGCGAAGAAGCGGACGAGTCGAGGTGCGCACCCGCAGTCGCGTACGGCGGGAAGGGGACGTGGCGGGGGGTGCCCGCCCGCAGCGGCCGGCGTCCACCCCGAGCACGGCCGCAGCCACCAGCAACCGCCGGACCGAGGACGGACACCCCCCGGCGCGGCCCCGCCCCACCCACCGAACCACAGGCGCTACGCCCACCCCCACCGAAGCCGCACAGGCGCCGCAGGCATCCCCACCCCGCCGAAACGCAAAACCGCACAGGCGCCCCGGCATCCGCGCCCAGACAGCCGCACAGGCGCCTGCCCCCCCGGCAAAGCCGCGCAGGCCCCGCACGTGCCCGCGCCCCCGCCAAGGCCGGCAGGCCCCGCAAGCACCTGCCCCCCGGCAAAGCCGCGCAGGCCCCGCACGTGCCGCCCCCCGCCAAAGCCGCGCAGGCCCCGCACGTGCCCGCGCCCCGCCAAGGCCGCGCAGGCCCCGCAAGCACCCGCCCCCCGCCAAGGCCTCGCAG
>NZ_BAAASG010000014.1:0-397213 GCF_039532765.1 Streptomyces longisporus
GATCAAACTCTCCGTGAATGTTTACCCGTGATCGGGTGACACATCACGAGAGCGGAACCGCCGAGCGGAATAAGCCCGGCCGTTCACAGCGTCCTCGCTGTGTTTACTTCAAAGGAACCTCGCCCCAGCCATGACGGCCGGAGACGGGGTATCAACATATCTGGCGTTGATTTTTGGCACGCTGTTGAGTTCTCAAGGAACGGACGCTTCCTTTGTACTCACCCTCTCGGGCTTTCCTCCGGGCGCTTCCCTTCGGTCTTGCGTTTCCGACTCTATCAGATCCTTTCGGGCCTGATTCCCTGTCGGCGGGGCCTTTCGACATTCACTACGTTAACCGATTCCCCCGACAAACTCATAATCGAGTTCCGCGAGTCCGAATTCAGGCATGCGGGCACACCGAATTCGACCCCGCCGAGGGGCGATCGTAGGTAGTGGTTTGGCCGCTTCCGGCTGCTGGCGATTGCCGTACCCGGTTCAAGCGGCTCGGGCTACATTACGCACGTTCCAAGGACGCGTCAACTTGAGCGACGCCTCGGGACGTGGGCCCGATAGGGGCTCACCGTCGGGTCGTTGGCGATCCAGAAGCGCCATGGGTGCACGCCCCCGTCACCGGCCACGCCGGTGCGTGGACCGTTGCGTACCTGGTCGGGGGCGACAGCGGCGCCCGTGAGGATCCGCAACGGGGTGTCTCCCGGGGCGCAGGCGTCCGTGCCGTCGAGATCGCGGGCCACGCCCAGGGCTGTGGCCAGGCGGGCGGGCCCTTTGGCCAGTTCCTTGTCGTTTCGGGCCGAGAGTCGACGTTTACGAGCGAGCTCGGCACCCTCGATGACCTCGCCGGCCCGAAGCAGGACCGCGCTCGCCCGCCCTTCGGGGCCGCACACCAGGTTCATGCAGAACCACATGCCGTAGGTGAAGTAGACGTATACATGCCCGGGCGGACCGAACATCACGCCGTTTCGGGCCGTGCGGCCGCGATAGGCGTGGGAGCCGGGGTCGTTCTGGCCGTCGTAGGCCTCGACCTCTGTGAGGCGCAGGGCGATCGGACCGTCCGGTGTCGTACGGACGAGGATGCGGCCCAGGAGGTCGGGGGCGACTTCCAGGACGGGGCGGTCGAAGAACTTCCTGGGCAGTGGCGTACGGTCCGGTGGCACGATCATGGGGCACGAGCCTAGTCCAGACGGGTGGAGACCAAGGGCTGGTCAAGGTTCTCCCTCCTTGCCAGGGTGTGGGGCGGAACCGGCCTTGCCCGGATCGCGTTTGTAGGGATCAAGGGTCCACACGTAGAGGGAGAGACATGGCGTTCAAGAAGCTGCTCGCGAGCCTGGGGGCCGGCGGGGCTTCGGTCGAGACGGTGCTGACCGAGGTCAACGTCGTTCCGGGCGGCGTCGTCCAGGGTGAGGTGCGGATCCAGGGCGGGTCCGTGAACCAGGACATCGAGGGCCTGTCGGTCGGGCTGCAGGCCAGGGTCGAGGTCGAGAGCGGCGACGAGGAGTACAAGCAGAACATCGAGTTCACCAAGGTGCAGCTCGGTGGCGCCTTCGAGCTGCAGGCCGGGGCCGTGCACGCGGTGCCGTTCGGGCTCGAGATCCCGTGGGAGACGCCGGTCACGATGATCGACGGGCAGGCGCTGCGCGGGATGAACATCGGTGTGACCACGGAGCTGGCGATCGCGCGGGCCGTCGACTCCGGTGACCTGGACCCGATCAATGTGCACCCGCTGCCCGCGCAGAAGGCGATCCTGGACGCGTTCATCCAGCTGGGCTTCCGCTTCAAGAACGCGGACATGGAGCGCGGACACATCCGGGGTACTCGGCAGAAGCTGCCGTTCTACCAGGAGATCGAGTTCTTCCCGCCGTCGCAGTACCGCGGTCTGAACCAGGTCGAGTTGAGCTTCGTGGCCGACGAGCACGCCATGGACGTCATCCTGGAGATGGACAAGAAGCCCGGTCTGTTCAGCGAGGGCAGTGACACGTTCCGGTCCTTCCAGGTGGGTCTGCAGGACTTCCATGGGACCGACTGGGCGGCGTACCTCAACCAGTGGCTGTCCGAGGTCGGCAGCAAGCGCAACTGGTTCTAGGCTCGGAACTGCTGATTCCGTCATCGATCAGGAGGTACCGAGGTGACCGAGCTCAAGCGGCGGCCGCTCCCCCATGACTTCCATCCGCCCGTGCCGTCGTTCACGGTCACGAGTGAGGACGTCGAGGAGGGCGCCACGCTCAAGGACGCTCAGGTCTACGCGGGCGGCAACACCTCGCCGCAGCTGCGGTGGGAGGGCTTCCCTGCCGAGACCAAGAGCTTCGCCGTGACGTGCTACGACCCGGACGCCCCTACGGGCAGCGGGTTCTGGCACTGGACCGTGTTCGACATCCCGGCCTCGGTGACCGAGTTGCCGGCCGGTGCGGGCAGCGGCAAGTTCGAGGGACTGCCCGAGGGTGCCGTGCAGGTGCGCAACGACTACGGGAGCAAGGACTTCGGCGGGGCCGCTCCGCCGCCCGGGGACGGTCCGCACCGCTATGTGTTCACGGTGTACGCCGTGGATCAGGAGAAGTTGGGCCCGGACTCCGATGCCTCTCCCGCCGTCATCGGGTTCAATCTGCGGTTCCACGCGATCGCGCGTGCCCAGCTGATCGGTGAGTACGAGGTGCCCGCCGAAGACTGACGTTCATGGAACGTTTGCCCGCCTCTGGTCTTGGAATTGATCAGGGGCGGGCAGTTTTTATTGCGTTGTCCATCTCGGCGTGCCCGGCCAGAGTTGATCCAAGCCCGCCAGGGGGTGGGCCGACTGCACGGGAGGTGGGCTGGGATGCGGGACACGCTGGTACTGAATGCGAGCTTCGAGCCGCTGTCGACGGTGACGTTGAATCGAGCCGTCGTTCTGGTGCTGCAGGACAAGGCCGTTGTCGAGCAGGCCCACCCCGAGCTGCGCATGCGTGGAGCCGCGGTCGACATACCCGTGCCCCGGGTGATCCGGTTGTGCCGGTACGTGAGGGTGCCGTTCCGAAGACAAGCTCCATGGTCGAGGCGGGGTGTACTGGTCAGGGACCGGCACCGGTGCGCGTACTGCGGTCGGAGGGCGACCACGGTGGACCATGTGGTGCCGAGGGCGCAGGGTGGTCAGGACTCGTGGCTGAATACGGTGGCCTCGTGCGCGGAGGACAACCACCGTAAGGCGGACCGGACTCCGGAGCAGGCGGGTATGCCGTTGCTGCGGCAGCCGTTCGAGCCGACGCCGCAGGACGCGATGCTGCTGACGCTGGGCAGCGAGGACTTCGAGGCGCTTCCGGACTGGCTCGCCCAGTCCGCCGCCTAGGCCGTACGCAGAACCCGGGGCTCACCTCTGTCGGAGGTGAGCCCCGGTGTCGTACAGGACACGTCAGTCGATCGACGGCTTCTCTCGGCGTTCCGGGGCCTTCTCCGTGCCTCCGCCGCCCGAGTTGCCGCCGAACGGGCCGAAGTTGCCCATGGCGCCTGAGAGGCCCTTGAGGGCGTCGCCGATTTCGCTGGGGACGATCCAGAGCTTGTTGGCGTCGCCCTCGGCGATCTTCGGGAGCATCTGGAGGTACTGGTAGCTGAGGAGCTTCTGGTCGGGGTCGCCCGCGTGGATGGACTCGAACACTGTGCGGATCGCCTGGGCTTCGCCTTCGGCGCGCAGGGCGGCGGCCTTGGCCTCACCCTCGGCGCGCAGGATCTGGGACTGCTTCTCACCTTCGGCGGTGAGGATGGCGGCCTGGCGCGTACCTTCGGCGGTGAGGATCGCTGCGCGCTTGTCACGGTCGGCGCGCATCTGCTTCTCCATCGAGTCCTGGATGGAGGTGGGCGGCTCGATGGCCTTGAGCTCGACGCGGTTGACGCGGATGCCCCACTTGCCGGTGGCCTCGTCCAGGACGCCTCGCAGGGCCGCGTTGATCTCCTCCCGGGAGGTCAGGGTCCGCTCGAGGTCCATGCCACCGATGATGTTGCGGAGCGTGGTGACGGTGAGCTGCTCGATCGCCTGGATGTAGCTGGCGACTTCGTACGTCGCGGCCCGGGCGTCGGTCACCTGGTAATAGATGACGGTGTCGATGTTGACGACCAGGTTGTCCTGGGTGATCACCGGTTGCGGCGGGAACGGCACGACCTGCTCGCGGAGGTCGATGCGGTTGCGGATCGTGTCGATGAACGGCACCACGATGTTGAGGCCCGCGTTGAGTGTCCGCGTGTAGCGGCCGAAGCGCTCCACGATGGCGGCGCTGGCCTGTGGGATGACTTGGATGGTCCTGATCAGGGCGATGAAGACCAACACCACCAGAATGACCAGGACGATGATGACCGGTTCCATCGTCGTTCCCCGTACCCTTCTCCGCCTCGGCGCTTTCGGAAGATCTTATGGTTGTTGAAGATCTTGCTGGTCGAGTCTGACAGACCGTCGCACAACTCGTGGGCTGTTCGCTTCAGTTGAGTCCTACGAGGTCAGATGACGATCGCGGTCGCTCCTTCGATCTCCACGACGTCCACTTCCTGCCCCACTTCGTAGGCGCTGTCGGCGTCGAGTGAGCGTGCCGACCAGACCTCGCCGGCCAGTTTGATCCGGCCCCCGGAGCCGTCGACGCGCTCGAGCACCACGGCCTGCTTGCCCTTCAACGCCTCGACTCCTGTGGCGAGTTGGGGGCGTTGCGCGCTGTGCCTCACCGCGATGGGTCGTACGACGGCGATGAGGGCGACCGAGACGACGACGAAGGCGAGCACCTGGACCACGGAACCGAAGCCAACTCCGGCCGTGACGGCGGCGGCGACGGCGCCCACCGCGAGCATCCCGAACTCCGGCATCGCGGTCACCACGAGCGGGATTCCGAGCGCAGCCGCGCCGACGAGCCACCACACCCATGCGTCGATGTCGTTCACATGGTCATGGTAGGACCGCGGGTCCTGCCTCCGACAGGGCGCGATGTGGCGGGGTGGGCTTCTTGCCCGTGTTTTCGCGCGGGCTTCACACGGTCAGGACAGCGGCAGGCCCTGAGCGGTCCAGCGGTCGCCGACCTGTTCGACGACGAGCGGGAGGCCGAAGCAGAGGGAGAGGTTGCGGGAGGTGAGCTCGAGTTCCAGCGGGCCGGCGGCGAGGACCTTGCCCTGGCGGATCATCAGGACGTGGGTGAAACCGGGGGCGATCTCCTCGACATGGTGGGTGACCATGATCATCGAGGGGGCGATCGGGTCGCGGGCGAGGCGGCCGAGGCGGCGGACCAGGTCCTCGCGGCCACCGAGGTCGAGGCCTGCGGCGGGCTCGTCGAGGAGGAGGAGCTCGGGGTCGGTCATCAGGGCGCGGGCGATGAGGGTGCGCTTGCGCTCGCCCTCGGAGAGGGTGCCGAACCTGCGGTCCACGTACTCGGTCATGCCGAGCCGGTCGAGGAAGGCGCGGGCGCGCTGCTCGTCGATGTCCTCGTAGTCCTCGTGCCAGCCGGCGGTCATGCCGTAGGCGGCGGTGAGGACGGTCTGCAGGACGGTCTGGCGCTTGGGGAGCTTGTCGGCCATGGCGATGCCGGCCATGCCGATGCGGGGGCGCAGCTCGAAGACGTCGACCTTGCCGAGGGTCTCGCCGAGGATCGTGGCGCTGCCGTTGCTGGGGAAGAGGTAGCTGGAGGCGACGTTCAGGAGGGTCGTCTTGCCGGCGCCGTTGGGGCCGAGGATGACCCAGCGCTCGCCTTCCTTGACCGACCAGGAGACCTGGTCCACCAGAGCCCGGCCCTCCCGGACCACGGATACGTCCTGAAGCTCCAGAACATCGCTCATGAGCGCGTTGTCTCCCCTTGCAGTGTGACCGGTCTCGGCGTCTCGGCTGTCGCGTGCGCGCTTTCGGGCGCAGCCCTCGATGAAATCTACGCCACCAGCCGCCCGGCCCATTCCATCGGTCCGGTCCTTAGGGTGGGGGCATGCTCTCGGAACCGCGTTCAGGACGCTTTGCCGCTTGGGGAAACGCCCTTTTGGCCGGACTTGTCTCACCGGACGACGCCGTGCTGGCGATCGTCGGGGACGATGCCGTGCACCGCATGGAGGGGCTGCCCGGTGAGTCGGCGCCCGTCGGGCTCACGCTGGCGCTGGGCAGGCTGAGGGCGCTCGGCGTCACGGGACTGCGGGTCGCGCTGCCCGCGCCGGGGCATCCGCTGGGGCTGAGCGGCCCACCGGAGTTCAATGCGCGGGCGATCGACGCCGAGGAGGCGGTGGTCTGTCATGGCGCCGCGTTCGGGTTGGTGCCCGAGGTGTACGAGGCCGGGCCCGACGGCGATGTGCATGTGGAGGTCGTGTGGCACTGCCTGCCCGTGCGGGAGGCTCCGCCGGCCGATGTGCCCTCGCTGGGTGAGGCCGAGCGGGAGCTGGCGGAGGCGTTGCGGGAGGCGACGGAGGTGCTGGCACGGCTGGACGTGGCCGGGTCGGGGCCGGTGGCGGAGGCGGCGATCGATGCGTACCGGGCGCGGGCCGAGCGGGGGCGTGAGGTGCTGGCGCCGGGTTATCCGCCGCGGGCGGTGCGGGTGCTGGAGCTGGCGCAGCGGGTGGGGCTGCTGATTTCCCTTGCTCGCGGCAACGGGCACGGGGGTGCCGTGAGCGCCGGTGAGATGGGGGCGCGGGCCGAGGCGCTGCGGCCGGTGGAGCGGACGGCTCGGCGGGCGCAGGTCGCCGCGTACAACTCCGTTGTGGAGGAGCGGGAGCGGGGGGTGCGGTGAGCGGCGGCACTTTGTGACCGGCGGTTGTCGTCGCGTCCGGGGGCTCTGCCCCCAGGCCCCCGTGTCGGCCTGAACGGCCTCGTCCTCAAACGCCGGACGGGCTGAAAGACAAACCCCGACCGGCGCCGTGAATAACTGACCGGCCTCCCGGGTGCCCGGGAGGCCGGAGTCAGTGCATGCGGTGTGGCCTGCGTCAGTGATTGACGGCCAGGTTGCCGAAGGCGGGGTTCAGCACGCCGACGACGTTCACGCTGTTGCCCGAGACGTTCACCGGGATGTGCACCGGGGCCTGGACCACGTTGCCCGAGACGATGCCCGGCGAGCCCACAGCCGTCCCGTCGGCGTGCGCACCTTCGGTGGCGGAGGCCATTCCGGCTCCAGCGGCGAGCAGACCGCCGGCCACCATCGTCACAGCCGCTGCCTTCTTCAGGTTCTTCACTTTCCAAGCCCTCCCTAGCGGTTGCTGCGGCAATCGCCGCAGCACGCACTGAAGAACGGCGGAGATCCCAGGAGGATGCGCCATCCGGGGGACATTCCCACGACGGTATGAATCTCAGTCCGGAGCGGAACCCTCCGTATTGCCGTGGCCGTCCCGGCGCGAGGCGTGTTTCAGCCGGTCACGCCGTGTCGGACGGCCCACAGCGCCGCCTGGGTGCGGTCCGCCAGGTCGAGCTTCATCAGGATGTTCGAGACATGGGTCTTCACGGTCTTCTCGGACAGGACGAGGGCGCGCGCGATCTCGCGGTTCGAGCGGCCGTCCGCTATCAGACCGAGCACCTCGCGCTCCCGTTCCGTGAGTGAACCGCCCCGTCCCTGGCCGGAGTTGGCCTCCTCCTGGGACAGCAGGGCACCCGCGACCTCGGGCTGGAGCAGGATGTGCCCGGCGTGGACGGAGCGGATGGCGCCGGCCAGGGCGTCCGGGTCCACGTCCTTGTAGACGTATCCGGCGGCGCCCGCGCGCAGGGCGGGGACCACCGTGCGCTGTTCGGTGAAGCTGGTGACGATCAGCACGCGCGCGGGGTTGTTCAGCTCGCGCAGCTTGCGCAGGGCGTCCACGCCGTCCATGCCGGGCATCTTGACGTCCATCAGGACGACGTCGGGCTGCAGTTCCTCGGCGCGGGCGACTCCTTCGGCGCCGTCGGCCGCCTCGCCCACGACCTCGATGTCGTCCTGCACTTCGAGGAAGGTGCGCAGACCACGGCGGACCACCTGGTGGTCGTCGACGAGCAGCACCTTGATTGCGTCAGCCACCGGGGACCTCCATCTCGATCGTGGTGCCCTTTCCGGGCGCCGACTCCACGGTCAGCACACCGCCGACCCCGCTTGCGCGGTCCCGCATGGACACCAGGCCCAGGTGGCGTCCCGCGCGGCGTATCGACTTCGGGTCGAACCCACTGCCGTCGTCCGTGACGCGCAGGACCGCTCCGCCCGCGCGTCGGGACAGGGTCACGTCCACGTGCTGCGCCCCGGAGTGCCGCAGGGCGTTGTGCAGGGCCTCCTGGGCGACGCGCAGGACGGCCTCCTCCTGGGCGGCGGGCAGGGCGCGCACTCCACAGCTGTCGAAGGTCACCCGCGCGGTGTGGGCGCGGTCGAGGACCTGGATCTGGGTGCGCAGGGTGGCGACCAGGCCGTCCTCGTCGAGGGCGGCGGGGCGCAGCTCCACGACGGCGGCGCGCAGCTCGTCGGCGGCCTCGGCGGCGAGCGCGGCCACCTGTTGCAGCTCGCCCTTGGCGCGGGAGGGGTCGCGGTCGACGAGGGCGGCGGCGGCCTGTGCGGTCAGGCGCAGGGAGAAGAGCTTCTGGCTGACCGCGTCGTGCAGCTCGTGGGCAAGGCGGGAGCGCTCCTCGGCGATGGTCAGCTCGCGGCTGCGCTCGTACAGGCGGGCGTTGGTGAGGGCGATCGCTGCGTGCTGGGCGAGGATGGCGAGCAGTTCCTCGTCCTCCTCGGTGAAGCCACAGCTTCCGTCCGGCTCGGGGCATGGGAGGTTTCCCCCCACGGGGCGCAGCTTGTTGGCCAGGAACAGGGCGCCGATGACCTCGTCGCCGTCCCTGATGGGCAGGCCGAGGAAGTCGGACATGTCGGGGTGGGCGGAGGGCCAGCCCTCGAAGCGGGGGTCCTTGCGGACGTCGGCGAGGCGCTCGATCTTCGCTTCCTGCAGCATCGCGGCGAGGATGCCGTGCTGGCGCGGGAGCGGGCCGATGGCCTTCCACTGCGCGTCGCTCACGCCGTCGACCACGAACTGGGCGAAGCCGCCGTGGTCGTCGGGGACGCCGAGGGCGGCGTACTGCGCGTCGAGCAGCTCGCGGGCCGAGGCGACGATCGTCTTGAGGACGTCGCGCACCTCGAGGTGCCTGCTCATGGCCAGCAGCGCGGAACTCACCGCGGTGAGGCCGGACCGTGGGCCGTGACTCATGTCCTCAAGGTACCGGCGGGGTGTGACAACGGGGATCGGACCTGTGACGGCGGAGCCTGCGCCGGTGGACCTAGGGCGGGCGGACTAGGTCCGGGGCCCCGGACGGGCGGCTTAGTCCGAAGGGCCCCGCCTGGTTGGGGCCCGCGTCCGAGGCGGGGCGGGCGGCGCGGTTCCTAGGTTGAGGTCACCGCCGATCGACGGGCGGCCGAGACGAGGGGACGTGTCATGCCGGTAGCGATCATCACGGGGGCTTCGAAGGGGCTGGGGAGGGCGCTGGCCGAGGCACTGGCCGCGCGCGGCTGGGACCTGGTGCTCGACGCAAGGACGCGGGGGCCTCTCGATGAGGCGGCGGGGGCCGTGTCCGCGTACGGGACGCGGGTGAGCGCCGTACCCGGGGACGTCACGGACGCCGGTCACCGGGCGGAGCTGGTGGCGGCTGCGGAGAAGCTGGGCGGCATCGATCTGCTGGTGAACAACGCCAGCGCGCTGGGCGCCGAGCCGCTCGTACGGCTGGAGCGGCTGCCCCTGGAGGGGTTCAGGCGGGCGCTGGAGGTGAACGTGGTGGCCGCGCTGGGCCTGGTCCAGGAGGCGCTGCCGCTGCTGCGGACGTCCGAGGCGGGCACGGTGATCGCGGTCAGCTCGGACGCGGCCGCCGAGGCCTATGAGACATGGGGCGGGTACGGCGCCTCGAAGGCGGCCCTCGACCATCTTGCGGCGGTGCTCGGCGAGGAGGAGCCCGGGCTGCGGGTCTGGGCGGTCGACCCCGGGGACATGGCCACGGACCTGTATGCGGCGGCCGTACCGGACGACGGTGATCCGCGGCCGGCACCGGCGAGTGTGGTGCCGGCGTTCCTGCGGCTGCTGGACGAGCGTCCGGCGAGCGGCCGGTATGCGGCTCCGGCGCTGCTGGAGGGGCAGCGATGACGGTGGCGGTGCACGTACCGGAGGAATTGTCGGCCCGGATCCCGGTCGAGCAGCGCGGGGCGGGGCTCGACCGGGATGCCGTACGGCTGCTCGTGTCGCGCGGCTGCGAGGTGTCGCACCATGCGTTCGTGGAGCTGCCGCGGCTGCTGCGGGCCGGGGATCTGCTCGTGGTGAACACCTCGCCCACGCTGGCCGCCGCCGTGGACGGGCGGGCCGGGCACGCGCGCGTGGTGGTGCACTTCTCCACGCGCGGGGACGACGGGCGGTGGGCGGTCGAGCTGCGGGATCCGGACGGGAAGGGCACCACGCGCGCGCGTGCGGGCGGACCCGCGGGCCTGGAGGTGCGGCTGCCCGGGGGCGTACGGCTGGTCCTGGAGGAGCCGCTGAGCTCGCGCGGCGACCGCATGTGGTGGGCGCGGGTGTCGGGGGCCGGGGTTCTCGGGCTGCTGCGGGAGCACGGGCGGCCGATTCGCTACTCCTATACGGAGCGGGACCAGCCGCTGTCCGTGTACCAGACGGTGTTCGCGCTACCGCCCGCCGACGGGTCGGGCAGTGCGGAGATGCCGAGTGCGGCGCGGCCCTTCACGGCGCGGCTGGTGGCGGAGCTGGTGAGCCGGGGTGTGCAGTTCGCACCGATCACCCTGCACACCGGGGTGGCCTCGGCGGAGGCGCACGAGCCGCCGTATCCGGAGCGGTTCTCGGTGCCGGAGGCGTCGGCCCGGCTGATCAATGCCGCCCGGGCGGGCGACGGGCGGGTGGTCGCGGTCGGGACGACGGCCGTGCGGGCCGTGGAGTCGGCGGCGGGGCCGGACGGCGTCGTACGCGCGCGAGAAGGGTGGACGGATCTGGTTGTCACCCCGGAGCGCGGGGTACGGGTGGTGGACGGGCTGCTGACCGGGCTGCACGAGCCGGAGGCCTCGCATCTGCTGATGCTGGAGGCGATCGCCGGGCGGGCCGCGATCGACCGCAGCTACGAGGAGGCGCTGCGCGGGCTCTACCTGTGGCACGAGTTCGGGGACGTGCACCTCATCCTCCCGTAGGAGACCCCTTACGCAGTGCATTGCTCAAGCAACTCATGGTGAGACTGTCGCGGCGGCGATGTGAGCCCGCGCATAGGGCGCAGATCACGTACGAAGGGCGATAGGAGACAGACCCTCCCCTCATGAGCGGGGCGAACGGTCCAGTCTGTCCGTTTTTGCCCTCACCCGATCCACTACCGGGGATCGTACGTCACACCTTTGCCACGACTTTTTGCGGCCGCTAAGAATGGCTGCCGTCGCTCAGCGCCGCGGGTTCCCCCCGCGGCGTTTGTGCGGGAAGGACCCGTGTCCCCCGCCGGACGTAGAGCGACCTCCGCGCTATTCGAAGAGGTCCGTCTGCCATGCTCAAGAACACCAACATTCGCCGTCTCAGTCGCTCGCTGACCCGTCACCAGAAGGTCGCGATGGCCGGTGTCGCCACCCTCGGGGCCGCCGCTCTCGCGTTCTCCGCGGTGCCCAGCAACGCCGAGACGACCACGAACGAGGCCACCGTCTCGACGGCCAAGGTGGAGTACGGCTCCAACCAGATCAAGGACGTCAAGGCCAGCGTCACCGACCAGCTCGCCGGTGCCAGCCTGAAGGCCGAGGCCATCAAGGCGAAGGCCGAGGCCAAGGCCAAGCAGCAAGCCGCCGCCGCGGCCGCCGCGAAGAAGGCGGCAGCCGAAGCCGCGGCGAAGAAGCAGGCCGAGGCCGCGCGCCAGGCGAAGGAGGCCGCGAGCCGGGCCGCCCAGCGTGCCGCGATCAAGCCGGTCGCCAAGACCTACGCGAACAACCTGGACGGCTGGATCAGGAACGCGCTGGACATCATGCAGTCCAAGGGCATACCGGGCAGCTACAACGGCCTGTACCGCAACATCATGCGGGAGTCCTCGGGCAACCCGAACGCCATCAACGACTGGGACATCAACGCCATCAACGGCATCCCGTCGAAGGGCCTGCTGCAGGTCATCCCGCCGACCTTCAGCGCCTACCACGTGGCCGGCACGTCCTGGAACATCTACGACCCGGTCGCCAACATCACCGCCGCCGCCAACTACGCGGCCGACAAGTACGGCTCGATCGACAACGTCAACAGCGCGTACTGAGGTCGGCGCGGACCTCTTCACGCAAAGCGCCGAAGGGCGGCACCCACTGGGGTGCCGCCCTTCGGCGTCGTACGAGAGTGTTGTAGCGGGCCGACTACTTGCGCATGACCTCCGGCTCGTGGCGGCGCAGGAAGCGGGCCACGAAGAAGGCGCAGATCACACCGAGCGCGATCAGGGCGATCATGTCCATGCTCCAGGCGCCCACGGTGTGCTCCCAGAGCGGGTCGTTGGGCTTGCCCTTGCCGGGCGGGCTGATCCGGTTGAAGTCGAGCGTGGTGCCGGCGGCGGCGACGGCCCAGCGGGAGGGCATCAGATACGAGAACT
Organism: Streptomyces longisporus; assembly: GCF_039532765.1. Taxonomy (NCBI): domain Bacteria; kingdom Bacillati; phylum Actinomycetota; class Actinomycetes; order Kitasatosporales; family Streptomycetaceae; genus Streptomyces; species Streptomyces longisporus. The sequence continues at coordinate 12,482 of NZ_BAAASG010000014.1, forward strand.
GGTTGACGCCGATCGCGCCGTTCAGGGCGAAGAGGCAGCCGGTGAAGACGACCTGGACGATCGCGAACATGACCAGCAGCGGCATGGTCTTCTCGGAGGTCTTCACCAGGGCGGAGATGATCAGGCCGAACATCATCGAGGTGAAGCCCAGGGCCATGACCGGGATGGTGAGCTCGAGCAGCGGGAGACTCTTGAGGACCAGGCCCTCCGTCGGGATCTTCCGGCTGGCGAAGCCGATCATGCCGACCATCAGGCCCTGCAGCACCGTGATGACGCCGAGCACGAAGACCTTCGACATCAGGTACGCGGAGCGGGACAGGCCGGTGGCGCGCTCCCGCTCGTAGATGACCCGTTCCTTGATCAGCTCACGGACGGAGTTGGCGGCACCGGCGAAGCAGGCGCCGACCGCGAGGATCAGCAGGACGGTGGTGGCCGTGCCGTTGGGGACGGGCTGCTGGGTCGTCGGGTTGATCTCCGTGTTGACCAGCAGGTCCTTGCCCGAGTCGATGAGCAGGCTCACCGAGCCGAGGACGAGCGGCAGGATCACCGTCAGGGCGAGGAAGCCCTTGTCGGAGGCGATGACCGAGACATAGCGGCGCACCAGGGTGACGAACTGACTCATCCAGCCCTGTGGCTTCGGCGGCTTCATCGCCTGCATCGGAGGCATCTGTACGGACTGTGGTGCAACGGCGTCGATGTCCGCGGCGTACATCTGGTAGTGCTGCGAGCCCTTCCAGCGTCCGGCCCAGTCGTAGTCGCGGTAGTTCTCGAAGGCGGAGAAGACGTCGGCCCAACTGTCGTAGCCGAAGAAGTTCAGCGCCTCCTCGGGAGGGCCGAAGTAGGCGACCGCGCCGCCCGGGGCCATCACCAGGAGCTTGTCGCACAGCGCCAGCTCGGCCACGGAGTGGGTGACGACGAGGACCGTACGGCCGTCGTCGGCGAGGCCGCGCAGCAGCTGCATGACGTCGCGGTCCATGCCGGGGTCGAGGCCGGAGGTCGGCTCGTCCAGGAAGATCAGCGACGGCTTGGTGAGGAGCTCCAGCGCCACCGAGACGCGCTTGCGCTGGCCGCCGGAGAGGGAGGTGACCTTCTTCTCCTTGTGGATGTCGAGCTTCAGCTCGCGCAGCACCTCGTCTATGCGGGCCTCGCGCTCGGCGCCGGTGGTGTCGGCGGGGAAGCGCAGCTTGGCCGCGTACTTGAGGGCCTTCTTGACGGTCAGTTCCTTGTGCAGGATGTCGTCCTGCGGGACCAGACCGATGCGCTGGCGCAGCTCGGCGAACTGCTTGTACAGGTTCCGGTTGTCGTAGAGGACGTCGCCCTGGTTGGCGGGCCGGTAGCCGGTGAGCGCCTTGAGCAGGGTCGACTTGCCGGAGCCGGACGGGCCGATGACCGCGATCAGCGACTTCTCCGGGACGCCGAAGGAGACGTCCTTGAGGATCTGCTTGCCGCCGTCGACCGTGACGGTCAGATGGCGGGCTGAGAAGGACACCTCACCGGTGTCGACGAACTCCTCGAGGTGGTCGCCGACGATCCGGAACGTGGAGTGGCCGACGCCGACGATGTCGGTCGGGCCGAGCAGCGCCGAGCCGCCCTTGGGGATCGGCTGGCCGTTGACGTAGGTGCCGTTGTGCGAGCCGAGGTCGCGGATCTCCATACGGCCGTCGGGCGTCGAGTGGAACTCGGCGTGGTGCCGGGAGACCTGCAGGTCGGAGACGACCAGCTCGTTCTCCAGGGCACGGCCGATGCGCATCACGCGGCCGATGGAGAACTGGTGGAACGTGGTGGGGCTGCGGTCGCCGTAGACCGGCGGCGCCCCCGCGCCACCACCGGGGCCCTGCTGCTGCGGGATCGCCGCGGCGGCCTGCTGCGGCTGCTGCCAGCCGGGGTGCGGGGCCTGCTGCTGGGGCGGTGCCTGCTGCTGCGGTGTCTGCTGGGCCCAGCCGGGGCCCGCGCCCTGGGCCGCGTACGGCTGCTGCTGGGGCTGGGCGACCGCGGCCGCCGCGCCGGTGACGTGGACCAGCGGGCCGTCGGTCGCGTTGCCGAGGTGCAGCGCGGAGCCGGGTCCGATCTCCATGCGATGGATCCGCTGCCCCTGCACGAACGTGCCGTTGGTGGAGCCCTGGTCCTCGATGACCCAACTGCGGCCGCTCCAGCTGATCGTGGCGTGACGCCAGGACACTCTGGCGTCGTCGAGCACGATGTCCCCCTGCGGATCACGTCCGAGGGTGTACGGCCTGGACGGGTCGAGCGTCCAGGTACGTCCATTCAATTCCAGTACGAGTTCCGGCACTCCATGCCCCACTGAGTAGTCCCCCGAGTTACCCCCAACACAGGGAGTCTAGGGATGTCGAACATCGTCGGGAACTATTTCAGGCTCGCCCCCCTGACCGAAAGTCGGGCCTTGTGAACCACCACGCACATGCGCATCGGTTGGTTCCGTTGACGGGGTTGAAAACGGCCCGGAGAGTGGTAATCCACGCGAGGGGGACATGCGCGGCCACCGTGCCGCAACGCGGATCGGGGGGTCTGCCATGAGCGCGTCCATGGGCACGTCGTCGAGTGTCGAGTCCGTCGGAAGCGGCACCAGGGTGCCGTGGGGGGACGTCCTGCTGTCCGCGATCGCCACCGTGAGCTGGGCGTTGATCGGGATGGCGGGCACCGCGGCGCTCGGCCTGCATCTGCTGGAGGCGGACGCGTCGGGCTCACTCGGGCCGATGACCGCGGCGGTGGTGGCACTTGGGGCGGGTGGCTCGGTGACACCGTCCGGCGACGTGTCCGCGTTCGGCCTGACAGGCGCGCAGGCGCATACGGCCGTCACGATCACGCCATTGGGGGTCAGCCTGGTCGGCGCGCTCCTGCTGTCGTGGTTCTTCCTACGGTCCTTGCGGGCGGCGGGAGTTGTGATCGCGCCGGCCGAACTCCTCGCGCGTGCGGGCGCGGTGGTCGCGCTGTTCGTGGCGACGCTGGGCGGGCTGGCGTGGGCGGGGCACGACGTCATCACCATCGACGGCGGTTCGCTGGGGCTCGACAAGCTGCCCGGCACAGGCGGCGGGGGTGGGGGCGGCGTCGACATCCCCGGTCTCGGCGACATCGGGAACATCGGCGGGCTGCTGCCCGACAACGTCGGCAAGCTCATCCACGCGAAGGCGGCGGTCGGCTTCACCGTCGACACGGCGCCCACGCTGCTGGGCGGTCTCGGCTGGTCGGCCGGCATCCTGCTGATCGCCCTGCTGGCCTCGCGCCGCACTCCCCTGCCGCGCGGCTGGGAGGCCGTGCACCGGGTCGTACGGCCGGCGGCGTCGGCGATCGTCACGGTGATGCTGGTGGCGGTAGCGGCGGGGTTCGCGGCGGGGGCGTACGCGGCGATCGGTGACGACCACCCGAAGCGGATCTTCGGCGCCGCGCTGCTGGGCGCGCCCAACGGCATCTGGCTGGGCATCCCCATCGGTCTGTTCGTGCCGTTCGACGGCAGGGCGACCGGCGTACTGACCACGTTCCTGCCGCATCCGCTGGACGGCCTGCTCACCGCGAAGACCGACCGGTCGGTGACGCTGGCGCGGCTGGCGGACCTGGACGGGCGGGTGTGGCTGCTGGGGGTGGCGGCGGCCGTGCTGATGCTGCTGGCGGGGGTGCTGGCCGCGGTGCGGACGCCGGTGGGGGCCGGGGCTTCGCAGGCCGGTCCGGGCGCCCTCGCCTTCGCGGGGCGGTGCGCGGTGCGGCTGGGGATCGTCACGGCGCTGACGTTGCCGCTGCTGGCCTGGCTGACGGAGGTGTCGGTGGACGCCTCGCTGTCGGTGCTGGGCTTCGATGCGTTCGGCGCCGGGGTCGAGTTGCACGGGCACCTCGGCATGGCGCTGCTGCTGGGCGCCCTGTGGGGTGCGGGAGCGGGGGCTGCCGGGGCGCTGCTGGCGTGGGCGACCGGCGCGGCGGGGCGGCGGGCGGCGCCGTTGGCGCTGAGCGGCGAGGTCGCGGGGGTGTACGCGCCCGAAACCGGGGAGGGGATGCCTGCCGCCGGGGGCACGTCGGGTCCGTACACGCCCAGTACGCCGTACCGGGCGCCGAACCCCACCACCAATCCGTATCTGCGGCTGCCGGACGAGCTGCGGGAGCCGGAGGACGCGCGACCGCCGGACCGGCAGGGCCCGCCGGGAGCCCCCGGCCACGGACGGCCGCCCGCCGGCAGCGACATGTACGGCGCCCCGACGGTGGCCCGTCCGATGGGCACCCCGCCCCGCCCCCGCCCCGGGAACCGACCGAGCCCCGGCCCGAACGAGGCCCCGCCACCACCCCCGCCTCCGCCCCCTCCGGTGCGGCCGCAGGACGACCGCTGAACCACACGCAACCGGCCCCGGCACACATGCGCCGCTCGATGCACACCCCCGACCGGGCCCTCAAGGCACCCGCCCACCGCCGAAGCGGCCGGGGACGCCGGGGCCCTCGTGCGGTCGTGGTCAGCGCGTAAGGCCTTCGACATCTGCTCGACACCCACTGTTCCGTGTCCGGCAGGCGGACCGCGGCGGCGGGCGGCACTGGGTGCCGGATACGGTGGGTACACCATGAGCGCATCGCAGACCTCGACCTCTGACGTCCCCACCCTCCTCGTCAAGATCTTCGGCAAGGACCGGCCGGGGATCACGGCCGGCCTGTTCGACACCCTCGCCGCCTACTCCGTCGACGTGGTCGACATCGAGCAGGTCGTCACCCGTGGCCGGCTCACGCTGTGCGCGCTCGTGACCCCGCCGCCGCACGGTCTGGAGGGCGATCTGCGGGCCACCGTCCACAGCTGGGCGGAGTCGATGAAGATGCAGGCGGAGATCATCTCCGGGCGGGGCGACAACCGCCCGCGCGGTCTCGGACGCTCACTGGTCACGGTCCTCGGTCACCCGCTCACGGCGGAGGCGACCGCCCGGATCGCCGCGAAGATCGCCTCCGTGGGCGGCAACATCGACCGCATCTTCCGCCTCGCCAAGTACCCCGTCACGGCGGTCGAGTTCGCGGTGTCCGGCGTCGAGACCGAGCCGCTGCGCACCGCCCTGGTGACGGACGCCGCGGCACTGGGTGTCGATGTGGCGGTCGTCGCGGCGGGGCTGCACCGGCGGGCGCAGCGGCTGGTCGTCATGGACGTCGACTCGACGCTCATCCAGGACGAGGTGATCGAGCTCTTCGCGGCGCACGCCGGCTGCGAGGACGAGGTCGCCGAGGTGACCGCGGCCGCGATGCGCGGGGAACTGGACTTCGAGCAGTCGCTGCACGCGCGCGTGGCGCTCCTGGAGGGGCTCGACGCGTCCGTGGTGGACAAGGTGCGCAGCGAGGTGCGGCTCACGCCGGGGGCGCGGACCCTGATCCGTACGCTCAAGCGGCTCGGATACCAAGTGGGCGTGGTCTCCGGCGGATTCACCCAGGTCACGGATGATCTGAAGGAGCGGCTGGGGCTCGACTTCGCGCAGGCCAACACCCTGGAGATCGTCGGTGGCAAGCTCACCGGCAGGGTCACCGGCGAGATCGTCGACCGCGCGGGCAAGGCGCGGCTGCTGCGCCGGTTCGCCGCGGAGGCGGGCGTACCGCTCGCCCAGACCGTGGCGATCGGCGACGGCGCCAACGACCTGGACATGCTCAACGCGGCCGGCCTCGGTGTCGCCTTCAACGCCAAGCCTGTCGTACGGGAGGCCGCGCACACCGCGGTGAACGTGCCCTTCCTGGACACGGTCCTGTATCTGCTGGGCGTCACCCGTGAAGAGGTCGAGGCCGCGGACACGCACGACGAGCACTAGTCGCCCCGATCGGCACGTCGAGGGGCCCGGCACCGTGGTGGTGCCGGGCCCCTCGGTCGTCGTGTCGCCTGCTCGCTTCGTCGGTCGTCTACTGGTTGCGCCGTCTCGGCTACTCGGTCGGCGCCCAGTAGTCCAGCAGCGTGGCCACGCCTGGCTCCAGACCCTTCCAGGGCCCCTCGAAGGACAGGACGGCGAAGGCGGCGGCCGGGAAGCCGCGGCGGTTCATCCGCTCGCCCGCGTCGCCCTCGGACGAGCCGGCCAGGATCTCGGCGAGACCCTGCACGCCCGGGTTGTGGCCGATGAGTACGGCGTTCTGCACGTCGTCGGTGGTCTCGTTGAGCAGCGCGATCAGCTCGCCGGGTGAGGCCTCGTAGATCCGCTCCTCATAGACGGTTTTCGGCCGGTGCGGGAATTCATGGACGGCGAGCTTCCAGGTCTCTCGGGTCCGGATCGCGGTGGAGCACAGGGCCAGATCGAAGGGGATACCGGTGTCGGCCAGCTTGCGTCCGGCGACTGCGGCGTCCGTGCGGCCCCGCTCAGCGAGGGGACGTTCGTGGTCGGTCACCTGTGGCCAGTCGGCTTTCGCATGCCGGAAGAGGACGATCCTGCGGGGTTCTGCGACGCTCATGGAACCCAGCTTCGCATGAAACAGGCCATGGGGCGCAGGGAGTTGACTGGCGGCCGAACCGGTGCTCAGCGGCCTATGAGCTGCTGTGCCCGCTCGAAGAGGTGGGTGATCCCCGGGTCGCCCGTCGCCGCCTGCGCGTCCGAGGGGTTCAGCATCAGAGCGAGCAGCACGATGAAGGCGAGCGTCGGCAGCGCGAGGGCCCACCAGGGCAGCCGGATGTCGACGCCACCCGTGGTCGCCGGGTGGGGCCGGGTGCGCGACTGGGCCGACATGGGTGCCTCCGCTGGTCTTCGGGTCTCCGGTGATCCGCCGTATGCGGTCACACCCTCGAAGTTACGGAATCCCGAGCCCTCAACCCATCCGGAGATCCACCCAGTTGACCCTGACACTCACCCCCTAGGGGATGGTGGTGCTAACCCCACCATCGGGCCCGTCGGGCCGCCCGGCGGACGGTCACGGCGAGGCGATCGTCGCGATGATGGCGATGATCACGAAGATGGCGAGGAACGAGCCGAAGACGAGCAGCATCTTCTTCTGGCCGTTCTGGGGGTTCGGGTCGAGCACTGGCATACGGCAAGTCTCGCACCCGTCGCCCGCGGCGGTTCGGCCGGGGTCAGCGGGCCGCCTCGTCCTCCACCGTGCGGTTGCGCCCCGCCAGCACGCCGACGACCATCTGCGGGACCATCAGGGCGGCCATCAGCGCGATCGGCAGCCCCCAGCCGCCGCTGTGCTGGTAGAGCACGCCCACCAGGAGCGGGCCGGGGATGGAGATCAGATAGCCGGTGCTCTGCGCGAACGCCGACAACTGGGCGACGCCCGCGCCGGTCCTGGCCCGCATGCCGACCATGGTGAGGGCCAGCGGAAAGGCACAGTTGGCGACGCCGAGCAGCAGCGCCCACGCCCAGGCACCGGCGGCCGGTGCGAGGTACAGGCCGGCGTAACCGGCGAGTCCACAGGCGCCCAGCGCGATCACGATCGGCCCCTGGTGCGGCAGCCGGGCGGCGACCCGCGGGATGACGAAGGCCAGGGGCACGCCCATCACCATGGTGACGGCGAGCAGCAGCCCCGCCGTGCCCGCGGGCACGCCCGCGTCCCGGAAGATCTGCGCCATCCAGCCCATCGTGATGTACGCGGCGGTGGCCTGCAGCCCGAAGAAGACGGCGAGCGCCCAGGCGGTGCGGCTCCGGGTGATCCGCAGCGCGGGCGCCTCCATGCGCGCGTGCTCCTGCCGCCCGGCCGGCTCCTCGGCGGGCGCCGCGCCCCGCTGCCGTACGAAAGGGGTCCACGGCAGTACGGCGGCCGCCGCGAGGGCCGCCCACACCGTGAGTCCGGACTGCCAACTGCCGCCCAGCGCCTCGGTCACGGGGACCGTCACCGCGGCCGCCGCGGCGGTGCCCAGGGCGAGCGCCATCGAGTAGAGGCCGGTCATGGAGCCGACCCGGTCGGGGAACCAGCGCTTGACGATGACCGGCATCAGGACGTTGCTGACGGCGATGCCCATGAGGGCGAGCGCGCTGGCGGCGAGGAAGCCGGCCGTGCCGCCCGCGTACGGCCGTATGAGCAGGCCCGCGGTGATGGCGACCATGCCCGCGCACACCACCGCGCCGGGTCCGAAGCGGCGGGCCAGGCGCGGGGCCGTGACGCCGAAGACGGCGAAGCAGAGCGGGGGCACGGAGGTGAGCAGGCCGGCCACGCTGCCGCTCATGCCGAGCCCGTGGCGGACCTCTTCGAGGAGCGCGCCCAGGCTGGTGATGGCGGGGCGGAGGTTGAGGGCCGACAGGACGATGCCGAGTACGAGCAGCCTCGTCGTCCACGCGCGCGTGGCGGGTCGCCGGGGCTCGTCCCCGGCGTGAATGGCCACGGTGGTGAACGTCTTCGTGCGGGTTTCCTCACTTGCCATGCCGTCCATCATAGAATCATAGGATGATTGGTTGCCCATCCCCGGGCCGGCCGGATCCGCCCGCCGCGTGCGAAGGTGTGCCATGCCCCTGAGTCATCCCCGCCGTTCCGCGCTGCCCGAGCAGGTCATCGCCGCGCTGCGGCACGAGATCACCTCGGGCGAGTGGCCGGTCGGCTCCCGGATCCCGACGGAGCCCGAGCTGGTCGAGCAGCTCGGGGTCGCCCGGAACACGGTCCGTGAGGCCGTCCGCGCCCTGGCGCACAACGGTCTGCTGGATATCCGCCAGGGCTCGGGCACATATGTCGTGGCGACCAGCGAGCTGGCGGGCGTGATGCACCGCCGCTTCGCCGACGCGGACCCGCGGCACATCGCCGAGCTGCGCTCCACGCTGGAGTCGGCGGCCGCCAGACTTGCCGCCGGGCGCCGCACGGAGAAGGACCTCAAGCAGCTGGACGCGCTGCTCGTACGGCGCGAGGAGGCCTGGGAGTCGGGTGACACGGAGACCTTCGTGACGGCGGACGCGACCTTCCACATGGCGGTGGTGGCGGCCTCGCACAATGACGTGATGACCGCGATGTACGCGGACCTCGGCGAGGTGCTGCGGGACTGGCTGCGCGAGGACGTCGGCCAGGAGCTCGCCCCGGAGACGTACATGGACCACGCGCGCCTGGTCGACGCGATCCGCACGGGCGACGCCGAGGCGGCCGGTGCGGAGGCGGCGAGCTATCCGTTCCTGTGCCGTCCGGGACGGTTCAGCGCCTCTGGTGACTGATCCACACCGAGCCGACTTCCTTCCAGCACCGGCCGGTGAGCCGTACGGTCATCGCCGGCTCGGTGTCGACGGGGGTGCCGTCGGTGTCGAGGTCCCACCAGCGGGCGCACTCGACGTGCAGGCTGACGCCGTCGGTCAGCGGATACGGGTTGTGGCAGTACGCGGTCACATGGGAGCCGGTCACCCTGGTGCGGCACTCGGCGCCGAAGAGCTGCGGCGCCGGCGGCTTCCCGGGCTTCACGCGCGCGTGGGGCATCGCCTCGTACGGCAGGGACATCACGAGAGCGACGGCGACGGTCACTGAGGCCAGGTTGCGGAAGATGCGCACAAGGGGACCTCCTCGGCCGTGCTGGGGAGGGAATCACGTGCCGGACCCGTAATCCAGGGTGCGCAGTGGTGGCCCGGCCCGCCCGGTCGCATAGCCCGAACGGGTGACATCTCGCACCAAGGGCGGCGGACGCGCCGAGGGCCCGCACCCGGCGGGGTGCGGGCCCTCGGTGTCGGCCGGGGCTCAGCGGCAGCGTCAGGCGCCGATGGCGTGCAGACCGCCGTCCACGTGGATGATCTCGCCCGTGGTCTTCGGGAACCAGTCGCTCAGCAGGGCGACGATGCCCTTGCCGGCCGGCTCCGGGTCCTTGAGGTCCCACTCCAGCGGGGAGCGGCTGTCCCACACGGAGGCCAGGTCGCTGAAGCCCGGGATGGACTTGGCGGCCATGGAGCCGATCGGGCCCGCCGAGATCAGGTTGCAGCGGATGTTCTGCTTGCCCAGGTCACGGGCGAGGTAGCGGCTGGTGGCCTCCAGGGCGGCCTTCGCCGGGCCCATCCAGTCGTACTGCGGCCAGGCGTACTGCGCGTCGAAGGTGAGGCCGACGACCGAACCGCCGTTCTGCATCAGCGGCAGACAGGCCATGGTCAGCGACTTCAGGGAGTACGCCGAGACATGCATGGCGGTGGCCACGGACTCGAACGGCGTGTTCAGGAAGTTGCCGCCGAGCGCGTCCTGCGGCGCGAAGCCGATGGAGTGCACGACGCCGTCGAGGCCGCCCAGCTCCTCGCCGACCAGGTCGGCCAGACGGGCCAGGTGCTCGTCGTTGGTGACGTCGAGCTCGATGACCTTGGTGGGCTTGGGGAGCTTCTTGGCGATGCGCTCGGTCAGCGTGGGCCGCGGGAACGCGGTCAGGATGATCTCGGCGCCCTGCTCCTGGGCCAGCTTGGCGGCGTGGAAGGCGATGGAGGACTCCATCAGCACACCGGTGATCAGGACGCGCTTGCCCTCGAGAATTCCGCTCATGGTTGTCAGTGACCCATTCCCAGTCCGCCGTCAACGGGAATGACGGCTCCAGTGATGTACGAGGCGTCGTCCGAGGCGAGGAACCGCACCGTCGCGGCCACCTCCTCCGGCTGCGCGTAACGGCCGAGCGGCACCTGCTTGACGATGCCCTCGCGCTGCTCGTCGGTGAGCACCTTGGTCATGTCGGTGTCGACGAAGCCGGGCGCGACGACGTTGAAGGTGATGTTGCGCGAACCCAGCTCACGGGCGAGGGAACGCGCGAAGCCGACCAGGGCGGCCTTGGAGGCCGCGTAGTTGGCCTGGCCGGGGCCACCGTACAGCCCGACGACCGACGAGATCAGGACGACGCGGCCCTTCTTGGCGCGCAGCATGCCGCGGTTGGCGCGCTTGACCACGCGGAAGGTGCCGGTGAGGTTGGTGTCGATGACCGAGGTGAAGTCCTCCTCGGACATGCGCATCAGGAGCTGGTCCTTGGTGATGCCGGCGTTGGCGATCAGGACCTCGACCGGGCCGTGCTCGGCCTCGATCTCCTTGTAGGCCTGCTCCACCTGCTCGGTGTCGGTGATGTCGCACTTGACGGCCAGGCAGCCCAATTCCGTCAGGGCGGCCGGCGGCTCACCCGAGCGGTAAGTGATCGCGACCTTGTCGCCGGCGTCGGCGAATGCGCGGGCGATGGCGAGGCCGATGCCCCGGTTGCCTCCGGTGACGAGAACCGAGCGGCTCAACGGATCACCCTTTCGATAGCGGTCTGATACCCCCCGCCCGAACACCTGGATGACAGGCGGCTTCCTCGAAAACCTATCGGTCCCGGTGCTCCCGCGGACAATCGGGCACCGACAGTGGCTTAGGGGACTCACTGTCGGGTCCCTACAGAAAGTTCCCGGTACCGGCTCGAAACCTGTGGTCCGCGGCCCGGTCACGCGAAATGATCGGGGGCAACCGCCGGTCCGATCACAGGTCACGACAACAAGGAGAGACCTCGGTGCCTCATACCATCGACGAAGCCTTCACGGCACTTCCCCTACGGGCCCTGGCCGACGCGGCGCTGGCACGCGCGCGTGCCCTGGGTGCCGAGCACGCGGACTTCCGGTTCGAGCGGGTGCGCAGCGCGTCCTGGCGCTTCCGGGACGCCAAGCCCGCCGGTTCGTCGGACACCACCGATCTCGGGTACGCGGTACGGGTCGTGCACGGCGGCACCTGGGGCTTCGCATCGGGGGTGGATCTGAGCCTGGACGCCGCCGCCAAGGTCGCCTCGCAGGCGGTGGCGATGGCGAAGCTCTCCGCCCAGGTGATCAAGGCGGCCGGTTCACAGGAGCGGGTGGAGCTCGCCGACGAGCCCGTGCACGCCGAGAAGACCTGGATCTCGTCGTACGACATCGACCCGTTCTCCGTGCCCGACGAGGAGAAGTCGGCGCTGCTGGCGGACTGGAGCGCGCAGCTGCTGGCGGCGAACGGCGTCAACCATGTCGACGCCTCGCTGCTCACCGTGCACGAGAACAAGTTCTACGCCGACACGGCCGGGACCGTGACCACACAGCAGCGCGTGCGGCTGCACCCGCAGCTGACGGCCGTGTCGGTCGACGAGTCGAGCGGCGAGTTCGACTCGATGCGGACGATCGCGCCGCCCGTGGGACGCGGCTGGGAGTACCTCACCGGCACCGGCTGGGACTGGGAGAGCGAGCTCGAGCAGATCCCGGAGCTGCTCGCCGAGAAGATGCGCGCGCCGAGCGTCGAGGCGGGTCTGTACGACCTGGTCGTGGACCCGTCCAACCTGTGGCTGACCATCCACGAGTCCATCGGCCACGCCACCGAGCTGGACCGGGCCCTCGGCTACGAGGCGGCCTACGCCGGCACCTCCTTCGCCACCTTCGACCAGCTCGGCAAGCTGAGGTACGGCTCCGAGCTGATGAACGTCACCGGCGACCGCACCGCCGAGCACGGACTTGCGACCGTCGGGTACGACGACGAGGGTGTCGAGGCGCAGTCCTGGGACCTGGTGAAGGACGGCACGCTCGTCGGCTACCAGCTGGACCGGCGGATCGCGAAGCTGACCGGGTTCGAGCGGTCCAACGGGTGCGCGTTCGCCGACTCCCCCGGACACGTGCCGGTGCAGCGCATGGCCAATGTGTCGCTGCAGCCGGATCCGGCCGGGATGGCGACGGAGGACCTGATCGGTGGGGTGGACCGGGGCATCTACGTCGTCGGTGACCGTTCGTGGTCGATCGACATGCAGAGGTACAACTTCCAGTTCACGGGTCAGCGGTTCTTCAAGATCGAGAACGGTCGGATCACCGGCCAGCTGCGGGATGTCGCCTACCAGGCGACGACCACCGACTTCTGGGGCTCGATGGCCGCGGTGGGCGGCCCGCAGACGTATGTCCTCGGGGGTGCCTTCAACTGCGGCAAGGCCCAGCCGGGCCAGGTCGCCGCCGTCTCGCACGGCTGCCCGTCCGCGCTCTTCAAGGGCGTCAACATCCTCAACACCACGCAGGAGGCCGGTCGATGAGCGCCCGCAGCAACAAGCCGCACGAGATCGTCGAGCGGGCGCTGGAGCTGTCCACCGCCGACGGCTGTGTCGTCATCGCCGACGAGCACTCGACCGCCAACCTACGCTGGGCGGGCAACGCGCTCACCACGAACGGCGTCACGCGCGGGCGTACCCTCACGGTCGTCGCGACCGTCGACGGCAAGGAAGGCACCGCCTCCGGTGTCGTCTCCCGCTCGGCCGTGACCGCGGACCAGCTGGAGCCGCTGGTGCGGGCCGCCGAGGCCGCCGCCCGTGGCGCCGGGCCCGCGGAGGACGCACAGCCGCTGGTCACGGGCGTCGCGCAGTCGCCGGACTTCGTGGACGCGCCCGCCGAGACCTCGTCGACCGTGTTCGCCGACTTCGCGCCGGCACTCGGTGAGGCGTTCGCACGTGCGCGGGCGGGCGGCCGCGAGCTGTACGGCTTCGCCAACCACGAGCTGGTGTCGAGCTATGTGGGTACGTCGACGGGCCTGCGCCTGCGGCACGACCAGCCCAACGGGACGCTGGAGCTGAACGCCAAGTCCCCGGACCGTACGCGCTCGGCGTGGGCGGGCCGTTCCACGCGTGACTTCAAGGACGTCGACCCGGCCGCGCTGGACGCGGAACTCGCCGTACGCCTCGGGTGGGCTCAGCGGCGGATCGCGCTGCCCGCCGGGCGGTACGAGACGCTGTTGCCGCCGACCGCCGTCGCGGACCTGCTGATCTACCAGATGTGGTCGGCGTCCGGCCGGGACGCGGTCGAGGGCCGCACGGTGTTCTCCAAGCCGGGCGGCGGCACGCGCGTGGGCGACAGGCTCAGCGAGCTGCCGCTGACCCTGCGCAGCGACCCGAACGAGCCGGGCCTGGAGTCGGCGCCCTTCGTGATCGCGCACTCCTCCGGCGGCGACCAGTCGGTGTTCGACAACGGCCTGCCGCTCGCGGCCACCGACTGGGTACGGCAGGGCGAACTGGCCCACCTGACCACCACCCGGCACAGCGCGGGCCTGACGGGGCTGCCGGTGGCTCCCTCGATCGACAACCTCATCCTGACCGGCGGTGACGACCGCTCTCTTGAGGAGATGGTCGCGAACACCGAGCGGGGGCTGCTGCTGACCTGCCTCTGGTACATCCGCGAGGTCGACCCGGCCACGCTGCTGCTCACCGGTCTGACCAGGGACGGCGTCTACCTCGTCGAGAACGGCGAGGTGAGCGGCGAGGTCAACAACTTCCGCTTCAACGAGTCGCCCGTCGACCTGCTGGGGCGGGCGACGGAGGCCGGGCGTACGGAAAAGACGCTGCCGAGGGAGTGGAGCGACTGGTTCACTAGGGCTGCGATGCCTGCGCTGCGGGTGCCCGACTTCAATATGAGCTCTGTCAGTCAGGGCGTATAACCTCGTAGCCGGTGGTCGCTCGACTGCCCGAAGATCATCAAGGAGATACGAGAACCGTGACGGACATCGTCGACGAGCTGAAGTGGCGGGGTCTGTGGGCCCTGTCCACTGACGAGGATGCTTTGCGCAAGGCGCTCGCGGACGGTCCCGTCACGTTCTATTGCGGCTTCGACCCGACCGCGGCCAGTCTGCACGTCGGCCACCTGGTCCAGGTCCTCACCATGCGCCGGCTGCAGCAGGCCGGCCTGCGCCCGCTGGCCCTGGTGGGCGGCGCGACCGGCCAGATCGGTGACCCGCGCCCCACGGCGGAGCGCACGCTGAACGACCCGGAGACGGTCGCGAACTGGGTGACCCGGCTGCGCGCGCAGATCGAGCCGTACCTGTCCTTCGAGGGCGAGAACGCCGCGGTGATGGTGAACAACCTGGACTGGACGGCCGGTCTGTCCGCCATCGAGTTCCTCCGGGACATCGGCAAGCACTTCCGCGTCAACAAGATGCTGACCAAGGACTCCGTCGCGCGCCGTCTGGAGTCCCAGGAAGGCATCAGCTACACGGAGTTCAGCTACCAGCTGCTGCAGGGCATGGACTTCCTGGAGCTGTACCGGAGGTACGGCTGCACGCTCCAGCAGGGCGGCAGCGACCAGTGGGGCAACCTCACGGCGGGCCTGGACCTGATCCACCGGCTGGAGCCCGACGCCGAGGTGCACTGCCTGGCCACACCGCTGATGGTCAAGGCGGACGGCACCAAGTTCGGCAAGACCGAGGGCGGCGCCGTCTGGCTCGACCCCGAGATGACGACGCCGTACGCGTTCTACCAGTTCTGGCTGAACGTGGACGACCGGGACATCTCGACGTACATGCGGATCCTGTCCTTCAAGTCCCGCGAGGTACTCGAAGAGCTGGAGAAGCAGACCGAGGAGCGTCCGCAGGCCCGTGCCGCTCAGCGCGCGCTGGCGGAGGAGCTGACGACGCTGGTGCACGGCGCCGACCAGACGGCCGCGGTGATCGCCGCGTCCCGTGCCCTCTTCGGGCAGGGGGAGCTGGCGGAGCTGGACGAGCGGACGCTGGCGGCGGCGCTGTCCGAGCTGCCGCATGTCCGGGTCGCCGAGCCCGGCCCGGTGGTGGACCTGTTCGCCGAGGTCGGCCTGGTGGCCAGCAAGTCGGCTGCGCGGCGGACCGTGAAGGAGGGCGGGGCGTACGTGAACAACGTGAAGGTCGCATCCGAGGACGCCGTTCCCGCCAAGGAGGATCTGCTGCACGGGCGGTGGCTTGTGCTGCGGCGGGGCAAGAAGAATCTTGCCGCCGTCGAGGTCGCCGGGGCGTAGTCGCCATAGGGGCGCGGGGGGTCTGCGGGCTGCTGCTTCGTCGTGGCTGTTCGCGCCCTCGCGGCGGAGCCGTAAATCGACGCAGCCCCGCGCCCCTGACGGAGCGCTTCAGCTCACGCCCGTTGTTTTGGCCGTGCACCGTACGGCGCATGCCGGGCGGGGCCGTACGTGCTGCGGCTGAGGCCGTTCGGGCAGGTAGGAGGTGACCCGCTCTCGTAGGCGGCGCAGGCGCGGCGTAACGTTGGAGGGGTCCGGGCACCGCTCCCCGACCGGGGGTGGACCGGGCACGGGGACGGGGACGGTCCGATGCGGGCGGATGGTGGAATGTGATGCGGAAGCTGCATGGCGTCGGCAACAGCCAGGTGTTCCGGATCACCGGGGCTCGGGCGAGCCTCGATGAGGACGTGCGCAGCCGGCAGCGCCGGTACGTCATCTCGATGTCTATCCGTACGGTGTCGGTGATCCTCGCGGCCTCGCTGTGGAACGTGGAACGGCCTGTTGCGATCGTGGCGTTGGTCCTCGGAGCGGTCCTCCCCTACATCGCCGTGGTGATCGCCAACGCGGGCCGGGAGAACGCGCCGTCGCTTCCGTCGACGTTCGTGAGTGTCCCGATGCGTCCGATGATTGCGCCGCCGCGGACGAAGGACGGTTTCGCGGAACCGGTCCCGGAAGATGTCGCGGCCGAGCCCGCACCGGGCGCACGAAGCGAGCCGCACGACCGGGCGTGACCATGGCGCAGGGGTCGCAAGCGGAAGGCGGCTCCGCACCAAGCTCAAGAAAAGCTCAGATCAATCATGTTGTTCCGGTGCCGGGCAACGGGTTACCCGTGACATACTTCGTAGGCGCTCCGCATCCCCCGTCGGAGCGACAGACCGACGCCGGGCAGCTCCCCCCGTGGCTGCTCGGCGTCGCCTTGTTCGGCGGCTTTTTCCGCGCCTTGTTCAGCCCGGTTGTGAGACGAACCTGTGAGTGACGAGAACCCGATCTGCTCCGCCAAGGGCTGCCGTGCCGATGCCGTGTGGGTGCTCGCGTGGAACAACCCGAAGATCCACACGCCGGAGCGGCGCAAGACCTGGCTCGCGTGCGAGGAGCACCGGGAGCATCTGTCGCAGTTCCTCGGGGTGCGGGGTTTCCTCAAGGACGTCGTGGAGTTCGACGACTGGGAAGCGCCCGAGAACTCCTAGCCGCCGATCGCCGACATCGGGCGGTCCGGCTGGACGAACGACGGGTCGTCCAGGCCCGCTCCCGCCTTCTTGCCCCACATGGCCAGTCGCCAGATGCGGGCGATCTCCTCGTCCGGAGCGTCGGAGCGCAGGGCTGCGCGCAGGTCGGTCTCCTCCTGTGCGAACAGGCAGGTGCGTATCTGGCCGTCGGCGGTGAGGCGGGTGCGGTCGCAGGCCGAGCAGAACGGACGCGTGACGGAGGCGATGACGCCGACACGGTGCGGGCCGCCGTCCACGATCCAGCGCTCGGCGGGGGCCGAGCCGCGCTCGTCCGTACCCTCCGGGGTCAGGTCGAAGCGGGTACGCAGCGAGGCCAGGATGTCGCCCGCGGTGACCATGCCCTCGCGCTTCCAGCCGTGCTGGGCGTCCAGGGGCATCTGCTCGATGAAGCGCAGCTCGTAATCGTGCTCCACGGCCCAGGCGAGCAGGTCCGGGGCCTCGTCCTCGTTCAGTCCCGGCATCAGGACGGTGTTGACCTTGACCGGGGTCAGTCCTGCGTCGCGGGCGGCCTGCAGGCCCTCGATGACGTCCTTGTGCCGGTCGCGGCGGGTGAGGGTCTTGAAGGTAGCGGGGCGCAGGGTGTCGAGCGAGACGTTCACCCGGTCCAGGCCCGCTGCCTTCAGGGCCGTCGCCGTGCGCCCCAGTCCGATGCCGTTCGTCGTCAGGGACATCTGGGGGCGGGGGTGCAGCGCGGCGACCCGCTCGACGATGCCGACCAGGCCCGGGCGCAGCAGGGGTTCGCCGCCGGTGAAGCGGACCTCCTTGATGCCCAGGGAGGTGACGGCGATGTCGATCAGGCGGACGATCTCGTCGTCGGTGAGCAGGTCGGGCTTGGCCAGCCACTGCAGTCCCTCTTCGGGCATGCAGTACGTGCATCGCAGATTGCACCGGTCGGTGAGCGAGACCCTCAGGTCGGTGGCCACTCGGCCGTAGGTGTCGATGAGCACGTGGGCCCCCTCCCTCGTAGCTGATCAGATACGGATCAGTGCCGGTCCATCATTTCCGTCACTTGTGAGCCTACGTGACGTCACTGACAACAACAGCGGCCCGATCCCACGAGGTACGGCACGGCCGCGTCGTAGGGACCTACGACGCGGCCGGGTCAGGGGCCGTTTCCGGCTGTCGTCAGTGGGCGCCGGTGCCGGTCAGGGACCGGACCTCCAGCTCTGCGTACTTGCCCTTGTCGGGCTCCTCCTTGGACAGGTAGGTGCCGATGACGCCGAGCAGGAAGCCGACCGGGATCGAGATGATGCCGGGGTTCTCCAGCGGGAACCAGTGGAAGTCGACGTGGGGGAACATCGACGACTCCTTGCCGGAGACCACCGGCGAGAACAGCACCAGGCCGACCGCCGTGATCAGGCCGCCGTAGATCGACCACAGGGCTCCGGAGGTGGTGAACCGCTTCCAGAAGAGGCTGTAGAGGATGGTCGGCAGATTGGCGGAGGCGGCGACCGCGAAGGCGAGGGCCACGAGGCCGGCCACGTTCAGGTCGCGGGCGAGGGCGCCGAGGCAGATGGAGACGGCACCGATCGCGACCGTCGCCCAGCGGGCCGCGCGCAGCTCCTGCTTCTCGGTGGCCTCGCCCTTCTTGATGACGTTCGCGTAGATGTCGTGGGCGAACGACGAGGAGGAGGCGAGGGTCAGGCCCGCGACGACCGCGAGGATCGTGGCGAAGGCGACCGCGGAGATGGAGGCCAGCAGGATGGCGCCCCAGTTGGAGTCGACCCCGCCCAGGTGCAGGGCCAGCAGTGGTGCCGCCGTGTTGCCCGCCTTGTTGGAGGCGATGATCTCGTCCGGTTTGATGAGCGCCGCGGCCCCGAAGCCCAGCGCGAGCGTCATCAGGTAGAAGGCGCCGATGAGACCGATCGCCCAGTTCACGGACTTGCGGGCGGCCTTGGCCGTGGGAACCGTGTAGAAGCGGATCAGGATGTGCGGAAGGCCCGCGGTGCCCAGCACCAGGGCGATGCCCAGGGAGATGAAGTCCAGCTTGGACGTCGAGGTGAGGCCGTACTTCAGGCCGGGCTCCAGGAACGCCGATCCCTTGCCGCTGTTGTCGGCAGCCTTGCCGAGCAGGTCGGAGATGTTGAAGTTGAACTTCAGCAGGACCAGGAAGGTCAGCAGCAGGGCGCCCGCGATGAGCAGCACGGCCTTGACCATCTGGACCCAGGTGGTGCCCTTCATGCCGCCGATGGTGACGTACACGATCATGAGGATGCCGACGAGGGCGACGATGCCGATCTTGCCGGCGTCGCTGGTGATGCCGAGCAGCAGCGAGACCAGGACACCCGCGCCCGCCATCTGGGCCAGCAGGTAGAAGATCGAGACGACGATGGTGGAGGTGCCGGCCGCGGTGCGGACGGGCCGCTGGCGCATCCGGTAGGCGAGGACGTCACCCATGGTGTAGCGGCCCGAGTTGCGCAGGGGCTCGGCCACCAGGAGCAGCGCGACCAGCCAGGCGACCAGGAATCCGATGGAGTACAGGAAGCCGTCGTAGCCGGCCAGCGAGATCGCGCCCGCGATGCCGAGGAAGGACGCGGCGGACATGTAGTCGCCGGAGACGGCGAGGCCGTTCTGGAAGGCGGTGAACTGGCGGCCGCCCGCGTAGAAGTCTGCGGCGTCCTTGGTCTGGCGGCCCGCCCATACGGTGATGACGAGGGTCGCGGCGACGAACACCGAGAACAGGGTGATGATCAGCGGCCGGTGCTCACTGGCCGCACCCGCGGCCAGCACGGTCTGCTGCGCGATGCTCATGCGTCGCCCTCCATACGGGACTTGATCGCCTCGGCCTTGGGGTCGAGCTCGGCGGCGGCGTGCCGCGAGTACCACCAGGCGATGAGGAACGTGGTGAGGAACTGGGCGAGGCCGAGCACCAGGGCGACGTTGACGTTGCCGAACAGCTTGGTGCCCATGAAGTCGTCCGCGTAGTTCGACAGCAGGACGTAGAGCAGGTACCAGGCGATGAAGCCGACGGTGAGCGGAAAGGCGAAGGAGCGGTGGGAGCGGCGCAGTTCACCGAACTCCGCGCTCTCCTGCTCCGCGACGAACTCCTCGGTGGCGGGAAGTCGGGCTTGGGTCTTCGAGGGGGGCGGTGTCTCGGTGGCCACGGAGTCTCCTCGCGTTGCGGATGCGGTTGTGACGGGGATCGGGGGCGAGTGTCCTCGTGCTCCCTGTCCAAGGTCACGGCGCCACGCGAGGACAGGTTCAACTCCCTTGACCTGTTTCCGAACTCACCTTGGGCAACTCATTGCTGACCAGCGGCGCCGGGAGATAGCTTCGGCCTGCACCGCCCGTCATGTACCTGCCCGAGCAGCACCTGCGTCTCGGGCGGTTTCGTTTCCGGATGATGTGGAGACCCCATGGCTCATCTGCGTTCCAGACGCCGGCTCGCACTCGCCGTACCGGTCGTGCTGTCGCTGACCGCCTCGCTCGGCTTCCTCCCGGCGGCCGCACAGGCCGCCCCCCGCGCGCAGTCCACGGCGCGGACGGCCGACGCGGAAAACTTCGCCTATCTCGTCAACACCAGGACGGACCGTCGCACGATCGAGTCGGTCAAGGGGGCGATAGCCAAGGCCGGCGGCACCGTCGTCGTGGCGTACGACAGGATCGGCGTGATCGTCGTTCACTCCGCGAACCCCGCCTTCGCCCAGCAGATACGCAAGGCGCCCGGCGTGCAGTCCGCGGGGGCCTCGCGCACCTCGCCGGTGACGGCGGCGGGGACGACGGACGAGGGGGCGGTGCAGTACCTCTCCAAGGCCGAGGCCGCGAAGATCGCGGGGAGTTCGACGGCCGGCGAGGAGCCGCTCGAGGCCGACCAGTGGGACCTCAGGGCGATCGGCGCCGACAAGGCGGCCAAGGTCGACCCGGGCAGCAAGAACGTGACCGTCGCCGTGATCGACGTCGGCGTCGACGACACCCACCCCGACATCGCCCCGAACTTCTCCGCCTCGCAGTCCGCGAACTGTGTGAGCGGCAAGGCGGACACGACGTACGGCTCCTGGCGGCCGGTGGACGCCGAGCACTACCACGGCACCCATGTGGCGGGCGAGATCGCCGCGGCACGCAACGGCATCGGTGTCGCGGGGGTCGCGCCCGGTGTGAAGGTTTCCGGCATCACGGTGGCCCAGCCGGACGCGAACCAGCTGTTCTTCCCGGAGAGCGTGGTGTGCGCCTTCGTGTTCGCCGCCGACCACGGCGTCGAGATCACCAACAACAGCTACTACGTTGATCCGTGGCAGTACAACTGCATGGACGACCCCGATCAACGTGCCATTGTTGATTCGGTCAACAGGGCCCAGCTGTATGCACAGCGCAAGGGCACGCTCAATGTCGCCGCCGCGGGCAACTCCAACGACGACCTCGACTCGAACGCCCTCGTCGACGCCTCCAGCCCCGACGACTCGACCCCGGTCACCCGGACGGTCGACCCGCACAAGTGCTTCGACGTGCCGACCCAGCTGCCGGGTGTGGTCACGGTCAGCGCGACCGGTGTCACGGGCGCAAAGTCGTACTACTCCAGCTACGGCGACGGTGTCATCGACGTCGCGGCGCCGGGCGGCGACAAGTACAAGATCCCCGACACGCCGTCGAAGAACGGCCGCATCCTGTCCACGCTGCCGAACAACTCCTACGGCTTCCTGCAGGGCACGTCGATGGCCACACCGCATGTCGCGGCCGTCGCCGCGCTGCTGAAGTCGACGCACCCGTGGGCCACTCCGGCCCAGCTGCAGGCCCTCCTCAAGGCGCAGGCCGACAATCCGGGCTGCCCGGCCGGCCCGTACGACGGGAACGGCGACGGCGTCGTGGACGCCACCTGCGTGGGCGGCAAACGGATCAACGGATTCTACGGTTTCGGTATCGTCAACGCGCTGCGCGCAGTGAAGTAGATCCAGTGCCTGCTCGGGCGGCGCGGTGACAGGGACCGCGCCGCCCCGGACCGCCCGCACGGTCCGTACCCACCGCTCGCACCGCGAACGAACTGGAGGCACCGACACATGACAGCGCCTCACCCGCGCTACCGCCGCGCGCTCGCGATCCCGCTCGGGACGGCGATGGCGACGGCCCTCGCGTTCGTGCCCAACGGCACGGCCGAGGCGGACAGCGCGCCGGCGGCCAGGACCGCCGCCGACGCGAGCTCGCTCAGCTATGTCGTCAACGTCCGCCCCGGGCATGGAGCTCCGGCATATGTGAAGAAGGCGATCGCCGAGGCCGGCGGCACGATCGTGACGTCGTACGACGAGATCGGCGTGATCGTCGTCCACTCGGCGAACCCCGGCTTCGCCAAGACCCTGCGCACCGTGCACGGGGTGGAGTCGGCCGGCAACACCCGCAACGCACCGCTGCCCGCCCAGTCGACGACCGACACGGGCGCCCCGAAGGCGCTCACGGCCGAGGAGCTGAAGGGCGTCCAGGCCGCCGACGGGCAGGACCCGCTGGAGCCGCTGCAGTGGGATCTCGCCGCCATCAAGGCGGACAAGGCGCACGAGAAGTCGCTGGGCAGCCCGAAGGTCACGGTCGGCGTGATCGACACCGGCGTCGACGACACGCACCCCGACATCGCGCCGAACTTCAACCGGAACGCCTCGGTCAACTGTGTGTCGGGCAAGCCGGACACGACCGACGGCGCCTGGCGGCCCAGCGCCTCGGAGAGCCCGCACGGCACGCATGTGGCGGGCGAGATCGCGGCCGCGAAGAACGGCATCGGCATGACGGGTGTCGCTCCGGGCGTGAAGGTCGCCGGCATCAAGGTGGGGAACCCGAACGGCTACTTCTACACCGAGGCCGTGGTCTGCGGCTTCGTGTGGGCGGCCGAGCACGGCGTCGACGTCACCAACAACAGCTATTACACCGACCCCTGGTACTTCAACTGCACCGACGACCCGGACCAGAAGGCGCTCGTGGACGCCGTCACCCGGGCCGCGCGGTTCGCCGAGCGGAAGGGCACGGTCAACGTGGCCGCGGCCGGCAACGAGAAGTACGACCTGGCATCGGACTCGATCACGGACCCGTCCTCGCCGAACGACGGCACACCCTCCGAGCGGGTGGTCGACCCGTCCAAGTGCCTTGACATACCGACCCAGTTGCCGGGTGTGGTGACCGTGGCGGCAACCGGCGCGAAGGGCATCAAGTCGTCGTACTCCAACTACGGTCCTGGCATCATCGACGTGGCCGCTCCGGGCGGCGACTCGACCCGCTTCCAGGCCCCGGCCCCGCCGGCCACCAGCGGCCTGATCCTGGGCACGCTGCCGGGCGGCAAGTGGGGCTACATGGCCGGAACGTCCATGGCCTCGCCGCATGTGGCAGCGGTCGCCGCATTGATCAAGTCAACCCATCCGCACGCCTCCGCCGCCCTGGTGAAGGCCCTGCTGTATGCCGAGGCCGACAGCACGGCGTGCACGGACCCGTACGACATCGACGGGGACGGCAAGGTCGACGCGGTGTGCGAGGGGCCGAGGAACTACAACGGCTTCTACGGCTGGGGCACGGTGGACGCGCTGGCCGCAGTGACGAAGTAGCGGGAAGGAGCAGACAGAAGCAGGACGCAGGTCACCGGACCACCGTCCATATATTGATTCAGTCAATGATGCATAGTGCATTCATGACTGCAATCAAGTTCGCATGGTCTGCACTGGGCGGCGATGCCGCTCTTCTCCGGCGAGTCTCGGCCGTGGTGCGGGAGGGCGCTCTCCAGGGGCGCCTTCCCGTACGGGAGTTGGCGCGGGCCTGCGTCGGGGCCTGCGCGCTGGCCGCTGCCGAGTTGGGCGCACGGCGGAGCGGGCTCCCCGAGGTGCCCGCGGTCCGGGTGGACGACGGTGCCGTCGCCGCGGCCTTCCACAGTGAGCGGCATCTGCTGGTCGACGGGCGGGCGCCGGTCAGCTTCGCGCCGTTGTCGCGGTTCTGGCGGACGGCGGACGGATGGGTGCGGACGCACGCGAACTATCCGCACCACCGGGCACGGCTGCTGAACGCGTTGGGGGTGCCGGCCGACGCGGCCGCCGTCGAAGCCGCGCTGGCCGAGCGGTCCGCGCCGGAGGTCGAGGAGGCGGTGTGCGCGGCCGGGGGCCTGGCCGTGGCACTGCGCACCCCTGAGGAGTGGGCCGCGCACGAGCAGGCCGTGGAGGTGGCCGCGCGCCCCCTGGTGGAGCGCGCACGGCTCGGCTCCGCGCACGCGCGCGTGCTCGCCCCGCTCGACGGGTCCCCCCTGCTGCCCGCGGCCGGACTGCGTGTCCTCGACCTGACCCGGGTGCTGGCCGGCCCGGTCGCCACCCGCACGCTCGCCCTGCTGGGCGCGGACGTACTGCGGGTGGACCCCCCGCGCCTGCCCGAACTGCCCGACCAGCACGCCGACACGGGCTTCGGGAAGCGGTCGACGACGCTGGACCTGACGGCCGACCGGCGCGCCTTCGAGGAGCTGCTCGCGGCGGCGGACGTGGTCGTCACCGGGTACCGGCCCGGCGCCCTGGACCGGTTCGGGCTGTCGCCGCACGCGCTGGCGGAGCGGCGGCCCGGGGTGGTCGTGGCGCAGGTGTCGGCATGGGGCGCGTACGGGCCGTGGAGCGAGCGGCGGGGCTTCGACAGCCTGGTGCAGGTGGCATCGGGGATCGCCGCCGTCGAGGGCTCGCCCGAGCAGCCGGGGGCGCTGCCCGCGCAGGCGCTCGACCACGGGACGGGTTATCTGCTGGCGGCGGCGGTGCTGCGGGCGCTGACCGAGCAGTCGTACGAGGGGGGCAGCCGTTTCGTACGACTGGCGTTGGCGCGGACGGCCGAGTGGCTGGTGAACGGCATCGAGGCCGGCACCGCGGGCGACGAGTCGTACGACGGGCCCGGTCCCTGGCTCGCCGAGACGGACAGCTCGCTGGGGCGGCTGCGGTACGCGCTGCCGCCGGTGTCCTTCGCGGGCGGGCCCGCCGACTGGGCGCGGCCGCCGATGCCCTGGGGGACGGATCCCGCGCGCTGGGTCTGAGTCATCGGAGCGCCGGAAAGCGTACCCGTGAGCAGAATGCCGTACCCCAGTTGTCTTACTCCACTTGCCCGGTTCTGTGACGGGTGGCGAACATCGTGAGGTGACCTTGATAAAACCCACGGCCGGGGAAGCCGAGGCCGGGAAGCCCGTACGGCGCTCCCGGGCCGGCCGAGCCGTCGCCGTACTCGTCCTGGTGGCCCTGGCCGCGCTGATACCGCTGCTCGGCCCGTCCGTCGCCCTGCACGGCACCGGAGAGGCCGCCGCACCCGGGGTCAGCGGCATCGCGCTGCTGCGGGCGATCCTGTTCGCCGCGTTGTGCGTGCCGGTGGGCGAGTTGTTCGTCAAGCGTCTGGCCCGTTCGCTGCCCGACACTCCGCAGGGAGTGCCCCGCAGCTGGGCGCCGTATGCGGCCGCCGCCGGTTTCGTCGCCGCACTGGGCCTCGCCTCGGTCGTGTCCACCGGCAACCTGGTGCCGCACAGCCTGGCCGACATCAACGTCGGCGGCCTCTACGACTCGCGGGACGGCAAGCTCGCGCTGGTCGAGGTCAACGCCTTTCTCGCGGCCGGCCTCTGCGCCCTCTCGCGCCGCCCCGCCACCCAGGCCTGGCCGCTGGCCGCGGTCATCACTGCGGAAGCCCTGCGCGCGCACCCCACGAGCGAACACAGCCCGCTGCTCGGGTCGGGGCTGACGGTCGTGCACCTGACCTGCGCGACGCTGTGGTCGGGGAGTCTGCTGCACACGCTGCGGACGCTGCGCCGGTGGGGCCCCTCCGAGGCGGGCGCGGCCCTGCTGGGGCTCTACGCGCGCGTGGCGGCCGTTCTGCTCGCCGTCATCACCGCGACCGGGGTGTGGAGTTCGCTGCGCCGCATGCCGTTGCACACGATCCTGGACCAGCTGACGACGACGGCGTACGGGCGCACTCTGCTCGCCAAGGTGATCCTCGTGGCCACCGTCGCCCTGCTCGCCCTGTGGGCGCGGATCCGGCTGCGCCGTGCCACCGACCCGCTGACCGCCTGCTCCCCCGCGCGCGTGGAGGTCGCCGCGCTCGGGGTGGTGGTCCTGGTGTCGGGGCTGCTGACGGCGCTGCCGCTGCCGATCCGCTGGTCGTGACGGTCAGTCGTTGGTGACGAGCACCTTGAGGGCCGTGCGCTCGTCCATCGCCTTGTAGCCGTCGGGGACACGCTCCAGATCCACCGTCAGGTCGAGGACCGGGAGGCGTCGACGGTACCGCCCAGGACGTCGGGCAGCAGCTCCGGGATGCAGGCGCGGACCGATGCGACGCCGCGCAGTGCGATGTTCGGGTCGAACATGACACCGATGGCTACACCGGTGCCTCCCCCAGTCTCGTGCGGTGTCATGGGGCGCTCGGGGGGCGGTCGGGCGCACTTCACGGTACGCCGTCGCGGACGCCCGCCGCTCGCCCAATGCGGCGCCGACCAGCGGGAATCGGGTGCCTGCTAGACCCCGGCCGCCCCCAGCAGCGTCCCGGCCGCGTAGGTGACCCCCATGGCCAGGGCTCCGCCCGCCACGTTGCGCAGCACGGCCGGCCCGGGCCGGGCGCCGCCGAGACGTGCGCTGGTCCAGCCGGTGAGGACCAGGGCGGCCAGCACGCAGACCACGGTGACCGGGAGCCGCCAGTGGGCGGGCGGCAGGACGATCGCCAGCAGCGGCAGCAGCGCGCCGACGGTGAACGCGAGGAAGCTCGCCCACGCCGCATGCCAGGGATTGGTCAGCTCGTCGGGGTCGATGCCGAGCTCCACGCGCGCGTGCGCCCTGAGTGCGTCCCGTGCGGTCAACTGCTCGGCCGCCTCCCTGGCCACCTCGTGGGACATGCCCCGCTCCTGCAGCAGCCCGGTGAGTTCCTCCAGCTCGGCCTCGGGCTGTTCGCGCAACTCCCGCCGTTCCAGGGCGAGTGCGGCCATCTCCGAGTCCCGCTGGGTGGAGACCGACACGTACTCCCCGGCGGCCATCGACATCGACCCGGCGAGCAGACCCGCGAGACCGGCGGTGAGCAGGGCCGAGCGGTGGTCCGTCGCGCCGGCCACACCGACGACCAGGCCCGCGGTGGACACGATGCCGTCGTTCGCGCCCAGCACGGCCGCGCGCAGCCAGTTCAGCCGCTCACCCAGTGCGCCTGCATGGGCCTCGCCGGCGTGCATTGGTTCCGTCACACCGGGAGGATCCCACCGCGGGCGTCACCACACCCGTACCGACGCTCCCCGGGCGAACGCCGGGCTCGTCGCGTCCGGCGGCGGTTCGGTGAGCGGCTCGGCCAGTTCCGCCAGCGTCGGCCCCGTCTTCGCCGCGATCGGATCCAGCAGGTCCAGGTCGAAGCCGTACACGCGGGCTGCGTTGCCCCCGACCATGGCGGCGACCTCGTCGCGCGGCACGCCCGCGTAGGCGATGCGCAGGCCCTCCCTGGAGTACGGGTAGGTGTACGGCAACAGGGCCTGGGCGCTGACCCGTTCGACGACCTTGCCGCGCTGGTCGCTGGTCTTCTCACCGATGGTGATGTCGACGAGCCTCAGCACCGGGAGGTCGGCCACCGGGTCGTACATGGACTCGCGCAGGACGACCTCCCCGGTGACCCGCTCCAGCCGGCGCACCTTCTCGTTGCGCAGGCAGTGCACCAGCACCGGATCGCCGTCGAAACCCCAACCGTCCACCGCGGGAAGGAACTTGAAGTAGAAGTCGGTCTTCCGGCTCGGCTCCGGCAGCGGCAGCGGCCCGCTCACCGCGCCGCGCACCTCGACGAAGGCGATGCCGTGCCGGGCGAGCGAGGCGTGCACGACGAGGCCCTCGCGCTCGACCGTCACCTCGCCCAGCTTCTTGGGCTCCCCGAACACCTCGCGGCCGCCGGTGAGGGCCCGCTCCTGGGTCATCGGCATGACGAGCGGGTACCAGCCGTCGACGCCCGCGTGCGCGGCGGCGACCGCGAACGAGCCCGCGCCGAGCGGGTGTCCGGGCAGGTCGACCCGGCTGATGTTCACCCGGACGAGGGGCCGGCCGGTGGGCTTCAGGGGCGGTGGCAGCACCGCGGCGAGAGCGTCCGGGTCGGTCTCCCACCGGGCCACCACCCCGGTGGACCAGATGTCGGGCAGCTTCGCGACCGCTGTGCGCCCGGCGGCCATCTCCGCCTCGGTCCGTGCCCCGTACCGTACGCGTGCCATAGCCGTACCGCCCTTCCGTCGACCGTCACACGCCGGGCGGGCAGCACGCTTGCACCGGCCGCTGAAAAGGTCCATAGCCGGGGCACAGACATTCGCGCCATTCGCGGCACTCGAACAGACCGGCGGGGAAGGCGACCTGACGGACAGGACTGTCAGTGCCGGGCCGTATCCTCAGGGACCATGCTCGAAGACCGTACGACCGCAGCGTCCTCCCCCACAGCGTGGCCGGCCGCGTATCCGCAGGGATACGCGGTCGTTGACGTGGAGACCACCGGCCTGGCCCGGGACGACCGGATAATCTCCGCGGCCGTCTACCGGCTGGACGCGCGCGGCGAGGTCGAGGACCACTGGTACACGATGGTCAACCCGGAGCGGGACCCGGGACCGGTGTGGATCCACGGTCTGACGAGCGAGGCGCTCGAAGGTGCGCCCCTCTTCCAGGACATCGCCGAGGAGTTCGCGACCCGGCTCGAGGGAAGGGTGCTCGTCGCGCACAACGCGGTCTTCGACTGGCAGATGATCGCCCGGGAGTACGCGCGTGCGCAGCGCGAGGCGCCGGTGCGGCAGCGGCTGTGCACCATCGCGCTCTCCAAGGAGCTCGGCCTGCCGCTGCCCAACCACAAGCTGGAGTCGCTGGCCGCCCACTTCGGCGTCGTACAGCAGCGTGCGCACCACGCGCTGGACGACGCGCGGGTGCTGGCGGAGGCGTTCCGCCCGAGCCTCGCGGCCGCGGCGGCCGGTGGTGTACGGCTGCCGCTGCACGAGTGCCGGCCGCTGACGGAGTGGGCGGACCGGCCGGTGCCGCACATCGGACAGCAGAGCAGCGGCTACGGCAGTTATCGGCCGAGCAGTTGGCGCCCCTCCCGCAAACGACCCGTATGCCCGTATCCCAACCCAGGGCGTTACGAAGACGGCAAACCACTCAAACAGGGCATGCGGATCGCCTTCTCCGGGGACACCTCCGTCGAGCGGGAGCTGCTGGAGGACCGCGCGGTCGAGGCGGGGCTGCATGTCGCGACGAGCCTGTCCCGGCTGACCAGCCTGCTCGTCACCAACGACCCGGACTCGGGTACGTCGAAGGTGGTCAAGGCCCGGCAGTACGGGACACCGGTGGTGGACGAGGCGGCCTTCGGGCAGCTGCTCAGGGATGTGGAGCCCGCCGACGGATGACCCGTACGGACGGGTGATTGCCACGCGACTCGCCCGCCGACCGCTCGCCCGCGCGGCGGCGACGGCTCACCCTGTGGCCCATGGCGACGTGTGAAGTATGTGGCAATGACTATGGAATGACCTTCGAGGTGCATGCGCAGGGAGCGGTGCACGTCTTCGACTGCTTCTCCTGTGCGATCCACCGCATGGCACCCGTGTGCGAGCACTGTCGTGTGCAGATCATCGGGCAGGGAGTCGAGGTCGACGGCCAGTGGTTCTGCGGAGCGCACTGCGCCCGCGAGGAGGGCAAGGTGGGCATCGTCGACAAGGTGTAACCCGCCACCCGGCCTCATGCACCCCACGACCGAGTTGTACGGTCGTGGGGTGTACCGCTTCCTGTTGTCCCGGCAGTGGGTGATTCTCACCCTGATCGCCCTCCTCCTGATCCCCACGATGATCAGGCTGGGCATCTGGCAGAAGCACCGCTACGAGATGCGCACCGCCCGCAACGACCTGGTCTCCGCGGCGCTGCACGCCAAGCCGGTCCCCGTGGAGCAGCTCACCTCCCCCGGGCACGCGGTCACCAGCGCCGAGAAATACCGCACCGTCACCGCGACGGGCACCTTCGACACCGCCCGCGAGGAGGTCGTCAGGCGCCGCACCAACTCCGACGACGAGGTCGGCTTCCATGTCCTGACCCCGTTCGTCCTGACGGACGGCAAGGTGGTGCTGGTCAACCGCGGCTGGATCCCGGCGAACGGGGCGCAGACCACCTTCCCGAAGATCCCCGCACCGCCCGCCGGCAAGGTCACCATCAAGGGGCGGCTGAAGGCCGACGAGACGACCGCGGCGAGCGGCATCAAGGAGATCAAGGGGCTGCCGGACCGGCAGGTCATGCTGATCAACAGCGAGGAGCAGGCCCGGCGGCTCGGGGCCACGGTCCTCGGCGGTTACATCGAGCAGACCGCACCGGAGGCGAAGGGCGGCAGCCCCGAGCAGATCTCCGACCCCGGCAGCGAGGACGCCCCGCTGAACTACGCGTACATGATCCAGTGGTGGCTGTTCGCCGCCGGTGTCCCGGTGGGCTGGTGGGTGCTGGTGCGGCGCGAGCGCCGTGACCGGCAGGAAGCGGCCGCCAAGGAGCAGGCGGAGGAAGCGGAACCCGCGGCGGTGTAGCCACGCGCCGGTCACTCCCCCGGCCCCACCCCGGATTGCCCCGCGGCCCTTGCGGGAACCCGCAACTCCGTGCACCCCCGTATCGAGGACTACGCCCTCATCGGCGACGAACAGACCGCGGCCCTGGTCGGCCGGGACGGCTCCGTCGACTGGCTGTGCCTGCCCCGCTTCGACTCGCCGGCCTGCTTCGCCAAGCTGCTCGGCGACAAGGAGAACGGCCACTGGCGCATCGCGCCCAAGGGCGCCAAGGGCCACTGCACCCGCCGCGCCTACCGCCCCGACACCCTCGTCCTGGACACCGAGTGGGAGACCGACGAGGGCGCGGTGCGCGTCACCGACCTGATGCCCCAGCGCGACCGCGCCCCCGACCTCGTACGCATCGTCGAGGGCCTGCACGGCAAGGTGACCGTCCGCAGCACGCTGCGGCTGCGCTTCGACTACGGCTCGATCGTGCCGTGGATGCGCAGATCCGACAGCCAGCGGGTGGCGATCGCCGGCCCGGACTCGGTGTGGCTGCGCACCGAACCCGCGGTGCACACCTGGGGCGAGGACTACGGCACGCACTCGGAGTTCACCGTCAAGAAGGGGGAGAAGGTCGCGTTCGTGCTCACCTGGCACCCCTCGCACCACCCGCGGCCGCCCCAGATCGACCCGTACAAGGCGCTGCACTCCAGCGTGAAGGACTGGCAGAAGTGGTCCGCCGCTTGCCGCTACCACGGTCCCCACCGCGACGCCGTGATGCGCTCCCTGATCACTCTCAAGGCCCTCACCTACGCGCCGACCGGCGGCATCGTCGCCGCTCCCACCACCTCACTGCCCGAGGAGCTGGGCGGGGTGCGCAACTGGGACTACCGCTACTGCTGGCTGCGCGACTCCACCCTCACCCTCGGCGCACTCCTGGCCTGCGGCTACCACGAGGAGGCCGAGGAGTGGCGGAACTGGCTGCTGCGCGCTGTCGCGGGGGACCCGGCCGACCTGCAGATCATGTACGGCCTGGCGGGCGAGCGGCGGCTGCCCGAGTTCGATCTGCCGTGGCTGTCCGGCTTCGCGGATTCGACGCCCGTACGGATCGGCAACGAGGCCGTGAACCAGCTGCAGTTGGACGTGTACGGCGAAGTGCTGGACTCGCTGTGGCTGGCCCGGAAGTCGGGCCTGTCCGTCAAGCCGCACATGTGGGCGATACAGGCCTCCCTGATGGACTGGCTGCACGCCGAGTGGCGGCAGCCCGACGAGGGGCTGTGGGAGGTGCGCGGCGGACGGCGCCACTTCGTCCACTCCAAGATCATGGTGTGGGTGGCCGCCGACCGTGCTGTGCGCACGCTGGAGGAGAACCCGAAGCTGCGCGGCAACCTGGACGACTGGCGCGCGCTGCGCGACGAGGTGCACCGCGAGGTGTGCGAGAAGGGCTTCGACGCCGAGCGGAACACGTTCACCCAGTCCTACGGCTCCCGCGAACTCGACGCCGCGCTCCTGCTGATCCCGCGCGTCGGATTCCTGCCTCCGGACGACCCGCGGGTGGCCGGCACCATCGACGCGATCCGCCAGGAACTGGACCACGGCGGCTTCCTGCGCCGCTACAGCACCGACGAGACGACGGTCGACGGGCTGCCCGGCGACGAGGGCACGTTCCTGGTGTGCTCGTTCTGGCTCGCGGACGCACTGCACATGACGGGCCGCAGGAAGGAGGCACGGGAGCTGTTCGAACGGCTGGTGGGGCTCACCAACGACGTGGGGCTGCTCTCCGAGGAGTACGACCCCGTCGACGACCGCCAGCTCGGCAACTTCCCGCAGGCCTTCAGCCATGTCGGCCTGGTGAACACCGCCCTCGCCCTGTTCGGGGACGACGAGGCAGGATAGGGGCCATGGATCTTGGACTGAAGGACCGGGTGTACGTCGTCACCGGGGCCACGCGGGGCCTCGGGAACGCCGCCGCGCGTGAGCTCCTCGCGGACGGCGCGAAGGTGGTCGTGACGGGTCGGGACGAGAAGCGGGTCGCCGACGCGGCGGCCGGCCTTGGGCCCGACGCCCATGGCGTGGCCGTCGACAACGCCGACCCGCAGGCCCCCGAGCGGCTGATCGCGGCGGCCCGTGAGAGGTTCGGCGGCTTCGACGGCATCCTCATCAGCGTCGGCGGGCCGGCCCCCGGGTTCCTCGCGGACAACACGGACGAGCAGTGGCAGGCGGCGTTCGACTCGGTGTTCCTGGGAGCGGTCCGGCTGGCGCGGGCGGCGGCCGCCGAACTCGACGCGGGCGGTGTCATCGGGTTCGTGCTGTCCGGTTCGGTGCACGAGCCGATTCCGGCGCTGACGATTTCGAACGGACTGCGCCCCGGGCTGGCCGGTTTCGCGAAGTCGATCGCCGACGAGCTGGGCCCGCGCGGAATTCGTGTCGTGGGTCTGCTGCCGTCTCGTATCGACACGGACCGCGTGCGCGAGCTGGACGGACTGTCCGCGGACCCCGAAGCCACACGGGCCGCCAACGAATCCCGCATTCCACTGCGGCGCTATGGCACTCCGGAGGAGTTCGGGCGTACGGCTGCCTTCCTGTTGTCCCCGGCGGCTTCCTATCTGACGGGAATCATGGTCCCGGTAGACGGCGGCATGCGGCACGGATTCTGAGGGCCTGCCGAAGGGAGTCCGCGTAGGTCAACTCACCCTTTCTGCACGGTGTTTGACGCCTTTCATCCGCACCTCTGCGGGAAATGCGGCGAGACCCGCGGAATTGCGTGCGTGCAGCAGGGCCCGGGTCGTGAGTTCGTGCAGGGCCGTTCCCGGGTCCACGTGCGGTTCCAGATGGAGTTGCACGCGCGCCTCGGGGGCGGTGCGGCGGCCGGTCAACTGGACATGGGCCTGCGCCACGCCCTCCAACCCGCCCGCCTCGCTCGCGAGTACGCCCTCCAGGGCCCGGCCCCGCAGCAGCGCGCCCTCGCCGTCGCCGGTGTCCACCAGGACCTCGGCGAGGCGGCGCCGGCGCAGGACCGCGGCCAGCCACCACAGGGCGAGCAGCACCAGGACGGCCAGTGCGGCGATGACGGTCGGCCACCACCAGCCGGAGCCCTGCCAGTGGGTGCGTTCGGCGTCGCTGAGCAGGACGTCGTGCCGGCCGTGGTGGATCCACCAGGACGGTGGCGGAGCGCCGAGTCCGACGGCCAGGACCGAGCCGCCCAGCAGGAGCAGGGCGAGTCCGACGATCCCGATCAGCACCCGGTTGACGATCCTGGGCATCGCTCTCACCCCTTCCGTCCGGGACGCCGTACGTGCACGGACAGCGCGGGCGGGTGGGTGAGCCCCAGGCCGCTGATCGCGTCGTCGAGCGTGGCGTTCAGGTCGGCGCGTACGTCGCCCAGTTCACGGAAGTGCGACAGGGCGTACACATCGGCGCGGGTGCGGCGCATCCGGACCCGTACCGACTGGACGCCGGCGACCTCCATGGCGCGGTCGCGCAGCACGTAGGCGGCCGCCTCGCGGTGCAGTCCGGCGCGGACGTCGGCGTGGGTGCGCCGCATCGGCAGGACCCCGCGCAGGCCGGGCGTGAGCGCCAGCACGAGCAGCCACAGACCGAGGGCGGCGGCGACCCCGGCGCCGACGAGCACCACGGTGTCGTCGAGATGACGTTCGGCGAGCTGCCGGGCGAGTTCCCGGCGCCAGGCCATCGCGGGCCGGTGCGCCCGTACGGCCGCGATGTCGTAGAGGAACAGGCCCGCGACCGCCAGGACCAGCAGCGCCACGATGCCCGCGGGGACGCGGCGCGCCGACCAGAAGCGGCCCTGGTCGCCGTCGTGGCCGGACGGCGGAGGCCCGTACGCCGGTTCCTGTGCGGGTGCCCTCTCGATGACCGGCAGTCGTTGTGTGGTGCCCTCGGAGCCCTGGGGCTCGCTCATCGCGTCCTCCCCTGTGCCACGCCGTGTGCCGGGGTCAGATGCAGCCGCTCCACGTGGACGGCGACCTCCGGCACCTCCATGCCCACCAACGCGCCTACCCGCGAAGCGACATGTCGACGCACATCCGCGCAGCGGGCGCCGATGTCGCAGGGATAGTCGAGTTCGATGTGGACGCGGACATGGGCGGCTCCATGGTGGACGACGACGGTGGCGTGCGGGGGTGAGGTGTCCTCGGACTGGCCACTCAGGGTCTCCCGGGCCGCCTGGGAGGCGATCTTCGCGACCACCCGGTCGGCGATCCTGGTGGCCCCGCGCTCGCCGGGCGCGACGGTGGCCGTGGCTCTGCGCAGCTCACCGACACCGTCGCTCACCGTGCTCACCGTCGGCGGTCCTCGCGCGTACGGAAGAACTCGCCGATCTCCAAGTCCCCCTCCAGGAACCGGCCGACGACGAACCCGACGGCGCCCAGGGCGGCCACCAGCAGGAAGGCGCCGAAGCCGCCGAAGTATCCGGCGAAGCCCAGCGCCATTCCGGCGATCATGCCGACCACGGCCCTGCTCATCGTGCGCTCCCCTCAGTGGTGCGGTTGTCCGGTCGCCGGCCGGTCACTGGATCCGGGGCTCCGGCTCCTCGTCCTCTTCCTCCGGCAGCTTCACATCGCTCACCGCGATGTTGACCTCGACGACCTCGAGGCCCGCCATCCGCTCCACCGCGGCGATGACGTTCTCCCGCACCGCGCGGGCGACGTCGGAGATGGAGACCCCGTAGTCGACGACGATCTCCAGGTCCAGTGCCGTCTGCACCTCGCCGACCTCGGCCTTCACACCCCGCGTCACGGACTTCGAGCCGCCCGGCACGCGGTCGCGCACGGCTCCGAAGGTGCGGCTGAGGCCGCTGCCGAGGGCATGCACGCCGACCACGTCCCGCGCGGCCAGTCCGGCGATCTTCTCCACGACCCCGTCGGCGATCGTCGTCCGCCCCCGGGTGGCGGGGTCTCCTCCGCCGCGCCGCGTCGGCGCCTTGCGCAACGTCGGGGGGTCCGTCACCTCGCTCGTCCCTTGGGGGTTCCTCGTCCGGCCCTGCTCCGTCATGTCGGTCATCGCCGCACGTCCCTTTCGGTTCGTCGTCCTACGACCACGGTAAGTGGGGTTACGCCGCCGCGCGCCGGGGATGCGGCAGGCTGGAGGAATGACGACGGAACGGTGGGCCGGGGTACGGCATCAGTTGGGCCTGGGCAGACTCCTGCCGCTGGGCGGGCCGCACGACGGCGCGTGGATCTCGCAGGAGGCGGCCGAGGCGGCGCTCAGGCGCGCGGCCGGGGAACTGAGCGGGGTACGGCTGGACGCGCTCCGCATCGCGCTCGCCGACCCGGACACCGCTCAGGACCCCGCCGTACCGCCACCGCCGAGCGCCCTGCCGCCGGGACCGCTGCGCGTGACGGCGGACTTCGCCACGACGGCGTCCGAGCCACTGCCGATCAGGGCGGCCCTCGTACGTACGACGCTGGCAGCCGCGGCGACAGAACTGCTCGGCCTGGTGCTGGCCGAGGTGGACCTGCGCGTCACGGCCCTGCTGGACGAGGAACCGGACCCCGTCCCCGTACGAGGCCCGGAGCCGCCACGCGCCGCGGAGCCCGACGACGCGGACGAACTGCGGGCGGCGTCCGCCGCCCTGATGGTCCCGGGCGTCGCCCACCTGACGGGCGGCCTGGGGCGGGCGGCGGTACACATCACGGCCCTCCAGGAGGAAGGCAGCCTGCCGCACCGCCACGCGCGCGTGGAGATCGCGGTGAGCGCGAACCACCGTGCCGCGGACGTGGCCCGCGAGGTACGTGCAGCCGTCGCCGGGGTGCTGTCGGATCACCCGACTGTGGCGGTGCTGGTAACAGCGGTCAGCTGATTACTGCCGATGCGGCAGCGGCTTTTAGGGGCGCGGGGAACTGCGCGACAAGCCACGACGGAGCCGCAGACAAATAGCGCGCCACCGCCGGAGGCTCACTCACCGAGACCGGCAAGATCCCGCAGCCGCCGCGCCTGCGCAGCCCGCTCAGCGGCACGCTGCTCGTCGTAGGACCGCCCCTGGGCCCCACGGATCAGCGCCTTGGTCTCGATCACGGCATCCCGCGGCGCAGCCAGAATCGCCGACGCCAGATCCCGCACCGCCCCGTCGAGCTGATCGCCCGGTACCGCGAGGTTGGCGAGCCCCGTGCTGACGGCCTCCTCGGCCGACACAAAGCGCCCGGTGACGCAGATCTCCAGCGCGCGGGCATAGCCGACCAGCCCCACCAGCGGATGCGTCCCTGTCAGGTCCGGCACCAGCCCGAGGCTGGTCTCGCGCATGGCGAACTGCACGTCGTCGGCGACGACGCGCAGGTCACAGGCGAGCGCGAGCTGGAAGCCCGCACCGATGGCGTGCCCCTGGACGGCGGCGATGGACACGAGGTCGCTCCGCCGCCACCAGGTGAAACCGGCCTGGAACTCGGCGATGTTCGCGTCGAGTTCACCGTCGCTGCTGCGCGCAAGGTCGATGAACGTCGGCTCGCCCTCGATTCCCTCGGGCGTGAACATCTGCCGGTCGAGCCCGGCCGAGAAGGACTGCCCCTCGGCGCGCAGCACGACGACACGGACGGACCCCGGCAGGACCCGCCCGGCCTCGGCGAGCGCACGCCACATGGCGGGGCTCTGCGCGTTGCGCTTGGCCGGGTTGGTCAGCGTCACCGTGGCGATCGCGTCGTCGACGGTGAGCCGTACGCCGTCCTTGTCGAGTACCGGACCGAGGTCCTGGGCGGGCGAAGCCATGGAGTGCCTCCGATGAGTGCGGTCAGCAGAGCAAGCTAAAGCGCAAAGCTAAGTGACTGCACAGTAACCACCCGGCCGATCTGCCGACCGACCGGGTGGCCACCATCGAAGCCGATGGGCCGCCCGGGATCAGGACGAGGCGGCCTTCTTGCCCCGCGTCGCCCCGCCACGCCCACGGAGCGTGACGCCCGACTCACTGAGCATCCGGTGCACGAAGCCATACGAGCGGCCGGTTTCCTCGGCCAGCGCCCGAATGCTCGCACCGGAGTCGTACTTCTTCTTCAGGTCTGCCGCGAGCTTGTCGCGCGCGGCGCCGGTTACCCGGCTGCCCTTCTTCAGAGTCTCGGCCACCCGTGCCTCCTCATGGGAAGTGCGCTCTGGTCCCCTCATGATCACCCCTCCGGGCTTTCATGGCCACCCATTCGGCAAGGTCCGTGAGACAGGGTTTTGACGACAGGAGCGCATCCCCACAAGCGGAATCCGTAATTCCCCCTGGCTGCGTTCGTACCGCCGAACGGGTTCTTTTGTGAAGTGCCAGGTCAGAGACGTACGACGGCCGAGCCCTTGTCGATAAAGGGCCCGGCCGCGAAATGGATGTAGGACACACCTCGGTACGAGGAGATCTCACACAGATGATGGATCACGGATCGGCCGAATGATCCATACGCTGTGGATCACGCCTTCGATCAAGCTGCGCTGACGATCCAACGGGGTCAGGCGAGGGCGACCAGGTCCGCGTAGTCGGCGCCCCACAGGTCCTCGACGCCGTCCGGCAGCAGGATGATCCGCTCGGGCTGCAGCGCCTCGACGGCGCCCTCGTCGTGGGTGACCAGGACGACCGCGCCCTTGTAGGTGCGCAGGGCGCCCAGGATCTCCTCGCGGCTGGCGGGATCGAGGTTGTTGGTCGGCTCGTCCAGCAGCAGGACGTTGGCGGAGGAGACGACCAGGGTCGCGAGCGCCAGGCGGGTCTTCTCGCCGCCGGACAGCACGCCGGCCGGCTTGTCGACGTCGTCGCCGGAGAACAGGAACGAGCCGAGCACCTTGCGGACCTCGACGAGGTCCAGGTCGGGGGCGGAGGAGCGCATGTTCTCCAGGACCGAGCGCTCCGGGTCGAGGGTCTCGTGCTCCTGGGCGTAGTAGCCGAGCTTGAGGCCGTGGCCCTGGACGACCTCGCCGGTGTCGGGCTTCTCGACGCCGCCGAGCAGGCGCAGCAGGGTCGTCTTGCCTGCGCCGTTGAGGCCGAGGATGACGACGCGGGAGCCCTTGTCGATGGCCAGGTCGACGTCGGTGAAGATCTCCAGCGAGCCGTACGACTTGGACAGTCCCTCGGCGGTGAGCGGTGTCTTGCCGCACGGCGCGGGCTCGGGGAAGCGCAGCTTGGCGACCTTGTCGCTCTGGCGTACCGCCTCCAGGCCGGAGAGCAGCTTGTCCGCGCGCCGGGCCATGTTCTGCGCGGCGACCGTCTTGGTGGCCTTGGCGCGCATCTTGTCGGCCTGCGAGTGCAGGGCGGCGGCCTTCTTCTCGGCGTTGGCCCGCTCGCGCTTGCGGCGCTTCTCGTCGGCCTCGCGCTGCTGCTGGTAGAGCTTCCAGCCCATGTTGTAGATGTCGATCTGGGCGCGGTTGGCGTCCAGGTAGAACACCTTGTTGACGACCGTCTCGACCAGGTCGACGTCGTGGGAGATCACGATGAAGCCGCCGCGGTAGGTCTTCAGGTAGTCGCGCAGCCAGACGATCGAGTCGGCGTCGAGGTGGTTCGTCGGCTCGTCGAGCAGCAGGGTGTCCGCATCGGAGAACAGGATGCGGGCCAGTTCGATACGGCGGCGCTGACCGCCGGAGAGCGTGTGCAGCGGCTGGCCGAGCACCCGGTCGGGCAGATTGAGCGCGGCGGCGATCGTGGCGGCTTCGGCCTCGGCGGCGTACCCGCCCTTGGTGAGGAACTCCGTCTCCTGGCGCTCGTACTGCTTCAGTGCCTTCTCGCGGGTCGCGCCCTGACCGTTGGCGATGCGCTGCTCGTTGTCGCGCATCTTGCGGATCAGTACGTCGAGACCGCGCGCCGAGAGGATGCGGTCGCGGGCGAGGATGTCGAGGTCGCCGGTGCGGGGGTCCTGCGGGAGGTAGCCGACCTCTCCGGAGCGGGTGACCGTGCCGCCGGCCGGGATGCCCTCGCCGGCCAGCACCTTGGTGAGGGTGGTCTTGCCGGCGCCGTTGCGGCCGACCAGGCCGATGCGGTCGCCCTTGGCGATACGGAAGGAGGCGGACTCGATGAGGACGCGGGCACCGGCGCGCAGCTCGATACCGGAGGCGGAGATCACGGACAGGCTCCAGGGCAGAAAGGGTTGACGGGTGGGCGGCTGAGGCGTTCCCGCCGTCTAATGCGCGAGGAGAATGGCCATGGGCCAAGTCTAACGGGGCCGTGCAAGCACTTTTTCTGTGTTCGGGTGTTCGGGCCGCCTGCGGCCCGGGCCGCCGACGGCGATGAGCTGGGACGTCCACGCCGCCGCCGGGCAGGGCTGGGCGACGATCAGCGCGCCGGCGTGATGTACGGCACGCCCGGGCGTGAAGACGCACCCTTCGTGCGACTGCGTCGCCGTCGTGGCTGGTCGCGCGCCGCGGCGGAGCCGCTGATGTCACAGCCCCGCGCCCCTGAAGGGCGCTCAGCTGCCGCCCGTGTGCACCTGGAAGGCCGCGCGGCGCACGGCCTTCGCCAGGGCCGGGTCCGGGTGGGCCGCCGCGAGGGCGACGAGGACCTGGACGGTGCGGGGGTGGCCGACCGCCCGTACCTCTTCCAGGAGCAGGGGGACCGTCGGCTGCACGGCCGACTCCAGGTGGCGTACGAGCATCGGGGCCTCGCCGTGGTCGGCGACCGCGGCGGCGGTGTCCACCCACAGCCAGGTGGCCTCCTCGCGGGTGAGGACCTCGTGGGCGTCCTCGGGGTCGACGCCGTCGTGCTCGGCCAGCCACAGCAGGGCGTACGGCCGCAGGGTCGGCTCGTCGGCGACGGCGCGGACGTCCGGCTCGGCGGGGGCACCGACCACGCGCAGTGCCTCGAAGGCGAGACCGCGCAGCAGGGCGTCGTCGCCGCGGGCGGCGGCGATGAGTTCGGTGACGGCGCTGCCGACGGGGCGGGCGGCGAGCCAGGCGCGGTATTCGGCGCGGGCGGCGTTGGGGCGCAGCTGGGCGCAGCCGCGGAGCATCTCGTCGGCGGCGACCTCGATGTTCCCGGCGGGGCTCTGCGCGGCGACGCAGATCTGCTCCAGCTTGACCCAGACGGCCCAGCTGCCGAGCGGGGTGAGGGTGGCCTGTCCGCCGCCGTAGGTGAGGGCGCCGACGGAGGCGAGGGCGTGCAGGGCCCAGTCGAGGAGGGGCGCGAGCGGGGCGTCGAGCGCCTCGGGCTGCTCGGCGGGCTCGGGCTGCGGGCCGTAGGGGATCTCGCAGCGCTCGGTGCGCAGTTCGGTGACGCGCTGCTCCAGGAGGTCGAGGAGCTGGTCGACCGGTACGGGCCCGGCGGACAGCTGGAGGAAGGAGAGCACCTGGGGCATGGCCGAGACGACCTCGGCGACGGCGGCGGGCGCGTGCTCCGCGGGCTCGCCGTGGGCGAGGGACCAGGCGTCGAAGAGGGCGACCCAGCCGCGCAGGACGGCGCTGTCGTCGCGGTTCCAGGCGCGCAGCCGCCAGCCGGGGCGGGCGCTGTCGCCGTGCACCTCGACGAGGCCGGCGAGGCGGGCGGTGTCCCAGTCCGCGCGGACCTGAGCCACGGTCAGGCCGAGGTCCCGGGCAGCCCGTTCGGCGGTCGCGTCGGCGAGGGTGGCCTTGCCGTCGGCGGTCGCGCCGTCGCTGCCCGGGCCGAGCGCGGCGTCGGCCCAGCGGGCGACGCGGGCCGCGGCGGCCAGCTGGGAGCGAGCCATTCTGGCCAGCTCCGCGGGTGCCGGGGTGCCCTCCGGGGGTCGGGGTGCGGCGCGGCGCGGGCGGCGCTGGTTCACGGCTCTGGGGGCGGCGGACAGGGATCGCGGGCCGACGAGTCGAAGCCTGGAGTCGCGCGGGATACGGGACGTCACGGGTGCAGTCTTCCGGTTGACGGTCCGAAAACCCAAACGGAATGTCACGGCGGGCGACGGGACTGGCCAACGCACGGGGTCCGGCGGGCGGCTCGGGGACGGGAACAGGCCAGTGGTACGGCCTTAAACGGAATGGTGCCGACTGTTCGGCTCCGCTCGGGACCGGCACCGCGGGAGTGATCACATGAGAGGGGTGAGGAAGCGGCGCAACGCTTCTTCGTAGGCCTCCGGGTCGGCGTTCCACATCGCTGAGTGCGGGGCGTTCGGGACCGTGCGCAGCGCGATCAGGTTGGGACGGGCGTGGGCGAGCCGGCGGGAGTACTCCCAGGGGGCCAGGGTGTCGTCCGGGCCGTGGAATATCAGCGTCGGCACGGTGAGCTGCTCGGCCTCGACGGCGCGCTCGCGCTCCATGCCGGTACGGCCCTGGGCGGCCCGGACGGCGAGCGGCAGCAGTGCGCCCGGTGTGCGGCGGGCGGCGGCGAGGGCGCGCAGTGTCGTGGCCCAGCTGAGCACCGGGGAGTCCAGGACCAGTCCGGAGATGCTGTCGCGCAGCCCGGAGTGGGCGGCGGCGCGCAGCGCCATGGTGGCGCCGGTCGACCAGCCGTGCAGCACAACCTGTTTGGCGCCGTGGCTGACGGCGTGCCGGATCGCCGCGTCCACGTCGCGCCACTCCGTCTCGCCGAGGTGGCCCAGGCCGTCCGGGGAGCGGGGTGCGCCGGGGTCGCCGCGGTAGGCGAGGGCGAGCACCGGGAAGCGCTGGCGGTGCAGGAACTCCATGATGTTCATGGCGAGTTCGCGGGTGGCTCCCAGCCCGTGCACGGCGATCACCCAGGTGTCCCGCACGCCGGGCACGAACCAGGCGGGCAGGGAGCCGAGTTCGCCGGGGATGTCGACGTCGGTGTGGGGCAGGCCGAGGGCGCTGCCCGGGTCGCCGGTGTGCAGGTTCGGGGTCAGCCACACCTTGTCGCCGGGCTCCAGGGTGCCGTGGGTGACCCGTTCCAGGCGGCGGACGACGGTGTCGGCGGAGTGCGTTGCCGTGGCGAGGACGGGGCCGACGACCGCGTGGGTGCCGTCGCCGGCGAGGCCGTAGGTGCCGGGACGCATGGCCGCCAGGTCGCGGGTGAGCGCAATCTGGCCGGCCGCCGTGGCGTGCACGGTGAGCTGGGGTTCGGTGGGCAGGGGCCGGCCCGGCGGCGCCTTGAGCGCCGCGTCGCTCGCGAACCGGCCGGCGGCCACGCTTGCCGCGCCGGCCGCCAGGGCCACGGTGACGGCTGCAGCCGTCGCTTTGACTGTGCGCACCCGTCCAGTGTCCTGGCGGACCCCGCCACCGGCCAGCGGGAGGACGGGGCGGGGTGATGCGGATTGCGCCGGGGTGTGCCCCCTCACCCCGAGTGCGGTTTCCCGGGCGTCACTTCCGTTGCCCGTAGCCCCGCAGCTTCTCTGCCGCCTCCGCCACCTGCTCCAGGGACAGCAGCGTCGGGGACATGCCCGGTACCGAGGAGGCCGTCAGCCACAGGCGGCACATCCATTCCAGTTGGGCCGTGCGGTCGTAGGCCTGGTCGAGGGTGGTGCCGTAGGCCATCGTGCCGTGGTTCTGCAGCAGGCAGGCGGTGCGGTCGGCGAGGGCGTGGAGCATGTTCTCGGCCAACTCGTCGCTGCCGTATGTCGCATAGGGGGCAACTCGGACGGGACCGCCGAGGGCGCCGGTCATGTAGTGGATCGCCGGGAGCTCGCGGACGAGGGTCGAGACGGCGGTCGCGTGCACGGCGTGGGTGTGGACGACGGCGCGGGCGTCGGTGGTGCGGTGGATCGCAAGGTGCATGGGGAGTTCGCTCGTCGGGACGAGCGTGCCGAGCACCTGGCGGCCGTCCAGGTCGACACCGGTCACGTCCTCGGGCGTGAGCCGGTCGTAGGGCACGCCCGAGGGTGTGACCAGCACGGTGTCCCCGACACGCACCGAGACATTGCCGGAGGTGCCGACGACGAGCCCGTCGGCGACCGTGCGGCGGGCGGTCGCGACGAGCGCTTCCCAGGCGCGGGCCACCTCGGCACTCACACCCCTCCCCCGCCGCTCCGGCACTCCCTGCACACCTTCCCGCGCATCCCGTTCGCCTCGCTGGTCCCGCCGCTGCTCCGCCATGCCGCGATCCTGCCAGGCGCACCTCCGCCGCGCCGTCGGACGGGGGCACTTTAGGGCGGAAGCCAGGCCTCCG
This sequence comes from Streptomyces longisporus, assembly GCF_039532765.1. NCBI lineage: Bacteria > Bacillati > Actinomycetota > Actinomycetes > Kitasatosporales > Streptomycetaceae > Streptomyces > Streptomyces longisporus. The sequence goes on from NZ_BAAASG010000014.1 coordinate 55,691, forward strand.
AAAGTCCCCTTATAGGGACATATCCGCCTCTCTCCGTGCTTGGCCAGAGATCACCGGGTATTCGATGACCTTCCAGTAATCTCCCGTTGTTTTGTCGTGCACGTCGCCATTCCGGGGGGAAACATGGCTCGTGATCACAAACCGCTGCGCCGCCGCACCCGCGTCCTCGCGGTCTCCGTGGCGGCACTCACCGTCACCGGGGCGGCTCTCGCCGGGCTTCCGGCCTCGGCGGCGAGTCTGCCGCAGGGGCACGACGTCTCTTCGCACCAGAAGAACGTCGACTGGTCGAGCGCGAAGGCCAAGGGCGCCAGGTTCGTCTACGTCAAGGCGACCGAGTCCACGACCTACCGCAACCCCTACTTCGGTCGGCAGTACGACGGCGCCCGCGGCGCCGGCCTCATCCGCGGCGCGTACCACTTCGCACTGCCGGACAAGTCGTCGGGCAGGGCACAGGCGGCGTACTTCGTGCACCACGGCGGCAGCTGGCGGCCGGACGGCTGGACGCTTCCGCCGGCCCTCGACATCGAATACAACCCGTACAGCGCCACGCACGGGTGCTACGGCCTGAGCAAGGCGGGCATGGTCGGTTGGATCAAGTCTTTCAGCGGCGAGGTGAAGCGGCTCACCGGCCGCCACCCGGTGATCTACACGACCACCCACTGGTGGAACACCTGTACCGGCGGAAGCAGCGCGTTCGCCTCCGACCACGCACTGTGGATAGCCCGTCACGAGTCCGGGACCTCCGGTTCCCTGCCGGCCGGCTGGTCGTTCTGGACCTTCTGGCAGTACGACAACAGCGGCGGTCTGCCGGGTGACCAGAATCTCTTCAACGGGTCACAGACCCAGCTGAGGAAGTTCGCCCGGGGCTACTGACCAAGGGGCACCGCGGGACCGGGGGGTCGCCGGGACAGGGCGGAGCGGCGACCCCCTCATCCGGACATCGTGCAGCCGCTCTCAGTTCATCTTCCGTTCACCCAGGTTGCCTACGGTCAACCGACCGTTGACTTCGAACGATTGCCTGGGTAAATGGAAAACTTCTCGCTGATCCTCGCGATTGTGGTGGTAACCGCACTCGCGTTTGATTTCACGAACGGTTTCCACGACACCGCCAACGCGATGGCCACCACCATCTCGACCGGCGCGCTCAAGCCCAAGGTCGCGGTGGCCATGTCCGCCGTGCTGAACCTTGCGGGTGCCTTCCTCTCCGTGGAGGTCGCCAACACGATCTCCAAGGGTCTCGTCGACGAGACCGGCATACGTCCCGAGGTCATCTTCGCGGCGCTGGTCGGCGCGATCCTCTGGAACCTGCTGACCTGGCTCGTCGGGCTTCCCTCCAGTTCCTCACACGCCCTGATGGGCGGGCTGATCGGCGCCACCGTCGCCTCCGCCGGCATCGGCGCCGTCCACGGTGACGTGCTCGTCACCAAGGTGCTGCTCCCGGCGGTCGCGGCCCCCGTGGTCGCCGGCGTGGCGGCGATGCTCGCCACCCGGTTCTCCTACGGCATCGGCAAGAACGCCGACGGCGATGCCACCCGCAAGGGCTACCGCGCCGGCCAGATCGCCTCGGCGGGCCTGGTGTCCCTGGCCCACGGCACGAACGACGCACAGAAGACGATGGGCATCATCACCCTCGCGCTGATCGCGGGCGGCTCCATCGCCCCCGGCTCCAACCCTCCCACCTGGGTGATCCTCTCCGCGGGCCTCGCCATCGCGCTCGGGACCTACATCGGCGGCTGGCGCATCATCCGCACCATGGGCAAGGGCCTGACCGAACTCGAGCCGCAGCAGGGCTTCGCCGCCCAGACCAGCGCGGCCACGGCGATCCTCGCCTCCTCGCACCTCGGGTTCTCCCTCTCCACCACCCACGTCGTCTCCGGTTCGGTGATGGGTGCGGGCCTCGGCCGCAAGGGCGGTGTGGTCCGCTGGTCGACGGCGACCCGCATGCTCGTGGCCTGGTGTCTGACGCTGCCGGCCGCGGCGCTGGTCGGCGCGGGCGCGGAGTCCGTGACGGATCTCGGCGACTGGGGCACCGCCGTCGTCGCCGTCTTCCTGGTCGTCGCCAGTGCGGCCATCTGGAAGATCTCCCGGCGCGAGGTCGTCGACGCGTCGAACGTCAACGAGAGCGAGGAGCCGCCCGGCGTGGTGACCACGGCCATCGCCGCCGTGACCCCGCCTCCCACGGGCACGGTGACCGAGGACCTGACGGCCACGATCCCCGCCCCGGCCCCCGTGGCCGCCGTCCCCGACCCGGCGACGCCGCCGGCCGCGGCCGTCTGAGCCCGCCCACCCGGTACGAAGGAAGAGAAGCAGCATGAAGATCGACTGGGCAGCCCTGGGCTCCGTCTTCGGCGTCAGCCTCGCGGTCACGGTGGGCCTCGTGGCCCTGTTCACCCTCGGCATCATGGGCCTGTCACGCCGCGAGCGGGCCGTGGCGCAGGGCAACTCGGCGTCCCTGGCGGTGGCCGGCGCATATGTGGCCTTCGCGGGCTGCGCGGCGGCCGTGGCGTACGGAATCCATCTCGTGGTGGCCAAGGCCTGAGGCCGCGGCCGGACCGCCTTTCCGCACCGTCCCGTGGGGCGAGGAAGCACCCTTTCGTGCTCCCTCGCCCCACGGGTTTTTCCTGCCCGGTTCGGAGCGCCGGGTGTGGGCCTCAGCACACTCCCCCGTCGCAGGTCAACGGCAAGTTGACTGCCGTTCGGGGGCGTGGTGGACTGCCGAAGCCATCTACGGCGGCGCGAGAGGAAGCCGGTGCAAGTCCGGCGCGGTCCCGCCACTGTCACCGGGGTAGTAAGCCCCGGGAGCCAGGAACTCTCACCGCCGGTCTCGTCGAACCAGGGCGTGGACACCCTGAGTGAGGACATGTCGCCATGCCAGCCTGCCGTTTGAGGTTCAGGACCAGGTCGCTGCCCGACCCCACGGCCGGCTGAGCCGATGCGTGCCGATCGCGTCTTCGCGTACGGCGCCGCCGCCGGCCTCCTCGGTGACCATCTGCTCGGCGATCCGCGCCGAGGGCATCCGGTCGCCGTGTTCGGGCGGGCCGCGGGCGCCGTGGAACGGGTGTTGTGGCGGGACCATCGCGGGTGGGGCGCACTGCACACCGCCGTGTGCGCCGGGAGCGCCCTTGCGCTCGGTGTCGTCGCCCAGCGGGCCGTACGTCCGTCCCGTACCGCCTCCCTCGCCCTGACCGCCGCCGCCACCTGGGCCGTCGTCGGGGGGACTTCGCTCGCGCGCGAAGCCCGTGGCATCGGGCGTGCGCTGGAGGCCGGGGACGTCGAGGCCGCGCGGGCCAGGCTGCCGCATCTGTGCGGGCGGGATCCGCAGGCCCTGGACGCCGACGGGATCGCGCGGGCGGTGGTGGAGTCCGTTGCCGAGAACACCTCCGATGCCGTCGTGGGGGCGCTGGTGTGGGGGGCCGTGGGCGGGGTGCCGGGGCTGCTCGGGTTCCGGGCCGTCAACACGCTCGACGCCATGGTGGGGCACAAGTCGGCCAAGTACCGGCGGTACGGGTGGGCTTCGGCGCGGCTGGACGATGTGGCGGGGTGGCCGGGGGCCCGTCTGACCGCCGTACTTGCGACGGTCGCGGGGGGTGACCGTCGCGGGGCGGTGCGGGCCTGGCGTTCTGACGCCAGCAAGCATCCCAGCCCCAATGCCGGGCCTGTGGAGGCGTCGTTCGCAGGGGCGCTCGGGGTGCGGCTCGGGGGGACCTTGTCCTACGGGGGGCGGGTCGAGCATCGGCCTGTGCTGAACGAGGAGGGGCGGGCTGTGGAAGTCGGGGACATCGAGCGGGCCGTGCGGTTGTCGCGGCGGGTGGGGTGGCTGGCGCTGGGGGTCAGTGCGGCCGGGGCGGTGCTGCGGGGCCGGGTCGCACGGCGCCCGGCGGTGGGGGCTGTTCCCACTGCCGGCAGGCAGTTGTCGAGGGGTGTGTCATGACCGGCGGTGGGCTCCTCGTCGCCGGTACCACCTCCGACGCCGGGAAGAGTGTCGTCACCGCCGGGATCTGTCGTTGGCTGGTACGGCAGGGGGTCAAGGTGGCGCCCTTCAAGGCGCAGAACATGTCCCTGAATTCGTTCGTGACGCGCGAGGGTGCCGAGATCGGGCGGGCTCAGGCCATGCAGGCTCAGGCCTGCCGGGTCGAGCCGACCGCGCTGATGAACCCCGTGCTGCTCAAGCCCGGTGGCGAGCAGAGCAGCCAGGTCGTGCTGATGGGCAAGCCCGTCGGCGAGCTGAGTGCGCGCGGGTACCACGGTGGGCGGCAGCAGCAGCTTCTGGGGACCGTGCTCGACTGTCTCGCCGAGTTGCGGGGCACGTATGACGCCGTGATCTGTGAGGGTGCGGGTTCTCCCGCCGAGATCAACCTGCGCCGGACCGACATCGTGAACATGGGGATCGCCCGCAACGCGCGGCTTCCCGTGCTCGTGGTCGGTGACATCGACCGCGGCGGGGTCTTCGCCTCCTTCTTCGGGACCGTCGCCCTGCTCTCGGCCGAGGACCAGGAGCTGGTCGCCGGGTTCCTCGTCAACAAGTTCCGCGGGGACGTCAGCCTCCTGGAGCCCGGGCTGGACATGCTGCACGGGCTCACCGGACGGCGAACGTACGGCGTCCTGCCCTTCCAGCACGGTCTCGGCATCGACGAGGAGGACGGGCTGCGGGTCTCCCTGCGCGGGACGGTGCGGGAGTCGAACGTCGCGCCGCCCGTCGGCGAGGACGTGCTGCGGGTCGCCGTGTGCGCGATCCCGCTGATGTCCAACTTCACCGACGTGGACGCCCTGGCCGCCGAACCGGGCGTCGTGGTGCGGTTCGTGGACCGTCCCGAGGAACTCGCCGACGCCGACCTCGTCGTCGTACCGGGGACCCGGGGGACGGTGAAGGCCCTGGAGTGGCTGCGCGAGCGGGGACTTGCGGACGCCCTGGTCCGCAGGGCCGCCGAACAGCGGCCCGTCCTCGGCATCTGCGGTGGCTTCCAGGTCCTCGGCGAGCACATCGAGGACGAGGTCGAGAGCCGGCGCGGCCATGTGGAAGCGCTCGGAGTGCTGCCCGTGCGGGTGCGGTTCGCCCGCGAGAAGACCCTCACCCGGCCCGTGGGGGAAGCCCTCGGCGAGCATGTCGAGGGGTACGAGATCCATCATGGGGTCGCCGACATAGCCGGAGGGGAAGCCTTCCTGGACGGCATCCGCGTCGGGCAGACCTGGGGTACGCACTGGCACGGTTCGCTGGAGTCGGACGGGTTCCGGCGGGCCTTTCTGCGCGAGGTGGCGGCCGCCGCGGGCCGTCGCTTCGTACCGGCGCCCGACACCTCGTTCGCCGCGCTGCGCGAGGAGCAGCTCGACCGGCTCGGCGACCTGATCGAACAACACGCGGACACGGACGCGCTGTGGCGGCTCATCGAGTCGGGCGCGCCGCAAGGACTGCCTTTCATTCCACCGGGAGCGCCCGCATGAGCACAGTGTTGTTGTTGTCGACCGCCGACACGGATCTGTTGGCCGCTCGGGCCGCGTCCGGTGCCGACTACCGGATCGGCAACCCGACCCGGGTGGATGTGACCGAGGAGCTGCCCGGCCTGCTCGACGGCGCCGACATCGCCGTCGTACGGCTGCTGGGCGGGAAGCGGGCCTGGGAGGACGGGCTCGCCGCGCTCAGGGCGTCCGGGATCCCGACCGTGCTGCTCGGCGGGGAGGCCGTCCCCGACGCCGAGCTGATGGCCGAGTCGTCCGTGCCCGCCGGTGTGGTGGCGGAGGCGCTCAGGTATCTCGTCGAGGGCGGGCCCGGCAACCTGACGGAACTCGCCCGGTTCCTGTCCGACACCGTGCTGCTGACCGGCGAGGGGTTCGTCGAGCCGCAGAAGATGCCGGAGTACGGCGTCCACGGCGAGCGCCCGTTCGTCGAAGGCCGCCCGACCGTCGGCGTGCTGTTCTACCGGGCCCATGAGCTGAGCGGCAACACCGCCTTCGTGGACACCCTGTGCGACGCGATCGAGGCCAGAGGCGCCAATGCCCTACCTGTCTACTGCGGTTCGCTGCGCGGTGCGGACGCCGGACTGTACGAGATCCTCGGCCGGACCGACGCCCTGGTCGCCACCGTCCTCGCCGCCGGCGGCACACATGCCTCGCAGGCGTCGGCCGGCGGTGACGAGGAGGCGTGGGACATCGGGGCGCTGGCCGACCTCGACGTCCCCGTCCTGCAGGGCCTTTGCCTGACGTCGTCGCGTGAGGCCTGGGACGAGTCGGACGCCGCCCTGTCCCCCATGGACGCGGCGATGCAGGTCGCGATCCCCGAGTTCGACGGGCGGCTCGTCACCGTCCCGTTCTCCTTCAAGGAGCAGGGCCCCGACGACGTTCCGGTGTACGTCGCCGACCCGGAGCGGGCCGCGCGGGTCGCCGGGATCGCCGTACGGCATGCGCGGTTGAAGCACAAGGCGAACGCCGACAAGAAGCTGGCGCTCGTGTTCACCGCGTACCCGACGAAGCACTCCCGGGTCGGCAACGCCGTCGGTCTGGACACGCCCGCGTCGGCGGTGCAGGTCCTGGACGCGCTGAAGGCGGCCGGGTACTCGCTCACCGAATACCCCTCCGGCGGCGACGAGTTGATCCACCGGCTCATCGCGGCCGGCGGTCACGACGTGGAGTGGCTGACCGAGGAGCAGCTGGCCGCCGCGCCCGCGCGGGTGCCGCTCGCCGACTACCGGGCGTGGTTCGACAAGCTCGATCCGGAGCTCAGGGACGGGATGCTTCAGGCGTGGGGCGAGCCGCCGGGCAACCTGTACGTCGACGGGGAGGACATCGTCCTCGCCTCCCTCCAGTTCGGGAACGTCGTCGTGATGATCCAGCCGCCGCGCGGCTTCGGCGAGAACCCCATCGCGATCTACCACGACCCCGACATGCCACCCTCGCACCACTACATGGCGGCCTACCGGTGGCTGGAGAACAGTTTCGGCGCCGACGCGATCGTCCACATGGGCAAGCACGGCACGATGGAGTGGCTGCCCGGCAAGGGACTCGGGCTCAGCGGCGGATGCGCGCCGGACGCGGTGCTCGGTGAGCTGCCGCTGATCTACCCGTTCATCGTCAACGACCCCGGTGAGGGCACCCAGGCCAAGCGGCGCGGGCACGCCACGGTCGTCGACCACCTCGTACCGCCGATGGCCCGTGCCGACACCTACGGCGATCTCGCCAAGCTGGAGCAGCTGCTCGACGAGTACGCGCTCGTCTCCGACCTGGACCCGACGAAGGCCCCGGCGGTGCGTGCGCAGATCTGGACGCTGGTCAAGGCGGCCGAGCTGCACCACGACCTGCATGTGGACGAGCAGCCGGACGAGGACGAGTTCGACGAGTTCGTCATGCACATCGACGGCTATCTGTGCGAGATCAAGGACGTGCAGATCCGCGACGGACTGCACATCCTGGGCGGCGGGCCGGTGGGTGAGCCGCGGGTGAACCTCGTGCTGGCCGTGCTGCGCGCCTCGCAGGTGTGGGGCGGGCAGGCGAACGCGCTGCCGGGGCTCAGGGCCTCGCTGGCCGCCCATTTCGGGCTGGTCGAGAAGGAGCTGCTCGCCGAGCCCGGCGCTCCGGTGAAGGTGCCGGTCGAGCTGACCGATCTCGTCGAGGGCCCCGCCCGTACCGCCGCCGACGCCATCGACCTGCTGGAGCAGCTGTGCCGGCGGATCGCCGAGGGCATGGAGGCACGGGACTGGGACGTCGCGCTCGCCCCGGCTCTCGTACGTGGGGTGCTCGGCACGGAACTCCCGGACGCTGTCGCCGTGTTGGAGTTCGCCTGCACCGAGGTGGTGCCGCGGCTGGCCCGTACGACGGACGAGATCGACCACATCCTCAAGGCACTCGACGGCGGTTACGTGCCCGCCGGTCCGTCCGGTTCGCCGACCCGCGGGCTGGTGAACGTCCTGCCGACCGGCCGGAACTTCTACTCCGTCGACCCCAAGGCCATTCCCTCCAGGCTGAGCTGGGAGGTCGGCCAGTCGCTTGCCGACTCCCTCGTCCAGCGGTATCTGCAGGACACCGGCGAGTACCCGAAGTCCGTCGGTCTGACCGTCTGGGGCACGTCCGCGATGCGCACCCAGGGCGACGACATCGCCGAGATCCTCGCCCTCCTTGGCTGCCGTCCCGTCTGGGACGACGCCTCGCGCCGGGTGACGGGGTTCGAGGTGATCGGCCTGGCGGAGCTGGGGCGCCCGCGCATCGACGTCACCGTCCGGATCTCCGGGTTCTTCCGGGACGCGTTCCCGCACGTCGTCGGGCTGATCGACGACGCCGTACGCAAGGTCGCCGAGCTGGACGAGCCCGCCGAGCAGAACTTCGTGCGCGCCCACGCCGACGAGGACACCGCACAGCACGGCGACCGGCGGCGCGCGACCGCCCGGATCTTCGGCTCCAAGCCGGGCGCCTACGGTGCCGGGCTGCTGCCGCTGATCGACGCCCGCAACTGGCGCTCCGACGCCGATTTGGCCGAGGTGTACGCCGTCTGGGGCGGTTACGCGTACGGGCGCGGGCTCGACGGCCGGGCGGCCCGCGGGGACATGGAGACCGCGTTCAAGCGGATCAACGTCGCCGCGAAGAACGTCGACACCCGCGAGCACGACCTCGTCGACGCCGACGACTACTTCCAGTACCACGGCGGCATGGTCGCCATGGTGCGGCACCTGACGGGCGAGAGCCCCGAGGCGTACGTCGGCGACTCCGCCACCCCCGACCAGGTGAAGACGCGGACGCTGGGCGAGGAGACCCACCGCGTGTTCCGCGCTCGGGTCGTGAACCCGCGCTGGATGGCGGCCATGCGGCGGCACGGCTACAAGGGCGCCTTCGAGATGGCGGCGACCGTCGACTACCTCTTCGGCTACGACGCCACGGCCGGCGTCGTGGACGACTGGATGTACGAGAAGCTCAGCGCCGAGTACGTCTTCGCCCCGGAGAACCGGGAGTTCATGAAGCAGTCCAACCCGTGGGCGCTGCGCGGTATCACCGAGCGCCTGCTGGAGGCCGCCGACCGAGGGCTGTGGGCCGAGCCGGACGCGGAGACCCTGGAGCGGCTGCGCGCCACGTACCTGGAGCTGGAAGGCGACTTGGAGGGCGACCAGTGACCACCCCCTTCCCCTTTACGGCCGTCGTCGGCCAGGACGACCTGCGGCTCGCGCTGCTGCTGAACGCCGTGTCACCGGCGGTCGGCGGTGTGCTGGTGCGCGGCGAGAAGGGCACCGCCAAGTCGACCGCCGTGCGGGCGCTCTCGGCGCTGCTGCCGGAGGTGACCGTCGTCCCCGGGTGCCGTTTCTCCTGCGACCCCGCGGCACCGGACCCGTCCTGCCCGGACGGACCGCACGAGCCGGGGCCCGGCACCCGACGCCCCTCCCGCATGGTCGAGTTGCCGGTCGGCGCCTCGGAGGACCGCCTCGTCGGCGCGCTCGACATCGAGCGGGCGCTGGCGGAGGGCGTGAAGGCCTTCGAGCCCGGTCTGCTCGCGGACGCACACCGGGGGATCCTCTATGTCGACGAGGTCAACCTGCTTCATGACCATCTCGTCGACCTGCTGCTGGACGCGGCCGCGATGGGTGCGTCGTACGTCGAGCGCGAGGGCGTCTCGGTGCGGCATGCCGCGCGCTTCCTGCTCGTCGGCACGATGAACCCCGAAGAGGGCGAACTGCGGCCGCAGTTGCTCGACCGGTTCGGACTGACCGTCGAGGTCGCCGCCTCCCGGGAGCCGGACCAGCGGGTGGAGGTCGTACGGCGCAGGCTCGCCTACGACGACGATCCCGCCGGTTTCGCGGCCCGTTGGGCGGACGAGGAGGCTTCTGTACGTCAACGGATCGTCGCCGCTCGGGAGTTGCTGCCGTCGGTGCGGCTGGGTGACGGGGCGCTGCGGCAGATCGCGGCGACCTGTGCCGCCTTCGAGGTGGACGGCATGCGGGCCGACATCGTGATGGCGCGTACGGCCACCGCGCTGGCCGCCTGGGCCGGGCGGACCGAGGTGCTCGCCGAGGACGTACGGCAGGCGGCACTGCTTGCGCTGCCGCACCGCAGGCGCCGTAACCCGTTCGATGCGCCGGGGCTCGACGAGGACAAGCTCGACGAGACGCTGGAGGAGTTCTCCGACGACGATCCCGACCCGGACCCGGACCCGGACCCCGACGGCGGCGGACCGGGCGGTGGCGGGCAGCCGCCCTCCGGGGACTCGGACGGCCCTCAGGGCGGTGACACCGACGCGCGGCCGGAGGCCGGGGAGGGCGGGCAGCCGCAGGCCTCGGGGGCATCCGAGCAGTCCGCCGTACGGGCCTCGGAGCCCTTCCGTACCAAGGTGCTGAGCGTGCCCGGGATCGGTGAGGGGGCCGCCGGGCGGCGCTCGCGGGCGCGGACGGAGCACGGGCGGACGACCGGGGCCCGACGGCCCCGGGGGGCGCTCACCAAGCTGCACCTGGCGGCCACCGTGCAGGCCGCCGCGCCGCATCAGCGGGCGCGGGGGCGGTCCGGGCGGGGGCTGGTCGTACGGCGGGACGATCTGCGGCAGGCGACCCGGGAGGGCCGCGAGGGGAACCTCGTGCTGTTCGTGGTGGACGCGTCGGGGTCGATGGCGGCCCGCCAGCGGATGAGTGCCGTGAAGGGGGCCGTGCTGTCGCTGCTGCTGGACGCGTATCAGCGGCGGGACAAGGTGGGGCTGGTGACGTTCCGGGGGTCGGCCGCCGAGGTCGCGCTGCCGCCGACCTCCTCCGTGGACGCTGCGGCCGTACGGCTGGAGTCGCTGCCTACGGGTGGGCGGACGCCGCTCGCGGCCGGGCTGCTGCGCGCGCACGACGTGCTGCGGGTCGAGCGGCTGCGGGATCCGGCGCGGCGGGCGCTGGTCGTGGTGGTGACGGACGGGCGGGCCACCGGTGAGCCGGAACCGGTCGCGCTGGCCGGGCGGGCCGCCCGGCTGTTCGCGGCCGAGCAGGTCGCCTCCGTGGTCGTCGACTGTGAGTCCGGGCCGGTGCGGCTGGGGCTCGCCGGGCAGCTCGCGGGTGAGCTCGGCGGCACGGCGGTGACGCTCGACGAGTTGCGGGCGGACTCGATCGCCGGGCTGGTCAGGGATGTACAGGGTGGGACCAAGAGGAGGGCCGCGTAATGCCGCAGGGGCAGCCGAGTGTGGTGCCGGACGACGGACTGACGACTCGTCAGCGTCGCAACCGGCCGCTGGTCGTCGTGCACACGGGCATCGGGAAGGGCAAGTCCACGGCCGCCTTCGGGCTTGCGCTGCGGGCCTGGAACCAGGGGTGGCCGATCGGGGTGTTCCAGTTCGTCAAGTCGGCGAAGTGGAAGGTCGGCGAGGAGAACGCACTGCGGGTGCTCGGCGCCTGTGGCGAGGGCGGGACCGTCGACTGGCACAAGATGGGCGAGGGCTGGTCCTGGGTGCAGCGGGACTCCCAGATGGACAACGAGGAGAAGGCCCGGGAGGGCTGGGAGCAGGTCAAGCGGGACCTCGCCGCGCAGACGTACCGGCTGTATGTGCTGGACGAGTTCGCGTACCCGATGCACTGGGGGTGGGTGGACACCGATGAGGTCGTCGACGTGCTGCGGAACCGGCCCGGGACCCAGCATGTGGTGATCACCGGGCGGAACGCGCCCGAGAAGCTCGTCGAGTTCGCCGATCTCGTGACCGACATGTCCAAGGTCAAGCACCCGATGGATGCGGGACAGAAGGGGCAGAGGGGCATCGAGTGGTGATGCCGTCGTGAGTCCCTCCCTGTCCTCCGTCCCCCGGCTGGTCATTGCCGCGCCCTCCTCGGGCAGCGGCAAGACCACCGTTGCCACGGGGTTGATGGCCGCGTTCGCCGCGCGGGGGCTTGCCGTGTCCCCGCACAAGGTGGGGCCGGACTACATCGACCCCGGGTATCACGCGCTCGCCACCGGGCGGGTGGGGCGGAACCTCGACGCGTATCTGTGCGGGCCGGAGCTGGTCGGACCGTTGTTCCTGCACGGGGCTCGTGGGTGTGACATCGCCGTCGTCGAGGGTGTGATGGGGATGTTCGACGGGGCCGCGGGGGAGGGTGAACTGGCGTCCACCGCTCATGTGGCGAAGCTGCTCGGGGCACCGGTGGTGCTGGTGGTCGATGCGTCGTCGCAGTCTCGGTCCGTGGCGGCGTTGGTGCATGGGTTTGCGTCCTGGGATCCGGAGGTGCGGGTCGGGGGCGTGATCCTCAACAAGGTGGCTTCGGATCGGCATGAGGAGTTGTTGCGGGAGGCGTTGGAGTCTGCGGGGGTGCCTGTCTTCGGGGTGCTGCGGCGGGTGGCTCAGGTGGATACGCCGTCGCGGCATCTTGGGTTGGTGCCCGTCGCCGAGCGGCGGGCTGCGGCGGTCGATGCCGTTGCGGCGATGGGTGCGCAGGTGGCTGCCGGGTGTGATCTGGAGGGATTGCTCGGGCTGGCGCGAGGGGCGGGGGCGTTGGCGTGTGCGGCCTGGGATGCGGCTGAGGTCCTGGATTCCTCGCCCCCGCCGCCCCTTCCCGCCCCGACCCTGGGGGCTGCCGCCCCCAGACCCCCGCTTCGGCCTGAACGGCCTCGTCCTCAAACGCCGGACGGGCTGGTGGTCGCTGTTGCCGGGGGGCCCGCCTTCACGTTCTCCTACGCCGAGCACAGTGAACTGCTCGCTGCCGCGGGTGCCGACGTAGTTGTCTTCGATCCGCTCCGTGATGAGCAACTGCCCGACGGGACACGGGGGTTGGTCATCGGAGGCGGGTTTCCCGAAGTGTATGCGAGCGAGTTGTCCGCCAACGAACCGCTGCGCAAAGCCGTCGCCGCGCTTGCGGAGGGCGGGGCTCCCGTTGCTGCCGAGTGTGCCGGGTTGCTTTATCTGTGCCGGGAGCTCGACGGGCAGGCCATGTGCGGGGTGCTCGATGCGAGGGCGCGGATGAGCGGGCGGCTCACGCTCGGGTATCGGGACGCCGTGGCCGTCGGTGACAGTGTGCTGGCGCCCGCCGGGACCCGGATGCGGGGGCACGAGTTTCATCGGACGGTCGTCGAGCCGGGGGCGGGGGCGGCTCCCGCCTGGGGCGTGCGCGCCCCTGCGCCGCGGGTCGAAGGCTTCGTACAACAAGGTGTGCACGCCAGTTATCTGCACACGCACTGGGCGTCCGAGCCCGGTGTCGCCCGTCGGTTCGTGGAGAGGTGCCGGACGTCATGACCAGCAACAACAGCAGCAGGTTGATCGGGGTAGGGGTGGGTCCCGGTGACCCCGAGCTGGTGACCGTCAAGGGGGTCAACGCCCTGCGGGCCGCCGATGTCGTGGTCGTGCCCGTCATGGACACCTTGGAGCGGGGGCGGGCCGAGGCCACCGTGCTGCACTACGTGCCCGCGGAGAAGGTCGTCCGCGTGGTGTTCGCACTGAACGAGCGCAGTGATCGCGGGCGGCGGGAGGCTGCCTGGGACGCGGCCGGGGAGCGGGTCGCGCAGCTGCTGCGGGAGCGGGGCGTCGTCGCGTTCGCCACCATCGGTGATCCCAATGTCTATTCGACCTTCACCTATCTCGCGCAGACCATCGCCGAACTGGTGCCGGGGACCGGTATCGAGACCGTGCCCGGGATCACCGCCATGCAGGATCTCGCGGCACGCTCGGGTGCCGTGCTGACCGAGGGCACCGAGCCGCTCACCCTCGTGCCCGTCACCGCCGGGGCCGGCGTGCTGAAGGACGCCCTCAGCGGGCCGGGCACGGTCGTCGCGTACAAGTTCGGGCGGCAGGCCGGCGAGGTCGCCGAGGCCTTGCGCGAGACCGGGCGGCTCGACGATGCCGTGTGGGGCTCGGCGCTCGGGCTGGAGTCCGAGTCCATCCGGCCGGCGTCACAGCTCGACGGCGAGCCCCTCCCCTACCTCTCCACGCTCATCGCGCCCGCGCCGCGCGACGGCGGCCGCGGCGGCAAGCTGTGACCGGCGCCGGCTCACCCGGCCAGGCCGACCACCAGCCAGATGAACGCCGCCCCCGCCACCGTGCACAGCAGCGTCGAGCGGGCGGGGTGTTCGTGGTGCGCCTCGGGGAGGATCTCGGCGGCGGCGAGGTAGAGGAGTACGCCGCCGAAGAGGCCGAGGTAGCCGCCGAGCAGGCCCTCCGGGATGGTGACGAAGGCCGTGGAGGCCGCGCCGGCCACCGGGGCCACCGCGTCCGCGAACAGCATGGTCAGGGCCTTGCGGCGGGCGTTCCCGTACAGGCTGGTGATCGTGTACGTGTTGAAGCCGTCCGCGAAGTCGTGGGCGACGACGGCCAGCGCGACCGCCGCACCCATGCCGTCGCCGACCTGGAAGGCCGCGCCTATCGCCACGCCGTCCATGGCGCTGTGACCGACCATCGCCGCGGCCGCCGTCAGGCCCACCTCGGGCACACGGCCGTTGCTCTCCTCCCCGCCGTGCGCGGCCTGGCGGGCGGCCAGCAGGCGCTCCACCAGATGGGCCACCAGAAAGCCGGCCACGAACAGAAGCAGGGCCGCCGGTACGCCGAAGACCACTTCACCCGCCGCCTTGAGCGCCTCCGGCAGCAGGTCCAGGCCGACGACACCCAGCATCAGTCCGCCGGCCAGGCCCAGAACCAGGTGGCGGCGGTCGGTCACACGCTGTGCCGTCCAGCCGCCGGCCAGCGTCATCAGGAACGCGCCGAGCGCGACGAAGACCGCCATACGCCCTTGCTATCCGATCAACCCCCGTTCACGCACGTCCGACGGCAATAACCACACCACACTCGTAACCCCAAGAGCCCGACCCAGAGCTTTGCTAGAGAGGACCGTTCCCATGGCCGATGCCCCCACCGGCAAGGTGACCTTCGTCGGTGCCGGCCCCGGCGCCGCCGACCTGTTGACGTTCCGTGCCGCGCGCGCGATCGCCGAGGCCGACGTCGTGATCTGGGCGGCGAGCCTGGTGCAGGCGGAGGTCCTCGAGCACGCGCGCGAGGACGCGGAGATCCTCGACTCGGCGACGATGTCCCTGGAGGACGTCGTCGCCGTCTACGAGCGCGCACATCGCACCGGCCTGAAGGTCGCCCGTATCCACTCCGGGGACCCCGCTCTGTGGGGCGGTACGCAGGAGCAGATCGACCGGTGTGCTCGGATCGGCATCGAGACGGAGGTCGTACCCGGTGTGTCCGCGTTCTCGGCCGTCGCCGCGCTCGCGCAGCGCGAGTTGACCATCCCGGAGGTCGCGCAGTCCGTCGTGCTGACCCGGCTCGGCGGCGGCAAGACGCCCATGCCGCCCGGGGAGGAGGTGCGGGAGTTCGCCCGGCACGGCACCACCATGGCGATCTTCCTGTCCGCCGCGCGCAGCGGGCAGCTGGTGCGGGAGCTGCTGGAGGGCGGCTATCCGACGTCCACGCCGGTCGTCGTCGCCTACCAGGCGACCTGGCCGGAGGAACTGGTCGTGCGGTGCACGATCGGGACGCTGGAGGAGACGGTCAAGGAGCACAAGCTCTGGAAGCACACCCTCTTCCTGGTCGGCCCGGCGCTCGACGCCGAGGGCACGCGCTCGCACCTGTACCACCCCGGCCACTTCCACGGCTACCGCAAGGCCGACCCTCAGGCCCGCAGGGCCCTGCGCTCGCGGGGTGCCAGTACGTGATCACGGTCGTCGGTACGGGGACGGGCGCGCCCGTTCCCCTCGAAGCGGTGGCGGGGGCCGAGCTCGTCGTGGGCGGGCGACGGCACCTGGACGCCGTACGGCTGCCCGAGGGTGCCGAGCGGATCGTGCTCGGGCCGCTGGCGCCCGCCCTGGACGCCATGGAGGAGTACGTCGGCAAGGACCGGCGGGTGGTCGTGCTGGCCTCCGGCGACCCCGGCTTCTTCGGGATCGTACGGGCGCTCGCCGAGCGGTTCGGTGCGGAGCGTCTGGACGTACGGCCGGGTGTCTCGTCCGTCGCCATCGCCTTCGCGCGGCTGGGTCTGACCTGGGACGACGCGGTCGTCGTCAGCGCGCACGGGCGGGATCCGCGCACGGCCGTCAACCTGTGCCGGGCGCACCCCAAGGTGGCCGTGCTGACCGGGCCCGGCGCCGGTCCGGCCGAGTTGGGCGCCGCGCTCGCCCGTACGGCGCCCGGCCGGGTCCTCGTCGTCGCCTCCGCGCTGGGCTCCGGCGAGGAGCGCCTGGAGCGGCTCTCCCCCTCCGAGGCCGCGGGCCGTGACTGGGGTACGGCGGTGAGTGTCGTCCTGTGCCTGGACGAGACGCGGGTGCTCGGTCCCGTACGGACGCTCGCCGGGGCGGCCGTACGGCCCTTGGGATGGGCCCTGGACGAGGGCGCGTTCGCGCACCGCGACTCGATGATCACCAAGTTCGAGGTGCGGGCGCTGGCCGTGGCCCGGCTCGGGCCGCGCCCCGGCGACCTGGTCTGGGACGTCGGCTCCGGCTCGGGATCCGTGGCCGTGGAGTGCGCGCGGCTGGGTGCCGCCGTCAGCGCCGTCGAGAAGACACCGGACGGGGTGGAGCGGATCCGCGCCAACGCCGGTGCGCACGGCGTCGACGTGCACGTGGTGCACGGAACGGCGCCGGACGCGCTGGATGGACTCGACGCTCCCGATGCCGTGTTCGTCGGTGGCGGGGGGCGCGAGCTGCCCGACATCGTGCGGGCGTGCGCGCGGCGGGCCCGGCGGACGGTCGTGGTCGCCATGGCCGCGCTGGACCGGGTGCCCGCGGTGCGCACGGCGCTCACCGATGCCGGGTTCGGCTGCGACGGGGTGCTGCTGCAGTCCTCGCGGCTCGCACCGCTGCCGGGGGACGTGACCCGGCTGGCGGCGACCAATCCGGTTTTCCTGCTGTGGGGGGCCAGAACCCCCGTTTCTCATGAAGGAGTTGCCCTGTGATCGGCCTCATTTCCGCCACCGCGGCGGGGGCGGCGGCGCGCGACCGGCTGGCCGCGGCGTGGCCGGACCGCACGCGGGTGTACGAGGGTCCCGTCGGGGACGCCGTACGGGCCGCGTTCGGGGAGTGCGAGCAGCTCGTGTGTTTCCTGGCGACGGGGGCCGTCGTACGGCTCGTGGCGCCGCTGCTCGGTGACAAGGCGTCCGACCCGGGTGTGGTGTGCGTCGACGAGGGCGGGCGGTTCGCCGTCTCGCTGGTGGGCGGGCACGGGGGTGGTGCCAATGAACTCGCCGAGCGGGTGGGCGAGTTGCTGGGTGCCGAGCCGGTGGTGACCACGGCGACGGACGCGGTCGGCATCCCCGGCCTGGACACGCTCGGCCTCCCGGTGGAGGGCGACGTGGCCGGGGTGACGCGGGCGCTGCTGGACGGCGAGCCGGTCGCGCTGGACGCCGAAGTGCCGTGGCCGCTGCCGCCGCTGCCGTTCGCGGCGGAGGGCACGCGGACCGTCCGGTTGACGGACCGTGCCGTCGAACCCACCGACGGGGAGGTGCTGCTGCGTCCGCCGTCCCTCGTCGTCGGCGTGGGCGCGTCCAAGGGCGCCCCGGTCGACGAGGTGCTCGGGCTGGTCGAGAGCGCGTTGCGGGACGCGGGACTGTCTCCTCGCAGCCTCGCCGAGCTGGCGACCGTGGACGCCAAGCGGGACGAGCCGGGAATCGTCGAGGCGGCCGCGCGACTCGGGGTGCCCCTGGTGACGTACTCCGCAGAGGAGTTGGCGAAGATCGAGGTCCCCAACCCCTCCGACGCCCCGCTCACCGCCGTGGGCACTCCGTCGGTCGCCGAGGCCTCCGCGCTCGTCCGCGGCGGTGAACTCCTCGTCCCCAAGCGGAAGTCGGCACGTGCGGACGGGCACGCCTCGATGGCGACCTGTGCCGTCGTACGACGTGCCGCGCGCGGGCGGCTCGCGGTGGTCGGGCTCGGTCCCGGCGCCCGCGATCTGCTCACCCCGCGGGCCACGGCCGAACTGCGGCGCGCCTCCGTGCTCGTAGGGCTCGACCAGTACGTCGACCAGATCCGCGATCTGCTGCGGCCCGGCACCCGGATCCTGGAGTCCGGGCTCGGCGCCGAGGAGGAGCGGGCCCGGACCGCGGTGGCCGAGGCCAGGAAGGGGCAGGCGGTCGCGCTGATCGGCAGCGGCGACGCGGGCGTGTACGCCATGGCCTCGCCCGCGCTCGCCGAGGCCTCCGACGACATCGACGTGATCGGCGTACCGGGCGTCACCGCCGCGCTCGCGGCCGGGGCGATCCTGGGCGCGCCGCTCGGCCACGACCACGTGTCCATCAGCCTCTCCGACCTGCACACACCCTGGGAGGTCATCGAGCGGCGGGTGCGCGCGGCTGCCGAGGCGGACCTGGTGGTGACCTTCTACAACCCGCGTTCCCGGGGCCGGGACTGGCAGCTGCCGAAGGCGCTCGCGATCCTCGCGGAGCACCGGGAGCCGACGACGCCGGTGGGTGTCGTACGGAACGCGTCGCGGCCGGACGAATCCAGCCGGGTGACCGACCTGGGCTCTCTGGACCCGGCGACGGTCGACATGATGACGGTCGTGACCGTGGGCAACACGGCGACCCGTGAGATCGCGGGCCGCATGGTGACGCCGCGCGGCTACCGCTGGCAGGAGGCCGCCCAGTGAACCGTGTGGTCCACCCGATCGAGCAGGAGTCCTACCGGCGCCTGCGGGCCCGCCTGGACACCTCGCACTTCCCGCCGCTGACACGGGCGGTGGTGGAGCGGGTCGTCCACTCCGCCGCCGACCTCGACTACGCGACCGATCTCGTCATGGACGAGGCCGCCCTGGAGAAGGCGTACGCCGCCCTGCACGGCGGGGCGCCCGTCGTCGTGGACGTCGAGATGGTCGCGGCCGGTATCACCCGCCGCGAGACGGTCTGCCGGCTCAGGGACGCCGTCGCCGGTCCCGGACTGACCCGTTCGGCGCACGCGATACGGCTCGCCTACGAGCAGGTCGGCCCGGGTGCCCTCTGGGTGATCGGCAACGCGCCGACCGCTTTGGAGGAGCTGCTGACCCTGGACGCCGCCCCCGCACTCGTCATCGGCCTGCCCGTCGGCTTCGTCGGCGCGGTCGAGTCCAAGGCCGCGTTGCGCGAGAGCGGGCTGCCCGCCGTGAGCAACGTGTCCGAGAAGGGCGGCTCGGCGGTCGCGTCGGCCGCCCTGAACGCCCTGCTGTACCACCCCACTTCGTACTCCGAGGAGACATCGTGACCACCCCGCCGCCCGCCCTGCTCATCGCCGGTCACGGCACCCGGGACGAGGCCGGAGCCGAGGCGTTCCGCGACTTCGTACGGCAGCTGGGCGACCGCCACCCCGACCTGCCCGTCGCGGGCGGCTTCATCGAACTGTCGCCGCCCCCGCTCGGCGAGGCGGTCGCCGAACTGGTGGAGCGGGGGGTACGGCGTTTCGCCGCCGTACCGCTGATGCTGGTCTCCGCCGGGCACGCAAAGGGCGACATCCCGGCGGCCCTGTCCCGCGAGAAGGAGCGCCACCCGGGGATCTCCTACACGTACGGGCGCCCGCTGGGCCCGCACCCCTCGCTGCTGTCGGTGCTGGAGCGGCGCCTTGACGAGGCGCTCGGAGGAACCGCGCGGACGCCTCAGGACCGGGCCGACGTGACCGTGCTGCTGGTGGGCCGCGGATCAACCGACCCGGACGCCAACGCCGAGGTGTACAAGGCGGCGCGGCTGCTGTGGGAGGGGCGCGGGTACGCGGGCGTGGAGACGGCGTTCGTGTCGCTGGCGGCGCCGGACGTGCCGAGCGGCCTCGACCGGTGCGCGAAGCTGGGCGCGCGCCGGATCGTGGTCCTTCCCTACTTCCTGTTCACCGGCATCCTGCCGGACCGCGTACGGCAGCAGACCGAGGGCTGGGCGGCCGCGCACCCCGAGGTCGAGGTGCGCTCCGCGGACGTCATCGGCCCGGAGCCGGAGCTGCTCGATCTGGTGATGGAGCGGTACGAGGAGGCCGTCAAGGGCGATCTGCGCATGAACTGCGACTCGTGCGTGTACCGGATCGCACTGCCGGGCTTCGAGGACAAGGTGGGGCTGCCGCAGCAGCCGCACTTCCACCCGGACGACGACGGTCACCACCACCACGGTCACCACCACCACGGCGGACACGCCCATGCGCACTGAGCACGATCTCCGTCACCACGGCGACGCCGAGGTGCGCGACGACGGCTTGGCCCTGGTCGACCTTGCGGTGAACGTCCGCGCCGACACCCCGCCCGCCTGGCTGCGCGAGCGCATCGCAGGCTCACTCGGCTCCCTCGCGGCCTATCCGGACGGACGGGCCGCGCGGGCGGCGGTGGCGGCGCGGCACGGCCTCCCGGTGGAGCGGGTGCTGCTGACGGCCGGTGCCGCCGAGGCCTTCGTGCTGCTCGCCCGGGCCCTGAAGGTACGTCGACCGGTCGTTGTGCACCCGCAGTTCACGGAGCCGGAGGCGGCCCTGCGGGACGCGGGCCACACGGTGGACCGGGTACTGCTGCGCGAGGAGGACGGCTTCCGCCTCGACCCGGCGGCGGTCCCCGAGGACGCGGACCTGGTGGTGGTCGGCAACCCCACGAACCCGACATCCGTCCTGCACCCCGCCGCGGCCGTCGCGCGACTCGCCCGTCCCGGGCGGACGTTGGTCGTGGACGAGGCGTTCATGGACGCGGTGCCGGGGGAGCGTGAGGCGCTGGCCGGGCGGACGGACGTGCCCGGGCTCGTGGTCCTGCGCAGCCTCACCAAGACCTGGGGGCTGGCCGGCCTGCGGATCGGCTACGTCCTCGCCGCCCCCGAGACGATCGCCGAACTGGAGCGCGCCCAGCCCCTGTGGCCGGTGTCCACACCCGCACTGGCCGCCGCCGAGGCCTGCATGGGCCCGCAGGCCCTGGCGGAGGCGGCACACGCGGCCCACCGCATCGCCGCCGACCGAGCCCATCTCATCACCGGCCTCGGCGAGTTCACCTCCGCCGGCCTGCGAGTGACACAGCCCGCCGAGGGCCCCTTCGTGCTCATACGACTGCCCCAGGCAGCGGCCGTACGCGGGCACCTGCGGGACCTGGGCTTCGCGGTCCGACGCGGCGACACGTTCCCGGGGCTGGACGAGGAGTGGCTACGCCTGGCGGTCCGTGACCGGACGACGGTCAACACGTTCCTCCAGGCGCTGGACCAAGCGCTGACGCTGACGTCACCGGTTCGATAGCGCCCCGAAGGGGCGCGGGGAACTGCGCGACCAGCCCCCACAGTCCGCAGACAAAAGACGGCCCGTCCCCGCGGAGCGGAGCGCTCAGCTACGACCCCGCCGCGCCAGCGCCACCGCTCCCCCGCCCGCCAAGACCAGGGCGATCGCGCCACCCGCGATATACGGCGTCATGGAGTTGCTGCCGGTCTCGGCAAGTCCGGACTCCCCGCCCTGCGCCTTGGCGCCGCCGGTGCCACGGTTGGCGCCGGAGCCACCCGCAGGGCCCGGCGCCGCCGCCCCCTGCCCACCCGCCGCAGGCGCCTCGCAGGTCGCCTTGGCCAGCGTGACGGTGCCCTCCACATCGGCCACATTCAGCTTCAACGGGTTGACGGACACCTTGAGTTCAAGGGCGGTGGCGGCCGCCGTTCGCGAGGTGGTCTCCGTCCTCGACAGGTCAAGACGCACCTCACCGATGCCGGCCGCCTTGACCTGCGTGCTGCCGCCGGTCGTCAGGGTGACCTTCTTGCCCAGAACGGTCACCGAGCCGCCGAGGTTCGAGGAGGCGACGGGCTTCTTCCCGGCCTCGCAGACCGCCTTCGAGGTGACCTGCTCCAGCTCGATGAGGGACAGCAGCGGCAGCCCCGGCACATGGACGCCGGCGTGGGCGAGGTCGGCGTAGCCCTCGGCCCTGGTGGAGGTGACGCTCGCCGCGGACTTCGCCGTCCTTGCGTCCAGCACGCTGAAGGCCCTGCCGCCGTTGACGCCGTCCAGCTTGGCGCTCAGCGCCGTCTTCTCGGCGCTCTCCGGCGCCTCGACCTGGTTGAGCGAGACCGCAAGGGGGACGTTCACGGTCTTGTTGAGCAGGGAGACGTCGAGCCCGGTGCGCAGCACGACGGCGCTCGCCCGGCCCTGCTCGCCGGTCGCGTGCGCGGCGCCCGCGCCGGCCAGCGCCGCGGGACCTGCGGCGAGGGCCGTGGCCGTCGCGACGGTGGCGAGACGGCGTGCAGGCATGCGGAAGTTCTTGCCGTTCAAGGTGGGGACCCCTCAGAGGATTCTTGCTCGGGACCCGTCAAGAATTGCGCACCAGGGGTGCCCTGACCGCATTCCGGCGCCACTTCACCCCATCGTGCGTTCGCCGTGAACATTTTCGAATCCCCAGGCACAGGCGTTCCACTCTTTCACCGCCGTATCGCCTTGTGCCCACGCCGGTCAGCCGACGACGTGTCCGTTCACCACTACCCGCCGAGGCGCCTCGAGTACACGTACGTCGGCCCGGGGATCACTCTCGTACACCACGAGGTCGGCCGGGGCCCCCTCCTCCAGACCGGGGCGGCCGAGCCACTTCCGCGCGCCCCAGGTGGTCGCCGACAGCGCCTCGACGGGCGGGATGCCGGCGGTGACCAGCTCCGCCACCTCGCCCGCCACCAGGCCGTGCGCGAGGTGGCCGCCGGCGTCGGTGCCGACGTAGACGGGGATGCCGGCGTCGTAGGCGTTGCGCACGGTGTCGTAGCGGCGCTCGTGGAGCCGCCGCATATGCGCCGACCACTTGGGGAACTTGTCCTCGCCGCCGTCGGCGAGCTGCGGGAAGGTCGCGATGTTGACGAGGGTGGGGACGATCGCGACGCCGCGCGCGGCGAAGAGGGGGATCAGGTCGTCGGTCAGGCCCGTGGCGTGCTCGATGCAGTCGATGCCCGCCTCGACCAGGTCCTGGAGGGAGTTCTCGGCGAAGCAGTGCGCGGTGACGCGGGCGCCGAGGCGGTGGGCCTCGGCGATGGCCGCCTCCACGGCCTCCCGGGGCCAGCTGGGGGCCAGGTCGCCGAGGTCGCGGTCGATCCAGTCGCCGACCAGCTTCACCCAGCCGTCGCCGCGGCGGGCCTCCTGGGCGACGTAGGCGGTCAGTTCGTCCGGCTCGATCTCCCAGGCGTAGTTGCGCATGTAGCGGCGGGTGCGGGCGATGTGGCGTCCGGCCCGGATGATCTTCGGAAGGTCCTCGCGGTCGTCGACCCAGCGGGTGTCCGAGGGCGAGCCCGCGTCGCGGATGAGCAGGGTGCCCGCCTCGCGGTCGGTGAGCGCCTGCTTCTCGGCGACGTCCTGCTCGACCGGCCCGTGCGGGCCGAGGCCCACGTGGCAGTGGGCGTCGACGAGTCCGGGGAGGGCCCAGCCCTCGACGGTACGGACGTCGTCCGCGCCGCCGGGACGGTCGTAGGAGATGCGGCCGTCGACCACCCACAGCTCGTCCCGGACGTCCTCGGGTCCGACGAGGACCCTGCCCTTCACATGCAGCACCGCGCGATCGCTCATGGGCCTCAGCCTAGGACGGCGGGCAGCCCCTCCCCGATCCGGCTCAGCAGCCGGCCGCCGTGCACCCCGGGGGCGCCGAAGCCGCGCGGGTCGTCGTCACCGTCCGCGCAGCACCTCGGAAGATGTTGCCCTCGACGGTCAGGTCGCCGTCCGTCAGCCGGCCCCGCCCACCTGGTCCGAGGTCTCCTCCTCCACCTGGGCCATCGCCGGGTCGAGCAGCCGGGACAGGAAGTGGCGGGTGCGGTCGTGGACGGGGGCGCCGATGACCTGGTCGGGGGTGCCGTCCTCGACGATGGTGCCGCCGTCCATGAAGACGACCCGGTCGGCGACCTCGCGGGCGAAGGTCATCTCGTGGGTGACGACCATCATGGTCATGCCCTCGTCGGCGAGCATGCGCATCACGGCCAGTACGTCCCCGACCAGCTCGGGGTCGAGCGCCGAGGTCGGCTCGTCGAACAGCATCACCTCGGGGCCCATGGACAGCGAGCGGGCGATCGCCACGCGCTGCTGCTGGCCGCCGGAGAGGGAGGCGGGGTAGGCGTCCGCCTTCTCGGACAGGCCCACGCGCGCCAGGTTCTCGGCCGCCACCTGTGCGGCCTTCGCCTTGTCCCGTCCGAGCACCCGGCGCTGCGGCAGCGTGAGGTTCTCGGTCACCGTGAGGTGCGGGAAGAGGTTGAACTGCTGGAAGACCATGCCGATACGGCGGCGTACGGCGTCGATGTCGACGTCCGGGTCGGTGAGTTCGGTGCCGCCGACGAAGACCCGGCCCTTGGTGGGCTCCTCCAGCAGGTTCACACAGCGCAGCAGGGTCGACTTGCCCGAACCGGACGGGCCGATGACGCAGACGACCTCGCCCTGGCCGATCTCCAGGTCGATGCCGCGCAGCACCTCGTTGTCGCCGAAGGACTTGTGCAGGCCGCGTACTTCGATTTCCGGACGGCTCATTTGACGGCCTCCTGGGCCTTGGCCTCCATACGGCGTACGACGAAGCCGAGCGGGATGGTGATCAGCAGGTAGCACAGGCCCGCGACCAGGATCGGCGTGGAGTTGGCGGTCGTACTGGCCAGGTCACGGCCGTACTTGGACAGTTCGCGCTCCTCCAGGGTGACGCCGAGGAACAGGACGAGCGAGGAGTCCTTGAAGAGCAGGACGAGCTCGTTGGTCAGCGGCGGCAGGATGATGCGGAAGGCCTGCGGGATGATGATCGAGACCATGGCGCGGCCCGGCGAGAAGCCCAGCGAACGGGCCGCCTCCATCTGGCCCTTGGGCACCGCCTGGATGCCCGCGCGGATCGTCTCGGCCATGTAGGCGGCGGCGACCAGGCCGAGCGCCAGGGCCACCTTGCCGTAGGTGCCGCCGACGATCTCCGTACCGGGGAAGGCCAGCGGGACGGCGACTCCGATGAAGATGAAGATCAGCAGGGCGGGCAGGCCGCGGAAGATCTCGATGTAGATGCCGGCCAGCCAGCGGTACGGGCCCACGGAGGACAGCCGCATCAGCGCGATCACCATGCCGAGCGCCAGGCCGACGACGAAGCCGGACAGCGTGTACAGCACGGTGTTCTTCAGCGCCATCGTGATGACGTCCGGGAACATCTGCCGGGCGATGCTGCCCTGCGCGAACTGGTTCTTCAGCCGCCCCCAGTCCGCCGAGACCGCGAAGGCGATCACGGCGGCGACGAAGACGACGTACTGCGCGCCGCGCGACAGACTACGCTTCTGACTGCGCGTCAGACCCTTTTTCCTGGGCTGGAGTTGTACGTCCGTGTCAGTGCTCATGGGTCAGGACGCGGCGGGGGACGGGGAGGCGGCGGTGGGGTTGTACGGGCCGATCCACTTCTCGTACAGCTTCTTGTACGTGCCGTCGGCCTTGGCGTCCTTGATCGCCTTGTTGATGGCGGCGAGGAGCTTGGTGTTGCCCTTCTTCACCGTGAAGCCGTACTGCTCACCGGTGTTGAGGTTGTCGGCCACCTTGAACTTGTCCGCGTTGGCCTTGTCCTTGAGCCAGCCCTGGACCACCGGATAGTCGATGATGACGGCCTTGACCTGGCCGGTGCGCAGGCCGTTGAGGACGGCGTCGGAGGACTCGAAGGAGACCGGGTCGAAGCCCTGCTTCTTCGCGTAGTCCTCGCCGGTGGTCTGTGCCTGGGCGCCGAGTTTGACCTTCTTGGCCTTCGCGTCGGCGAGCGAGGTGATGCCGCTGCTCTTGTCGACCAGGAGGGCCTGGGTGGCGTCGAAGTAGGGGTCCGAGAAGTCGACGTTCTTCTTGCGCTCGGCGGTGATGGTCATGCCGGCCGCGGCCACGTCGCACTCGCCGGAGTTGAGGAAGGCGCCGGTCTTGAAGTTCTCGAACGGCGTGTCGAGGATCTGCTGCTTGACGCCCAGGTCCTTGGCGACGAGGTCGATCAGCGACACGTCGAAGCCCTGCACCTTGCCGTTGATCTCCGACTGGAAGGGCGGGTACGGCAGGTGGGTGCAGGTGGTGAGCTGTCCGGCCTTGACGAGTTGGACGCCGCCGGCGGCGGTCTTGCTGCCGCTGCCGCCGTTGCCCGTCGAGGTACAAGCGGCCACGAGCACCAGCCCGGCCGTCGCGGTGGTGGCGGCCAGGATGCGGGTCCGGCGCCCGGAGAACGTCTTCACGGGGTGGCCTCCTGTGTGGGAACTGAGGGTTCCGATTATAAGGAGATGTTTGGGTCTCTCAAATCAAACCGATGGTTGCGGGGCTGTCCGGCCTAAGAAGTCGCAAGTTGCAGGAGGGGCGGGAGTGGGGTCTCGGGTGGTGGATACCCTCGACCGAGCCGACCACTCGTGAACGAAGAGAGCACCGCCGTGACCCACCCTTTCCTCGATCTGCCCCCGATGAGTGCCGCGCACTTCGCGACGATCGAGGACCGGGTGGCGCGGCTCCTCGGCACCGAGCAGGACGTCGTGATCATGCAGGGTGAGGCGCTGCTGCCGCTGGAGGGGGCGATTCGCGCGACCGCCGGGCCGGGGACGGTGGCACTGAACGTCATCACGGGTCCGTACGGGCAGACCTTCGGGAACTGGCTGCGGGACTGCGGGGCGACGGTGATCGACCTGGCGGTGCCCTTCCATACGGCGGTCACCGCCGAGCAGATCCGGGCCGCGTTCGCCGAGCGGCCCGAGATCGACTTCGTGTCGCTGGTGCATGCGGAGGCGGCGACCGGAAACACCAACCCCGTCGCGGAGATCGGGGAGGTCGTACGGGAGCAGGGGGCGCTGTTCTATCTGGACGCCGTCGCCTCCATCGGGGCCGAGCCGGTGCTGCCGGACGCGTGGGGTGTGGATCTGTGCGTCATCGGGGCGCAGAAGGCGATGGGCGGGCCGGCGGGGGTGTCGGCGGTGTCGGTGAGCGAGCGGGCGTGGGCGCGGATGGCCGCCAATCCGCGGGCGCCGCGTCGGTCGTATCTGTCGCTGCTCGACTGGAAGCAGCGGTGGGTCGACGGCGGGCGGAAGGCGCTGCTGCATGCGCCGGCTCAGCTGGAGATGCTGGCGCTGGAGGCGTGTGTCGAGCGGATCGAGACGGTGGGGCCGGCTGTCGTCATGGCCCGGCATGCGGCTGCCGCGGCGGCGACCCGGGCGGGGGCGGTGGCTCTCGGTGGGGGGCTGGAGCCGTATGTGTACGAGGCACGGGAGGCTGCGCCGGTGGCCACGACGCTGAGGGTTCCTGCCGGGGTGGTGGCGTCTGAGGTGGTGGCTCGGGCGCTGGAGGGTGAGCCTTCGCTGCCGTTGGCGGCGGGTGGGGGTGCGTTGGCCAAGGAGATGGTTCGGGTCAATCACTACGGGGTGGATGCTTCGGTGGAGGCGGTGCAGGGGTGCCTGGCGGCGCTGGGCGGGGCGCTGGCCGAGCGGGGGGTGACGGTTGATCTTGCGGGGGCTCGACGGGCCGTGGAGCAGAGCTGGGGGTGACCGCCGCACCTTTTCGCCCCCGCCGCCCCTGCCCGTCCCGACCCGGGGGCCAGCCCCCGGACCCCCGCTCCTCAAACGCCGGAGGGGCTGAGTTTTCGCCGGCCGGGGTTTGATCTTTTCAGCCCGTCCGGCGTTTGAGGACGAGGCCGTTCAGGCCGAACGGGGGTCTGGGGGCGGCAGCCCCGAGTGCGTGCACAGGTGCCATGCTCACCCCCATGACTGACCTGACTCTTCCCGACGGGCGTCCCGTCCCCCACCTCACCGGTGACGAGCGCCCCATGCTCGAAAGCTGGCTCGACTTTCACCGGGGCACCCTGGCCCTGAAGTGCGCGGAGTTGGACGACGCGCAGGTGCGGACCGCGTCCGCCGAGCCCTCGGCGCTCACGCTGCTCGGGCTGGTGCAGCACCTCGCCGAGGTCGAGCGGAACTGGTTCCAGCGGGTGGTCGGCGGGCTCGACGTACCACCGGTGTTCGGCGAGGAGACCGGGTACGTGCTCGACCCGGCGCGCGGGCTCGACGAGGCGCTGAACGTATGGCGCCGGGAGATCGCGCGCGGGCGGGAGCTGTGTGCCGGGCGGCCGCTGGACGACACCGGGCGGCTCGTCGACGGGCCCATGGCGGGGCTGGAGGTCAGTCTGCGCTGGGTCTTCATTCATATGATCGAGGAGTACGCCCGCCACAACGGGCACGCCGATATCTTGCGGGAACGGATCGACGGAGTAACCGGCTACTAATTCCAGGGCCAACTCCGGGTGTAATTCAGGAATTCACTTCTGCACAGCTTCCCGTATTCTTCTGCCCGCTTTTCCCCGGCCTAAACGCAAAGATTTCGCGAACACCAAGCGGGGGAATTCGGGCAGATCTCGTGGGGGTTACCTGCTTGTGACGCGTTACACATCGGGGTCGATTTGCCCGGTATTTTCCGGACAATAACCCAGGTATCGCCTCCGCCTCATGCGACCGCTCGCGCCCGCGTGATAACACATAGGTCCGCCGTGCGTAACCCTCACCAGCGATGCAATTTCGAATTTCCCTCGGTAAATTAAATCCGCATGACTGCCGCTCAAGCAGATCTGCACATCGACCGTCCGCAGGTCGCGGACGGAGCCGCGTTGTGGCGGATTGCCAAGGACTCGAAGGCCCTCGACCTGAACTCGTCGTACAGCTATCTGCTGTGGTGTCGCGACTTCGCGGCCACCTCGGCCGTGGCCCGCGACGGGCGCGGGGAGCCGGTCGGCTTCGTCACCGCGTACGTACGGCCGGACCGCCCGCGCACCCTGCTGGTGTGGCAGGTGGCCGTGGACGAGGCGTACCGCGGGCGCGGCCTGGCCGGCGCCCTGCTCGACGAGGTCGTCGCACGGGCCGGTGCGGCGCACCGGATCACCGCCGTCGAGACCACCATCACGCCCGGCAACACCGGCTCCGAGCACCTGTTCACCTCGTTCGCCGAGCGGCACGGCGCCCTCGTGGAGCGCGAGGTGCTGTTCGACGAGGGCCTGTTCCCCGACGGGCCGCACGACCCCGAAGTCCTGTACCGCATCGGTCCCCTCTCCCTCTGACCGACGCGGACGACCACACCGATGACGGCACCGATGACCCACCCCACTGACGACCCACACGCACTCCCCCCACGCAACGAGGAGCGATTCGTCGTGACCATCACCCAGCCCGACCTCAGCGTCTTCGAGACCCTCGAGTCCGAGGTGCGCAGCTACTGCCGCGGCTGGCCCACCGTCTTCGACCGTGCGCACGGCAGCCGTATGTACGACGAGGACGGCCATGAGTACCTGGACTTCTTCGCCGGAGCGGGCTCACTGAACTACGGCCACAACAACCCCGTCCTGAAACGGGCGTTGATCGACTACCTGGAGCGGGACGGCGTCACGCACGGGCTCGACATGTCGACCACCGCCAAGCGTTCCTTCCTGCAGACCTTCCAGGACCTGGTGCTGCGGCCGCGCGACCTGCCGTACAAGGTCATGTTCCCGGGCCCGACGGGTACGAATGCCGTCGAGTCGGCCCTGAAACTGGCGCGGAAGGTCAAGGGGCGCGAGGCCATCGTCTCGTTCACCAACGCCTTCCACGGCATGTCCCTCGGCTCCCTCGCCGTCACCGGGAACGCCTTCAAGCGGGCCGGGGCCGGCATCCCGCTCGTCCACGGCACGCCCATGCCGTTCGACAACTACTTCGACGGCAAGGTGCCGGACTTCCTGTGGTTCGAGCGGCTGCTGGAGGACCAGGGGTCCGGGCTCAACAAGCCGGCCGCTGTGATCGTCGAGACCGTGCAGGGCGAGGGCGGCATCAACGTCGCGCGGCCCGAGTGGCTGCGGGCGCTGTCCGAGCTGTGCGAGCGCCAGGACATGCTGCTCATCGTCGACGACATCCAGATGGGCTGCGGGCGGACGGGGGCCTTCTTCTCATTCGAGGAGGCCGGGATCACCCCGGACATCGTCACCGTCTCCAAGTCCATCAGCGGCTACGGACTGCCCATGTCGCTGTGCCTGTTCAAGCCCGAGCTGGACATCTGGGAGCCGGGCGAGCACAACGGCACCTTCCGCGGCAACAACCCCGCCTTCGTCACGGCCACCGCCGCCCTGGAGGCGTACTGGGCGGACGGGTCCGCGATGGAGAAGCAGACCCGGGCGCGCGGCGAGCAGGTCGAGCAGACGCTGGCCGCGATCGCCGAGGAGAACTCGGCCGACGTCAAGGAGTACCGCGGACGCGGACTCGTGTGGGGCCTGGAGTTCCACGACAAGGGCCGGGCCGGCCGGATCGCGAAGCGCGCCTTCGAACTCGGGCTGCTCATCGAGACGTCGGGCCCCGAGAGCGAGGTCGTCAAGCTCCTCCCGGCGCTCACCGTCACGGCCGACGAGATGGACGAGGGGCTCAGCATCCTCGCCCGCGCCGTACGCGAAACCCTCTAGCAACGACCAGCAAGGAGTAGTGCAAGCACCGTGATCGTCCGTTCGTTCAAGGACATCGAAGGCACCGACCGGCATGTGAAGGCCGCGTCCGGCACATGGGAGAGCAAACGCATCGTCCTCGCCAAGGAGAGGGTCGGCTTCTCCCTGCACGAGACGATTCTGTACGCGGGTACGGTGACGTCGATGTGGTACGCGAACCACATCGAGGCCGTCGTGTGCGTCGAGGGCGAGGCCGAGCTCACCGACGACGAGACCGGGCAGAAGTACACGATCACGCCCGGCACCATGTACCTCCTCGACGGGCACGAGCGGCACACGATGCGGATCAAGGAGGACTTCCGCTGCATCTGTGTCTTCAACCCGCCCGTGACCGGCCGGGAGGACCACGACGAGAACGGCGTCTACCCGCTGCTCACCGAGCCCGAGCCCGAGGAGGTGTGACATCACCATGACCACCGTCACCGATCTCTATCCCAGCCGCGGCACCACCGAGGTGTCGACCCCGCGCCAGGACCCCGTCGTGTGGGGCTCCCCCGACACACCGGGCCCGATCACGACCGGCGACCTGCAGTCGTTCGAGCGCGACGGCTTCCTGGCCATCGACCAGCTCATCACCGACGACGAAGTCGCCGTCTACCGGCAGGAGCTGGAGCGCCTCGTCACCGACCCGGCGATCCGGGCCGACGAGCGCTCGATCATCGAGCCGAAGTCCAAGGAGATCCGCTCCGTCTTCGAGGTGCACAAGATCAGCGAGGTGTTCGCGAATCTCGTGCGCGACGAGCGGGTCGTCGGCCGGGCACGGCAGATCCTCGGCTCGGACGTGTACGTCCACCAGTCGCGGATCAACGTCAAGCCGGGCTTCGGGGCCAGCGGCTTCTACTGGCACTCGGACTTCGAGACCTGGCACGCCGAGGACGGCCTGCCGAACATGCGCACGGTGTCCGTCTCGATCGCGCTGACCGAGAACTACGACACCAACGGTGGCCTCATGATCATGCCGGGGTCGCACAAGACGTTCCTCGGGTGTGCGGGAGCGACGCCCAAGGACAACTACAAGCAGTCGCTGCAGATGCAGGACGCGGGCACACCCTCGGACGAGGCGCTGACCGCGATGGCGAGCGAGTACGGCATCAAGCTGTTCACGGGCAGGGCCGGCTCGGCGACCTGGTTCGACTGCAACTGCATGCACGGCTCGGGCGACAACATCACGCCGTTCCCGCGCAGCAACGTGTTCATCGTGTTCAACAGCGTGGAGAACGCGGCGGTCGAGCCGTTCGCGGCGCCGATCCGGCGTCCTGAGTTCATCGGGGCGAGGGACTTCACTCCCGTCCGGTGATCTCATTCTGGAGCGGGCGGCGTCACAGGCTTCACCGCCACGACAGTGACGCCGCCCGCTCCAGTGCGCCGCGCGCCGGGGTTCAGTCGGACAGGACGTCCAGCAGGCGGTCGACATCGGCCGCGGTGTTGTACAGGTGGAAGGCGGCACGCAGGTTGCCCGCGCGGTCGGAGACCTCCACTCCGGCGCTGCTCAACTCGCCCTGGCGGCGCCCCAGTTCGGGGACCGAGACGATCGGGGAGCCGGGCGAGGGGACGGGCTCGTGGCCGAGGGAGGCCAGGCCCGCGCGGAAGCGGTCGGCGAGGGCGAGGTCGTGGGCGCGTACGGCGTCCGTGCCGAGTTCCTCCAGGAGTTCCAGGGATCGGCGGGCGCCGGCGTAGGAGAAGAGGGCGGGACTCTCGTCGAACCGCCGTGCGGAGTGGGCGAGTTCGTCGATGGGGCCGTAACAGGCGTCCCAGGGCCGCTCCCCCGCCACCCACCCGGCGAACAGCGGGGTGAGTCCGCCGAGGTCCTCCGGTACGACGAGGAAGGCCACGCCCCGCGGGCAGACGAGCCATTTGAAGGCGACGGCGGCGCAGTAGTCGTACGCGTCCGCGTCGAAGTCCAGCCATCCGGCGGCCTGGGACGCGTCGACGTACGTGCGGGCTCCGTGCTCGCGCGCCGCCTGCCGGATCGCGGGCAGATCGGCCACGCGCCCGTCGGCGGACTGGGCGGCGCTGACCGCGACCAGGGTGGTGCCGGGCCGCACGGACTCGGCGACGCGCTCCAGCGGCACGTTGCGCACCTTGAGGTCGGAACGGACGTGGAAGGGGTTCACCACGGAGCTGAAGTCGCCCTCGGCGGTGAGGACTTCGGCGCCCTCCGGCAGGGAGGCGGCGATCAGCCCGCTGTAGACGGCGACCGAGGCCCCGGCCGCCACCCGGCGCTCGGGCACCCCGACGAGCCGCGAGAAACAGGCACGGCTCGCCTCGACGTCCGCGAACATGTCGGTCGGATCACCGGCCGCGGCCGCCTCCACGGCGATGCGCATGGCGGCCACGGTGCGCGCCGGCAGCAGCCCGGTGCTCGCGGTGTTCAGATAGGTGTTCTTCGGGGCGAACTCGGCACGGACGAGGCTCTCGAAGGTCTCCATGGATCCACTGTGAGCCCGCGAGAACCCATAGTCCATTGCCGATTTTTACGTGGTTTCACCAAGCAACGCTTATAGATACGCCCCGACCTGCACGCTTTCTCAGTGCTGCGGCACCGCGCACCCGTCGGGACCGCAGGCGTCCGCGTCACCCTGGTCGATCAGCTGCAGCGGTGAGCGCTCGCCCCACGCCTGGGTCAGCGCCTGGGTGAAGACCTCGGCGGGCTGGGCCCCCGAGACGCCGAACTTGCGGTCGAGCACGAAGAACGGCACACCGCCCGCGCCGAGCTGCGCGGCCTCGCGCTCGTCGGCGCGGACCTCGTCGGCGTACGCGGCCGGGTCGGCGAGCACCTTGCGGGCGTCCTCGGCCTCCAGACCGGCGGCGACGGCCAGCTCCACCAGCCGCTCGTCGCCCTCGCTGAAGACGGACCGCTCCTCGGCGAAGTTCGCCCGGTAGAGGAGCTGGATCAGCTCGTCCTGCCTGCCCTGCTCCTTGGCGAAGTGCAGCAGGCGGTGCATGTCGAAGGTGTTGCCGTGGTCGCGGTCCCGCGTACGGTACTCAAGGCCCTCGGCCGCGGCCTGCGCCCCCAGGTTCTCCTCGCCGGCCTGCGCCTGCGCCTCGCTCATCCCGTACTTCTTGGTGAGCATCGTGATCACCGGCTGGACGTCGCCCTTGGCGCGCCCCGGGTCCAGCTCGAAGGAGCGGTGCACGACCTCGACCTGGTCGCGGTGCGGGAACGCGCCGAGGGCCTTGTCGAAGCGGGCCTTGCCCACGTAGCACCAGGGGCACGCTATGTCCGACCAGATCTCGACCTTCATGTTCTCTCCAGCTCGTTCGGGCTACGGAGGCCGCCTCCGCCGAGTGGGTGAACGTTCAAGCAGTGGGGATCATTCCCCGGGCACCGGCAAGCACAGGAAGAGGTGATGGTCGCCCTCGGCGGGCGGGTGCTCCGGGTCCGGGACCCAGCCCCGACGGGCGTAGAAGGCCTGGGCGCGCTGGTTGTCGACGTGCACGTCGAGGACGGCCGTGCGCCTGCCGTCGGCCCGCCACTGGTCGGCGCAGGCGGTGTGCAGGGCCGTACCGATGCCGGAACGCCAGTGGTCGGGGTCGACGTGGAACTGGAAGAGCTTGACCGTGTCTGCCGGGGCGCCCTCCGGAGTACGGAAGGAGGCGATGCCGACCAGGCGGGCGTCGCGGACCGCGCACAGCACCTGGCCGTCGGGGCGCTCGATGGCCTGCCTCCAGACGGCCTGCCAGTCGAAGCCGTCGTCCGGCAGGCCGTCCGGGTAGTAGGTGGCCCGGGCGCGCACATGCAGGGCGGCGACGGCCGCGGCCTCGGCCGGCAGCGCGGTTCTGATCACCAGGGAGTCGACGGTCCGGTTCGCTCTGATCATGCAGCGGAGGACGCGGCCGCGGCGGCCTCGGTTCCCAGGCGGGTGAACTGGGCCCGGTAGGCGCTCGGGGTCAGGCCGGTGCGCCTGACCACATGGGTCCGCAGGGAGTCGGCCGTGCCCAGGCCGCAGGCGCGGGCCACCTGGTCCATGGGCAGGGTGGTGGTCTCCAGGAGCTCTTTGGCGCGCTCGATGCGCTGGTGCAGCAGCCACTGCAGGGGGCTGACGCCGCTCTCGGCGTGGAAGCGACGGGTGAGGGTGCGCACCGAGACGCCCGCGTGGCGGGCCAGGTCGGTCAGGGTGAGTGGCTTGTCGAGGTTGCGCATGGCCCAGCCGCGGGTGTCGGCGCAGACGGTGCCGCGCTCGGGCGGCAGCGGGGTGTGCGTGAACTGGGTCTGGCCGCCCGGCCGTACGGGGGCGACGAGGGCGAGCCGGGCGACCTCATTGGCGACGGCGGCGCCGTAGTCGGTGCGGATGACGTGCAGACAGAGGTCGATGCCGGCGGCGTAGCCGGACGCCGTGACGTACGGGCCGTCCTGGACGTACAGCACGTCTCCCTGGAGGTCGACCTGCGGGTAGCGCCGGCGCAGTTCTTCGGCGTGTGCCCAGTACGTCGTCGCCTTGCGGCCCTGGAGCAGGCCCGCCTCGGCGAGTTGGAAGGCGCCGGTGCACAGGGACGCGATCCGCTTGCCGGCGTCGGCGGCCTCGCGGACGGCGGCCACGATCCGCGGGTCCGGCTCGTAGGGCGCGCCCGTGCCGGCCACGACCACCGTGTCCGCCTCCCGCACGGCCTCCAGCCCGTCGCGCACATACAGGTCGAGCCCTCCGCTGGTGGGTACGGGCCCTGGCTCGGCGGCGCAGATGACCACGTCGTAGCCCGGCCGCCCGGCCACCTCGACCTTGCCGAACAGCAGCTCGGGGATGGCCAGGTTGAACATCGAGACGGGCGACGGCGCGATCACGGCGATGCGGTGCGGGGCGAGCCGGTCGGACATGGCCAGAACCTCCGGGTGCATGGCATTCGGGCCACTACTGTACGACGGCCCGGATCCGCAGCATGGAGTCATGTCGACCGACCGGATCCTCAAGGACGTACAACCCGCCCTCACCGAAGGGGAGTTGACGTCCGAGCGGCCTTCTCCCGGGCTCACCCTCACCGCCGCCCTGCTCGGCTTCGCGCTGATCTGCCTCGACGCGTCCGTGGTGAACGTGGCGCTGCCCGCGATCGGCTCCTCCCTCGGCGCGGGGATGTCCGGCCTGCAGTGGGTGGTGGACGCGTACACCCTTCCCTTCGCCGCGCTGATGCTGTCCACCGGCGCCTTCGCGGACCGGGCGGGGGCGAGCCGCGCGTTCGCGCTCGGCACGACGGTCTTCACGCTCGCCTCGGCGGTCTGCGGGCTGGCGCCGAACCTGCCGTCACTGATCGGCGCGCGGGTGGTGCAGGGCGCGGCGGCCGCCGTCGTGCTCCCGGCCTCGCTGTCGCTGGTGCGGCAGGCGTACCCGGAGCCGAAGCGCCGTGCGCGTGCGGTGGCGGCCTGGGCCGCCGGCGGTTCGGTGGCGGTGGCGCTCGGCCCGGTGGCGGGCGGCCTGCTGACCACCGCGTGGGACTGGCGCGGGATCTTCTTCGTCAATCTGCCGGTGGGGGCGCTGATCGTGGCACTGCTCGTGCGGGCCCCGCGCTCCGAACGGCGCCCCTCACCCCTGGACCTGCCGGGGCAGGCGACGGCGGTGGTGGCGCTCACGGGTCTGACGTTCGCGGCGATCGAGGGCGGTACGGCGGGATGGGCGGCCCTGGCCGTCGCCGTCCTGGCGGCCGTGGTCTTCTTCCGCGTGGAGTCCCGCAGCCCGCATCCGGTCGTCCCCCTCGGGCTCTTCCGCAACCGGACGGTGGCGGTGGCGGTCGCGGCGGGCGCGGCGGTGAGCGTGGCCTTCTACAGCGTGGTGTTCGTCTTCTCCCTCTTCTTCCAGCAGGTCCAGGGCCTGTCCGCGCTGCACGCCGGGCTGGCGTTCCTGCCCATGACGGGCCTGATCGCGGTGACGAACGTGGCGGCGGGCAAGCTCGCGGGGCGGTACGGGCCGCGGCTGCCGATGCTGGT
This sequence comes from Streptomyces longisporus, assembly GCF_039532765.1. Lineage (NCBI taxonomy): Bacteria > Bacillati > Actinomycetota > Actinomycetes > Kitasatosporales > Streptomycetaceae > Streptomyces > Streptomyces longisporus. Next base: position 91,828 of record NZ_BAAASG010000014.1, read on the forward strand.
GGGGCAGGGGCTGGCCGTCGTGGGACTGCTGGTCCTGCTGTACGTCGACGCCGGCACGTCTTCCGTCCTGGCGGCCGCGCTGCTCGTACCGCTGGCCCTGGGCTGCGCGCTGACGGTGCCGCCGCTGACGGCCGCGATGATGGACGCGGTGCCGGCGGAGCGAGCCGGGCTCGCGGCCGGTGTGCTCAACGCTGCGCGGCAGGTGGCGGGGGGTTTGGGGATCGCCGTCTTCGGGACGCTGGTGTCCCATGGGTTCACCGGGGGAATGCGGCTCAGCCTGGCGATCGGTGCGGGGTTGCTCGCGCTGACGGGTGCGGCCACGTCTCGGTTGCGGTAGGCGCTGGGGGCTCCGCCCCCAGGCCCCCGTTCGGCCCTTGAGGGGCCTCGTCCTCGAACGCCGGACGGGCTGGAGTGGCGACCGGCGTCAACTTCCGTCTCGCAGATCTGCCGGCCAGTTGGGGCGGAACTCTATGTGGTCGTACGTGACCACACACCCCTCCCCCATCGGTGACTGGGTCATGAAGCCGACGAGGGCGTCGCCGGTCTCCTTCTCGTTGCCCAGGGTGAAGAGGCGGATGAAGGTCCAGCGCCTGCCGTCCCGGGAGGCGTGGAAGGCGAAGGCGCGGCCGGTGCGGCTCACCCGGAGCCAGACCGAACTGCCGTCCACGGTGAAGGAGTTGGCGTCGTCGGAGTGCCCCCGGGTGACCACCGTGCAGACGGTGGGCACGTCCGGGGAGTACTCCAGGCAGAGCTTGGCCCAGGCCCGCTCGCCGACATGGACGTACAGGACCCCCGCGTCGAAGGCCGCGGCGAACCCGACCGTGACGCGCGCGATCAGCTGGAAGTCCCCCTCGGGCGCCCCGAGCAACCGGGGCGCGTCGGAGGCGGGCTCCAGCGCCTCCCCGGTGGGCGGCACGAACCGGTCCTGCCGGGGACCTGCCCATCCGCTGAGGATCCCGTCCTCGTACAACCAGTGCCCGTTGGGGCCGTAGGTGCGGAGACGGAAGGGCAGTTGGGAGAGTTCAACGTCCATCCGCATAGTCTCTCAGGAAGCGCTAACGCTCCAGCCGCCCGTTGAACCGCCGGGGCAGCCCCAGCGGGTTGTCGTCCCGAAGCTCCGGCGGAAGGATCGCCTCCGGAGCCGTCTGGTACGTCACCGGCCGCATCCACCGCTCGATGGCGGTGCCGCCCACCGACGTGGACGTGGACGTGGTCGCCGGGTACGGGCCGCCGTGGTGCTGGGCGGGGGCCACCGCGACTCCCGTCGGCCAGCCGTTCACCAGCACGCGGCCCGCGAGCGGCGTCAGCTCGGCCAGCAGCTCCGCGCCGCGGCCCTCCCCGGCCGCCTCCTCCGACGACAGATGAACCGTCGCCGTGAGATTGCCCGGCAGCCGCGACAGCACCGCCTGTACCTGGGCCTCGTCCTCGTAGCGGGCCACCACGGTGACCGGCCCGAAGCACTCCTCCAGGAGCAGGTCGTACTGGCCTTCCTCGGCCAGCTTGTCCGCCGAGACCGTCAGGAACCCGGCGCTCACCGTGTGCTCGCCGCCCGCGCCCGGTGTCACCGGGGACTCGACCTCGGGAAGCTCGGCCCGCTCGGCGACCCCGGCGATGAAGTTGTCGCGCATGCGGTGGTCCAGCAGGACTCCGGCGTCGGTGTCGCTCACCGCGTCCGTGAGGGACTTGACCAGGCGGTCGCCCGCCGCACCGCTCGGCGCGAGCACCAGGCCCGGCTTCACACAGAACTGGCCGACGCCCAGCGTCATCGACCCGGCGAGGCCCGTGCCGATGGCCTCGGCGCGCTCGGCGGCCGCGGCCTCGGTGACGACGACCGGGTTCAGGGAGCCCAGCTCGCCGTGGAAGGGGATCGGGGTCGGGCGTGCGGCGGCGGCGTCGAAGAGGGCCCGGCCGCCCCGTACGGAACCGGTGAAGCCGGCCGCCGCGACGAGGGGGTGCTTGACCAGCTCCACGCCGGCCTCGAAGCCGTGGACCAGGCCGACGACGCCCTCGGGGATGCCGTGCGCGGCGGCGGCCCGGCGCAGCACCTTGGCGACCAGCTCGGACAGGGCCGGGTGGTCGGGGTGGGCCTTGACGACGACCGGGCAGCCCGCGGCGAGCGCGCTCGCGGTGTCGCCGCCGGCGACGGAGAAGGCGAAGGGGAAGTTGGAGGCCGAGTAGACGGCGACGACGCCCAGGGGCACCTTGTAGCGGCGCAGGTCAGGGATGGGCGGGGTCGCGGTGTCGTCGGGGTGGTTGATGATCACGTCGAGGAAGGCGCCCTCGTCGACGATGTCCGCGAAGGCCCGCAACTGGTAGCAGGTCCGGGCGAGTTCGCCGGTGAGCCGGACCGGACCGAGCGCGGTCTCGGCGTCCGCGGTCTCGACGAGCCCGTCCTTCGCCGCCTGCAGCTGCTCGGCGGCGGTGCGCAGGAAGGCCGAGCGGACCGCGCGGTCGGCGAGGGCGCCGCGCGCGGCGTGTGCGGCGCGGACGGCGGTGTCCACCTCCTGGGCTGTGGCCTCCACCGCAACCTGTTCACGCTGCTTCCCGGTACGGGGGTCGACACTCCAGACTGGTGCTGCTGCCACCGCGGGTCCCTCCACGTATGTCTTGCGGTATGTCCTGCTTGTATTGCCGCAGTATCTGGGTCATCCACCAGGGTCGTTCGATATACTGAACGCTGTCTCTGATGATGAATATGCTGTTGGAGACTATTTCCCGTCGAACGAAGGGGTCAAGGGCGATGTCGGTAGCCGAGACAGGCGGCGGGGCACAGGTCAAGTCCGCGGTGCGGACGGTCGAGCTGCTCGAATACTTCGCCGGCCGGCCCGGTATGCACTCCCTCGCTTCGGTGCAGGAGGCCGTCGGGTATCCCAAGTCCAGTCTGTACATGCTGCTGCGCACCCTGGTGGAGCTGGGCTGGGTGGAGACGGACGCGACGGGCACGCGGTACGGCATCGGGGTGCGGGCACTGCTGGTCGGCACCTCGTACATCGACGGCGACGAGGTGGTGGCGGCGGCCCGCCCGACCCTGGACCGGCTGTCGGACGACACCACGGAGACCATCCACCTGGCCCGCCTGGACGGCACGAACGTGGTGTACCTGGCCACCCGGCAGTCGCAGCACTATCTGCGCCCGTTCACCCGGGTGGGGCGCCGGCTGCCCGCGCACTCCACCTCGCTGGGCAAGGCGCTGCTGAGCACGTACACCGACGAGCAGGTCCGCAAGATGCTCCCGGAGACCCTGCCGGCGCTGACCGAGAACACCATCACCGACCGGGAGAAGCTCATCGAGGAGCTGCACCAGGTCCGGGAGCAGGGCTTCGCCGTGGACCGCGAGGAGAACACGCTGGGCCTGCGCTGCTTCGGAGTGGCCATCCCCTACCGCACTCCGGCGCGCGACGCGATCAGCTGCTCGGTGCCGGTGGCGCGGCTGACCCCGGCCCATGAACAGATGGTCAAGGACGCCCTGTTCGACGCGCGCGACCGGCTGACCCTGGCGACCCGGAGGCTCTGACTCATAGGCTTCGGCGTCATGGACGTCGTACTCCGTGAAGTGCACGACAGCGATCTGCCGGTCTTCTTCCGGCAGATGAACGATCCAGAGGCGCTGCGCATGGCCGCGTTCACCCCGAAGGACCCGGCCGACCGGGACGCCTTCGAGGCCCACTGGAAACGGATCCGGGCCTCCGGGGACGTGCTGCGCACGGTCCTGGCCGACGGTGACGTGGTGGGCAGCGCCGCGGTGTACGGCGAGCCGGGCGAGCGCGAGGTCACCTACTGGATCGACCGCGCGCACTGGGGCCGGGGCATCGCCACGGCGGCGCTGCGGGAGCTGGTGGCCCAGGTGCCCGAGCGTCCGCTGTACGCCCGTGCGGCCGCCGACAACACCGGCTCCCTGCGGGTCCTCGGCAAGTGCGGATTCCGGGTGACCGCCCGGGCCTCCGGGTTCGCCAACGCGCGCGGCGAGGAGATCGAGGAGTTCGTGCTCGCGCTGGACGCCTGACACCGCCGTGGATGAGCGTCCGATGAGAAAGCCGGACACACGGGAACGATCGACCCGCTTCCGGTCGTCTTCCGAGTGGGATGAACAAGACGATCAGGCGGGCCGCCGTCTTCACACTGCTGCTGGTGATCGCTCTGCTGGTCAGGGCGACCTGGGTGCAGTTCTACGACGGCAAGGCCCTCGCGGACGACAAGTACAACCGGCGCAACGCGATCCAGACGTACGCGGACCCGCTCGGGAACATCATCGTGGGCGGCAATGCGATCACCGGTTCCGCGGTGACGAAGAACAGCGACCTCAAGTACAAGCGCACGTACAAGAACGGCAAGTTGTACGCGGCGGTGACGGGCTACGCCTCGCAGGCGTATGCGCCGACCCAGCTGGAGGGCATCTACCAGGACCTCCTCGACGGGACGGACAACCGCCTCAAGACAGTGATGGACACGATCACCGGCAAGCGGGCCGACCCGGGCAACGTGGTCACGACGATCGATCCGGATGTGCAGAAGGCGGCGTACGACGCGCTCGGCGACAAGAAGGGAGGGGCCGTCGCGATCGATCCGAAGACGGGCAGGATCCTGGCGGTGGTGTCGACGCCGTCGTTCGACCCGTCGACGCTGACGGACGCCAACACCGCGGGCACGGCCTGGAAGAAGCTCAACGACGACCCCGACAAGCCGCTGACCAACCGCGCGCTGCGCCAGCCGCTGCCGCCGGGCTCGACGTTCAAACTGGTCGTGGCCGCCGCGGCGTTGGAGGACGGGCTGTACTCGTCGGTGGACGAGAAGACGAAGAGCCCGGATCCGTACACGCTCCCGGGCACCACCCGCGACCTGTCCAACGAGAACCCGAACGCGCCCTGCGAGAACGCGACGATCCGCACCGCGCTGCAGTACTCCTGCAACAACGTCTTCGCGAAGATGGCCGTCGACCTCGGCCAGGACAAGGTGAGGGCGATGGCCGAGAAGTTCGGCTTCAACGACACGCAGCAGGACGTGCCGGTGCGGGCCTACACCAGCGTCTACCCCTCGAACATGGACAGGTCCTCCACGGCTCTGACGGGCATCGGGCAGTACGACGTCACCGCGACCCCGCTCCAGATGGCCATGGTGTCCGCCGCCATAGCCAACGGCGGCAAGCTGGTCTCTCCGCATATGGTCTCGCAGATCACCGACAGCGGCGGTGACGTGCTGAAGAACTACGACGACAGCGCGAGCAGCAAGGAGATCGTCAGCTCCTCGACCGCCGGGCAACTGCAGTCCGCGATGCAGACGGTGGTGGAGCAGGGCACCGGCACGAACGCCCAGATATCGGGCGCCACCGTGGGCGGCAAGACCGGCACCGCCCAGCACGGCGAGAACAACAGCAAGACGCCGTACGCCTGGTTCACGTCCTACGGCAAGGAGGGCGGCAAGGAGGTCGCCGTGGCGGTGATGGTCGAGCAGTCGGACGCGGCCCGCTCGGAGGTCAGCGGCAACGGCCTGGCCGCCCCCGTGGCCAAGGCCGTGATGGAGGCGGCCCTCAAGAACTGAGTCCGGTTTGCTACTTCACGCCCAGGATCTGCTCCACCGGGTCAATGGCGAAGTACACCAGGAAGAGGGCCGAAACCCCCCACAGCAGCCAGTGCACCTCCTTCGCCTTCCCCAGCACCGCCTTGATGAGGACGTAGGCCAGGAACCCCGCCCCGATGCCGTCGGTGATCGAGTAGGTGAACGGCATCGCGGCGATGGTCAGAAACGCCGGGATGGCGATCTCGTACCGGTCCCAGTCGATGTGCTTGACGTGCGTCATCATCAGGAACCCGACCGCGATCAGCGCGGGCGCAGCCGCCTGCAGCGGCACGATCGTCAGCAACGGCGTCAGAAACAGTGCGAGCCCGAACAACCCACCGGTGATCAGGTTCGCAAAGCCGGTGCGCGCACCCTCTCCGACACCCGCCGCCGACTCGATGTAAGCGGTGTTGGAGGAGGCGGACCCCAGACCGCCGGCCACCGCCGCCGCGCCGTCGATGAACAGCACGCGGCCGATCCCCGGCACCTGCCCCTGCTCGTCGAGCAGTCCGGCCTCCGCGCTGATGCCGACGATGGTGCCCATGGCATCGAAGAAGTCCGACAGGATCAGGGTGAACACCAGCAGGACGGCGGTGAGGATGCCGGCCTTGGCGAAGCCGCCGAACAGGCTGAAGTGACCGATGAGCCCGAAGTCGGGGGTGGAGACGATCTTGTCGGGCACATGCGGGGTGGTCAGCCCCCAGCTCTTGATGTCCGCCACCGCGTCGATGATGATCGCGACGATCGTCATGGTCACGATGCTGATCAGGATCGCGCCCTTCACCTTGCGCGCGAGCAGCGCGATGGTGAGCAGCACGCCGAGACAGAAGACGAGGACGGGCCAGCCGGTCAGCCGGCCCACGGCTCCGAGCTGCACGGGCACGGTGGTCTGTGCCGCGTCCGGGATCCGGCTGACGAACCCGGCGTCCACGAAGCCGATGAAGGCGATGAACAGCCCGATGCCGACGCCGATCGCCTGCTTGAGCTGCTGCGGAATGGCGTCCATGATCGCCTTCCGCAGTCCGGTGACGACCAGGACGCAGATCAGGATGCCCTCGAGGACGACGAGTCCCATCGCGTCGGACCAGCTCATCAGCGGGGCGAGCTGGAAGGCGACGACGGCGTTGAGGCCGAGGCCCGCGGCGATGGCGAGCGGGAGGTTGCCGCCGACGCCCATGATGATCGTCATCACACAGGCCACCAGGGCGGTGGCGGTGACGAGTTGACCGGTGTCGAGGCTGTGGCCGAACTTGTCCTTCGCGGAGCCGAGGATGATGGGATTCAGGACAAGGATGTAGGCCATCGTGAAGAACGTGGCGAAGCCGCCGCGTATCTCCCGGCCGAAGGTGGATCCCCGCTCGGAGATCCTGAAGTACCGGTCGACGCCGTTCGCCGCTGGTGGCGCGGCACTCGGCCGCTCGGCCGTCTTCCTGGTGTCGGACATGGCGGGTGCTCCTAGGTGCCTGATTGATCAGTGTGCGGATGCTGGCTGGATTGTTCCCGCGGTGAACCCGTTTCAGGTTTTCTCCGTGTTACGGAATCGATCGGCCCGCCAGACTTCGTTCGAGGTGCCGTACGGATTCGAAGCCCCGTACGAGCCCGGCGGCTTGATCACTGCTACGCTCCGGATTTCGTCCGGGCCTCCTCCGGATGATCACATGTCTCACATGTCATCTACATGCCACACGCAGAGAGGTCGCCCGTGGGCACTGTCGTCGACGATGCAGCCTCCGTGGAGTTCCATGCCTTCTTCGAGCGGCACTACGCAGAACTGTCCCGGTTCGCCCATCTGTTGACCGGCGAGGCGGACGCCGCCGACGATCTGGCCGCCGACGCACTGCTCACCCTGTGGCACCGCTGGGACCGGGTGCGCGCCGCGGACCACCCGGTCGCCTACGCCCGCGGAGTCGTCGCCAACCTGGCCCGCACCCGGATCCGCAGCGCCGTGCGTGAGCGCCGGCGGATCTCGCTGTTCTGGTCGCAGCGCGAGGAGAAGACCGAGAATCCCGACATAGCAGGCGTTGTCGACGTCCAGGAGGCGCTGCGCAGGCTGCCGTTCAGGAAACGGGCGTGTGTGGTGCTCCGGCATGCGTTCGACCTGTCGGAAAAGGACACCGCTCTCGCTCTGGGTGTTTCCGTGGGTACGGTTAAGTCCCAGACGTCCAAGGGAATGGCCGAGCTGCAGAAGATCCTCGGCTCCCAGGGCGTACCGCACAAGGTGCACGCGGCGATGGCGCGCGGCGGCGACAGTGGAGGAACGGACCGATGAGGCAGCAGGACGTGCACGACGAGCTGCGCGCCCGGCTGCACGAAACGGCCGAGGCACACCAGCCGGACCGGGCCAGGATCCTGGCCCGGATCGAGCGGGGCATGAGCGAGCACAGCCGCTCCGACCACCGGGCGACCCGTCCGCCGGTGTGGGGCTGGGCCCGGGTGGTGGGTGCGACGGCCGCGGTCGCGGGCATGCTCGCGGTCGGCGGTTACGCGGTGGCCTCCGCGGTGAAGGACCACACCCCGCAGCGGCAGACGGTCTCGGTCTCGCCGACGCCCACGCCGTCCCCCGATGCGACGAGCCGGGCGCCCGTCCCGCCGGTGGACCGGACACCGAGCTCTCCCCGGCCGTCCCACAAGCCGAGCAACTCCCCTTCCGGCAAGCCCTCCGCCTCCGTGCTGACGCCCGCCGCCCGTGGGAGCGACGGTCCGCTGTGGTCGGACGGCTCGGTGGACCCGCACGGCAACGACTTCTGGGCGCAGAGCGACATCACGGTCAGGACGAGCGAACAGCTGACCGCCCTGACGGTGCAGTTGAGGGTCGCCCAGACCGGAGGGGTCAGCTCGACCGGGGCCTGGCGCTCATTGCCGGAGCAGGACTTCGACCTCGCGGTCGGCGAGCAGAACGGCTTCCTCGTCTACACCTGGACGCTCAAGGCGGGCCGTACGGTCCCCAAGGGCCAGTGGGTGTTCGCCGGGCAGTACAACCACCAGCGAGGCGGCCGGGACGCCAAGGACGACACCTACGCCGTCACGGCCACGGCGGGCGGCACGCAGCGTGCGGTCGGCGGCGACTTCGCGGCCCACGCGGGCGACTCGTAGATCCAACTGCGCAGAAGCTCGCGCAAAATCTTGAAGAGGGCGGCAACCCTTTCCTCGGCGGCGGCAACCAGGAAGCAGAGGACGTCCTCTTCACCTGCAGCTGAGTGAACATTCAAGTACGACGGGATTGCGCCCCTTGAGCACGCACAAGAGACATCTCACCCGCCGCCGGGTGCTCGGGGCCTCCGCGCTCGGCGTCGCCGCCACCGGCGCCGCCGTGGCGGGAGGCGCCGGCCTGCTGTCGTCCGCGTCCGCCGCGGCCTTCGGCTACCAGGACGACGGCAGGAACTACGTCGTCGACACCGGTTCCTCCCTCGTCTTCAAGGTCTCCAAGACGACCGGTGACCTCACGTCCCTCGTCTACAAGGGCAAGGAGTACGAGGGCTACGGCGGCAAGCACTCGCACGTCGAGTCGGGGCTCGGGGCCTCCACCGTCACCATCAAGCAGTCGGGCCCGACGATCCTGATCAAGGTCGTGCACGGCGCGATCACCCAGTGGTACGCGGCCCGCAGCGGCCAGAACAACGTCTACCTGTGGACGAACAAGGCCGACGCGTCCTTCACGGCGACCCGCTACATCGTCCGCCTCAAGCCCGGCATGTTCCCCAACACCGGCTCGGACGCCTGGGACTCGACGAGAGACAAGATCATCGAGGCCGGTGACGTCTGGAGGAGCCCGGACGGCACGACCCACTCCAAGCACTACTCGGGCAAGCGGACCATCGACTACGACTACGTCGGCTTCACCGCCGGCTCGGTCGGTCTCTGGATGGTCCGCTCCAACCACGAGAAGGCCTCCGGCGGCCCCTTCTACCGCTCCCTGCTGCGGCACTCGAACGACGGCGGCGCAGGCCTGTACGAGATCCTGCACTACAACGAGGCCCAGACGGAGGCGGAGCGCTTCGGTCTGCAGGGCCCGTACGTCATCGCCCTCACCGACGGCGGCGCCCCCTCCTCCTCGCTCTTCCCGGCGAACCTGGACACCTCATGGGTGGACGGGCTCGGCATCACCGGCTGGGTCGGCAAGGCGGGCCGCGGCAAGGTGGCGGGCGTCGGCCTGAAGGGCATGGACGCCAAGTACCCCTACACCGTGGGCTTCGCGAACGCGGACGCGCAGTACTGGGCGAAGGCCGCGGCCGGCACGGGCGCCTTCTCCTGCAAGGGGATGCTTCCGGGGACGTACACGCTGACCGTCCACAAGGGCGAACTCGCCGTGCACACCGAGTCGGTGAAGGTGACGGCGGGCGCCACGACGTCCCTGCACACCCTGAGCATCACCGGCGACCCGTCCGCCGCCTCCGCCGTCTGGCGGCTCGGCGACTGGGACGGCACACCCGGCGAGTTCAAGAACGCCGAGCTGATGACGTACGCGCATCCCTCCGACGGCCGCGCGGCCAAGTGGACCGGCAACGTCACCATCGGCGGCGGCAGCGAGGCCGCGTCCTTCCCGGCGTACATGTGGCAGGACGTCAACGACGGCATCCTCGTCTACTTCAAGCTGACCAAGGCGCAGGCCGCGGCCGCGCACACGCTGCGGGTCGGAGTGACGGACGCGTTCGCCGGCGGGCGGCCGCGGGTGACCGTGAACGACTGGGTTTCGGCCATTCCCACAGCACCCACACAGCCCTCGACTCGTTCCCTCACCACGGGTTCGTACCGTGGAAACAACCACAGCTTCACTTTCAACGTCCCTAACAGTGCGTGGAAGACGGACACCTCCCAGTACAACGTCCTGAAGATCAACATCGTGAGCGGTTCGGGCGGCACGGCCTATCTCAGCGCCGGCACGTCGTTCGACTGCCTGGACCTGCTGACTTGAGCCCCCCTCGGTCAGCAGAAGAAGCGCCCCCGCCGGTGACGACCGACGGGGGCGCTTTACGCCCCGAAAGGGGCGCGGGGGGACGTGCTCAGCTGACGAAGTAGGTCGGGTTCGGCAGCTTGTAGGAGCGGTCGGCGTAGCCGCCGTCCAGGTCCGAGTACTGGTCGCCGAAGTTGGCGACGATCTCGTAGCCGAGGTCGTCCTCGATGTGCTTGCGGGTGCCGGACTTGTACTGCACGGTCGTGCAGGTCCAGGTGCCCGGCGTGGCGCAGGCGCTCAGATAGGCCGGCGGGTTCGCCTTGTCCTTGAGGAACATGTGGTCGGCGTCGAGGTTCACATCGGCGCCGATCTTCTTCAGGTTCGCGACGGCGGCGGTGCGCTGCGCCTCGCTCAGACCCGAGTTGTAGAAGACCTCGACGCCCTTGGACTCGGCGTACCGGACCAGCTCGGCGCTGCCGAACACGCCCGGGCGGTCGGCCTTGTTCACGTAGTCGGCCCAGGTGGTGGGGTTGTACGTGTAGTTGTAGCGCTTCTCGTAGTCGAGGCTGAGCAGCAGCGTGTCGTCGATGTCGAACATGACCGCGGGCTTCTCGCCCCGGTGGTGCGCCTTGCGGGCGGCCTGGTCCATGTACTTCCTGGCGGCGGCGTCGATGTGTGCCAGATCCTGGGCGTACGGGCTGTCCGGGGACGCCTGGTACACGCCGTTGGCGTCGGCCGTGGTGCCGTAGTAGGTGTCGATGTCCTTCACCAGGAGGCCGATGTTGTACGGCTCGTGGGTGGAGTTGGCCGTGGACTGGCCGGCCGTGGCCGCACCGGCCCCGTAGAGGGCGCCGCCGGCGAGGGCACACGCTGCGGCGATCGCCGCGATACGCAGTGGCTTATGCATGACAGGTTTCTACGCGCGTCACCCCGGCGGGCGCGAGGCCCGTTGCCTGATCGATATCTCTTCCACAGGCAAAAAACGGGTCAAGCGCCCTGGACGGGACGGTTCCGGATCGGTACGGCTCAGTTCATCGTCGCCCCGATCGTGGTGCTCCCCGTCGTCAGGAACGTCGTCGCGGGCAGGGTGCCGCTGGAGCTACGGGCGTTGTACGTCGTGGAGGCGTCCGTCGACTTGAAGGCCGGGGTCGAGATCCCGGAGTCCCAGTTGTTGCCGGACGAGGTGACCGCGGAGCCCTTGGTGACCGAGCCGCTGCCGTTGCCGACCGCGAGGTTCTTGCCGAGCCTGGCGGAGCTGGTGGCGAAGTAGTAGCCCCATTTGCCGTTGGCGTAGGCGGTGGTGCGGTTGACGGTGATCGAGCCGGTGTTGGAGTTCTCGGTGAAGCCGTTGCCCGCGTTGCCCCAGGCGGCGGAGTTGTTGACGACGTGGGCGACGGTGACGCCGTTGCCGCCCAGCTTGTAGCCGTTGCCGTTGCCCTCGAAGGCGGAGTCGCCCCAGCGGTTGACGCCGTTGCCGAAGGACCAGGAGTGCTCGATGGTGACCGGCGAGGAGAAGGACCACAGGTCGATGCCGTCGTCCGAGTTGTTGTAGAGGCGCGCTCCGGTGACCAGGTTGCCGGTGCCGGAGCCGAACTTGATGGCGACGCCGTCCGCGTTCTGGCCGTGACTGGCGGCGTCGTAGTTGCCGTAACTGTCCAGGTTCTTGACGGTGTTGTTGACCGTGCCGTCGCCGGTGAGCGTGAAGCCGGAGTCACCGCCGTTGATGGTCTTGATGTTGTTCCAGTTGGTGCCGGTGCAGGACTGGCAGACGACGGCGCTGTCCGGGGAGTTCTGGAAGGTGATGTCGGAGACGTTCCAGTAGTCCGCGGTCAGCTTGAAGATCCAGGAACCGGACGGCAGCGAGGACCCGTCGATCTTGACGGTCTCCGAGCCGTACGCGGTGAGGGTGATCGGCGCGGAGGAGGTGCCGTTGGCCGTGGACTGCAGGGTGGCCGTCGGGTAGTAGGTGCCGCCGCGGACCTGGATGACGGTGCCGGCGGTGGCGTTCTTGATGGCGTTGGACAGATCGGTCGAGTTGCTGACGACCACGGTGGCGGCCTGGGCCTGGGTGGGGAGCACGGCGAGACCGGCGCCCACGGCCAGGGCTGCGGCGGTGGCGAGTGCGGTACGACGAGACATGGAGAGCGGTTCCTTTCTCGTACGGGTTCTTGTGGGGTTCACAGGACGGTGTCGAGCCGGCTGAAGGCGGGAGCGCCAGACGGCGCGCAGCTTCTCGTGAGCCGTGCAGGCAGCGCCCTGAAGGGGTGCGAGGCTGCATGGGACATACGGCTTCCGCCGCGCGGGCGTGACCGGCCACGACGGACCCGCAGGAGACCGACGGCCCATTGCGGGACACCCGGCGGAGCGCCTACACACAAGGGCGCCAATCGCCGAGGTACGCCTCACGCGTATGCAACCGCGCCTCATCCGCGGTGAGTTGAGGCCGGTTCTCCGGAACCGTGACCACGGCCCCCGGGCCCGTGTTGCGGTACTCCCTGAACCGCATGGTCTGCCAGGGGTGGGCGTCCCGCATGTTGACGTAGGGCGTGACGGAGTCGATGCCGGGCCCGATCCGGGTGTCCCGGACGACGAGGGACGGCCAGGCGGTCGTCTCGTACGACGGGACCCAGGGCCGCGCCAGCTTGTACGCCCCCTCCTCGGCGCCGGAGGTGATGCGGGAACGGACGGCCAGGATCCCGTGCGGGTTGGCGCGGGCGGTGGAGGGGGCGAAGACCATGCCCTTGGGCGTGAAGGTCACGTCCCGCTGCAGCGTGTGGAAGTGGCACTCCTCGAACACGGCGGTCGCCCGCCCGAAGACGAAGTCGACGTCACCCTCGACGTAGCAGCGGTGGAAGTACTGCCGGTCGAAGGCGTCGAGCGCCGTCGTGTCGACGAAGAGGGTGTCCTGGTGGGCCAGGAGGCGGACGTTCTCGAAGCTCGACCGGTCACCCGTCACATATGCGGCAACCGCCTGGGTGCCGGTGATGTCCGGGTGGTCGGCGCGCAGCCAGTCGTTGGCGAGGGTCAGATCGCGGACGGTCAGTCCGGGGGCCGCGGAGGTGAAGGTGGCGGAGCCCGGCGTCCCGAATGTCGTGCCGTCGGGCTTCTTCGTGCCGTTCGCGTGGTCGAAGACGACGACGGTGTCACGCGGGTCGCGGGTGGCGCCGCGGATCGTCAACCCACCTTTGTCAGAAGGGATTTTGACGACCTCGCGGTACGTCCCCGGATGTACCACGATCGTCGCCCCGGGTCCGTCCACCGCGTCCACGGCCGCCTGGACGGAGCCGCCGGGGCGGACGTGCAGGACAGGACGGCGGGCGCCCGCGAAGGCGGGACCGGCTCCGGCGGTGGCCAGGCCTGCGGTGATGCCCGCCAGAAGAGTGCGTCGGCGCATGTCAGCAGGCCTCCTGCCACGGCTTCCAGTCGCCGAGGTAGGCCTCCCGGGTCGCCGACTCGGCCTGGGCGTCGGTGAGTTGGGGCCGGTTCTCGGGGACGGTGATCGCGGCGCCGGGTCCGGTGTTGTGGTACTCGGCGAACCGCTGGTTCTGCCAGGGATAGGTGTCCGACATGTTGGTGTAGGGCGCGACCGCGTCGATCCCGCGCCCGAGGTGGGTGTCCCGGACGGTGAGCATCGGGCGGGCGGTGGTGTCGGAGCCGGGCACCCAGGGCCGGGCCAGCTTGTAGGAGCCGTCCGGGGCTTCGCTGCTCACGCGGCTCCGCGTCACCAGGTGGCCGCGCGGGTTGGCGACCGCCGTGGAGGGGGCGAAGACGAAGCCGTAGGGGGCGGCGGCCAGGTCGGTGCGGTTCAGCGTCCGGAAGTGGCAGTCCTCGTACACCGCGGTCGCCCGCCCGAAGACGAAGTCGACGTCCCCTTCGACATAGCAGTGCGAGTAGTACTGCCGGGCGAAGGTGCCGAGCGCCATCGAGTCGGCGTACAGGGTGTCCTGGTGGCCGAGGAAACGGCAGTGGGTGAACGAACTCCTGTCCCCCTGCACCTTGATGGCCACCGCCTGCGTGCCCGTGATGTCGGGGTGGTCGGCGCGCAGCCAGTCGTTGGCGAAGGTGATCCAGCGGGCGGTGAAGCCGTCCGCCTGCACGGTCGTGGTGGCGGAACCCGTGGTGCCGTGGGTGCCGCCGCCGGGCTTGGGGGTGCCGGCCGCGTTGTCGTACACGATCACGATGTCACGGGGGTCCTCGGAGGCGCCGATCCAGGTCGCCTCCGTACGGGTGACGTCGACGGCGACCGTCTCCCGGTAGACGCCGGGGGCGAGGACGAGAGTGCGGCCGGTGCCGGTGGCTGCGGATACGGCGGCCTGGACGGTCGCGAAGTCGCCGCGGCCCTGTGGGTCGACGTAGAGGGTGCCGGGCGTGAGGCGGCGGGCCGGGGAACCGTACCGGCCGAACGGGCGCTCCTGCGCGTCGGCCCGCGCGGGCGTCGAGGCGAGCCCGAGCGCGGCGGCAACCCCGGCGCTCGCGGTGAGGAAACCCCTTCTGGACATGGAGAGTTGAGGACGAAGTGAGGGCGAGGGCATGCGGGTGCTCCTTCGCGGTGCGGCTCATGAGAGAAGCGGCCGGGGCGCACCGGGCGCCCCGGCCGAGAGCGTCAGCGCAGGTGGCCTGCGCCCGCGCAGTGGTCGACGATCCCGGGGACCGCCTGGGCCGGGTCCACCTTCGTCCGCAGGGTCGGGGTCCAGCCGGCACCGGACTGCAGGGTTTCGCTCGGCACCTGCGCGTTGTGGACGGCGATCAGATCGACCGGCTCACCGTTGACGTAGTTGTCGTCGGCGGTGATCGGCGCCTCCTTCCACTTCTTCAGGATCGTGCCCGCCTTGACGCCGTCCGGCAGGGTGAACGCGTTGTGCTCGGCGACGATCTGGGACTCCATGCCGACGCCGTAGCTGTACACGTAGTCGGCGCCGCCCACGACGAAGTGGTTGTCGTAGGAGTCGACCTTGCCGAAGCGGACGCGCGGGGCGCGCTCCAGCACATTGGTGTACAGGTTGTGGTGCAGGGTGACTCTGAGGTGGCCCCGGTCGATCGCGGCGGTGGCGGCGCCGTCGCTGTTGCCGATGAGGGTCGTCTTGTCGTGGTCCGCGAAGACGTTCCAGGACGCGGTGATGAGGTCGGATCCCTTGACGATGTCCATCTCGCCGTCGTGCTGCTCGTAGATCCGCCCGTAGTAGGACGGCAGGGAGCTGTCGGGGTGGTCGCCGTCGGTGAAGGTGTTGTGGTCCATCCAGACGTGTGTGCCGCCGTAGATCGTCACGTCGTCGTACTCGGAGTTCCAGTTGCCGACGGCCGTGTCGGTGGGATCCCACTGCGGGAAGCAGTCGAGGGCGCTCTGGAAGCGCAGATTGCGGACGATGACGTTGTCCACGCCTTTGATCATCAGGTTGGCGCCCTGGAATCCGGCGTCCTTGCCGATGCCGATGATCGTCGTGTTGGCCGGGACGTTCGCCTCGACATAGGAGGCCTGGTGGGCGGCGGAGGCGCGGCGCAGGCCCTCGGGGCTGTCGGCGGGCTCTCCGTCGAGGTTCTTGGTACGGCCCCACACCGCGGGGTCGTAGGTCTTCAGGTAGGTGGCGAAGTCGTAGCCGGGCACGGCGAACGAGGCACAGCCCGGCTCGTCGGCGCGGATCGTCCCCCGCACTCGAATGATCTTCGGTGCGCTGCCGCCGTCGGCGAGGGCGGCCTTGAAGCCGGCCCAGTCGGTGACGGTGTAGACATGCGCGGCATCGGCGGCCGCGCCGCCGGTGGTGCCGGTGCCGTAGGAGCCCCAGCCGTCGTTCGTGCCGAGCGTCTGCCGGCCCAGGTCCCGGGCCTGGGCCTGCGCGGAGGTGGTTCCCGTGAGGCCGAGCACCAGGGCGGTGCATCCCACGACGGATGCTATGACGCGTCCATGACATTTCTGTGTACGCACTGTGCGGCTCTCCTTGGTTATGCGACCGAGGCGCTGCTCGCCTCGGGCCAAGTGATCCAGGACGTCGGAATCCCGTCGTCCAGCCGGATGACGTCTCGCGGCGCGAGCACCCGCGTGCGCAGCAACTCCCGCGCCACGAGCCGCGCCACGGCGATCGCGCCCGGCGGATTGAAGTGCGTGTTGTCCTGCTCGGTGGCGGTCCAGTTGAAGTAGACCTTCGTCTCCTCGACCCCGAGCCGCTGCCACAGCGCGAGCGACAGCGCCTCGATGTCGAGCAGCGCCACCCGCTCCTGCGCGGCGAGCGCGCGCATCGCCGCCGGATACTCGCCGTGGGTCGGCACGGCGTTCCCGTCCGCGTCGAACCTGCGCCGCTCGACGGGCGTCGCGAGGACGGGCCGCGCCCCTTTCGAGCGTGCCCCCTCGATGTACAGCCGCAAGTAGTCCTGGTACGTCGTCCAGGGCTCGGTGTACCGGGTGGGGTCGTCGCTCTTCTCATCGTTGTGCGCGAACTGGACGAGAAGGAAGTCGCCGGGCTTGATCAGCCCGAGAACGACATCGAGCCGGCCCTCGTCGACGAAGCTCTTCGAACTGCGCCCGTTCACCGCATGGTTGGCGACGGTCAGGCCTTGGTTGAGAAAGAAGGGAATCGCCATACCCCACCCGGTCTCGGGAGCGGCGTCGGCGTATTTCTGCGCGGCGGTGGAATCACCGGCGATGTGGAGCGTGCGCTGCCTGTGTGCGGCGTGGGCGGTACCGGTGGCCGCAAAGGCGAGGGGAACGGCCGCGAGGGCAGCCACGGTGACCTGTCTACGAGTAAGCGACAAGACCGTACACCTTCCTCTCAGTGGTTCTTCTTCCAGTCCGCCTGCGCCTTGTTCAGCTGATCGGCCAACGTGTCCAGAAACTCCTTCGCGCTCAACTTTCCGAGCAGGACCTTCTGGAAGTTCGGCTCGTTGTCGGCCTTG
Organism: Streptomyces longisporus; assembly: GCF_039532765.1. Lineage (NCBI taxonomy): Bacteria > Bacillati > Actinomycetota > Actinomycetes > Kitasatosporales > Streptomycetaceae > Streptomyces > Streptomyces longisporus. The sequence continues at coordinate 109,157 of NZ_BAAASG010000014.1, forward strand.
GAAATCGTGTTCCAGTCCGGCAGGTAGTACGGCAACTGCACAATCTTGGTGTCAGCCCCGTTCAGCGCGGCAGCAGCCAGCTTCGTGGGCTCGGCCTTCTGGATCCATGCGTCCTGCGCGGCTTCCGTGTTCGCCGGAATCTGCCCCGCGGACTGGTTGAACTTCGAGTTCTCCTCGTGCGAGAGGGCGAACTCGACGAACTTCCAGGCAGCCGATTTGTTCTTGCTGGACCTGAAGACGCTCAGTCCGTCCACCGGGTTGGAGATCTGCACCCGGGTGCCGTTGTCCTGCGTCGGGTTGGGCAGCCCGCGGAACTTGTCCGCGCCCAGCGCCTTCAGATGGTCCTGATAGGACCCCAGGTTGTGGCTCAGCATGCCGATCGTGCCGCTGTCCCACTGGGCGACCATCTTGGTGAAGTCGTTGTTGACGTCGGCGGACGGCGTGTCCTTCTTGTAGAGCGCGACGTACTTCTCCAGCGCGGCGATGTTCTTCGGGTCGTTGACCGTGGTCTTGTCGCCGTTCCAGAACGAAGTGATACCGCTCTGGCTGTACGACGCGTCCAGCGCCGGCGCGATCGAGCCCTCGCCGCCGCGAATGGTGAAGCCGAATTCGTTCTTGCTCTTGTCGGTGAGCTTGTCGGCGGCCTCGTAGAACTTCGACCAGGTGGTCGGCGCGTCCAGACCGGCCTTCTTGAACAGGTCCGTCCGGTACCACAGGGTGCCGTTGTTGGACGAGGTCGGGATCTGGTACAGCTTGTCGCCGCCGCCCGCGGCCTTGCTGCTTTCCAGCAGGTTCTGGCTCAGTCTGCCGTTCAGGGAGCTCTTCGCCAGGCGGCCGTCCAGTGGCTCCAGCGCGCCCTGGACGGCGACCTCGGCGAGCATCGCGGTGCCCACGCCGCCGACGTCCGGCAGGCCGCCGCCCTGGATGGCGGTGTCGTACTTGGACTGGGCGCTCGCGGCGGGGATGCCGACGTAGTTGACCTTGATGTCCGGGTTCTTCTTCTCGAAGTCGGCGATGATCTGCTTCCAGATGTCGGTCCGGACACCGCCGTTGTTGTCCCAGAAGGTGATCTCGCCCTTGCCGGAGCCCTCGTTGCCCTTGTCCCCCGCGCTGCCGCTGCCGTCGTCGCCACAGGCGGTGGCGGTCAGCGCGAGCACGGAGCCCAGGGCGACGGCGACGGCCGTGCGCCTGCTTCTGCGGATGCTGCTCTTCATGGGTCGGCTCTCTTCTTCTGGATCCAAAGGAGACATGCACTCTGCGGGGGGTGTTGAGCTGCTGTCGGTCGGCTGCGGCCGGGCGCCTACCGGCGTGACTGAGCGTCCGTACGGGCGGAGTGGACGGCGTACGTCACCGGCTCACCGCCTTGCGGACCAGTGCCGCCGCCTCGTTGCGGCTCAGGCGGCCGTCGGCGACGACGGTGATGATGCGCCGTACGACGGTCTCGGCGGGTGGGATCGGGAGGCGTTCGGTGTGGGCCAGGGACGAGCCCACACCGGGGTATTCGGCGGTGCGTACGAACCACGGGTCGCGGCGGGTGGTGTCCGTGGCGCCGGCGAAGAGCAGGGTCCAGGTGGTGCCGGCGAGGGCGAGCCAGTCGGCGTGGGTGGCGTGCACCTCCGCTTCGCCCTCGCGGTCGGCGGTGAAGACATGCGGGGTGTCGTGCTCCTTGCGGGCGCGCCAGAAGAAGCCGCCGTAGGCCGCGCCGGGGCGTCCACTGGTGGCCGGGCTGCCGATCGACAGCGGCCTGTCGGTGACGTTCGTGAGCGAGAACGTGAAGTCCAACGCCCAGGCGACGTCGGTGAGTTCGGTGGCGGCGACCGTGCGGCGCTCGCGCAGCAGCTCGCCGCCGGACGCCACCCAGCGCAGTTCCTCCACGAAGCCGTCGGGGTCGCGCAGCTGGAAGGAGGTGTGGCGCTGGGCGCCGTGGTCGTCCAGCTCGGTCGGGCCCTGGTCGCGTACGTAGGTCCGCCCGCCCCAGAAGTTGTGCCCCTCGACATCGGGAACGGCGACACCGACGCCGAGGTGGTGGGTGTGGTCGGCGGGGCTCAGCTCGGTGACCGCCGTGCCGGCCAGGGTGGTCACGGGGTGCAGATAGGGGCGCGGGGAGAGCCTGGCCGGCAGTTCGGGCCGGGTGACGTAGCGGCCGACCGGGCGGCCGGCGACGCGCAGGACGGGCGAGTCGATGGTCGTCATCAGGTGCTCACCTCTTTCGGTGGGGCCCAGGTGGCGCCGAGCTCGGAGTAGAGGGAGAGACTGTCGGCGGCGGCCGCGACGAGTCCGTCGATGCCGGGCACGACCCTGCGGCCCTCGTCGGGGAGCAGGTGCCAGGCGCCGGCCGGCAGCGGGGCCGGGTCGGGGGCCTGCCGAATCGCTTCGACGACCCTCATGAAGGCGCCCGTCGCGTCCGGGGTGACCAGGAGGTCCGCGCCGTCGGTGAGGTGGTCGACCAGGTTCTCCAACAGGTCGGTGCGGCCGTACTCGTACTCCTCGGGGCCGCGGTCGGCGCGCTGGAGCAGGACGCGGTCCTGCTTGTACCAGTACGTGATCCGACCGCGGGTGCCGTGCACGACGACGTACGGCTCGTCGTCCCGCTCGGCGCACAGGGTCGCGGCGACGGTGACCTTGCGGCCCGGTGCGGTGGTGATGCGGACGCAGGAGGTGTCGTCGGACTCGATGTCGTTGGCGCGCAGCAGTTCGAGCTCGATGCCGGTGACGTCCTCGGCGCGTGTGGTGCCGTTGACGGCGAGTGCGGTGGCCACGGCGTGCGCGAGGGGGTTGGTGAGCACGCCGTCGATGACGTCGACGCCGTTCAGGCGCCGCTTGCCTGCCCAGGGCGCCCGCCGGTAGTAGGCCTCGGCACGCACCCAGGCACCGGCCCCGCCGACCCCGACCAGCTCGCCGACGGCGCCCTCGGCGACCATCCCGAGGATCGCGGGGACGGCGTGCGAGCCCAGCGACTGGAAGCCGATCTGGCAGACCACGCGCGCCTCGGCGACCCCGTCGGCCATCCGCCGGAACTCGGCGTACGACGGCGCGGGCGGCTTCTCCAGCAGCAGGTGCACGCCCCTGCGGGCGGCCGTGAGCGCCAGGTCGGTGTGGGTGGGGATCGGGGTGCAGATCACGGCGATCCGGGCGCCGGTGGAGTCGAGGAGCGCGCCGAAGTCGGCGGACTGCTCGGGCGTGCCGAGGCCCTCCGGGATCTCTTCCGCGGTCAGCGGGGTCAGCTCGCAGATGCCTGCCAGCCGTACGATCCCCTTGTCCTGGAGCCGACGGATGTTGTCCAGGTGCCAGCGGCCGTGGCCTCGCGCGCCCGCCAGGACGATGTCTACGGTGCTCATGGGATCCTCCCTGGGCCCGCGCCGTGTGCCACCTCTCGGTCGGCCGTCTCGGCGCTGTCGATCTTTGTGTGCAGGGTAGGCGTCCAGCCGACGTCGGCCGTGAGGTCGCGTTCGCTGCCCGAGTTGCAGGCGTTGTGGATGGCCGGCAGGTCCACCGGATAGCCGTTGAAGAGGGTGCCGGTCCGGTGGAGGGCGGTGCCGTTGTTCTCGGCGATCGTGGTCGGCGAACCGGCTCCCGGCTGAAGGCCTGGCACAGCCACACGCAGGCATGTCGGATCGGGCAACCGTTCGTGTCGTCATCCCTTCACCGCCCCCGCGCTGAACCCGGTGATCAGCCACTTCTGGATGAAGGCGAACACGATCACGACGGGTACTGCCGCGATGATGCCGCCCGCGGCGAGCGCGCCGAGGTCGACACTGTCCGCGCTCATCAGCGTGTTGAGGCCGACGGGGATGGTCTGTTTGCTCTGGTCGCTCAGGAACATCAGCGCGAACAGGAAGTGGTTCCAGGCGTGCACGAAGGCGAAGGAGCCGACGGCGATCAACCCGGGCCGCAGCAGCGGCAGTACGACGATACGGAACGCGGTGAACCGGTTGCAGCCGTCGACCCAGGCGGCCTCTTCGAGCGAGTACGGCACGTTGCGGATGAACCCGCTGATCAGGATCATCGACAGCGGCAGCTGGAAGACGGTCTCGGCGATGATGACGCTCACCAGGGAGTTGATCATCCGCAGGTTGGCGAAGATCTCGAAGAGCGGCACCAGGAGCAGCGCGCCCGGCACGAACTGCGTGCAGAGCAGGGCCAGCATGAACGCCTTCTTGATCTTGAAGTCGAACCGGGCGAGGGCGTAGCCGCCGGCCAGCGCGACCAGGGTCGTCATCACCAGGGTGGCGATGCCGACGAGCACGCTGTTCTGGAAGTAGGTGCCGAAGGCCCGCTCGTTCCAGACCTTTCCGAAGTGGTCGAACGTCATCGGCCAGGGCACCAGCGAGGTGGATCCGGCCGGTCGCAGAGCGAAGAGGAGGATCCAGTAGAAGGGGATCAGCGTGAAGAGGAGGTAGATCGACAGGGGGACGTAGATCTGCCGGCGGGGGACCTCGTCCCAGGCGCGGCGCTTCTTCCCCGGCCGGGCGGGCTCGGCGGCCATGCGCTCCGGCGCGGGTGCGATCTCGGTGATCACTTCTCCTCACCTCCGAACTTGCTCAGGCGCAGATAGACGATCGAGAAGAAGAGCAGAATCACGAACGCCACCGTGGTCAGGGCGGATGCGTAGCCGAAGTTGTGGGCGTCGACGCTGGTGTTGGCGATGTAGAGCGGGAGGGTGGTGGTCTCGCCGGCCGGTCCGCCGCCGGTGAGGGTGTAGAGCAGGTCCACGTTGTTGAACTCCCACACCGCGCGCAGCAGCGTCGACAGCACGATCGCGTCCTTCAGATGCGGCAGCGTGATGTGCCAGAACTGCTTGACACGGCCGGCGCCGTCGACCTCGGCGGCCTCGTAGAGGTCCTTGGAGACGGACTGCAGGTCGGCGAGGATGAGGATCGCGAAGAAGGGGACACCGCGCCACAGGTCGGCGACTATCGCCGCGGGGAAGACGGTCGAGGTGTCCGAGAGCCAGCTGGTGCCGTACGAGCCGATGCCCAGGTCGGCGAGGTAACGGGTGATACCCGTCTGGGAGTTGTAGAGCAGCACCCAGATCGCCGAGGTCAGCACACCGGACACGGCCCACGGGGAGAAGACGAGCGCCCGGCCCACCGCGCGTCCCACGAAGGTCTGGTTGACGATGAGGGCGAGTGCGAGGCCGAACAGCAGTTGCAGGCCCACCTCTACGACGACCCACTTGGCACTGAAGGTCAGCGTGTCCCAGAACTGGGTGTCCTTGGTGAAGATCTGGACGAAGTTGTCGAAGCCCGCGTAGCCGTTCCGCCACGGCTTGGTGGGGTTGAAGTTCTGCAGGCTGTAGTAGAAGACGCTGATCACCGGGTAGGCGATGAAGCCCAGCAGGAGCAGGGCCGCCGGGGCGATCAGCAGATACGGCAGCCTGCGCGGCGTGGCGGAGGCACGGCGCCGCCGGGGTGGCGCGGGCGGGTTCGCCACGGCTGCGGCTTGGGCCATGACAGTCTCCGTTTCTCGGTACGGCCGGCTCTTGCGGGGCAAGCGCTTTCTCGGTGCGCATGGGGTGCCGCTTGCGGCTGAACAGCGGCTGCTGGCTCGTTGTGGTTGATCGCGCCCACGCGGCGGAGCCGCATATCGATGCAGCCCCGCGCCCCCTACGGGGGCACGGTCAACCTGCGTAAGGGTCCGGTACCTTGCCAGGCTGGGCCAGGAACTCGAAGTCGCAGCCTGTGTCGGCCTGGGTGATCTGGTCGTTGTACAGGGCGCCGTAGCCGCGTTCGTAGCGGGTGGGCGGGGGTGTCCAGGCAGCCCTGCGGTGCTCCAGCTCCTCGTCGTCCACGTGGAGATGGAGGGTGCGTGCCTCGACGTCGAGGGTGATGAGGTCGCCGGTGCGGACGAGGGCGAGCGGGCCGCCGACGTACGACTCGGGCGCCACGTGCAGCGCGCAGGCGCCGTAACTCGTGCCGCTCATCCGGGCGTCGGAGATGCGGACCATGTCCCGTACACCCTGCTTGAGCAGGTGGTCGGGGATCGGCAGCATGCCGTACTCGGGCATGCCGGGGCCGCCCTTGGGCCCGGCGTTGCGCAGCACCAGCACGCTGTCGGCGGTGATGTTCAACTCCGGGTCGTCGATGGTGCGTTGCATGGCCTTGTAGTCGTCGAAGACGACCGCGGGACCTGTGTGCTTGAGCAGGTGCTGTTCTGCGGCGATGTGCTTGATGACGGCCCCGTCGGGGCAGAGGTTGCCGCGCAGGACGGCGACTCCGCCCTCGGCGGCGACCGGGTTCTCGCGGGTGCGGATCACGTCGTCGTTGTGGACGACGGCGCCCTCGATCTGCCCGCCCAGAGTGCCGTTGACGGTCGGGCGGTCCAGGTGCAGCAGGTCGGTGATCCGCGAGAGGAAGGCGGGCAGGCCGCCGGCGAAGTGGAAGTCCTCCATGAGGTGGGTCCGTCCGCCGGGCCGTACGTTGGCCAGCACCGGCACGGTCCGCGCGATGCGGTCGAAGTCGTCGAGGCCGAGCGGGACTCGGGAGCGGCCCGCCATCGCGATCAGATGGATGACGGCGTTGGTGGAGCCGCCGAGCCCGAGCACCGTGGTGACGGCGTCCTCGAAGGCCTCGCGGGTGAGGATCCCGGACGGCTTGAGCCCGGTCCAGGCGAGGTCCACGGCGCGGCGCCCCGACGCGGCCGCCATCCGCTCGTGCCCGGAGTCGACGGCCGGGATCGAGGAGGCGCCGGGCAGTGTCATGCCGAGGGCTTCGGCGGCCGCGGTCATCGTGGAGGCGGTCCCCATGGTCATGCAGTGACCGGGGGAACGCGCCAACCCGCCCTGCAGTTCCCGCAGTTCGCAGTCCGTCAGGTTGCCCGCTCGGTGCTCGTCCCAGTACTTCCACATGTCGGTGCCGGAGCCGAGGGTCTCACCGCGCCAGTGTCCCGGCAGCATCGGTCCGGCGGGCACGAAGATCGACGGTACGTCGGCCGAGGCGGCGCCCATGAGCAGCGCCGGGGTCGACTTGTCGCAGCCGCCGAGCAGCACGGCCGCATCCACGGGATAGGACCGCAGCAGTTCCTCCGTCTCCATCGCGAGCAGGTTGCGATAGAGCATGGGGGTCGGCTTCTGGTAGGTCTCCGAGAGCGTGGCGACGGGGAACTCCAGCGGGAAGCCACCCGCCTGCCACACGCCCCGCTTGACCGCCTCGGCGCGCTCGCGCAGATGGACGTGGCAGGGGTTGATGTCCGACCAGGTGTTGAGCACGGCGATCACCGGGCGGCCCCGGTACTCCTCCGCCTCGTAACCGAGCTGCCTCATCCGGGCGTTGTGCGACCAGGTGCGCAGCTGGCCCTCGGTCCCGTACCACTGGTGGCTTCTGAGTTCCTCGGGACGCATTCTGTCGGTCATATCGACCATCCGGCGGCTATGGCGGCGACCTCGGCGCGCTCGTCCTCGGAAAGGGTGCTGCTCGGGGGGCGGACGTCGCGGCGGCACAGGCCGAGGGAGGCGAGGGCCTCCTTGACGACGGTGACGTTGTTGGCGGAGCCGTTCGCCGCACGCAGTTCCTCGAAGCGGCGGATCTGCTCCCAGACCTTCATGGCGCCCGCGTAGTCACCGGATCGAAGCGCTTCGATCATGTTCAGCGAGACGGACGGGGCGACGTTCACGAGTCCGGAGGTGAAGCCGGTGGCGCCCGCGGAGAAGTACGAGGGCGCGTAGGGCTCGGCGAGGCCGGCGACCCACACGAAGCGGTCGAGCCCCGCGTCCCGTGCGAAGGCGGCGAACTTGGCGGCGTCCGGGACTGCGTACTTGACGCCGATGACGTTCGGGCAGGCGTCGGCGAGTTCGGCGAGGCGGGCGCCGGCCAGCCGGGCGTTGCGGATGTAGGGGACGACGCCCAGCTCGGGGACGGCCTCGGCGATGGCGCGGTGGTAGTCGACCCAGCCGCCCTGGGAGACATACGGATGCACGGGCTGATGGACCATCACCATCTGGGCGCCGTACTCACGGGCGTGCCGGGCGGAGGCGACGGCGGTGGGCACGTCGTGGCCGACGCCGACGAGGACGGCGGCGCGGTCGCCGGTCTCCTCGATGGTCAACTCGGTGACGAGACGGCGCTCTTCGGGGGAGAGCGCGTAGAACTCGCCGGTGTTTCCGTTGGGAGTGAGGATGCGGATCCCGCCCTCGAGCAGCCGACGCAGCAGGGCCCGGTGGGCGTCCTGGTCGACGGTGCCGTCCTCGGCGAACGGAGTCACCGGGATCGCCACCACGTCGGCCAGGGCCGCCCGCTGGGCCTCGAACGTCGCGCTGCTCATGCGGTGCCTTCCTGGTTCGCTGCCTGGTTCGCTCCCCGGTCCGTGAGGTCGGTTGCCTGGGGGAACGCTCGCTCGACGAAGGACGCGATATGGGCGTGCAGGGCGCGGGCCGCGCCGTCGGCGTCGCCCTCCAGGGCGAGCCGCAGGATCTCCCGGTGCTCGCCGGCCTCCCGCTCCCAGGAGGGCGAGGCCGCCCAGGCGACCGCGGAGACGAGGGCCGCCTGGTCGCGGACCTCGTCGAGCATGCGGCCGAGCAGCGGGTTGCCGCAGGGGAGGTAGAGGGCGCGGTGGAACTCCCGGTTGGCGAGGGACCGTTCGGCGGTGTCGGTGGCGTCGTCGGCCCTGGTCAGCGCGGTGCGCGCGGCGTCGAGTGAGGCGCCTCGCCGCACCGCCCGCCGGAGCGCCTCGGGCTCCAGCAGCAGCCGCACGTCGTAGACCTCGCGCGCCATGTCCGCGTCCACCATGCGCACCGTGACGCCCTTGTACTGGCTCATCACGACGAGACCGGTACCGGCGAGGGTCTTGAGCGCCTCGCGCACGGGGGTCTTGGACACCCCGAACTGTGCGGCGAGCTCGGTCTCGACCAGGGCCTGGCCCGGCGTCAACTGCCCGGTGAGGATGCGGTGTTTGATCGCGTCCAGCACGTACTGCGTGCGGGACGGGATCGGCGTGGGCACAGAGGTCATGCGCGCCTCTCGGAAGTCACGTGTCAGATCTCGGGTATCTGATCTCGCGTATCGCGTCTCATATATGACGTACGAAGTACGACGCGTTGAAGGTAGGAGGGGCCGCATGTTTCGTCAATGCTTCTGACAAAGGAAGTTGGGGTGCGGGAGGTCGGTCGTTCAGACGGTGGCGGTCTCGCCCTCGCGGGCGGTGGTGGTACGGCCGCCGAAGGCCGCGGCGGCCCTTTTCGTCGCCGACTCACGGGTGAGCGTGGGTCCGACGTGGGTGACGAGCAGTCGGCTCGCGGCGGCCGCGCGGGCCGTGTGGCCGGCGTCCTCGGGGGTCAAGTGCACCTGTTCGCCTTCGCGATGGGCGTCGATGTCGGCCTCGCACAGGAACAGGTCGGCGTCGGCGGCCAGTCGGCCGAGCGCCGCACACGGCCCGCTGTCCCCTGAGTAGGCGAGCACGCGCCCCTCGCACTCGGCCCGCAGTCCGTACGCCTCGACGTCGTGGACGACGGCGCGGGAGGTGAGGAGCAGGTCGCCGTACCGGGCGGTGTGGCCTTCGTACAAGGTACGGAAGTCGAGGATGCCGCTGAGGAAGCCGGCATCGGGGCGTCCGAAGAACCCGGCGAGGCGCTGGGCGCAGTCGCCGGGTGCGTGCACCGGAATCGGCGCGGGCGGGGTGAGTCCGCCGTACGCGAGTCCGTAGACCGCGGACAGCAGGTCGGCGCTGTGGTCCGCGTGCAGGTGCGAGATCCAGATGGCGCTCAGGCGCGCCGGGTCCGTGTGCCGCTGCAACTCCGCGAAGCTGCCGGGCCCGGCGTCCACCCACACCTCTGCGCCCCCGCCGCGCAGGAGATACCCGGAGCAGGGGTGGCCGGGCTGCGGGTGCGGGGAGGCGGTGCCGAGGACGGTGAGGGTGAAGGCCATGCGGGGAGCGTACGGTTCGCTCGCACGCCACGCCGCCTTGGCGGATGCCGTCGCCCGCCGGTCAGCGCGTGCGTGTCCACCCCGGGTCCCGCCCGCTGAGCCCCACCGCCCGGTCGAGCAGCGGAGCATCCGGCGGTACGGGCACCACGGGCCCGAAGATGCCGCCGCCCCGGCTCGGGTCGTTGGCCGCGGCCAGCAGGAAGTCGTGCGAGGCCTGGAGCGCGGCCGGGTCGGGGGTGTATTCCTGGCCGGTGGCGCGGGCCAGGTCCCAGCCGTGGATGACCAGTTCGTCGACGGCGACGGCAGCGGCGACCTCGCCGGGCAGGTCGATGCCGCCGGCCCTGGTCATACCGGCCCGGGCGGCCGGGTCGCGCCAGGCCTCGGCCAGTTCGTCGAGGACCTTGGGCAGGGCCTCGCGCCAGTCGGGGGCGAGGTCCGGGGCGGCGGCGCCGGGGTTGGTGTCGGTCGTGACGCCCAGGTCCTTGCGGGCCGCGTCGCGGAAGGCGACGGACAGTCCGAGCAGATGGCCCAGCATGTTGCGCACCGCGCAGTCCGGGCAGGGCGTCGGATCCGCCAGCTGCTCGTCGCCCACGCCCTCCGCGAGCCGCGCGATGACGCGGGTCTGGGGTCCGAAGTCGAGGGTCGTGTCACTCATGCGCTGCTCCTCACAGTCGTGTCTCGTCGATGTAGACCGACCGCGCCCCCGAAACTCATCGCAGCCCCGGTTAAGGCACTTGCCTCATCCCCGGCCGGGGGCCTTAGACCCACCATGGCCAGGCATGACGACATCGACATGGGCGGTCGTGCGGGTGCTGCGGGACCGCAATGCGGGTCTGTACCTCGCCGGCGTGGTGATCTCCGGTTTCGGGACGTCGGCGCTGTGGCTGGCGTCCGGCGTATGGGTCAAGGAGCTGACCGGCTCGGACGGCCTGGCCGCGCTGTGCCTGCTCGCCATGTGGGCGCCCACGCTCGCCGGCCCCCTGCTCGGCACCCTCGCCGACCGGCTCCGCCGCAAACCCCTGCTGATCGGCGCGAACCTCCTCCTGGCCGCCCTCCTGCTCACCCTCTTCACCGTCGACTCCCCGAGCCGGCTGTGGCTGCTGTACGCGGTCCTGCTCGTGTACGGCGCCGCGGGCGTCGTCCATGACGCCGCCGAGTCGGCCCTCGTCGCGGCCGCGGTCGACCGGTCCCTGCTGGGCGACTTCAACGGGCTGCGCATGACGGCGACCGAGGGCATGAAGCTGGTCGCTCCCCTCGCGGGCGCGGCCCTCTTCGCGGCATACGGCGGCCCGGGCGTCGCCCTGCTGGACGCCGTCACGTTCGTGCTGGCCACGGGCCTGTACGCCCTGCTGCGGGTTCGCGAGGAGAACCCGCGGCCGCCCGGCCGCCGGGCAGGGACCACGGAGGGCGTCGGGTACCTCTGGAAGCACGCCCGCCTGCGCCCCCTCGTCCTGGCGGGCGCCACCACGATGTTCTGCTCGGGCCTGTCCGGCGCACTGCTCTACGCCGTCATCGACGGCCTCGGCCACTCCCCTGCCTACGCCGGTGTCCTGTACGCCGTCCAGGGCATCGGCTCGGTGGCCGTCGGCCTGGTCTGCGGCCCGACCCTGCGCCGCCTGGGCGAACACCGCTTCGCGGCCTACGGGATCGCCCTCACGGGCATCGCGATCGCCGCCCGGGCCACCCCCTCGGACCCGGTGGCCCTGTTGTGCAGCGCGGCGATCGGAGCAGGGCTCCCCTGTGTCCTCGTCGCCGCACTGACCGCCGTACAGCACGAGACCCCGAACGCCCTGCTGGGCCGCACGGCCGCCACGGCCAACACCCTCCTCTTCACACCGAACGTGCTAGGACTGGCCACGGGAGCAGCCCTGGTCGAACTCACGGACTACCGCCCCCTGCTACTGGCCCTGGGCGCAACTCTGCTGCCCACAGCCACCCGACTCCTCCGACACCCGACAAACACCGACCACACCGCTTCCAGGCCACGGTCCGGCGCCAACCCGACGTGACACATCCGGGGTTCACCCGCGCCCGCGCCACGTCCCCGGCAGCGAGGCCGGGGCGAAGGGCGCCAACAGGCCTCCGGCCCAGCTCTGCCGGCCGGCTCCCTCAGATGCCCGGAGCGCAGACCGCACGGCCTCCAGGTCACCGTCCGACGCCACACAACCGCAGATTCGGCCGCTCCCCGGCCCCTACCCGCGCCGCGTCCGCAGCCAGGAAGGCGGGGGGACTACCGCCATCCCCCGCGGAAGGCGCCAACAGACCCCTGGCCCAGACCGCACACCATCCCCACCCGTCCCCGGCAAGCGCCGAGCACACCGCCTCCAAATCACCGCCCAACGCCAACCTCGCACCCCACAGCCGCACTTCGACCACCCCCGGCGCCCTACCCGCGCCGCAGCCGCGGCAGCAACACCGGGCTGCCATCCACCCCCGGCGAAGGCGCCAACAGACCCCTGGCCCAGCATGCAGACCGCCCCCACCCATCCCCGGCAAGCGCCGAGCACACCGCCTCCAAATCACTGGGCGACGCCAACCTCGCATCTCACAGCCGCAATTCGGCCGCCCCCGGCGCCCTATCTGCGCCGCATCCGCGGCCAAGGCGTCCGGGCCCCGGCGAAACGCCTCCAGGTCGTCGTCCGACGCCGACTCGGCATCATGAACCGCGATTCGGTCGCTCTCCGCCGCCCCTGCCTGCGCGAACATCCGCGGCAGGCCCATGGCACGGCCCTGCCGCCCGCCGTCAAACCGGCCCCTCAGAGCCCAGCGAGTGCCGACCGTACCGCCTCCAAGTCACCGTCCGAAGCCAAACCCGCGTGATACAGGCGTAGTTCCGTTGCCCCCTGGCGCGCTGCCTGTGCCGCGTCCGCGGTCAGTGTGGCCGGGGTGCCGCCCATTCCGGAGATCACGGGGAAGTTGGCGGCGATGACGGACCCATCCCGGGACTGCTCGGCGAAGGGTGTCAGCAGGTCCGTGCCGCCCGCGCACGGTACGACCACTCCGTTCGCGACGGAGAGGATGTGGGCGGGGTCCACGCCGGGATTGGCGCCGACGTGGTACGTCACGGGGTCGGCGTGCAGCAGGATCTGGAAGGCGTCGGGGGCCGCCGCGCGCACCGCCCGGACCGCGGTCTCCTGGAGCGTGCGGGCGGTCTCGTCGCGCCACGCGCGCGTGGCGGACGCCTTCGCCTCGCCGAGCAGCTTCTCGACCCCGGCCCACCCGCCGTCATCGGGCGCCCCGCGCCACAGCGGCTCCAGAGCGTCGCGTACGGAAGCTGCCAACTCGTCGGCGTCCAGGCCCTGTTCGCCGTAGCCGGTCCGGCAGGCGGGGCAGAAGCAGAGCGCCATCAGGTACATCCCGGCGTCCCCGAGGCCCACCCCGCCGGTCTTGTCGTGCGCGTGCAGATGCTGGAGGCCGTACCAGCCGAGCGACTCCAGCTCGGTGCCGCGTGCTCCCGGTCGTACGGCCGCCTCGACGGCCAGGTCGACGAGGTACGCGCGCGTGGCGGGCTGCGCGATGCAGGGGGCCCAGGGGTAGCGGTCACCGTAGGCGTTGACGACGGAGGTGTCCGGATGCTCGGCACCCAGGCGGGAGTTGTGGGCGAGGACGACCCAGGTGTGCACCTCCAGGCCGGCGGCCGCGAGAGCCGCGGCCGCCTCGCCATAGGCGTCTCCGGGCGCCCAGTCCCCGGCCGGGTAGGGGCGCAGCGCACGCCCTTCCCAGCGGTCGTCGGTGGGATACAGCACGGCCGCGTGCTCGGCGGTGACGATGCGGTGGCGCGGGTGGCGGGGTGTCAGCGCACGCGTGGAGTGGTACGCGGAGGCCAGCGTCACCTGCTGCACACCGAGCCCGGCGATGCGGCCCGCGGCCGCCGGGTCCCCGTTGACGTCCCAGGGGTAGACGAAAGTCGACGCCTTCACTGGCTCTCCGCCTTCACTGGCTCTCCGCCTTCACTTGTTCTCTTCCAACAGCGCATACCCGCGCTCGATCAGCTCGGCGAGCTGCTTGACATGCTCCTCGGTGGGCTCGTTCAGCGGCGGCCGCACCTCCCCGACGTCGAGCCCGCGCAGCCGTACACCCGCCTTGACCAGGGCGACGGCGTAACCCCGCCCCTGCGCGCGCAGTTCCACGAACGGCCGGTAGAAGCCGTCGAGGAGCCGGTGCGCGGTGGCCATGTCACCGGACTCCAGCGCCCGGTGGAAGGCGAGCGCGATCTCCGGGGCGAAGCAGAAGACGGCGGAGGAGTAGAGCGGGACGCCGATCGCGCGGTAGGCGAGCTGGGTCTGCTCGGCGGTCGGCAGGCCGTTGAAGTAGAGGAAGTCGCCGGGGGCCTCGCTGCGGACGGCGCTGACGATGCGCTGCATGAGGTCGAGGTCGCCGAGGCCGTCCTTGAAGCCGATGATCCCGTCCGTGCGGGCCAGTGCGACGACGGACTCCGGGGTGAACACGGCGTTGTCGCGCTGGTAGACGATCACGGGCAGCGCGGTCGCTGCGGCCACCTCCCGGTAGTGCCGCAGCAGCCCCTCCTGACCGGCGAGTACCAGGTACGGCGGCATGGCGAGCAGCCCGTCCGCCCCGGCGGCCTCCGCCACCCGCGCGTACCGGACGGCGAGCGCGGTGCCGTACCCCGCACCGGCCACCACCGGCACCCGGCCGTCCACCGCCTCCACCGCCACCCGCACGCACGCCTCGAACTCCTCGGGCGTGAGCGCATGGAACTCACCGGTGCCGCAGCACGCGAAGGCCGCGGCGGCCCCGCTCTCGACCCCGCGGCGCACATGGGTGCGGTACACGTCGAGGTCGACCGAGCCGTCGGGGGCGTAGGCGGTGACCGGGAAGAACAGCGGCCCGCTGGGGATGCCGAGTCGAGCGGCGAGAGGGACGGACGTCACGGGCACTCCCGATTCCGATGTGGATTCCACGGTCATGATCTGTGTCTACATTTCTGAACGGCACCACGCTAAGGTGCCCCTTTACGGCCGGTCAAGCGCGCCCACCGGCATCACATCAGCGGATTTCCCCATTTCGCAGAGCACTTGACGGGGTACGGCGCGGCTCCTTAGCGTGTCCACGGATGTGAATAACGTGCACGCATGCGCCCCGCCAACCGAAGGAGAAGCGAGGATGCCAGCCCCCCGCACCGTTCTGCTCACCGGCGCCGCCGGCGGGCTCGGCACCCTGATGCGGAACCTGCTGCCGGCCTTCGGCTACCAGCTGCGCCTCCTCGACGTACGCCCGATCGAGGGCGACCCGGACGCCGTCACCGCGGATCTCGCCGACAAGAAGGCCCTGCGCGAGGCGGTGCGGGGCGTCGACGCGATCATCCATCTGGCCGGCATCTCCCTGGAAGCCCCCTTCGAGAAGATCCTCGCGGCGAACATCGAGGGCACGTACAACCTGTACGAAGCGGCGCGCGAGGAGGGCGTCGGCCGTATCGTCTTCGCCTCCTCCAACCACGCGGTGGGCTTCACCCCGCGCCCCCAGGCGAACGACCCGCTGATCCCCATCGACACCCCGCGCCGCCCGGACACCTTCTACGGCCTGTCCAAGTCCTTCGGCGAGGACCTCGCGCAGCTCTACTGGGACAAGCACGGCCTGGAGACGGTCTCGGTGCGCATCGGCTCCTGCTTCCCCGAGCCCACCAGCGTGCGCATGCTGTCCATCTGGATGAGCCCGGCAGACGGCGCCCGCCTCTTCCACGCGGCCCTGACCGCCGAGAACGTCGGCCACACCGTCGTCTACGGCTCCTCGGCCAACACCCGCCTGTGGTGGGACCTGTCCACGGCACGGTCCCTCGGCTACGAGCCGCAGGACGACTCTGAGCCGTATGCAGAAAAGCTGATCGCCGAGCAGGGCGAACTGGACCCCGACAACATGGCCCACGCCTACCTGGGCGGCCACTTCGTGAGCGACCCCCCGATCTGGCCGTACTGAGTTCTCCGACGCCTCCAAAAGGCGGGAAACGATCGTTCGCGGGGGCGGGCGGGCACGGAACGGGCCCGCCCGCCCCGGCATTCGGTCACCGCGCCTGCCCGATCCCACGCCCCCACCCGCAGCCCCGCAGGTCCGAGGCGGGCACTCCGTTCGGCAAACGGGCACACACGGGCAGCATCGGCCCTGCAACAGGCCTGGTCAGTGCCGCGCCCCCGGGGGTAGAACTTCCTGCGAGGGCCCCACCGGGCCCGAACGGGCAGCACGGCACGGGAGCAGGTGACGGCGATGACGGCGAACTCCGCGAAGACGGCAGAAGAGCGCCAGCGGGAGATCGTACGGGCCGCGCGCGCCACCGGCTCGGTGGACGTCACCGCGCTCGCCGCCGCCCTGGGCGTGGCCAAGGAGACCGTACGACGGGATCTGCGCGCCCTGGAGGACCACGGCCTCGTCCGCCGTACCCACGGCGGCGCCTACCCCGTGGAGAGCGCGGGCTTCGAGACGACGCTCGAGTTCCGCGCCACCAGCCACGTGCCCGAGAAGCGCCGGATCGCGGCCGCCGCGGCCGAGCTGCTCGGGGACGCCGAGACGGTCTTCGTCGACGAGGGCTTCACCCCGCAGCTCATCGCCGAGGCACTGCCCAGGGACCGGCCGCTGACCGTGGTCACCGCATCCCTGCCGGTCGCGGGCGCACTCGCCGAGGCCGACGCCGTCTCCGTCCTGCTGCTCGGCGGCCGGGTCCGCCCCGGGACGCTGGCCACCGTCGACCACTGGACGACGAAGATGCTGGCCGGTTTCGTCCTCGACCTCGCCTTCATCGGCGCCAACGGCATCTCCCGCGAGCACGGCCTGACCACCCCCGACCCCGCGGTCAGCGAGGTCAAGGCGCAGGCCATCCGGGCCGCGCGCCGCACGGTGTTCGCCGGCGTGCACACCAAGTTCGGGGCGGTCAGCTTCTGCCGGTTCGCGGAGATCGGCGCACTGGAGACGATCGTCACGAGCACCCTGCTCCCCTCGTCCGAGGCCCACCGCTACTCACTGCTGGGCCCGCAGGTCATCCGCGTCTAGAGAACCCATCGCGCCCGCACCTCGCGCGTCTGAAATTCCAACTCGCCTCCCCCAGGGCACTTCCACGCCCGCAACCGCCCCTTATCTCCCCATATGTTCAGGAGCGATCCATGCGCACCCCGAGCCGACGACGGCCATCGCGAGCAACGCTCGCCATGGCCGCCGCAGGGACGCTGCTCGCCCCGCTGCTCTCCGGCTGTTGGGTCGGGGCGGGCGGGTCCGGTTCCGGCGGCGACTCCATCAACGTCCTGATGGTCAACAACCCGCAGATGGTGGAGCTGCAGAAACTCACCAAGGCGCACTTCACCAAGGAGACCGGCATCAAGGTGAACTTCACCGTGCTGCCGGAGAACGACGTCCGCGACAAGATCAGCCAGGACTTCGCCAACCAGGCGGGCCAGTACGACGTGGCGACGCTCAGCAACTACGAGATCCCTATCTACGCCAAGAACAGCTGGCTGCACGAGATGAACTCGTATGTCGCCAAGGACCCCGGCTACGACGAGCAGGACGTCCTGAAGCCGATGCGGCAGTCGCTGACCGCCGACGACGGAAAGCTCTACGGCCAGCCCTTCTACGGCGAGTCGTCCTTCCTGATGTACCGCAAGGACATCTTCGCCGAGAAGGGCCTGACCATGCCGGCCCACCCCACCTGGGACCAGGTGGCCAAGCTCGCCGCCGAGGTCGACGGGGCGAAGTCCGGGATGCGCGGCATCTGTCTGCGCGGCCTGCCCGGCTGGGGCGAACTGATGGCACCGCTCACCACCGTCGTGAACACCTTCGGCGGCACCTGGTTCGACAAGAACTGGAAGGCCGAACTCGACTCCCCCGCCTTCGAGAAGGCGACGAAGTTCTACGTCGACCTGGTGCGGGGACACGGTGAGTCGGGCGCCGCCCAGTCCGGCTTCGCCGAGTGCCTCAACAACATGACCCAGGGCAAGGTCGCCATGTGGTACGACGCCACCTCCGCCGCCGGATCCCTGGAGGCCAAGGGCTCCCCCGTCAAGGGCAAGCTCGGCTACGCCCCCGCCCCCGTCGAGAAGACCGGCTCCTCCGGCTGGCTCTACACCTGGGCCTGGGGCATCCAGAAGGCCTCCCGCAACCCCGACAAGGCCTGGAAGTTCGTGTCCTGGGCCTCCAGCAAGCAGTACGAGCAGCTGGTCGGCGACACCAGCGGCTGGTCCAACGTCCCCGCCGGCAAGCGCGCGTCGACGTACACCAATGCCGACTACCGCAAGGAGGCCGGCGCCTTCCAGGAGATGACGAGGGAGGCCATCGAGGGCGCCAAGCCCAATGACCCGGGGGTGCAGCCGCGCCCCGCGCCCGGCATCCAGTTCGTCGGCATCCCCGAGTTCACCGATCTCGGCACCAAGGTCTCCCAGGAGATCAGCGCGGCCATCGCCGGACGGCAGTCCGTCGACGCGGCGCTGAGGAAGTCCCAGCAGCTCGCCGAGAAGATCTCGAAGGAGTACGAGGGACGATGACCGCCACGACAACGGCTCCCCTGGCCGCAACTCCCGTACGCACCACCCGCCGGCCCTCCGCCCGGCTGAAGGCCTGGTCCACCCGGGCCCCGCTGCTGCCCGCCCTGGTCTTCATGATCGTGGTCACGCAGCTGCCGTTCGTGGCCACCCTGGTGATCTCGTTCTTCGACTGGAACGCCCTGTATCCCAAGGCGCGCCGCTTCACCGGCTTCGACAACTACCAGCAGGTCCTGACCGACGCCGATCTGCGCCAATCGGTGTGGACGACGATCCTGCTGACGGTGACGGTGGTCCTGGTCAGCCTGGTCCTGGGCCTGGTGCTCGCCCTGCTCCTCGACCGGAGGTTCCGGGGCCGGGGAGTGGTCCGCACCCTGCTGATCGCCCCCTTCCTGGTGGTCCCGGTGGCCGCGGCCCTGCTGTGGAAGCACGTCCTCTACAACCCCGAGTACGGCCTGCTCAACGGCCTGTTGCACTACGTCGGCGGTCCGCAGCCGGACTGGATCTCGGGCACCCCGCTGCTGGCGGTCGAGGCCTCCCTGATCTGGCAGTGGACGCCATTCATGATGCTGATCCTGCTGGCAGGACTGCAGAGCCGCGACAGCCAGCAGCTCGAGGCCGCACGCGTGGACGGCGCGAACGACTGGCAGATCTTCCGCCACCTCACGCTCCCGCACCTGCGCAGATATCTGGAGCTGGGCGCCCTGCTCGGCTCGATCTACATCGTCCAGAACTTCGACGCGGTCTTCACCATCACCTCCGGCGGCCTGGGCACCGCCAACCTCCCCTACACCGTCTACCAGAGCTTCTACCAGGCCCACGAGAACGGCCTCGCCTCGGCCGCGGGCGTCCTGGTGGTCATCGGCTCGATCATCATCGCGACCTTCGCCCTGCGCGTCGTGTCGTCCCTGTTCCGCGAGGAGGTGTCCCGCGCATGAGCACGGTCGCCGTACGAACGAGCCCCCGCCGCAAGGGAGTCGGCCTGGGCCTGGTGGCCTGGCTGCTCGGCGTCGTCTTCTTCCTGCCCATCGCCTGGATGGCGCTGACGTCCTTCCACTCGGAGTCGGACGCGGCGACCAACCCGCCGTCCTTCGGCGCCGCCCTCACCCTCGACGGCTACCGCGAGTTCTTCGGCACGGGCGGCGGTGCGAGCCCCTGGCCGGCGCTGGTCAACTCCGCGGTGGCGTCGGTGGGTTCGACGGTCCTGGTCCTGCTGCTGGCCCTCCCCGCCGCGTACGCCCTCTCCATCCGCCCGGTGAAGAAGTGGACGGACGTCCTGTTCTTCTTCCTGTCCACGAAGATGCTGCCGGTCGTGGCGGGCCTGCTCCCGATCTATCTGTTCGCCAAGAACACCGAGATGCTGGACAACATCTGGCTGCTGGTCGTCCTCTACACCTCCATGAACCTGCCGATCGCGGTGTGGATGATGCAGTCCTTCCTCGCCGAGGTGCCGGTGGCGGTGATCGAGGCGGCGCAGATCGACGGCGCCCGGCTGCCGACGATCCTCGCGCGTGTGGTGGCCCCGATCGCCCTGCCCGGCATCGCCGCAACGGCCCTGATCTGCTTCATCTTCAGCTGGAACGAACTTCTCTTCGCCCGGGTCCTGACCGGCGTGGTGGCCGAGACGGCCCCCGTCTTCCTGACCGGCTTCATCACCAGCCAGGGACTGTTCCTGGCGAAGGTGTGCGCCGCGTCGCTCGTCATCTCCCTGCCGGTGCTCGCCGCGGGGTTCGCCGCCCAGGACAAGCTGGTCCAGGGCCTGTCACTGGGAGCCGTCAAATGAAGGCCGCCGTCATCGAGTCCGTGGGCCGCGCCGTCGTCACCGAGGTCCCCGACCCGACACCCGGCCCGCGCGAGGTCGTCGTCGAGGTCGCCGCCTGCGGCCTGTGCGGCACGGACCTGCACATCCTCCAGGGCGAATTCGCACCCAAGCTGCCGATCGTGCCCGGACACGAGTTCGCGGGCCGGGTCGTCGGGGTGGGCACCCAGGTCACGGAGGTCGCGGTCGGCGACCGGGTGGCGGTCGACCCGTCCCTGTACTGCTACGAGTGCCGCTACTGCCGTACGGGCCACAACAACCTCTGCGAACGCTGGGCCGCGATCGGCGTCACGACGGCCGGCGGCGCGGCGCAGTTCGCGGTGGCACCCGTGGCGAACTGCGTGAAACTGCCCGAGCACGTACGCACCGAGGACGCGGCCCTGGTGGAGCCTCTTTCCTGTGCCGTACGCGGCTACGACGTACTGCAGTCACGCCTGGGCGCGCACGTCCTGATCTACGGCTCCGGGACGATGGGCCTGATGATGCTGGAGCTCGCCAAGCGCACGGGGGCGGCGAGCGTGGACGTCGTCGACCTCAACCCGGCGCGGCTGGAGACGGCGGTACGGCTCGGGGTGTCGGCGTCGGCTTCGAACGCGGACGAGTTGGACCGGCCGCAGGGGTGGGACGTCGTGGTCGACGCCACCGGGAACGCGGCCGCCATACAGGACGGGCTGGGGCGGGTGGCGAAGGCGGGGACGTTTCTGCAGTTCGGGGTCGCGGACTATGCGACGCGGGTGACGATCGATCCGTACCGGATCTACAACCACGAGATCACGATCACCGGTTCGATGGCGGTGCTGCACAGCTTTGAGCGGGCTGCGGAGTTGTTCGCGAACGGGGTGCTGGATCCGGAGGTCTTCATCAGCGACCGGATCCCGCTGGAGCGGTATCCGGAGGCGCTGGGGCAGTTCGCGGCGGGGGTGGGCCGCAAGATCGTGGTGGTCCCGTAGGTTTTCGCCCCCGCCGCCCCTACCCGTCCCGGGGGCCAGCCCCCGGACCCCCGCTCCTCAAACGCCGGAGGGGCTGATTTTTCACCGACCGGGGCTTGATCGTTTCAGCCCGTCCGGCGTTTGAGGACGAGGCCGTTCAGGCCGAAATCGGGGGTCTGGGGGCGGAGCCCCCAGGGGCGGGAATGGGAAGGGGCGGCGGGGGCGAGACAAAAGGCGGCCGGTTGGGGGGTGGGTAAGGGAACGGTAAAGCGGTCTCGCTCGTTCACCCGGCATGACAGCTATGACCCCTGGCTCGAACATCCCTCTCTCCACCGCCCGCGTGACGGTGGACGTCGCCGCCCCGGTGCGGCTCGACGTTTCGGGCCTGCTGCTCACCGGCGACGGCAAGGTGCGCTCCGACGACGACTTCATCTTCTACAACCAGCCCGTCGGCCCGGGCGTGACCTACCGCTCGGGCGGAGGCACGGCACCCGACGCGATCACCGTCGACACCGCCGCCGTCCCCCCGGGCATCGAGAAGATCGTGGTCACCGCCAGCCCGGACGCCCAGGGCCAGACCTTCCAGGGCATCGAACCGACGGCCACGATCCGCAACGCGGACGACAACACCGTCCTGGCCACGTTCACACCCCCGCAGCTCGGCACCGAGACAGCACTGGTGGTCGTCGAGATCTATCTGCGGGGCGGCCAGTGGAAGGCCCGCGCGGTCGGCCAGGGCTACGCCAACGGCCTGGCCGGCATCGCCACCGACTTCGGCGTCACGGTCGAGGAGCCCGCCGCCCCGTCCCAGCCGGTCACCCCGCCCACGCCCACGATGCAGCCCCCGGTGACCCCGCCGGCCCCGCCGCTGTCCACCACCCCGCCGCCTCCCCCGGCCACGCCCGCCCCACCGGCGGGCCCGCCCGCCCCCGGTACCGGAAAGATCAACCTCGACAAGGGCCGGGTGAACCTCCAGAAGAACCAGACGGTGTCCCTCGTCAAGGGCGGCCGCCCGCTGCTCTCCCAGGTCAAGATGGGCCTGGGCTGGGAGCCTGCCTACGGCGGCAAGGACATCGACCTGGACGCGTCGGTCATCGCGTACGGCCCGCAGCGCAACCACATCGACAGCTGCTACTTCGGCAAGCTGTCCATCCTGAACGGCGCGATCAAGCACTCCGGTGACAACCTCACGGGCGAGGGCGGAGGCGACGACGAGGTCATCGTGGTCGACCTCGGCCGCATCCCGCAGGAGGCCACCGGCCTGGTCTTCACGGTCAACTCCTTCTCCGGCCAGAAGTTCACCGAAGTCGCCAAGGCCTACTGCCGCCTCCTGGACGCGACCACCGACGAGGAACTCGTCCGCTTCGACCTCACCAACGCCGAACCGCAGACGGGCGTGATGATGGCAAAACTGATCCGCCAGTTCTCCGGAGAATGGGAAATGACAGCAATGGGCGACTTCGTAAAGGCCCGCACGGTCCGCAACATGGTGAAGCCGGCCGCACAGGCTCTCTAGCCGCTCCGGCCGTCGTAACTGCGGGCAGTCGTGCCGCGGGGGCGGCACGGGTGGGCGCAGCGGCACCCCGCACCGCCGGGTTGCGCGCCCACCCCCGCCCCGGCCGCACACGGGTCACCAGGTTTCGCTACGCCCGCGGCCCTTCCGTAAGAGCCGCATGGGATACAGCCCCGCTCAGAACAGGGCGCTGTAAGCATTGAGCGCGGGCTGTCCGCCGAGGTGGGCGTAGAGCACGGTCGAGTCCCGGGCGATCTCCCCGCGCTCGACCAGGTCCACCATCCCGGCCATCGACTTCCCCTCGTACACCGGGTCGGTGACCATCCCCTCGGTGCGGGCCGCGAGGCGCATTGCGGCCAGGGTGGTCTCGTCGGGGATGCCGTAGATCCCGGCGTGGTACCGCTCGTCCAGCTCGATGTCCGCCTCGGTCAACTTCCGCTTGACCCCGATGAGTTGGGCGGTGTTGCCGGCGATCCGGGCGATCTGCTCCCGGGTGGCGGCAGGCTTGGCCGAGGCGTCGATGCCGAGCACGCGACGCGGACGTCCGCCCGCCTCCTCCAGGGCGGCGAACCCGGCGACCATGCCCGCCTGCGTCGAGCCGGTGACGGAGCACACGACCACCGTGTCGAAGAAGATCCCCAACTCTCGCTCCTGCTCTGCGACTTCGTACGCCCATCCGGCGAAGCCGAGGCCGCCGAGCGGGTGGTCGGAGGCCCCGGCCGGAATGGCGTACGGCTTGCCGCCCGACTCCTCGACCTCCCTGAGCGCCTGCTCCCAGCTCTCCTTGAACCCGATGCCGAATCCAGCCCGCACCAGCCGTACGTCCGCCCCCGCGAGCCGGCTGATCAGAATGTTGCCGACCTTGTCGTACACGGAGTCCGGCCACTCCACCCAGCTCTCCTGGATCAGCACGCACTTGAGCCCGGCGCGGGCCGCGCAGGCGGCGACCTGGCGGGTGTGGTTGGACTGGACTCCGCCGATCGACACGAGCGTGTCGCAGCCCTGGGAGAGCGCGTCGGCGACCAGGTACTCCAGCTTGCGGGTCTTGTTGCCGCCGTAGGCGACACCGGAGTTGCAGTCCTCGCGCTTGGCCCACAGGCAGGCGCCGCCGAGGTGGGCGGTCAGGCGCTCCAGCGGGTGCACCGGCGAAGGGCCGAAGAGGAGCGGGTAACGCTCGTACGAGGAAAGGGACATGGGTCCTCCCGGGGTCGGGATCAGTCGCCGTCGGCGAGGTCGTCGGCGAGGGTGCGCCAGATCTCCGCGGTGGCGCGGACCGCCTCGTCCACGCTGCCGTGCGCGCAGGCGTCGATCAGCTGCTCGTGCAGGCCGGCCGAACGGCAGGTGCTCTCGCCGAAGCGGCGGCGCTCCAGCCGGCGGATGAGGGGGGTGTAGCGGGCGATGGTGGCGGCGGCCGCCTGGTTCCCGGCGACGCGGACCAGCACGTCGTGGAGTTCGTCGTCGGCGCGCAGGGCACCGTCGACGTCGCCCGAGCCGACGGCGGCGGCGAACCGCTCGTTGGCCGCGCGCATCGCCTGGACGTCGGCGGCGAACAGCCGGGACACGGCGACCCGGGTGGCCAGTTCGTGCATGGAGCCGACCACCGCGGCGGCGTCCCGCACCTCGGCGGTGACGAGCGGGGTCACCCGCGTGTAGCTCTGCGGTTTGCTCTCCAGCAGCCCCTCGTCGACCAGCCGGGAGAATGCCTGCCGTACCGGCGCCCGGGACAGCCCGAGCCGCTCGGCGAGCTCGGCGTCCCGCACCACGGCACCGGGTTCGAGTTCCCCGGCCACGATGGCGTCGCGGATGGATGCGTAGGCGCGGTCCCTGAGGAGGGTGCGCTCGACAGGTCGTATGGCCTCCACAAACTGAAATGTTAGATGTCAATCCTCGGCACGGGCAAGGGTGTGGCCCGCACCCCCGTGAGGTGCGGGCCACGATCGTGCGGCTCAGGCCGCCCAGGGCCAGTCGGCGCTCTGTGCGGCTTCGAGCAACGGGACCATGCGGAAGGCCGCGTCCGACAGGCCCCCGAAGGTGTGCCGGTTCGCCTTGCCCGACGGGCCGTGTCCCGCGCGGTACCCGGCGAGGTTCCAGGTGTAGACCGGCACATGCGCCGGGACCTGCTCGGTCGGGTCGCCGTGGCGGCTGTAGGTGTACTGCTCGTCGGTGACGATCAGCACCCGGTCCTGCCCCCGGTAGTGCGCGCGGACCGCCGAGGTGGTGTCGGTGCCGCCCAGGTCGCCGAAGCGGCCGAGGATCTTCAGCACCGACTCGCCCTCGTCGAACGCCAGCCGTCGGCTGGTGGTGCCGAACTCGACGAGGTCGGCGTCCTGCGCCCGCAGCGCGAGCGCCGTGCCGAAGATCGCCGCCGCGTCGGCCCGGTTGAGCTCCGAGCGGTCCGACAGCGGCGCCCACATCGAGCCGGAACGGTCGACGAGCACCAGCGTCCGGCCCGGCAGCGCGGGCACATTGGCCAGCGAGTGGCCGAGCGCCTGCTCCAGCGGGTACGACCAGCGCAGCGAGGGCGCGTGCTGGTACGCGGCGAGGTACCGGAAGGGGAACTGCCGCGAGCGCGCGACCTCCGCCGGGTCGCTGATGCGCGCGGCCACCTGGGCGGCCACCTTGTCGGAGACGCCGGCCTGGTCGAAGTTCCGCAGGTTCCTCACGAGCGCCATGACCCCCATGGACGGGATCACGGCCTCCCAGGCCGCCTTGTCCATCGGACCCTGCAGCCACCCGGCCAGCGCCTCCCATGTCATCCCGGCCGCGGCGAGCCGCTCCGCTCCGCTGCGCGAGGTCACGACCGCGCGCCGCTTGGCCACCGGCAGCGCCATCAGCTCGCGGTGCGCGCTCAGCACGCGGTTCGAGGCGGGCGGCACCGCGCTGTCCGGATTGTGCCGGCGGTCGAGGGCGTACTGGAACAGCTCGCCCTGCCACGGCTTGTCCGGATCGGGCGCGGCGTGTACCAGGTTGAGGATGTCGCCGAAGCGGTAGCCCTTGGACGCGGTGTCGTACTTCAGCAGCGACTTGCCGCTGTACAGGCGGCGCACGGCGTCGGCGATGCCGCGCTTGACGGGCTTGGGGACGCTGCGGCCGTACGTCGCGGTCCAGTACGCGAGCAGTTCGCCGGGCTCGTCCGGGCGCTGCAGTACGGAGGCGATGACCTGGCGGTTCGAGGGGCCGTCGGTGGCGCCCGCGTCGAGGCGTGCCTTCACGTACTCGGCGGCGCCGACGAGCGAGGCCGTACGGATGTTGCCCTCGCCGCGCAGCCAGCCGAGCAGACCGGCGGTCCAGGTCGGGTCCTCCACGGCGAGGCGCCGGACGAGGCGCGCGAACCGGTCGTCACGGTCGGTGCCGGTCTCGTAGAACGTCTGCTGCGACACGAAGTTGGCGACCGCGAGCAGAAAAAGCTCGGAGCGCTCGTCCCGCTCACGTCCGCGGCCGCCCTCGTACGTACGGAGCACTCGCCCCGTGGAGGTGACGCGCGAAGTGGGCTGTGCCCGGGCCGCCTTGGTGTTGAATCGTGCCATGGTGAATTCCCCCGAATTCGTTGTTCGTTTCGGAGGGAGGCGCGGCAGAAGGAGGGTGTCCGAGGTCGAAGTCGGTTGCGGTGCTTATAAACTGGCGCGTCTTCCGTTCCGCCACACCGACCCCGGGGTCGGTGACGGGATTAGAACCCGCATGAGGGCTTTTCCCCCACCAGTCCCCTGAAGTATCCGCCGCCTGCGCACCGGGCACCCACCTTGAGCTGCGCCTCCCCGAGATCAAATGCTTCACACCGGGAGGTGCAATGAAGTTGTGGTGTCCAGAGATCGAGGTCGGCGGAACCGACGTAGGTGCTCTAACCCCTGAGCTACACCGGCGCGTTGTACCGGTGGCGGGACTCGAACCCGCGGCCGCCCCATTATGAGTGGAAGTAGGTCCTGCCTTCGCACCTGGACGTTCATCACTGTAAGAGGCGTGCCGCGGGATGAGCGAGCGAATTAATCAGCCGCGCTTCTGGCGCTTCCAGGGGCCGGTGATCGCCAGCATGATCCCCGGCTCCTGAATGTTGGCGAACAGGGTGCGGCCGTCGGGTGAGAAGGTGACGCCGGTGAACTCGCTGTATTCGGGCTTCTCTTCGGTTCCGATGTTGAGTTCGTTGCGGGCGATCGGGTATGTGCGGCCACTGTCGGTCGCGCCGAACAGGTGCTGCAGGCCCTCGCCGTCCTCGGCGATGACGAGGCCGCCGTACGGGGAGACGGTGATGTTGTCCGGGCCGTCGAAGTGGCCCTCGGCGGACGGGTCGGGGTTGACGCCGAGCAGGACCTTCAGGGTGAGGGTGCGGCGCCCCGGGTCGTAGAACCAGACGGCGCCGTCGTGCTGCACGGGGCTCTCGTCACGGGCGTATGAGGAGACGATGTAGGCGCCGCCGTCGCCCCACCACATGCCTTCGAGCTTGCGGGCGCGGGTGATCTGGCCGGTGGTGAACTGCTTGCGGACGGGGGTCGTCCGCGCGTCGCGGTCGGGGACGTCCACCCAGTCGACCCCGTACACGGTGCCGATCTTCGTGGCGCGGGAGAGGTCGTCGACGAACTTGCCGCCGGAGTCGAAGCACTTGAAGGCCTCAAGGACACCGGCGTCGTCGGCGAGGGTGCGGAGCTTGCCGCGGCCGTGGCGGAAGCCCTCCGGCGGGGTCCAGCGGTAGAGGAGGCCGTTGGGGGTCGACGCGTCCTCGGTGAGGTAGAGGTGACCGCGCCTGGGGTCGACCACGACCGCCTCGTGGGCGTAGCGGCCCAGCGCCTTGATGGGCTTGGGGTCGCGGTTGGCGCGGCGGTCGCAGGGGTCGACCTCGAAGACGTAGCCGTGGTCCTTGGTCATGCCGTTCTGGCCGGCCTTGTCCTCGGTCTCCTCGCAGGTGAGCCAGGTGCCCCAAGGGGTGTTTCCGCCCGCGCAGTTGGTGGAGGTGCCGGCGATGCCGACCCACTCGGCGACGTGGTCGCGGCGGACCTCGACGACCGTGCAGCCGCCGGATGCGGCGGGGTCGTAGACGAGGCCCTCGGTGAGCGGGACGGGGTGCGGCCAGTTGGCGCGCGGGCCCTTCAGCTCGTGGTTGTTGACGAGGAGGGTGGCGCCGCGGGGGCCCGCGAAGGTGGAGGTGCCGTCATGGTTGGACGGGGTGAACTCGCCCGACTCCAGCTTGGTCCTGCCGCTGTAGGTGATGATCCGGTACGTGAAGCCGGCGGGGAGGGCGAGGATGCCGTCCGGGTCGGGGACCAGCGGTCCGTAGCCGACGCCGCCGTGTGCCTCGGCCGATTCCTCGCCCGCTTCCCCGGTGTCCGTGGAGGCAAGGGCGCCCGGGGCGGTGGCGAGGGCGCCGACGCTGCCTGCCAGTGCGACACCGGCACCGGTGATCGCGGATTTTCTGGCGAAGTCCCTGCGGGTGAGCGACATGGTGTCTCCTGTGACGGTGGGTGTGCCGTGGAGGGTGGCGGACCTCGGGTCCGCGCAACCGTTTCGCCCGTGCCTGAACAGGAGTTGAACGCCGGACGACACCTACGGGCTCTCTTCCATGAATCCGTACACGCAAGACCATGGAACTCAAAAAAACCTTGCGCCCGGGTAATCGGTCAGCCGAATCTCCGCAAGGAGCACGGCTCCTCCGCGTGGGCGCGACCGGCCACGGCGGGCCCGCAGACGATCGACGGCCACTCGCGGCACATCCGGTGGAGCGCTGAGCTCAACCCCCGTGCTGCGAGCGCGCCTTGAACGCCGCCTTCCGTGCTTCCTTCGCGATCCGCTTGTCGGGGTGCAGGCGCCCCATGGCCTCCAGTACGTCCGCCGTGGCGGGGTGCTCGACCCGCCAGGCCGCTGCGAAGAAGCCGCCGTGCTGGGCGGCCAAGCCCTGTACCAGCGCGCGGAGTTCCTCGGAGTTGCCCTCGGCGGCCAGCTGGGCGGCGATGGTGTCGATGGTGAGCCAGAAGATCATCGCCTCGGACGGGGCCGGCACGTCCGGGGCGCCGTGCTCGGTCAGCCAGACCCGGGCGAGGCCGCCCAGCTCCGGGTCGTCGAGGACCTCGCGCAGTGCGGGTTCGGCCTCGGCGCCGACGAGGGACAGCGCCTGCTGGCAGCGCAGGCGGCGCAGGGGGGCTCCGGCGTCCGCGCCGCGCGCCGCGGCCAGCAACTCCCGTGCGGCGGCGAGGGGTTCGCGACGGGCCAGCCACTGTTCGGTCTCGGCCTGCGCCGCCGCCTGGGGGAAGGTCGCCGTCCCGTCGAGCAGCGCGTCGGCGCCCTTGTCGACGAGGTCGCCGACCGCGGGCGCCGTGAGCCCGGCCTCCAGCAGCCGGGCCCGCAGCCCGTACAGGCCGAGCGGGGTCAGCCGCACCATGCCGTAGCGGGAGACGTCGGTGTCGTCGGCCCGGGTGGCGGTTTCCGCGGCAGCGTCCTCGGTCTCCGCCATCAGCGCCTCGTCGACCGGCTGGTACTCGACGAGTCCCACCGGCTCCAGCAGCCGGAACTGGTCGTCGAGCCGCATCATGGCGTCGGAGACCTGTTCCAGGACGTCGTTGGTGGGTTCCCCCATGTCGCTGGGCACGATCATCGACGCGGCGAGGGCGGGCAGCGGAACGGGCCCGTCGCCGGGGCCGTCCTCGCTGACGGTGAGCAGGTACAGGTTGCCGAGGACGCCGTCGAGGAACTCGGCCTCCGCCTCCGGGTCCCACTCCAGCCGGGAGAAGTCGATCTCGCCGCTCTCGTCGAGGGCGCCTTCCAGGTCGTCCAGGTCGGGGACGCCGGCGTCGGCGAGCACCGTCTCCAGGGCCTCCTGCCACACGCCCAGCACGTCGTGCGGCGAGCCCTGGGTGAGCAGTGCCAGGTCCTGCCCGGCGGCGACGGTGCCCTCCTCCCCCTCTTCGGAGTCCGCGATCTCGACGAGCCCCGTGTCCACGGCGACCCGCCAGGCCTCGCTCGTCAAGGCCGCGGCGTCGTCCCCGCTCAGCCCGAGCAGTTCGGCGGCGGCCGGCAGCTGTTCCTCCACGAGCCCGCCCCCGGCGTCGATCCGGGTGTCCGGCCCGGCCCAGCGGGCGAGCCGGGCGGCCCGGGAGAGCAGCGGTGTGGCCAACGCGTCCCGCGCCAGCTCCGCTTCGGGGTGCAGCCGCACCGGCGGCAGGGGGGAGCTGTCTGACATCGGCTGGTTCTCCTCGGGCGTGTCGTACCACTCAACCGCTCAGCCTAGACGGATTTCCACCCATGCCGCCCGGTTCATCTCCCGGACCCCGTCCGTACATGGCCGAAACCTTGACAACTGGCGTGCGTACGCAGGAGATTGACGCGCGTAGAAACGAAGCGGACACATGTTCACTGTATTTTCTACGCGCGTCGCCACCGCCCCACCGGTCGCGGCCTTGGACCGTCCCGAGCACCACCCTCGTCCCGGCGCCCACGCACGTCCCCGGAGGGATCCCGTTGCCGAGCAAGTCTTCCGCGCGTCTCGCCGCGCTCACCGTCGCAGCCGTCTGTTCCGCGGCGTCCGCCGTAGCCCTGACCTCGCCGGCGCACGCCGACTCCGTGCGCATCCATGACATCCAGGGCGCTACGCGCATTTCTCCGTACGCCGGCCAGAAGGTCACCGACGTGGCCGGAATTGTCACCGGCGTGCGCACCTACGGCTCCTCCAAGGGCTTCTGGATCCAGGATCCGAACCCGGACGACAACCCGGCCACCAGCGAGGGCATATTCGTCTTCACCAGCTCCGCCCCGAAGGCCGCCGTCGGTGACTCCGTCACGGTCACCGGCACGGTCTCCGAGTACGTCCCGGGCGGCGCCTCGTCCGGCAACCAGTCGGTCACCGAGATCACCAAGCCGACCGTCACCACCGTCTCCACGGGCAACGCGGTGCCGGCCCCCACGGTGATCGACGCGAAGTCGGTGCCCGCGCTCTACACCCCGGCCGGCGACACCGCCGCGAACGGCTCGATCAACGGTCTGCCGCTGCAGCCGTCGACGTACGCCCTGGACTACTACGAGTCCCTGGAGGGCATGAACGTCCAGGTCGCCGACGCCCGCGTGGTGACGGCCACCGACCCGTACTCCGAGCTGTGGGTCACGGTGAAGCCGCACGAGCACCGGACCCCCAGCGGCGGCACCCTCTACGGCTCCTACGAGTCGCAGAACACCGGCCGGCTGCAGATCCAGTCGCTGGGTACGACGGCCGACTTCCCGAAGGCGAACGTCGGCGACTCGCTGACCGGCACCACGACAGGACCGCTGGACTTCAACCAGTTCGGCGGCTACACCCTGGTCGCGAACCAGCTGGGGACGCTGAAGAGCGGCGGTCTGCAGCGGGAGACGACGCAGAAGCAGTCCCGCGGCGAGCTGGCGGTCGCGACGTACAACGTCGAGAACCTCGACCCGTCCGACAAGACCTTCGACGCACACGCCGCCGCGATCGTGAACAACCTGCAGTCGCCCGACATCGTGTCCCTGGAGGAGATCCAGGACAACAACGGCGCGACGGACGACGGCACGGTCGACGCGAGCCAGACGGTGAACAAGCTGATCGACGCGATCGTCGCGGCGGGCGGCCCGAAGTACGACTGGCGCTCCATCAACCCGGTCAACGACCAGGACGGCGGCGAGCCCGGCGGCAACATCCGCCAGGTGTTCCTGTTCAACCCGGAGCGGGTGTCCTTCACGGACCGCGCGGGCGGCGACTCCACCACCGCGGTCGGCGTCACCAAGGTGCACGGCAGGGCGCAGCTGACGGTCTCCCCCGGCCGCATCGACCCGGCGAACGACGCCTGGAAGTCCAGCCGCAAGCCGCTGGCCGGCGAGTTCGTCTTCCGTGGCCGCACGGTCTTCGTGATCGCCAACCACCTCAACTCCAAGGGCGGCGACCAGGGGCTGACCTCGCAGTACCAGCCCCCGACGCGCAGCTCGGAGACCCAGCGTCACGCGCAGGCGACGCTGGTCAACGCGTTCGTCAAGAGCATCCTGGACGTCCAGAAGAACGCGGACGTGATCGCGCTCGGCGACATGAACGACTTCGAGTTCTCCGGCACCGCGAAGATCCTGGAGGGTGACGGCGAGCTCTGGTCGGCGATCAAGTCGCTGCCGAAGAACGAGCGTTACACCTACGACTACCAGGGCAACCAGCAGGTCCTGGACCAGATCCTGATCAGCCCGTCGATCCGGCGGTCCGGCAAGTTCGAGTACGACAGCGTGCACGTCAACTCGGAGTTCAACGACCAGATCAGCGACCACGACCCGCAGGTGCTGCGCTTCCGCCCGTAACGGGCGGGCCCTGCTCAGGACTGGCTGAACACGCCGTTCAGCCAGTCCTGCCAGGCGGCCTCGCACTCCTTGATGTCGGCGTCCGGTGTGAAGTCGTGCAGGGAGATGCCCACCGGGTGACCCCAGTGGTTGCGCCCGAAGAAGCGGGTGAGGCCCCGGTCCGTGCGCAGTCCGATGAAGTACGGGTTGCGGAAGTCGACCACGGCGTCGAACTCGTCGGGCCCCCGGACCGTCACCCGGGTGCCGGCGGCCACGTCCTCGCCGACACCGAGCGCCCGCCCGACGACGGCGAGGGCGTCGGCGGCCTTCGAGGCCTCGGGCCCGTCGAAGGTGGCGAAGGCGGCCGGCCGGGGCGCGAAGTGGACCAGGTACTCGCGCAGGGTGTGCAGATAGAAGTCGGTGTGCTTGGCGGCGCCGTCGTACTGGTTGTCCCAGTCGTCGACGAAGATGCCGCTGTGCACGTACCGCACCCAGGCCCGGCGGCCCTCGTCACGCGGTTCGACCGTGTAGTCGAGCTGGTTGAGGGTCTGCTGGGAGATGCCGTCGACGTCCTCGACGCGGTTGGTGTAGCGGTGCGGCGGGTCCCAGGCGGTGACCTCGGACCCGAAGGGTCCCTTGCCGCCGACCCGGGGCTCGGGCGGCTCCATCGGCCACAGATACCCGCCGGTCCCGGTGGTGATCGCCTCCCACACCTCCTCGGGAGTGGCGTCGACCTCGAACTCGCGGGCGATCTCGAATTCCTTGGACATGGTGGGGCTCCTGCCTAGTCCTGCTCGGTTGCCTTGAGGGTGGGATGGACGGCCACGACGATCCGGTGGTCGCGCCCGCCCTCGGTGTCGGGCGCGTCGTACTTGCGGATCAGCGCGGTGACACCGGCCGTCAACTCCTGGACGAACGCGGCCCGTTCGGCGGCCGAGGCGAAGCGCACCTCGCCGTCGAGCGCATACGTGGCCAGCCGTTTGCGGGCCTTCGCGGCACCGGTGATCAGCGAGCCGACGTCCCGCACCAGCCGGGCGCCGAGCGCCAGCAGCCACCGCGCGGACAGCTGGTCCCGGAACCGGTCCGGGTCCGGCTGTACGGCGGCGAGTGCGAGCGGCGAGATGACGTACGAGGCCGCGGTGGCCTGCATCAGCCGCTCGGTGACATTGCCCTTGCGGCGCTCCCCGGCCAGCTCGACCAGACCGTGCCGCTCCAGCGCCTTGAGGTGGTAGTTCACCTTCTGCCGCGGCAGGCCGACCCGGCCGGCCAGCATCGCCGCCGACGCGGGTCCGGCCGCCAGCTCGGCGAGCAGCCTGGCCCTTACGGGGTCCAGGGAGACGGCGGCGGCCTCGGGGTCCTCGATGACGGTGACGTCCAACATGCGTCCACCGTCCCACCGAAAACTTTTTTTGTCCAGACGACTGAGGTTTTCGGTGGGACGGTGTCAGGGCCAGAGGCAGGAGCGTTCTGTTACCGCTTGGGGTACCTCCAGCCCACCACCACGACGAAGGCCAGCGCCGCCCCGATGGCCAGCGCGGGTCCCGGATGCCGTACCGCCGCCCTGACGACGGGGCCGGCGGGCCAGGGGACGTCGTGCTCCGCCCTGTGCTGCAGCGTGTGTCCCGTCCGGGATGCCCTGTCCTGGGCGGCGTGGCCCGCCGTCAGGGCTCGGTCGTGCACCTGGTGACCGGCCCTCACCGCCGTGTCCTGCACCTGGTGGCCCGCCTGCGTGGCCCGGTCGTGCACCTTGTGGCCGGTCTGCGTGGCCCGGTCCTGGACCGCATGGCCGGCGTGCGCGGCCGTGCTGCGCAGCTGCACGGTCATGGCGCTCGCCTTGTCCTTGAGGTCGGCCGCCCGGGCCCGAGCGCGTCCCTTCACATCCATCTTCTCCGCCAACTCCTCCACTGTTTCGCCCAGTTGACTGCGCGTCTGCTCGATCTGCCGCCGCAGCTCGTCGGGTCCCTTGGCGCCGGTCGGCCCTGCCCTGTCCGTCATCGGTGCGCCCTTTCCCTGATCTCCTCGACATCGGCCCGGACGCTCACGAGGGTCTCCTCGGGCGTCGGCGGTGCGGCGCGGCGCAGCTGGGCGCGGCCGGTCAGGGCCAGCAGGCCCGCGATCACGAACAGCACGGCGGTCACGATGAGCGCCGCGGCCCAGACCGACAGCACCAGCGAGAGGGCGGCGACGCCCGTGCCGGCCAGGGCGAGCAGGCCGGCATAGGCGAACGCGCCCGCAGCGCCGAGCAGTCCGCCGCCGAGTCCGGCGCGCCTGCCTTTCGCGGACAGCTCCTCCTTGGCGAGGGCCACTTCCTGTCGTACGAGCCGGGATAGCTGTTCGGTGGCCTGTCCGACGAGCTCGCCCACCGAGCGGTGCCCGTCGCGCACCGGCTGGGGGTGCATGGTCCCGGTCACGGGGTCGCCTCCTCTCGCGTTCCTTGCGGCTTCCTCCGTTCGGAACACTCCGGGTACCCCTGCCGACCTCCGCTACCCCTGCCGGCCACCGCCCGGCCCGCGCTCGCCGAGCCGGCCGAGCTGGGTCTGGAACCAGTCGAGGCGGGCCTGCAACAGCGCTGCCTCGGCGGCGAGTTCGGGCACCCCGAGCCCCTCGGGCACCGCGAGGTCCGCCGTCGGCAGCGCGGCGCCGCTGCCCGCCACCACCCGCAGGCCCTCCCCCGCCAGTCGCGCGAAGGAGGCGAGCGAGACGGACGTACGGCCGTGGACGCAGCCCGCGCAGGAGGGGGCCAGCCCGCGCCAGCCGGGCCGGCCCCAGCCCGCGTCGGCCAGGGCGGCGGCGACCGCGCCGCACCCGCAGGGTCCGACCGTGGCGGTCCGCACCCGCTGGCGGGCGTAGCGGAAGCCCCGCTCGAAGCGGATGTAGCGGCCGAGGACCAGGACCTCCAGCAGGACGGCCGCCCGGTGCTCGGCCGTGCACAGCAGTGCCTCTGCCGCCGTGCGCTCATGCACGCAGTGGAAGCCGCAGTCGCAGCGGCGGTGCGGTGCCCGGTGGCGCAGCCCGTAGACACAGGACGCGTCGGCCAGGACTCCGTACGGCAGCGCGCCGCCCAGCGACACACCGGTGAACCCGGCCCGGCTGCCGTCCTGGGACAGCACCGGGTGGGCGATCTTGTATCCGGTCGGCGGCTCCGTCGGGCGTTCCTCCGGAAGCCGCAGTCTCATCGGACCGCCGGAACCTCTTCGCGCGCGGACGCCTCGACGTCCTGGGTCTCCTCGGGCAGTTCGAGCTCTTCCTCATGGGTCTGCGGCTGTTCCTCCGCGACTCCGGTGGCCAGTGCCTTGCCGAGCTTCATGACGCCTCCATGGGCCGATGCCGATGACCGTCACGACCATGCTGACCCATGGCGGGCGAAATGGACATAGGGCCTGGCCGGTCGCACCATAGCAACGCTTATCAATATCTCGTAGAAGAATTAAGTGGAGCTTCACTGTTGGTCTGCCGAGACTGAGAGCATGACGACTACCGCCCCCTTCGGCCGGGCCCTCTGCGCGATGATCACTCCCTTCACCGAGGAGGGCGCGCTCGATCTCGACGGGGCGCAGCGGCTCGCCGACCACCTGGTCTGCCGGGGATGCGACGGTCTGGTGCTCTCCGGTACGACGGGCGAGTCGCCGACCACCACGGACGCCGAGAAGGCGGCGCTGGTCGAGGCGGTGCGGGAGGCGGTGGGCGGCCGGGCGTCGGTCGTGGCGGGTGTCGGCACCTTCGACACCCGGCACACCGTGGAACTCGCCCGGGAGGCCGAAAAGGCGGGCGCGGACGGTGTGCTGGTGGTCAGCCCGTACTACAGCAAGCCCCCGCAGGACGCCCTGGAGGAGCACTTCCGGACCGTCGCGGACGCCTCCGGGCTGCCGGTCGTGCTGTACGACATCCCGGGCCGCACCGGCACCCGCATCGAGTCCGACACGATGATCAGGCTCGCCGAGCACCCCCGGATCGTCGCGGTCAAGGACTGCTCCTACGACTTCCTGGCCGCTCAAAAGGTGTTGTCCCGCACGGAGTTGGCGTACTACGCGGGCTGCGACGAGCACAACCTCGCCCTGTACGCGGTGGGCGGCGCCGGATACATCAGCACCGTCGCGAACGTCGTACCGTCCGAACTCCGTGCCGTGCTGGACGCGTTCGAGGCGGGCGACACCTCGGTGTCCGCCCGCCTCCAGCAACGCGCCACCCCGCTCATCGAGTTGATGATGTCGGCCGGTCTGCCCGGCACCGTCACCACGAAGGCGCTGCTCAACGAGCTCGGCCTGCCGGCGGGAACCGTCCGCTCCCCGCTGCGGCCCGCTCGCCGCGAGACGGTCGACGGGCTGCTGGCGGCCTACGAGAAGCTCACGGCCGGGTGACCGATCCGGGCCAGGTTGGTGATCGTGCAGCTGCTGCAGGTCAGGCTGCTGCCGATGCCTTCCCGGCAGCAGTACGGCCCTCGTACCGTACGTTGTTGCCGTGAGCCGCCCCCTGCTGTTCCTCGACGTCGACGGCCCGCTCAACCCGTGGGCCGCGAAGCCCGAGCGGCGCCCGGAGGGCTATACGACCATCCGGGTGGCCCTGCATCCCGGTCGGGCCCTGCGGGTCTGGCTGAACCCGTCCCACGGCCCGGCACTGCTCTCGCTCGACTACGACCTGTGCTGGGCCACGACCTGGATGGACGCCGCCAACCGCTGGATCGCCCCGGTCGTCGGCCTGCCCGAGCTGCCGTACGTCGACTTCGGCGCGGGCCTGTTCGCGCTCCGGCCCGACGGGGTCCACTGGAAGACGGAGGCGATCGTGGCGTACGCCGAGGGCCGCCCCTTCGCCTGGGTCGACGACGAACAGAGCCAGGCGGACGAGGAGTACGTGCAGGCCCACCACCCGGGCCCCGCGCTCCTGCACCGTGTCAGCCCGCGGATCGGCCTGCGGGAGGACGACTTCGCGGCGCTGGCTCGGTTCGCGGCGCGGCCCGGGACATGAGCGAGCGCCCTCCCGCGCAGGGCGAAAGAGCGCTCACCGGGACGCCGGACGACGTCAGTTGTGGCTGTGCAGGATCTCGTTCAAGCCGCCCCAGACCGCGTTGTTCGGGCGGGCCTCGACCGTGCCGGTGACCGAGTTGCGGCGGAAGAGGATGTTGGAGGCGCCGGAGAGTTCACGGGCCTTGACGATCTGCCCGTCGGGCATGGTGACGCGGGTGCCCGCGGTGACGTACAGCCCGGCCTCGACGACGCACTCGTCGCCGAGCGCGATGCCGACGCCCGCCTCGGCGCCGATCAGGCAGCGCTCGCCGATGGTGATGCGGACGTTGCCGCCGCCGGACAGGGTGCCCATGGTGGAGGCGCCGCCGCCGATGTCGGAGCCGTCGCCGATCACGACACCCGCGGAGATACGGCCCTCGACCATCGACGTGCCGAGCGTGCCGGCGTTGAAGTTGACGAAGCCCTCGTGCATGACGGTGGTGCCCGCGGCGAGGTGCGCACCGAGCCGCACCCGGTCGGCGTCGGCGATACGCACGCCCTTGGGGGCGACGTAGTCCGTCATGCGCGGGAACTTGTCGACGGAGGTCACCTGGAGGTGCAGGCCCTCGGCGCGGGCGTTGAGCCGCACCTTCTCGATCTCGTCCACGGCGACCGGGCCGAGGGAGGTCCAGGCGACGTTGGGCAGCAGGCCGAAGATGCCGTCCAGGCTCTGGCCGTGCGGCTGGACCAGGCGGTGCGAGAGCAGGTGCAGCCGCAGGTAGGCGTCGTGCGTGTCGATCGGCTTCTCGTCCAGCGAGGAGATGACCGTGCGCACCGCGACGACCTCGACACCCCGGCGGGCGTCCGTCCCGATCGCCTTCGCCGCACCGTCCCCGAGCAGCTCCACGGCCTTCTCCGCGGACAGCCGCTCGGTCCCGGCCGGACCGGCCTCCTCGCTCAGCTCGGGCGCGGGGAACCAGGTGTCGAGAACAGTGCCGTCAGCGGCAATCGTGGCGAGCCCGGCGCCCACGGCGCCGGTGGTACGAGGAGCAGTCGTGTCGGTCATGAGGGCAACCTAACCGCCCAGAGCCCACCCAGGCCAACCGATCCCCCACCCGTCTCAGCCAACGAGCGGATGCCCCGTGCCAGCCGGCCTACGGGTACCGGGCGGGCTCCCACCAGGCCGGTCCCGGACAACGGGCGGGCGCCCACCCTTTGGTCCGGTCTCGGGTGACGCGCGGGTGCCCCCCTTTTTTCCAGCCCGTCCGGCGTTTGAGGACGAGGCCGTTCAGGCCGAAGGGGGGTCTGGGGGCGCAGCCCCCAGTGGGGCCGAGGGGGCGGCGCCCCTGGGACGGGACGGGTAGGGGCGGCGGGGGCGAGTAACTTCTGCGGCGGCGGACACAGGGCCGCCAGTCCGGCCCCCGGCCAGCAGCACCGCACCACCGGCCAGCACCCCCAGCCCCGCACACACCGGCCACAACACCCCCGGCGCAGCCCCGTACAGCACCCCGCCCAGCGGCGCAGCCAACACCACCCCACTGATCGACACCCCGGCATACAGCGACTGAAACCGCCCGAGCACATGCCCCGGCGCCTGATCAGCGACATAAGCCGTAGCGGTCGTCTTGTACAACACCTCCCCCACCGTCAACAGCCCCATCATCACCACGGCCGCCCCCTCCCCGGCCCCCACCAACAGCACTCCGTACCCCCCACCGACCAGCAACAGCCCGCACCCCACGATCCGCAACGGCGACCGCCGCCGCAGCACCACCGCCACCGGCAGCTCCAGACACAGCAGCACACCCCCGTTGATCGCGAGCAGCGCCCCGTACACCCGCGCATCCATCCCGTGGTCGGCGAGAAAGAGCGAAAACGTGGAGTACTGCTGCCGGTAGACGACGTCGATCACCAAAATCGCCGGCAACAGCACCAGCACCGCGGGCCGAGCCCGAAGCGCCGCCCACACCCCGCCCCGCTCCACACGCCCCGCCCGCCCCCGCCCGGCAGCCCCCCGCGCCGGCACCACCCGCGCGGTCCAGCCCGCCAGCCCCACGCTCCCGAGCCCCTCGGCGACGTACAGCCAGTCGTACGAGAAGCGCGTGGCGACCAGCGCCCCGAGCACAGGCCCCAGCGTGAACCCCCCGTTCGCCGCGGCCCGCACCACCGCGAACGCCTGCCGCCGCGCTCCCTCGGGCACGATGACCGCGACGAGCGCGGAGTTGGCCGCACGCTGCACCCCGGCCGCGTACTGCGACAGCGGCAGCGCGGCGAACAGCAGCGGGGTCGGCAGCAGCGGCACGGCGGCCAGGACCAGCCCGGACACCGCGGCGCCCACCAGCAGCACCCGTCGGTGCCCGAACCGGTCCCCGTACCAGCCGCCGGTGAAGTTACCCGCGACCAGCCCGGCCCCCGCGACACCGCTGAGCAGGCCCGCCTGGCCCGACCCGAGCCCCCGCGGCCCGGTCAGATACAGGAACGTATAGGCGAAGCTCACGCTCACGACCATGTTCACGAAGGTCCCGCAGGCCAGCAGCCAGACCGTCCGCGGC
The DNA here is from genome assembly GCF_039532765.1 of Streptomyces longisporus. Taxonomy (NCBI): domain Bacteria; kingdom Bacillati; phylum Actinomycetota; class Actinomycetes; order Kitasatosporales; family Streptomycetaceae; genus Streptomyces; species Streptomyces longisporus. The sequence continues at coordinate 148,493 of NZ_BAAASG010000014.1, forward strand.
ACTTCTCGCAGACCCCGCACTCGTCCCCCCAGTGAGTTCCTTTTAGGAACTTACTATGGAGGCATGACAACCTCAGGTCAACCACGACCTGTGCACGAAGGGACGGCAAGCCATGGCCCGCAGGACGAGCCCGGAGGACGCCACCTGCGCCATCGCCCAGGCCCTGGACGTGGTCGGCGACTGGTGGACGCTGCTGATCGTCCGGGACGCGGCACGCGGGGTGCACCGCTTCGACGCGCTGCAGGCCGAACTCGGCGTGTCCAGAAAGGTGCTGACCGAGCGGTTGCGCCTTCTCGTCGAGGCGGACGTGCTGTCCCGGGTGCCGTACCAGGAGCGCCCCGTCCGCCACGAGTACCGCCTCACCCCGCGCGGCCGTGCCCTGCTCCCCGTCCTGATCGCCCTCCAGGACTGGGGCGACACCTGGGTCCTGGGCGACGGGAGCACGACGGCCACGACGGCGGAGGCCTCCGCGGAGGCCCAGCGGGTGCACGAACTGGTCGGCGAGCGGATCCCCGAGCTCCAGCTCCCGGGCCACACGGGCGGGCTGCTGGACCCGGTCGCCGCCGACAGCGCGTACACCGTCCTGTACTGCTTCCCCGGCGCCTACGCCCGCGCCGACTCCTACCCGCCGGGCTGGACGGACATCCCCGGCACGCCCGGCTGCACCCTTGAGTCCTGCACCTACCGCGACCGGCTGGCCGAGTTCACCGCCGCGGGCGCCGCCGTGCACGGCGTGTCCACCCAGCGCCCGGACGAGCAGCGGGCGTTCGCGGAGAAGGAGGGGCTGCGCTTCCCGCTGCTGTCGGACGCCGGCCTGTCGCTCATCGCCGCGCTGCGGCTGCCGACGTTCCGCGCGGCGGGGGCCTGCCGGCTGAAGCGGCTCACGCTGGTCGTGGACCGGGAGCGGGTCGTACGGGAGGTGCAGTATCCGGTGACGGACATCGCGGGGAGCGTGGCGGCCGCACTGGCCACGGTCCGGCGTCTCGCCTCGGAGGAATGAGGCGGGCGGCCCGCGCTCCCTCGTGACGCGGAACGAGTCGCGCCGCCGAAGACCTTGTCGCCCTCGACCGGGCGGATGGGGATCGCCTCGAACCACGACCGGCCCTGCAGGGACAGGACGGGCGGGAGCGCCCGGCGGCGGCCCCTTGCCGGACGGTCGGCGAGTTTCCCGCCCGGCAGGAGCGCGAGGGCACGGTGCAGCGATGCCGGCTCCTGGTGCGCCGGAGTTCACGGTCTCCAGAAAGGCATGCGCACGACAGACGAGCACAGCCGGCGCCCGCTCGTCAACGGGCCCGGGGGATCATCCGCGCCAGCACCTCGCGCGCGTACCCCTCGTCGTAGGGCACCCCCGTCAGCAGTACCTGCAGACAGATGCCGTCCATCAGCGCGACCAGCGCCCGGGCCGTCACCGGGTCGGTGTGCCGGGCGATCTGCCGGGCGACGTCATCGGCCCATTCGGCGGCCACCGGGCGCAGGGCGGGCCGGCGCAGGGCGGCGAGATAGAGCTCGTACTCCAGCTCGACGCCGGTGCGGTCGCCCGCGAGCCACTCGCCCAGACAGCCCGCGAGTTCGGCGGCCAGGTCGGGCCGCGGATCCTCCAGGCCTCCGCGCGAGGCGACCACCTTCGCGAAGCCCTCGCTCGCCTGCCGCAGCGCGGCGACCATCAGCTCGTCGAGGGTCTTGAAGTGGTACGTCGTCGAGCCGAGCGGCACGTCGGCCTCGGCGGCGGCGGAGCGGTGGCTCAGCCCGGTCAGGCCCTTCTCGCCCACCACCCGGATCGCCGCGTCGATGATCCGCTGCCGCCTGTCGGGGTCGTAGCGGCGGGCCATCAGTGCGCGCCTCCCAGATTCAGCACCACGACCCCCACGATGATCAGCCCGATCCCCACGGCCTTCGGGACGGTCATGCCCTCGCCGAGGAAGAGGATGCCGATGGCCACGATGGCCGCGGTGCCGAGGCCGGCCCAGATCGCGTAGGCCGTGCCGACCGACATCGTCTTCAGCGTCTGGGCGAGCAGCCAGAAGGAGACGCCGTATCCCGCGAGCGTCAGCACGGAGGGCCACAGCCGGCTGAAGCCGTGGCTGAACTTCATGGCGGTGGTACCGCCCACCTCGGCGGCGATGGCCGCGAGGAGCATCAGGAATGCCATGTGTACGAGCGTACACAATGATGTGTACGTCCGTACACAGCGGCGCGCTGTCGCCGGCCGATGCGTAGTGCCGCATTCCGGATGGGGAGGTTCAACCTTCATAGAAATCGCTCGCTTAAACGACTCCCCGCGATCCCGTCACTCCACTAAGGTTTCACCGCTCACTCACATCACCCCCACCTCATCCCCGGCCGCCGCCTCGGGCGCCGCTGGAGGAACAGCGCATGCCAGAAACCACCCCCGAGCCGCCCCGGAACCAGCCCTGGGAGAACGGCTGGGTCCCCGACAGCTCCCGAGCCCCGGGAACCCGAAGACTCTGGCTGGCCGGCGCGCTGGCCCTGTCGACGATCGTCGCGTGTGCCACGGCGATAGCCGTGATGGACAGGGACTCCGACCGCCCGTCACGGGCATCCGGGATCCCGGCGTCGTCGGTCGCCGAAACGCCCCCCGGCCTGATCTCCTTCGCCTCCCCGTCCACGAACGGCGTCACGACGCCCGCCGGGAAGAGCGGCCCGTCGTCCGCGCAGACCAGTACGCCCCCCTCGCCCGGTCCGCACGACTCGGCGGCCGGAGGCAGCGAGCCGTCCAAGACGCCCAAGGGCCGTGCGAGTTCGCCGAGCCACTCGAATCCGTCGGCCACCTACCGGTCCGTGCAGTCGGTGAACTACCCCGACCGCTACTGGCATGTGAGCGGCGACTACGTGAAGCTCGACCCGCCGGCCGGCTCGGAGTCCCGCCAGGACTCGACCTTCAAGGTGGTCAAGGGCCTGGCGGACAGCGCCTGTTATTCCTTCGTCACGCACGACGGCAGGTACCTGCGCCACCGCGACTTCCTGCTCCGCGACGAACCGGACGACGGCTCCGCCCTCTTCGAACAGGACGCCACCTTCTGCCCCCGGGCGTCGGCGTACTCGGGAGCGGTGATGCTGGAGTCGGTGAACTATCCGGGCCGGTTCCTGCGGCACCAGAACTTCCAGCTGAAGCTGGATTCCTACCAGTACGGCGACCCCTACCAGGCGGATTCGGCGTTCCGGTTCGTGGCCGGACTGGCCTGAGACACGACAACGGCGACGCCCTCAGGGCGTCGCCGTTGTCCTTCAAGCAGCGGGTGGACCTCAGACGTTGAACCCGAGCGCCCGCAGCTGCTCGCGTCCGTCGTCCGTGATCTTGTCGGGGCCCCACGGCGGCATCCACACCCAGTTGATGCGCAGCTCGCTGACCAGGCCGTCCGTGGCGGACTTGGCCTGGTCCTCGATGACGTCCGTCAGCGGGCAGGCCGCCGAGGTCAGGGTCATGTCGACGGTCGCGATGTTCGCGTCGTCGACGTGGATGCCGTAGATCAGGCCGAGGTTGACGACGTCGATGCCCAGTTCGGGGTCGACGACGTCCATCAGGGCCTCGCGGAGCTCCTCCTCCGAGGCGGGCTTGATCTCAACGGTGTCACTCATGCCGTCTTCCTTTCGGCGTCGGCTCCGCCCAGGGCCTGGGCCGTCGCGTCCTTCCACGCCATCCAGCTGAGGAGGGCGCACTTGACCCGGGCCGGGTACTTGGAGACACCGGCGAACGCGACCGCGTCCTCCAGCACCTCCTCCATCGCGTCGTCCGGCTCGATCCGGCCCTTGGACTGCATCAGCTCCAGGAAGGTCTCCTGGATCTTCTGGGCGTCCGTCAGGTCCTTGCCGACCAGCAGTTCGTTCAGGACGGAGGCCGAGGCCTGGCTGATCGAGCAGCCCTGGCCCTCGTAGGAGACGTCCTCGATCTTCGTGCCGTCGTACTTCACGCGCAGGGTGATCTCGTCGCCGCACGTCGGGTTCACGTGGTGCACCTCGGCGTCGCCATCCCGAAGACCACGCCCGTGCGGGTTCTTGTAGTGGTCCAGGATGACTTCCTGGTACATCGAGTCCAGCTTCATGCGATCGCTCGCCAACCCCTCAGCCGAAGAAGTTCCGTACGTGCTCCAGCCCCTCGACCAGTGCGTCGATCTCGGCCGGCGTGGAGTACAGATAGAACGACGCTCGCGTGGTCGCAGGAATTCCGTAGCGCAGGCACACGGGCCGTGCGCAGTGGTGGCCGACGCGGACCGCGATGCCCTGCTCGTCGAGGACCTGGCCCACGTCGTGCGGGTGGATGTCACCGAGTGTGAAGGAGATCGCCGCGCCGCGGTCCTCGGCCGTGGTCGGGCCGATGATCCGCAGGTCCGGGACCTCGCCCAGCCGCTTGACCGCGTACTCGGTGAGGGCGTGCTCGTGGGCAAGGATCTTGTCCATGCCGATCGACTGCAGATAGTCGATCGCCGCTCCGAGACCCACCGCCTGCGCGATCGGCGGGGTGCCCGCCTCGAACTTGTGCGGGGCGGGAGCGTACGTCGACGAGTGCATCGACACGGTCTCGATCATCTCGCCGCCGCCGAGGAACGGCGGCAGGTCTTCCAGGAGCTCCTGCCGGCCCCACAGGACACCGATGCCGGTCGGGCCGCACATCTTGTGGCCGGTGAAGGCCACGAAGTCGGCCTGCAGCGACTGCACGTCCAGCGGCATGTGCGGGGCGGCCTGCGAGGCGTCGATGCAGACCAGCGCGCCGACCTCCTGGGCGCGGCGGACTATCGCCTCGACCGGGTTGACCGTGCCGAGGATGTTCGACACCAGCACAAAGGAGACGATCTTCGTCTTCTCGGTGATGATCTCGTCGATGTTGGAGAGGTCGAGGCGGCCGTCGTCGGTCAGGCCGAACCACTTCAGCTTCGCGCCCGTGCGCTGCGACAGCAGCTGCCACGGCACGATGTTGGAGTGGTGCTCCATCTCCGTGATGACGATCTCGGTCTCGTGGTCCACGCGGTAGGGCTCGTCGGCCCAGCCCAGCATGTTCGCCACGAGGTTGAGCGACTCGGAGGCGTTCTTGGTGAAGATCACCTCGTCGCGGCTGGGCGCGTTGATGAACGACGCGACCTTGTCCCGCGCGCCCTCGTACAGCGCCGTGGCCTCCTCGGCGAGCACATGCACACCGCGGTGGACGTTGGCGTTGTAGCGCTCGTAGTACTCGTTCAGGGCGTCCAGCACCTGGCGCGGCTTCTGCGAGGTCGCCGCGTTGTCCAGGTACACGAGCTTCTGCCCGTCGTGGACCTGGCGGTCCAGGATGGGGAAGTCCTTACGGATCGCCTCAGTGTCGAGGAGGCCCGGCAGCTGGGTCACTCGGATGCGCCACCCTTCGTGTATGCCTCGTAGCCCTCGTTCTCCAGCTTGTCGGCGAGCTCGGCACCGCCGGACTCGACGATCTTGCCGCCGGCGAACACGTGGACGTGGTCGGGCTTGATGTAGCGCAGGATGCGCGTGTAGTGCGTGATCAGCAGGGTGCCGACCTCGCCGGTCTCGCGGACGCGGTTGACGCCCTCGGAGACGACCCTGAGCGCGTCGACGTCGAGGCCGGAGTCGGTCTCGTCGAGAATCGCGATCTTCGGCTTGAGCAGTTCGAGCTGGAGGATCTCGTGGCGCTTCTTCTCACCGCCGGAGAAGCCCTCGTTGACGTTGCGCTCGGCGAAGGAGGGGTCCATGTTGAGGCGCTCCATGGCCTCCTTGACCTCCTTCACCCAGGTGCGCAGCTTGGGGGCCTCGCCGCGGATCGCGGTGGCGGAGGTGCGCAGGAAGTTCGAGACGGAGACACCCGGGACCTCGACCGGGTACTGCATCGCCAGGAACAGGCCCGCACGCGCGCGCTCGTCGACGGACATCTCCAGGACGTCCTCGCCGTCGAGGGTGACGGTGCCGCCGGTGATCGTGTACTTGGGGTGGCCCGCGAGGGAGTAGGCGAGGGTCGACTTGCCGGAGCCGTTGGGGCCCATGATGGCGTGCGTCTCGCCCTGCTTCACGGTCAGGTCGACGCCCTTGAGGATCTCCTTCGTGGCGTTGTCGGCCTCGACGGTGACGCGCAGGTCTCGGATTTCAAGCGTTGCCATGGATTGCCTCAGGACTCCTGGTTGAGGGAGACGAGCACGTCGTCCCCTTCGATCTTTACGGGGTATACGGGGACGGGGCGCGTCGCGGGCAGGCCGGACGGCTTGCCGGTGCGCAGGTCGAAGCTGGAGCCGTGCAGCCAGCACTCGATCTGGCAGTCCTCCACCTCGCCCTCGGAGAGCGACACGTTCGCGTGCGAGCAGATGTCGTGGATGGCGAACACTTCGCCCTCGGTCTGCACGACCGAGATGGGCGTGCCGTCGAGTTCCACCCGCTTCGGGGTGTCCTCCTCCAGCTCGCTCACCGCACAGGCGCGTACGAAGGTCATCGGCCCGATCCAGACACAGTCTCCAGCTCCTCGTCGATCTTCTCGAGCAGCCGGGCCTGGATGTCGTCGACGCCGATCTGCTGGACCAGTTCGGCGAAGAAGCCGCGGACCACCAGGCGGCGGGCCTCGTCGGCCGGGATGCCGCGGGCCATCAGGTAGAAGAGCTGCTCGTCGTCGAAGCGGCCGGTCGCGGAGGCGTGGCCGGCGCCGACGATCTCGCCGGTCTCGATCTCGAGGTTGGGCACGGAGTCGACCCGGGCGCCGTCGGTGAGGACGAGGTTGCGGTTCATCTCGTACGTGTCCGTGCCCTCGGCCTTGGCCTCGATGAGGACGTCGCCGATCCACACCGCGTGGGCGCCCTCGCCCTGCAGCGCGCCCTTGTAGACGACGTTGGACTTGCAGTGCGGGACGTTGTGGTCGACCAGGAGGCGGTGCTCCTGGTGCTGGTCGGCGTCCGTGAAGTACAGCCCGAACAGCTCGGCCTCGCCGCCGGTGCCGGCGTAGGAGACGCGCGGGTGCAGCCGTACGACGTCGCCGCCGAAGGTGACCACGACCGACTTGAAGCTGGCGTCGCGCCCGATGAGGGCGTTGTGCTGGGCCACGTGCACGGCCGTGTCGTCCCAGTCCTGGACGGAGACGACGGTCAGCTTGGCGCCGTCGCCCAGGATGTAGTCGACGTTGGCGGCGAGCACCGCGTCACCGGTGTGGTCGATGACGACGACGGCCTCGGCGAAGGCTCCGAGCTCCACGACCTGGTGGCCGTAGCGGACCCCGCCCTCGCCGTGCACGGCGATGCGGATCGGCTCGGTGAGCACCGTCTCCTTGGGGACGGTGACCACGCCGGCCTTCTCGAACGCCGAGTACGCCTGGGCGGCGATGCGGTCCACCGGGGTGCCGGCCTTGCCGATCCGGGCGTCGCCGCGGTCGACGGTCTCGACGGTGACGCCCTCGGGGGCCTCGACCGCGACCTTCACCTCGCCGGTCACGACGGCGGTGCCGTCGTGCAGGCCGCGCAGGCGCTCCAGCGGGGTGAACCGCCACTCCTCCTCGCGGCCGTGCGGGACCGGGAAGTCCGCGACGTCGAAGGACGGGGGCGCGCTCATGCGCGTGGCGACGGTCGACTCGGCGGCCACCGCGATCTGGCCCGCGGTGGTGGACCCCACGGGGATGTTCTGAGCCTCAGCCATGGCTGTCGGTCTGCTCTCTTCCTACGTAAGTGACTTGATGGGGGCGGCCGTCGCTCAGCCGACCGCGCCTTCCATCTGGAGCTCGATCAGCCGGTTGAGTTCCAGCGCGTACTCCATGGGCAGCTCCTTCGCGATGGGCTCGACGAAGCCGCGCACGATCATCGCCATCGCCTCGAACTCACTCAGACCGCGGCTCATCAGGTAGAAGAGCTGGTCCTCGGAGACCTTGGAGACGGTCGCCTCGTGGCCCATGGACACGTCGTCCTCGCGGACGTCCACGTAGGGGTACGTGTCGGAGCGGGAGATGGTGTCGACGAGCAGCGCGTCGCACAGCACGTTCGACTTGGATCCGGCGGCGCCCTCACCGATCTCGACCAGACCGCGGTAGGAGGTACGGCCGCCACCCCGCGCCACGGACTTCGAGACGATGTTGGAGGAGGTGTTCGGCGCCATGTGGACCATCTTGGAGCCGGCGTCCTGGTGCTGGCCCTCGCCCGCGAAGGCGATGGAGAGGGTCTCGCCCTTGGCGTGCTCGCCCATCAGGTAGACGGCCGGGTACTTCATCGTGACCTTGGAGCCGATGTTGCCGTCGATCCACTCCATGGTCGCGCCCTCGTAGGCGACGGCGCGCTTGGTGACCAAGTTGTAGACGTTGTTCGACCAGTTCTGGATGGTCGTGTAACGGCAGCGGGCACCCTTCTTCACGATGATCTCGACGACCGCGGAGTGCAGCGAGTCCGACTTGTAGATCGGAGCCGTACAGCCCTCGACGTAGTGGACGTAGGCGTCCTCGTCGACGATGATCAGCGTCCGCTCGAACTGGCCCATGTTCTCCGTGTTGATGCGGAAGTAGGCCTGGAGCGGGATCTCCACGTGCACGCCCTTCGGCACGTAGATGAAGGAGCCACCGGACCACACGGCGGTGTTCAGCGACGCGAACTTGTTGTCGCCGACCGGGATGACCGTGCCGAAGTACTCCTTGAAGAGCTCGGGGTGCTCCTTCAGGGCGGTGTCGGTGTCCAGGAAGATGACGCCCTGCTCCTCCAGGTCCTCGCGGATCTGGTGGTAGACGACCTCGGACTCGTACTGGGCCGCGACACCGGCGACGAGGCGCTGCTTCTCCGCCTCGGGGATGCCGAGCTTGTCGTACGTGTTCTTGATGTCCTCGGGCAGGTCCTCCCAGGACTCCGCCTGCTTCTCCGTGGAGCGCACGAAGTACTTGATGTTGTCGAAGTCGATGCCCGAGAGGTCGGAGCCCCAGTTCGGCATGGGCTTCTTCTCGAACAGGCGCAGGCCCTTGAGACGGAGCTTGGTCATCCACTCCGGCTCGTTCTTCTTGGCGGAGATGTCCCGGACGACGTCCTCGCTGAGACCGCGCTTGGCAGAGGCACCGGCCTCGTCGGAGTCGGCCCAGCCGTATTCGTACTTGCCCAGGCCCTCGAGCTCAGGGTGGGCAGTCTCCGTGGGGAGAGTCATGCGGGGTTCCTCCCGGCCGTGCTTGCAGTTGCGTTGTCAGTGGTCTTGGAAATCTTGGGGATGAACGTCGTGCAGACGCCGTCGCCGTGCGCGATGGTCGCCAGCCGCTGGACGTGCGTGCCGAGCAGCTGGGAGAAGATCTCGGTCTCCGCCTCGCACAGCTGCGGGAACTTCTCCGCGACATGGGCCACCGGGCAGTGGTGCTGGCAGAGCTGCTCACCTTTGTGCGGGAGGGGGGCGCTGCGCGCCGTAGCAGCGTACCCGTCCGCGCTCAGGGCCTTGGCCAGGGCTTCGGTGCGCTGCTCGGGGGCGGCGGCCTCGATCGCCTTGCGGTAGGCGGCGGCCTGCTCGGCGATCCTCGCGCGCGCGAAGGCCACGACCGCCTCGTCCCCGCCGAGGCGCTCCTGGATCCAGCGCAGGGCGTCCGCGGCGAGCTTGTCGTAGGACTGGTCGAAGGCGTCACGGCCGCAGTCGGTCAGCGCGAACACCTTGGCGGGACGGCCGCGCGTGCGCGCGCCGTACACCCGCTGGTCCCGCGCCTCGACGACGTCGTCCGCGACCAGCGCGTCCAGATGCCGTCGTACGGCCGCGGGGGTGAGCCCGAGGCGCCCGGCCAGCTCGGTGACGGTCGACGGCCCGTGGTCCAGGATCGACCGCGCGACGCGGTTGCGCGTGGAGCGCTCACCGGTCGCGTGCTCTTCCTGGTGCGACCCCGTGGGGGTCTCCAGAGCCTCGCCGACGTTTTTCACAACGCCATTGTTGCGTAATTCCTCAGGACCGGGCAAGCCGCGTCCCGGCAGCCGGACGGTGCCCTGCGTCACTTAGGCACACCTAACCTGACCTGGGAAAACGATCTTTGATCGATCAGAGACCGGCCAATTCGGTGGCGCCTCGGGGCCTCTTCGGGAACACTCCCCAACCATGCCGACACCCCCTCCGACCGGCCCTCTTGTCACCCGCGACACCGTCGCCGCAGAGCTGCGCCTCTTGGGTGTCGAGACCGGCGAGACCCTCCTGGTGCACTCCTCGCTCAGCAGCCTCGGCTGGGTGTGCGGAGGGGCCGTCGCGGTCGTGCAAGGTCTTCTCGACGCGGTGGGCCCGGAGGGCACGATCGTCGTCCCGACCCAGACCGGGGACCTCTCGGACCCGTCCCTGTGGGCGAACCCGCCGGTGCCCGAGGAGTGGTGGGAGCGGATACGGGCCGCCATGCCCGCCTACGACCCGCAGGTCACACCCTCGCGCGGGGTAGGCGTGGTCCCGGAGACCGTGCGCACCTGGCCGGGCGCCCGCCGCAGCGCGCACCCGCAGACGTCCTTCGCGGCGCTCGGCCCGCGCGCGGCGGAGATCGTCGACGGCCACGCGACCGACTGCCGCCTCGGCGAGCGCAGCCCGCTGGCGCGGCTGGAAGAGCGGGGCGCCCGCGTCCTGCTGCTCGGGGCCGGGTACGGCTCGTGCACGAGCTTCCACCTCGCCGAGTACCGGATACCGTCGCCGCTCGTCGCGGTGGGCCGCCCCGCGCCCGGGGGCGGCTGGGAGACGGTGACGGAGGTGTCGATCACCTCCGAGCGGTTCGACGAGCTGGGGTACGACTTCGAGCGGGACCGTACCGTCGTGCGCGGCAAGGTCGGCGCCGCCGACGTCCGGCTGTTCCCCGTGGCGGATGCGGTGGCGTACGCGGAGCGGTGGCTGGCGGTGCACCGGTCCCGTGAGGACGAGATCCCCGCACCCCCTGGGAGTGGAGATCCTGCACCCGCCCGTCCGGGCCGTGGGAGGCGTACCTAGACTCTGGCCCATGCGAAGTGAGCCCGTGGTCCAGGTTCAGGCCCTGGTGAAGCGGTACGGCACCAAAACCGCTGTGGACGGCCTCGACCTGGTGGCCAAGGCGGGCGTGACCGCCGTACTCGGCCCGAACGGCGCGGGCAAGACCACGACCGTCGAGACCTGCGAGGGATACCGCAGACCGGACTCGGGCACCGTGCGCGTCCTGGGGCTCGACCCCGTGCGACAGGCGCGCCAACTGCATCCGCGCATCGGCGTGATGCTGCAGTCCGGCGGCGTCTACTCGGGCGCCCGGGCGGACGAGATGCTGCGGCACGTGGCGAAACTGCACGCCGACCCGCTGGACGTGGACGCCCTGATAGAGCGGCTCGGCCTCGGCTCCTGCGGCCGTACGACATACCGCCGCCTCTCCGGCGGCCAGCAGCAGCGCCTCGCGCTCGCGATGGCGGTCGTGGGCCGCCCGGAGCTGGTGTTCCTGGACGAGCCGACCGCCGGCCTCGACCCGCAGGCCCGGCACGCCACCTGGGACCTGGTCCGCGACCTGCGCGCCGACGGCGTCTCGGTGATCCTCACCACGCACTACATGGACGAGGCCGAACAGCTCGCCGACGACGTCGCGATCATCGACGCCGGCCGGGTCATCGCCCAGGGCTCCCCGGAGGAGTTGTGCCGCGGCGGCGCCGAGAACACGCTCCGCTTCACCGGCCGCCCGGGCCTGGACGTGGGCTCTCTGCTCAAGGCGCTCCCCGCCGACTGCTCGGCCGCGGAGCTGACCCCGGGCTCCTACCGGGTCGTCGGCAAGGTCGACCCGCAGCTGCTGGCGACGGTGGCGTCCTGGTGCGCACAGCACGGGGTGATGCCGGACAAGATCTCGGTCGAACGGCACACCCTCGAAGACGTCTTTCTGGAGCTCACCGGCAAGGAGCTGCGCTCATGATTCGGGCTGACACAACGATCTGCTGGGGGTCCGGGGGTTACCCCCCGGGAAGACACAGCCTGGAGCTCACCGGCAAGGAGCTGCGCTCATGATTCGGGCTGACACAACGATCTGCTGGGGGTCCGGGGGTTACCCCCCGGGAAGACACAGCCTGGAGCTCACCGGCAAGGAGCTGCGCTCGTGACCACGGCCACCGGTACGTACGCGCCGAAGCCCGGCGCGGCCCCCCTCCCCCGCATGATCGCGGCCCAGGCCGCGCTCGAGACGAAGATGCTGCTGCGCAACGGCGAGCAGCTCCTGCTGACCGTCGTGATCCCGACCCTCCTGCTGGTCCTGTTCAGCTCGGTCGACATCGTGGACACGGGCAAGGGCAAGTCCGTCGACTTCCTCGCCCCCGGCATCCTGGCGCTCGCCGTGATGTCGACGGCATTCACCGGCCAGGCGATCGCCACCGGCTTCGAGCGCCGTTACGGCGTCCTCAAGCGCCTGGCCTCCTCGCCGCTCCCCCGCTGGGGGCTGATGACCGCGAAGACGGCGTCGGTGCTGGTCACCGAGGTCCTGCAGGTGATCCTCCTGACGGTGATCGCCTTCGCGCTGGGCTGGTCCCCGAAGGGCAATCCGGCAGCGGTCCTGCTCCTGCTGATCCTCGGTACGGCGGCCTTCTCCGGCCTCGGCCTCCTCATGGCGGGCACGCTCAAGGCCGAGGCGACCTTGGCCGCCGCCAACCTGGTCTTCCTGCTGCTGCTCGTGGGCGGCGGTGTGATCGTGCCGATGGACAAGTTCCCGCAGGGGGCGCAGGACGTGCTGGGGCTGCTGCCCATCTCGGCCCTGTCGGACGGGTTGCGGGACGTGCTGCAGCACGGCGCCGGAATGCCCTGGGGGGACCTGGGGATCCTGGGCGTGTGGGCGGTCGTCGGGCTCGCGGTGGCCGGGAAGTTCTTCCGCTGGGAGTAGCTGGGAACAGCTGGAAGCCGTTGGAGAGACGGGCGCGTCATGGACCCTCGTGAAAGCGTGCACAAGCGGCCCCCTACGATGGAACGCGTGCCAAACCTGACCCGCGCCGACGCCGTGGCGGCCCTGCGCAACCCGCTCTCCTTCATCGCCGGACGCTGGACCCCCGAGCCCCGGACGGTCCAGCGGTCGGCTCTTTCCGCGCTCGTCATGTCGGTGGTCATCGTGGTCACCGGCGGTGCGGTGCGGCTGACCGGCTCCGGGCTCGGCTGCCCGACCTGGCCCAAGTGCACCGCGAACTCGCTGGCGCCGACGGGCGAGATGAACTTCCACAGCGCCATCGAGTTCGGCAACCGCATGCTGACGTATGTGCTGTGCGCCGCCATCGGCTGGGCGATCGTCGCCGCGCGCTCCGAGAAGCCGTACCGGCGCAGCCTGACCCGGCTCGGCTGGGCCCAGTTCTGGCTGGTCATGAGCAATGCGGTGCTCGGCGGCATCGTGGTCCTGGTCGGCCTCAACCCGTACACGGTCGCCGCCCACTTCCTGCTCGCCTCCGCGCTGATCGCGGTCGCCGTCGTGATGTGGCAGCGCGCCCGCGAGGGCGACGGGGCGCCCCGTCCGCTGGTCGGCAAGCCGGTGCAGCAGATGGTGTGGTTCCTGGTCCTCGCCACCGTGCTGCTGATCGCGGTGGGCACAGTGGTCACCGGCGCGGGGCCGCACGCGGGTGACTCCAGCAAGGTCGAGCGGATCCCGATCGACTGGGAGACGGTCGCCAAGCTGCACGCGGTGCTCGCGTGGATCGTGGTGACGCTGACCTTCGCCCTGTGGTTCGTCCTGAAGGCGGTCGACGCCCCCAAGGAGCCGCTGGCCCGCACCCGGGAGCTGTTCCTGGTGCTGCTCGCGCAGGGCGTCATCGGCTACGTCCAGTACTTCACGCACCTGCCCGAGGTCCTCGTCGGCCTGCACATGTTCGGCTCCTGCCTGATCTGGATCTGGGCGCTGCGGGTGCTGCTGGCCCTGCGGGAGCGGCCGGAGGCGGTTGCCGACCTTCCCGGTCCCTCGACCGAGGTGACGGTGGGCACGCGGGCCTGAGGCTCTGTCGCAGTACGCCTCACTCCAGTCCGTACACCCTCCGCGCATTCCCCGCCGCCACCATCCCCGCCACCCGCTGCGCATCCGCCAGCGACCACGCACCCTCGGCGACCCAGCCGCCCAGGACCCGCCCCAGGGCCTCCCGGAACAGGCGTGCCCCCACGACGTGCAGTTCGGGCAGGCCATGGGCGCCGCTGGAGAAGAGGATCTTGCCGAAGGGTGCCAGTTCCAGGATCTCGGCGAGGACGGTTGCGGCGCGGGCGCCGGTGCGGACCAGGGCGGCGCCCGAGTCGGCGTAGACGTGCGGGAAGACGCCGGCCAGGTGGGCGGCGTGGCGGTGGTAGGGGTAGCCGTGCAGCAGGACCAGATCGGTGCCCAGGCCCGCCGTCGCGCGGACGAAGTCCGTGAGCAGCACCGGGTCGGTGCGGTCGATGCGCTGGCCCGGTTCGCCGAGGCCCGCGTGGAGCTGGAGCGGCAGTCCTGAGGCGACCGCGATCCACAGCAGATGCCGCAGGAGTACGGCGTCGGTCAGCTCGCCGCCCACCCTGCGTCCGGCCAGCCACCGGCCGGCGGCGCCCCGCACCTCACCCGGCCCCGGCGGCTCGGGCGCGAGCGCGAGACCGTGCCGTACGCCCGCGACCGACGTGAAGGCCACGGCGTTCGCGGCCGCGGCGTGCACCGACTCGGCGAGGTTGGCGAGGAAGGACTCCACGGTGCCGGAGGTGTCGGCGACCTGTTCGGCCAGTAACTCCAGGCGGACGATCTCGCGGGCCTCGGCGGCCCCGGCGGACGCCAGTTCGGAGGGGCCGGTCAGATCGCCGGGCAGGCCCGTGTCGACCAGATACGTCGTGATGCCGCTGCCGCGCAGCAGCCTGCGGCCCGTTTCCAGTACGCCCAGTTCACGACGGCGGGCGAGATAGCGGGCGGGCGGACAGTGCGGTTCCAGGCCGAGCAGCGGAGGGCACCAGCGTCGTACGGCGAAACCCGTCTGTGTGTCGAAGAGGGTGGTGCCGGGCGCGGGCGGGCCCTCGGTGCGGGACAGCTGGGCCTCGAAGGTGCCGAGGCCCAGCTCCGTCCTCAGTACGCCGTGGCAGTACTGGTCCACGAGGGACGGCGTTTCGATCATCCGGACTCCCCGTGTGCTGGCCCCTGCTGTCGCAGGGCCTAACGGGTGAACCCGGCACTAGGTGTTGCTAGGACCGCCCACCTGGATCCCGGCCATGCGCGTCCACTCGTACCGGCCCGTCTTCACCTTGGCCGCGAACTCGCCGTCGAAGTCCTCGTGGACGGTGATGCCGGCCTTCTCCACCGCCTTCTCGGCCAGCTCGTACGAGGGCGCCACCAGATCGCCCCAGCCGCCGTCCTCGCCGACGAGGACGATGCGCGCGCCGCGCTCGCCGATGTAGGCCACCTGTCCCTCGGCCCCGCCGTGCGCCTTGGAGAAGGCGCTGATCTGCTTGGCGAGCCGCGCCACCTTGCGCTCGGCCTTCGGGTCAACCTGCTGAGTCTCTGCCATGGCCAGGATGCTACCGACGGGTAGATCAAACGGCGACGGGCGGGGTGCGTGGCCTTGACCACGCACCCCGCCCGCCTGAGCCGCTAACGCAGGAAGGGGTCCACCGCGACGGCGACGAAGAGGATCGACACGTAGGTGATGGACCAGTGGAACAGGCGCATCTCCTTCAGCTTCGCGCCCGTCACCTCGGCCTTGGCCCGGTTCTGCAGGCCGTGTGCCTCCCAGAGCCAGTAGCCGCCGGCCAGCAGCGCCACGAGCATGTAGAACCAGCCCGTGTAGCCGAGCGGGGTGGGGAGCAGCGAGACCAGGACCATCACCCAGCTGTAGATCACGATCTGCCGGGCGACCACCTTGTTGGAGGCGACCACCGGCAACATCGGCACGCCCACGCGCGCGTAGTCCTCCTTGACCTTCATGGACAGCGGCCAGTAGTGCGCCGGCGTCCAGAAGAACATGACGAGGAAGAGGATGATCGGCGCCCACGACATGGAGTCGGTGACGGACGACCAGCCGATGAGCACCGGGAGGCAGCCGGCGATGCCGCCCCACACGATGTTCTGCGAGGTACGGCGCTTGAGGATCATCGTGTAGACGACGACGTAGAAGAGGAGTGCGCCGAGGGAGAGCCAGGCGCTCAGCCAGTTGACGGTGAAGCCGAACAGCAGCGTCGAGACGACCGCGAGGGTGATGCCGAAGGCGAGGCACTCGCGCGGGCTGACCATGCCGGTGACCAGCGGGCGCTGCGAGGTGCGGTCCATGAGGGCGTCGATGTCGCGGTCGATGTACATGTTCAGCGCATTGGCGCCGCCCGCCGAGAGGTAGCCGCCGACGCAGGTGAGCAGCACCAGCGTCAGGTCCGGCACGCCCTGCTGGGCGAGGAACATCACCGGAACGGTGGTGATGAGCAGCAGCTCGATGATCCGCGGCTTGGTGAGCGCCACGAACGCCTTGACACGGGCCCCGAACGGCCGGTGACTCGAGCTCCTGCTCTCCCCCAGCACCCCGGCTGGACGGGATTCGACGGCCGTCACGCACACCCCTACAGAGACATCCCAGCAAGCCTCGCCCGTGTGAAGTCCCGGTAAAGGCTCGCGCGTACCACGCCACTGTAGACGTTGCCCATACCCCGACCTTCGCGGGGGTGGGGTCGTGTTGGCAGGGGCCGTACAGAAGCTCGATCGACAGCTCGATTGAGCACTCGGATGAGCCGCTCCGTATTCAGTTGCCGAATGCGATCCGCCCAGTCGGGAGGCGGATCCCCCGTGGGCCCGGCAGTCTGGAATGACTCGAAAAATTGCACGTACTTACAGGGGTAGGCTCGACAGCGGCCGGTGGGCGTCCAGTGCGCCGGCATTCGACATGCGTGACATGTGGAGAGGAGCCCTGACTCAGGGTGAGCACCAAGCCGACCACCACAGACCTCGAGTGGACCGAGTTGGACCAGCGGGCCGTTGACACCGCCCGCGTCCTGGCCGCCGACGCCGTACAGAAGGTCGGCAACGGCCATCCGGGTACGGCGATGAGCCTGGCGCCCGCCGCCTACACCCTCTTCCAGAAGGTGATGCGGCACGACCCGGCCGACCCGGACTGGGTTGCCCGCGACCGCTTCGTGCTGTCCGCCGGTCACTCGTCCCTGACCCTCTACACGCAGCTCTACCTGGCCGGCTTCGGCCTGGAGCTGGACGACCTCAAGGCCTTCCGCACCTGGGGCTCGAAGACCCCGGGCCACCCCGAGTACGGCCACACCAAGGGCGTCGAGACGACGACCGGCCCGCTCGGCCAGGGTGTCGCCAACGCCGTGGGCATGGCGATGGCCGCCCGCTACGAGCGCGGCCTCTTCGACCCGGACGCCCCGCAGGGCGAGTCCCCCTTCGACCACTTCGTCTTCGCGATCGCCGGTGACGGCTGTCTCCAGGAGGGCATCTCCGCCGAGGCGTCCTCGCTGGCCGGCCACCAGAAGCTCGGCAATCTGATCCTGCTGTGGGACGACAACCACATCTCGATCGAGGGCGACACCGAGACGGCCGTCTCCGAGGACACCGTCAAGCGGTACGAGGCCTACGGCTGGCACGTCCAGCGCATCGCCCCGAAGCCCGACGGCGACCTCGACCCGCACGCCATCTACAACGCGATCGAGGCCGCGAAGCAGGTGACGGACAAGCCGTCCTTCATCGCGATGCGCTCGATCATCGCCTGGCCCGCCCCGAACGCGCAGAACACCGAGGCCGCGCACGGCTCGGCGCTCGGCGACGACGAGGTGGCCGCCACCAAGCGCGTGCTGGGCTTCGACCCGGAGCAGTCCTTCGAGGTCTCCGACGACGTCATCAAGCACACCCGCCAGGCGCTGGAGCGGGGCCGTGAGGCGAAGGCCGAGTGGGAGAAGTCGTTCCAGCTGTGGCGGCAGAACAACCCCGAGCGCGCCGCCGAGTTCGACCGCATCAACGCGGGTGAACTGCCCGCCGGCTGGGAGGACAAGCTCCCCGTCTTCGAGCCGGGCAAGGGTGTCGCCACGCGTGCCGCGTCCGGCAAGGTGCTGCAGGCGCTGGGTGCGGTCATCCCCGAGCTGTGGGGCGGCTCCGCCGACCTGGCCGGGTCGAACAACACGACCATCGACAAGAACTCCTCGTTCCTGCCGGCGGACAACCCGCTGCCGGAGGCGAGCCCGTACGGCCGCACGATCCACTTCGGCATCCGCGAGCACTCCATGGCCGCGGAGATGAACGGCATCGCGCTGCACGGCCACACCCGTATCTACGGCGGTACGTTCCTGGTCTTCTCCGACTACATGCGCAACGCCGTGCGGCTGTCGGCGCTGATGCACCTGCCGGTGACGTACGTGTGGACGCACGACTCCATCGGCCTGGGCGAGGACGGCCCGACGCACCAGCCCGTCGAGCACCTCGCGTCCCTGCGTGCCATCCCGGGTCTGAACGTGGTCCGCCCGGCCGACGCCAACGAGACCGCGATCGCCTGGCGCGAGATCCTCAAGCGGTACACCAAGGAGTTCGGCAAGGGCGCCCCGCACGGTCTGGCGCTGACCCGTCAGGGCGTGCCGACGTACGAGCCCAACGAGGACGCGGCCAAGGGGGGTTACGTCCTGTTCGAGGCCGAGGGCGGCGAAGCCCAGGTCATCCTGATCGCCACCGGTTCCGAGGTGCACGTGGCCGTCGAGGCGCGCGAGCAGCTGCAGGCCGACGGGGTGCCGACGCGGGTCGTGTCCATGCCGTCCGTGGAGTGGTTCGAGGAGCAGGACCAGGGGTACCGGGACAGCGTCCTGCCGCCGCAGGTGAAGGCGCGGGTCGCGGTCGAGGCGGGCATCGGCCTCACCTGGCACAAGTACGTCGGGGACGCCGGTCGCATCGTTTCCCTGGAGCACTTCGGTGCTTCCGCCGACGGCAAGGTCCTCTTCCGCGAGTTCGGCTTCACTGCGGAGAACGTGGCCGCCAAGGCCCGGGAATCCATCGCCGCCGCCCAGCGCTGACGCCCATATACGACACGTAGGAGATGTAATTCCATGACAGACGCACTCAAGCGCCTCTCCGAAGAAGGCGTCGCGATCTGGCTGGACGACCTGTCGCGCAAGCGGATCACGTCCGGCAACCTCGCCGAGCTGATCGACCAGCAGCACGTCGTGGGCGTCACCACCAACCCGACGATCTTCCAGAAGGCGATCTCCTCGGGCGATGGTTACGAGCAGCAGCTCACCGACCTCGCCGCCCGCAAGGTCACCGTCGAGGAGGCCGTCCGCATGATCACCACGGCGGACGTCCGGGACGCCGCCGACATCCTGCGCCCGGTCTTCGACGCCACCGACGGCCAGGACGGCCGCGTGTCGATCGAGGTCGACCCGCGTCTGGCGCACAACACCAAGGCGACGGTCGCCGAGGCCAAGCAGCTGGCCTGGCTCGTCGACCGCCCCAACACGCTCATCAAGATCCCGGCCACCAAGGCGGGCCTGCCGGCGATCACCGAGGTCATCGGCCTCGGCATCAGCGTCAACGTCACGCTGATCTTCTCGCTGGAGCGCTACCGCGAGGTCATGGACGCCTACCTCTCGGGCCTGGAGAAGGCCAAGGAGCGCGGCCTGGACCTCTCGCAGATCCGTTCCGTGGCGTCGTTCTTCGTGTCCCGCGTGGACACCGAGATCGACAAGCGGCTCGACGCGCTGGGCACCGACGAGGCCAAGGCGCTGCGCGGCAAGGCCGCCGTCGCCAACGCGCGTCTGGCCTACCAGGCGTACGAGGAGGTCTTCTCCTCCGAGCGGTGGAGCAAGCTGGAGAACGCGGGCGCCCGCAAGCAGCGTCCGCTGTGGGCCTCCACCGGCGTGAAGGACCCGGCGTACAAGCCGACCCTCTACGTCGACGACCTGGTGGCGCCGAACACGGTCAACACCATGCCGGAGGCCACCCTGCACGCCACCGAGGAGAGCGGCTCGATCACCGGCAACACCGTCGCCGGCACGTACGAGCAGGCCCGCGCCGACATCGACGCCGTCGAGAAGCTCGGGATCTCGTACGACGACGTGGTGCAGCTCCTCGAGGACGAGGGCGTCGAGAAGTTCGAGGCGTCCTGGAACGACCTGCTCAAGTCGACCGAGGCGGAGCTGGAGCGCCTCGCCCCCTCGGAGGGCTGAACCCTTGTCGAGCAGCAACCCGCTGCGTGACCCCGCCGACCGACGGCTCCCGCGTATCGCGGGGCCGTCGGGCCTGGTCATCTTCGGCGTCACGGGCGATCTGTCACGGAAGAAGCTCATGCCCGCCGTGTACGACCTCGCCAACAGGGGTCTGCTGCCGCCGGGCTTCTCCCTCGTCGGCTTCGCGCGCCGCGAGTGGCAGCACGAGGACTTCGCGGCCGAGGTGCACGACGCCGTCAAGGAGCACGCCCGTACGCCGTTCCGTGAGGAGGTCTGGCAGCAGCTCATCCAGGGGATGCGCTTCGTGCAGGGCACCTTCGACGACGACGACGCGTTCGAGCGGCTGCGCGGCACCATCGAGGAGCTCGACAAGGCTCAGGGAACGGGCGGCAACTTCGCCTTCTATCTGTCGGTGCCACCGCGCTCCTTCCCCGTGGTCATCCAGCAGCTGAAGAAGCACGGCCTTGCCGACCAGACCGGCGGCTCCTGGCGCCGCGCGGTCATCGAGAAGCCCTTCGGCCACGACCTGAAGTCGGCCGAGGAGCTCAACAAGGTCGTCCACGAGGTCTTCGCCCCGGACCAGGTCTTCCGGATCGACCACTACCTGGGCAAGGAGACCGTCCAGAACATCCTGGCGCTGCGCTTCGCCAACACGATGTTCGAGCCGATCTGGAACCGGTCCTTCGTGGACCATGTGCAGATCACCATGGCCGAGGACATCGGCATCGGCGGCCGCGCCGGCTACTACGACGGTATCGGCGCCGCCCGTGACGTCATCCAGAACCACCTCCTGCAACTGATGGCCCTTACGGCCATGGAGGAGCCCGCCTCCTTCGACGCGGACGCGCTGGCCGCCGAGAAGACCAAGGTGCTCGGGGCCGTACGGCTGCCGAAGGACCTGGGCCGGGACACCGTGCGCGGCCAGTACGCGGCCGGCTGGCAGGGCGGCGAGAAGGCGGTCGGGTACCTCCAGGAGGAGGGCATCGACGCCAAGTCGAAGACGGACACCTACGCAGCCATCAAGCTGGAGGTGGACAACCGCCGTTGGGCGGGCGTGCCCTTCTACCTGCGCACCGGCAAGCGCCTGGGCCGCCGGGTCACCGAGATCGCGGTCGTCTTCCAGCGCGCTCCGCACTCCCCCTTCGACCACACGGCGACGGAGGAGCTCGGCAAGAACGCGATCGTCATCCGCGTCCAGCCGGACGAGGGCGTGACGGTCCGGTTCGGCTCCAAGGTGCCGGGCACCTCGATGGAGATCCGGGACGTGTCGATGGACTTCGCCTACGGCGAGTCCTTCACCGAGTCCTCCCCGGAGGCGTACGAGCGTCTGATCCTGGACGTCCTGCTCGGCGACTCGAACCTCTTCCCGCGCACCGAGGAGGTCGAGCTGTCCTGGAAGATCCTCGACCCGATCGAGCAGTACTGGGACCAGAACGGCAGGCCCGCCCAGTACCCGTCCGGCACCTGGGGGCCCGTCGAGGCGGACGAAATGCTCGAGCGAGACGGACGGAGCTGGCGCCGGCCATGAAGATAGACCTCACGGACACCACGGCCAGCAAGATCAACAAGGCGCTGGTGCAGGGCCGCCGTGCCATCGGCACACCGGCCGTCGGCATGGTGCTCACGCTGGTCATCGTGACGGACGAGGAGAACGCGTACGACGCCCTGAAGGCCGCGAACGACGCCTCGCACGAGCATCCCTCGCGCACGCTCGTGGTCATCAAGCGCGTCTCGCGTTCGCCCCGCGACCGTACACAGTCGCGGCTGGACGCCGAGGTGCGGGTGGGCGCGGACGCGGGGACGGGCGAGACGGTCGTGCTCCGCCTCTACGGCGAGGTCGCGGACCACGCCCAGTCGGTCGTCCTGCCGCTGCTGCTGCCGGACGCCCCGGTGGTGGTCTGGTGGCCGGTGAACGCGCCCCTCGACCCGGCCAACGACCCGCTGGGCGCTCTGGCCCAGCGCCGGGTGACGGACACCTACGCCGCGGAGCAGCCGGTACGGGAGCTGACGGCGCGCGCCGACACGTACACCCCCGGCGACACCGACCTGTCCTGGACCCGCATCACGCCCTGGCGTTCCATGCTGGCCGCCGCGCTCGACCAGGTCACCTGCGAGGTGGAGGCCGTCGAGGTGGAGGGCGAGGAGTTCAACCCGAGCTGCGAACTGCTGGCGATGTGGCTGGCGGACCGGCTGGACGTGCCGGTGAAGCGGTCGCTGTCGGGCGGGCCGGGCCTGACGGCGGTCCGCATGGCCACCGACACCGGTCAGATAGTCCTGGACCGGGCGGACGGCTCCCTGGCGACCCTGTCCATCCAGGGCCAGCCGGACCGTGCGGTGGCGCTGAAGCGGCGTGAGACGGCGGAGCTGATCGCGGAGGAACTGCGGCGGCTGGATCCGGACGACACGTATGCCTCGGCGCTGCGGTTCGGGGTGGACCGGCTGAACCCTTCGCTGCCCACGCCGGACCTCTCTAAGGCCGTGACCCCCAAAGGAGAAGAGGTCGCCGTCGAAGCCGCTGAGGAAGCTTCCGCACCGCAGGAGGAAGCGCAGGCGCCGGTGAACGAAGCGGCCAAGAGCAAGGCGACGAAGGCGGCGGCGAAGTGAGTACTCCGCAGCTGGTCGTGCACCACGACAAGGAACTGATGGCGCAGGCCGCCGCGGCCCGCCTCATCACGAAGATCGTGGACGCGCAGGCCTCCCGGGGCTATGCGTCCGTGGTCCTCACGGGCGGCCGCAACGGCAACGGCCTGCTGGCCGCGCTCGCTGCCGCGCCGGCCCGGGACGCGATCGACTGGGGCCGGCTCGACCTGTGGTGGGGGGACGAGCGTTTCCTGCCGGAGGGCGACCCGGACCGCAATGTCACGCAGGCCCGCGAGGCGCTGCTGGACTCCGTCCCGCTGGATCCGAAGCGGGTGCATGCCATGCCGGCGTCGGACGGGCCGTACGGGGCCGATGTCGAGGCGGCGGCGGAGGGGTACGCGCAGGAGCTGGCCCGGGCGGCCGGTCCTGAGAACCACGGTGCCGTGCCGACCTTCGACGTCCTGATGCTGGGCGTGGGCCCTGACACGCATGTGGCCTCGCTGTTCCCGGAGCTGCCCGCGGTGCGGGAGACGGAGCGGACGGTGGTGGGCGTCCACGGCGCGCCGAAACCCCCGCCGACCCGGGTGACCCTCACCCTGCCGGCGATCCGCGCGGCCCGTGAGGTCTGGCTCCTGGCCGCCGGCGAGGACAAGGCCCAGGCGGCGGCGATCGCCCTGTCGGGGGCGGGTGAGGTGCAGGCCCCTGCAGCAGGGGCCCGTGGCCGCTCCCGCACCCTGTGGCTGCTGGACGCGGCGGCGGCTTCGCAGTTGCCCCGCTCCCTGTACCCACCGGCCTCGCCGTGAGTTGAGGGTGCGGCGGAGAGTTTTACGCCCCCGCCGCCCCTTCCCGTCCCGACCCGGGGGCCAGCCCCCGGACCCCCGCTCCTCAAACGCCGGAGGGGCTGATTTTTCGCCCGCCGGGGGTTTGATCTTTCAGCCCGTCCGGCGTTTGAGGACGAGGCCGTTCAGGCCGAAGCGGGGGTCTGGGGGCGGCAGCCCCCAGAGGAGCCGCACCCCTCACTTCACCGAACCCGCCATAACCCCCTGCACAAAGTGCTTCTGGAACGCGAAGAACACCACCACCGGCACCACCAGCGACACGAACGCCCCCGGTGCCAGCACATCGATGTTGCTCCCGAACTGCCGTATCTGCGACTGGAGTTGCACAGTCAACGGCTGCGAGGAACTGTCCGCGAACAACAGCGCCACCAGCATGTCGTTCCACACCCACAGAAACTGGAAGATCGCCAGGGACGCGATCGCCGGCCGCCCCACCGGCAGCACCAGCCGCGTGAAGATCCGCCACTCGCTCCCGCCGTCCATACGAGCCGCCTCCAGCATCTCCTTCGGCATCTCGGCGAAGTAGTTCCGCAGCAGGAACACCGCGAAGGGCAGCCCGTACGCCACATGGAACAGCACGACCCCCGGAATCGTCCCGAACAGCCCCAGCTGGCCGAAGAGTTTGGCCACCGGCAGCAAGCCGATCTGCACCGGCACCACCAAAAGGGCCACCACGACCAGGAAGACGGCCTCCCGCCCGGGGAAGTCCAGCCAGGCGAAGGCATATCCGGCCAGCGCCGCCAGCACCACGACCAGCACGGTCGCCGGCACGGAGATCAGCACCGTGTTCCAGAAGGCCTGGGTCATCCCGGAGTTCTTCAGCAGCGCCGAGTAGTTGTCGAAGGACAGCTGCCCCGGGCTGCTGAACACCGTCCACCAGCCGCTGCTCGCCGAGTCCTGCGAGGACCGCAACGACGACAGGAACAACCCCGCGAGCGGCGTCAGCCACACCAGACCGATCACCACCAGGAACGCCTGCACAAGCCCATTGCCCAGGCCACGCCTGACCGCGTTCATCGCTGACTCCTCCGGAAACGACGGACGTTGAAGACCATGGCGGGGACCACGAGCAGCAGGAGCAGCACGCCCAGCGCACTGCCGAGCCCCTGGTTGTTTCCGCCGCCGAAGGACACCAGCCACATCTGGGTGGCGAGCACGGTCGCGTCCTCCTGCACCGGCCCGGGCGCGATGATGTAGACGAGGTCGAAGACCTTCATCACATTGATCACGAGGGTCACGAAGACGACGGTGAGCACCGGCGCCAGCAGCGGCACCGTGATCCGCCGGAAGATCTGCCACTCGTTGGCGCCGTCCATCCGCGCCGCCTCCAGCGCATCGCGCGGCAGCGTCGCGAGCCCGGCGCCGATCAGGACCATCGCGAACCCGGTCCAGATCCACAGATACGCCCCGATGATCGCCGGCGTGACGAGCATCGGCCCGAGCCACGAGATGCCCTGGTACGGCTGGGCGAAGTTCGACGCGGGCAACTCGACCGTGTACGAGCCGGACTTCAGCCCCGAGAACCGGAAGGAGCCGTCAGCGGCCGTCGTCGTGCTCCCGGCCGTCGTCCCGTCGTCCCGCACCGCCTCGACCTTCATCTCCGGCAGCCCGCTCTCCCGCCGGTCGACCTGGCCCTGCTTCCCGCCTCCGCCGGGGGTGAAGTCCAGGTAGACGACCCCGCGCAGCTCGTCGGGCGCGGCCTTGCGGTGCGCGGCGCCGTACGCGGGCTCGGCACCGCCCGGCAGGTCCTTCGGCGCGACGCCGACGAGCCCGAGCGCCACCGACCGGCCCGGCGACACGCTCCCGCTCGTCCGGTACGAGCCGTCCGGCCCCGCCTTGAGCCCCTGGCCCACGCGGGCCCGTGCGGTCGGGTACTCCGAGGTGCCCTTGAAGGCGTCGTGCACCGAGACCACGGCCGCGTTCAGCACGCCCTTGTTCGGGTCCTCGTCGTAGGCGAGCCGGAAGATGATGCCCGCCGCCAGGAAGGACACCGCCATCGGCATGAACAACAGGAGCTTGAAGGCCGTCGCCCAGCGGACCTTCTCCACCAGTACGGCGAGGATCAGGCCGAGCCCGGTCAGCAGCGCGGGCGCCACCACGACCCAGATGGCCGTGTTCCGTACGGCTTTGAGGGTCGCCGGGTCCCGGAACATCTCGGTGTAGTTCTCGCCGCCCACGAAGCGCGTCCCGGACGCGTCGAAGAAGCTGCGGCCGATCGAGAACAGCACGGGGTACACGACGAGCGCACCCAGCAGGAGCAGCGCCGGGAAGACGAAGAGCAGAGCGATGAGCCGGGCCCGGCGGCGCGAGCGCCGAGCCCGCTCGACGCCCGCGACCGGGGGCGGACTTGTCTCTTTCACCAAAGTCGCGGTCATGGCGCGTCAGCCCTTGTACGCCTTGGCCGCCGCGGCCTCCAGCTGCGCCGCGGTGCCCTTCGGGTTCGACGGGTCGCTCAGGAAGTCCTGGAGCAGCTTCCACTCGCCCGCGCCCTTGGTGCCGCCGAACGCCGCCGGCGCCTGGTCGGACATGTCGAAGCGGACCGAATCCCCGGCCGACACGAGGGACTTGGCCGTGGCGCGGGTGACGTCGTCGCCGTAGGAGTCGAGGGACAGCTTCTTGTTCGGGGACAGGAAGCCGCCGGCCTTCGCCCATACGGCGGCGGCCTCCGGGGTCGCCAGGTACTCCAGGAGCTTCATGCCGGCGGTGGCGTTCTTGCCGTCCTTGAGGACCACGGCCGCGTCGCCGCCGCTGACCACCGGGGCCTTGCCGCCGTCGACCGCGGGGAAGGGGAAGAAGTTCGCGTCCGTGCCGATGGTCTTGCCGAACTGGTCGTGGGCGACCCCGGCGACGAAGTCGCCCTCGTAGACCATGCCGGCCTCGGGCTTGGGCCCGAAGACCTTCTCCACCGAGCCCGGGAAGTCGGTGTTGAGGGCCTCCTTCTGGCCGCCCGCTATCAGCTGCTTGTCCTTGAACAGCTTGCCGAGGGTGCCGAGCGCCTTGACCACCGAGGCGTCGGTCCACTTCAGTTTGTGGGCGGCCAGGGCGTCGTACTTCTCGGGGCCCGCCTGCGAGAGGTAGATGTTCTCGAACCAGTCGGTGAGGGTCCAGCCGTCCTGCCCGGCGACCGAGAAGGCGGCGAGGCCGGAGTCGGAGACGGTGTGTCCGGCCTTCAGCATCTCGTCGTAGGTCTTCGGCGGCTTGACGCCCGCCTGGGTGAGGGCGGTGGGGCTGTACCAGACCGTCGACTTGTGGGCGGCCTTGAAGTAGAGGCCGTACAGGGTGCCGTCGACGCTGCCGTACTTCTTCCACACGGGGGCGTAGCCCGTGTCCACGGCCTTCTCGGTGGTGGCGGACAGCGGCTTGAGCCAGCCCTTCTTGGCGAACTGCTGCAACACGCCGACCTGCGGGACCATCACCACGTCGGGGGCGTTGCCGCCTTCGATCTTGCTGCCGACGACGGTGGAGACGTTGTCGCCGGTGGAGATGAACTGGGTCTTGGCGCCGGTCTTCGCGCTGAAGGCGTCGAGCACCTTCTGGAAGTTCTTCTGCTCGCTGCCGGTCCAGACGCCGGCCACGGTGACCGTCTGCCCGCCCAGCGCCTTGTCGCCGCCGCCCGCGGAGACCGGTCCGCCGCCTCCGCAGGCGGTCGCGCCGAGGGAGAGGGCGAGGGCGGTGCAGCTCGCGAGCAGGGTCGTGCGTCGTCGCATCATCGTTGATGTCCCTTCAAGGGGTGGGAAACTGACGAACAATCAGGGGGGATGGCGGGTCGGTGGTGGTCAGAGGTCGTTGATCCACCAGGCCGCCGTCGAACCGGGCAGCACCCCGGCCGTGCAGGGGCCGCTGGAGAGCAGCGGGGTGCCGGAGACCGGTGCGGGCATGGGTGCCGTACCGAAGTTGACGGCACAGACGAGGCCGTCGCCGCGGGTGAAGGCGAGGACGCCCGGCGGGGTCTCCAGCCAGTCGAGCGTTCCCTCGCCCAACTGGGGGAGCGCGGCCCGCAGTTGGAGGCCGTCGCGGTACAGGTGCCAGAAGGAGCGGGTGTCGGCGAGGGCGCGGTCGGTGGCGTACTCGGCGAAGTAGGACGGCTGCGGCAGCCACGGCCGGGCGCTTTCGGCACCGGAGGTGAAGCCGAAGGGCGAGGCCTGCCCGGACCACGGCAGCGGCACCCGGCAGCCGTCCCGGATGCGGGCGCGGCTTCCGGTGCGGCGGAAGATCGGGTCGGTGAGCACGTCGTCGGGCAGGTCGACCACCTCGGGCAGGCCCAGTTCCTCGCCCTGGTAGATGTACGCGGCTCCGGGCAGCGCCAGCATCAGCAGCGCGGCGGCGCGGGCGCGGGCGGTGCCCAGGCCGCTGCCCTCGGGCGCGGGTTCGCCGTAGCGGGTGACGGTGCGGACCTGGTCGTGGTTGTTGAGGACCCAGGTGACCGTGGAGCCCGTGCCGGCTATGTCCTGCATGGCCTCGGTGATGACCTTGCGGAAGGCGTCGGCGTTCCAGGGGGCGCTGAGCAGGTCGAAGAAGAAGGCCTGGTGGAGTTCGTCAGGGCGGACGTACTGGGCGTGTTCGCGTGCGGTCGGCACCGACACCTCGCCGACCAGCAGCCGCTCACGGCCGTCGCGGGCCGTGTACTCCTCGCACACCGCCCGCCAGTGCCGCCACACGTCGTGCACCTCGGGCTGGTTCCAGGCGAGCGGGTTGACGGAGTCGCGGGTGCGGGCGTCGGCCTCGGGGTCGTCGGAGTCGGGCAGTTCGGGGTGCTTGTAGAGGCCGGCTGCGACATCGATGCGGAAGCCGTCGATGCCCCGGTCGAGCCAGAAGCGCAGGATCCGGTCGAACTCGGCGCCGGTGGCGGGGTTGCGCCAGTTCCAGTCGGGCTGCTCGGACGCGAACATGTGCAGGTACCACTGGCCGGGGCGGCCGTCGGGCTCGGTCACCCGGGTCCAGGCGGGGCCGCCGAACATGGAGTGCCAGTTGTTGGGAGGCTGGGAGCCGTCGGCGCCGCGGCCGTCGGCGAAGTGGAAGCGGGCGCGCGCCGCGCTGCCGGGTTCCGAGGCGAGAGCCTCCTGGAACCACGGGTGCTCGCTGGAGCAGTGGTTGGGCACGACGTCCAGCAGCACCTTGACGCCGAGCTTCCGGGCGGCCGCCATCAGCAGGTCGAACTCGGCGAGGTCGCCGAAGAGCGGGTCGACGTCGCAGTAGTCGGCCACGTCGTAGCCGTGATCGTGCTGCGGGGACGGATAGAAGGGGCTCAGCCAGATCCCGTCGACGCCCAGCTTCTTCAGATACGGCAGTCCGGCGCGGACCCCGGCCAGATCGCCGATGCCGTCTCCGGTGCTGTCCAGGAAGCTTCGGACGTACACCTGGTAGATCACCGCGTCACGCCACCAGCGGTACTTACTCAACATGCATGCATGTTAGGTAGGCGTGTCGTGAGGGTGTCAATGAAAGAAACAGAAGCTACTGCTGAGTTGCCATGGCAAAAGCGGACTTAAAGGGGCATCCTGCGACCAGATGAGACTTCCGCGTTACCTAACAAGTAACTAGCGACTGGAGACGGCCGCCAGCTCCCGTGCAAGCCTGTGCACCGCCGCCGCGGGTGTCTCGTGCCCGGTCATCGCGTCGTGCACGACCGCCTGCACCACCAGGCTGACCTGGTCGTAGCGCGGACTCTTGGGGCGCGGCGCGGCATGCAGGACGCTGGTGCGCAGGGTCGGCAGATACGGGAACCGCCGTATCAGCTCGGGGTCCTGGTACAGCGCGGCCCGTACGGGCGGCAGCGCGCCGCGGGTGAGGACCTGGCGCTGGACGGACTCGCTGGTGAGATACGCGAGCAGGCGCGCGGCGGAGTCCGGGTGCTGTGTGTGCGTGTTGACGGCCAGGTTGGAGCCGCCCAGGACGCTCCTGCCGGGCCCGTCCGGGCCGGGCAGCGGTACGGCTCCGATTTTGCCGGCGACCGGGGAGCCCTTGGCCGAGGCGCCGACGTAGGCGTAGGGCCAGTTGCGCAGGAAGAGCAGACGGCCGTCCTGGAAGGCCTGTTTGGACTCTTCTTCCTTGTAGGTGAGCGCCTTCTTCGGGATCCAGCCCTCGCGCACGCCCCGGGCGAGGAAGCCGATGCCCTCACGGGCGGCGGCCGAGTCGACGGTGACGCGTGCGCCCTCATCGCCGAGGATGCTGCCGCCCGCGGAGTAGACGGCCTCGGCGGCGTTGACGGTGAGGCCCTCGTACGGGAGGAACTGCCCCGCGTAGCCGTCGAGTCCGTACTTCGGCGCGATGGTCTTCGCGTCGTACTCCAGCTCGGCCCAGGTGCGCGGCGGCGGGACGCCCTCCTTGGCGAGGATGTCCTTGCGGTAGAGGAGCAGCCCGGCGTTGGTGACGTACGGGACGGCGTACAGATGGTTGTCGTAGGTCGCCGTGTCGACGACCGGCTTCAGGAAGCCCCGCATCGGGAAGCGGTCGCGGGGCAGCGGCCGTATCCAGCCCGCCGCCGCGAACTCCGAGGTCCAGCTGACGTCGATGTTGAGGACGTCGAACCGGCTGCGGTCCCCGCCGCGCAGGTCGGTGACCATCTGCGCATGGGTCTCGTCGGCGGAGTCCGGAAGCTCGACGAGGGTGACCTTCTCACCGGGGTGGGTGCGGTTCCAGCCCTGGAGGAGGGGGTCGAGGTAGTTGGTGAGGTCTCCGGCGGTGGCGAGCGTCAACGGCCCGCGGCCGCCCGCCGTGCCCTCCTCGGCGTGGGCCCCAGAGGCGACATAGCCGGTCATGACCACGACGAGAACAAGGAGGCCCCTACCCGCGGCATGGATCCACCGCATAGGTTCCTCCCTGTACACCGGCGCCGGGCATCTTCGCCCGGAGTCAGAGGCCATGTATACCTGTTAGGTATGCGCGATACTAGGGCCTGGAGCACATTCCGAGGACAGGAGGACAGCACGAGTGCGCCTGCCCCTCCTGGCACTCCTGGCACGCGGTCCGGCCCATGGCTACGAGCTCAAGCAGGACCTTGAGCAACTGCTGGGGTCCGCGTACCCTCAGCCGAACGTCGGCCAGATCTACGTAACCCTCGGCCGCCTCGAGAAGCAAGGGCTGATCGAGGGCGAGGACGTCGAGCAGTCGAGCCGGCCCAACAAAAAGGTCTACCACCTCACCGACACCGGGCGGGAGGCGTTGCGCGCCTGGTTCGAGGAGCCCGAGGACGAGCCGCGGGTGCGGGACGAGTTCTTCATGAAGCTGGCGCTCGCTCCGCAGACCGGTCTCGCCGAGCAGATCGCCCTGATCAACAAGCAGCGGCGCCAGTACCTCAACACCATGCGCGACCTGTCGAAGCTGGCCGCCGCCGAAGACCGCGACAACCGCATCGCCCATCTGCTGATCGAGGGCGCGATGCTGCACCTCCAGGCCGACCTCGACTGGCTGGAGAGGTGCCAGGAAGAGCTGGAGGAGCTGGAGTGAGCGACAGTCCCGCTCCTGTGCTGCACGCAGAAGGCCTGGTCAAGACGCACTACGGCGAGGGCGTACCGGCGCATGCCGTGCGCGGGGTCGACCTGTGCGTGCGGCAGGGCGAGTTCGTGGCCGTCACCGGTCCGTCCGGGGCCGGCAAGTCGACCCTGCTGCATCTGCTGGGCGGGCTGCAGCGGCCGGACGGCGGGAGCATCCGGCTGGACGGTGAGCGCACGGACACGTGGAGCGAGGCGCGCTGGGCGGTGGAGCGCAGGAAGCGGATCGGGATCGTCTTCCAGTTCTTCAACCTCGTCTCCAATCTGTCGGTCGCCGACAACGTGGAGCTGCCGGCCCTGCTCGCGGGTGTCACGCCGAAGCAGGCACGCGCCGAGCGGGAGCAGCTGCTCGGCGAGCTGGGGCTGGGCGGCAAGGAGCGGAGCATGCCGGGCGAGCTGTCCGGCGGCGAGCAGCAGCGGGTCGCGCTGGCCCGCGCCCTGGTCAACCACCCGCCCCTCCTGCTGGCCGACGAGCCCGCGGGCAGCCTGGACAGCAAGGGCACCCGTGAGGTGATGCGGCTGCTGTCCCGCTTCCACCAGCGCGGCCAGACGATCGTGCTGGTCACCCATGACGCCCGGCTGGCGAGCGCCGCGGACCGAGTGATCAGCTTCTTCGACGGCCGGATCGCCGACGACGCGGAGCTGGACGGCACCGGGGCGTCCCGTAAGAGCGGGATATCCGGGGTGCTGGAGCTCAGGGACTGACATGCGGGTGTACGACGATCCCCGGAAGGCCTGAGCCGTATGCGAGCAACACTGCGCTGGGCGCACTCCGATCTGCGCACGCACCGCGGCGAGGCGCTGTTCCTGGTCCTCGCCACCGCCGGGATCGTCGTCTCGCTGCTGCTGGCCACGGCCCTGTTCGGATACGCCACCAACCCTTGGCAGCGGATCTTCACCCAGGAGCGCGGCGCACACGTCTGGATCCACACCGACAAGTCCGCCCAGGTGGGGAAGCTGGCCGGCCTGGACGGCGTGGAGTCCGTCGCCGGCCCCTACCCCACGGCCGTCACCACCCTCGCCGCACGCGGCACCCGTGCCTCGGTCGAACTGCGCGCGACGGCCGAGCGCCCCCGCGTCGGCCGTCCGCTGCTCACCGCCGGCCACTGGCTGACCGCCGCCACCCCCGACGGCGTGGTCCTGGAGAGCCGCCTCGCCCGCGCCCTGCTCGCCGAACCCGGCGACACGCTCACCCTGCCGGGCACGGCGCGAACGGTGACCGTCGTGGGCGTGGCCGACAGCGCGGAGCCCCGCTATCGCGCGAACGAACAGCCGGGCCTGGTCTGGGCCCTTCCCTCCGCGGTCCCCCACCCCACCGGCCAGGTCATCGGACTGCGCCTGACCGACCCCGAGGACACGGACTACGCCGTCCAGCGCGCTGTCACCGTCCTGGGGGCGGGCGCCATCGGCGAGGTCTCCACCTGGCAGCAGGCCCGCGCCGAGGCCCAGGGCGACAACCGGCTGCTTGGGCAGGTCCTGGGCCTGTTCGGCCTCGGCGCGCTGGTCGCCGCGGGCCTCGCCGTCCACGGCGCGATCGCCACCCGCATCCGCGGCCACCTGCGCGACATCTCGGTCCTGAAGGCGATCGGCTTCACCCCGGCCCAGGTCGTCCGCGTGTTCCTGTTCCAGCACATCGCCTACGCCGTCCTCGGCGCCGCAGCCGCGGCAACGCTCACCGAAGCCCTGGGCAGCCACTTCCCCGGCCGCCTCGGAGACGCCCTCGGGGTATGGCAGGGCCTGCCCGGCCACACCCCGACCCTCTTCGCCATCCCGGCAGGCGCCGTCCTCTTCATCGGAGCAACAACGGCCCTGGCGGCGTGGCGAGCGGGCCGCGTACCACCGGTCCCGGTGGCGCGGCCCGCGGGTGCGGGTGGGGGGCTGGGTCTGGCCCGTCGGGCACTGGGCCTGGAGGCCGCAGCCCCATCGGCCCCCCGCCTCCCGGAGCCGGTCGACTCCCCCGGCTTGCACCTCACGGCGCCCCGGCCTGCGGCCGCGGGAGGCAAGGGGCTGCTGGAGACGGCCCGGCGAACCCCAGGACTGGAAGCCGCACATCCATCAGCCGACCGACCGCGAGCCCGAACTGCCGCCCTCCGACCTGCTGCTACGGGCGGCAGGAGGCTCCTGGAGGCGGTCCGACGAGGCCTGGGGCTGGGGCCCCGGCCCACCGCTCCGGAGGAACACCCTCCGACGGGCCCGGCGCGAGGGACGTTGACCCCTGAGCCCGCGGCACCGGCGATCGGGCATCCCGACACCGCCTCGGCGGAGGCGGCGTTCAGCGCGCGGCCTGCCGGGTCCGGGCGGCCCGGTGACCCCGCCCACCGCAGCCTGCGCTCCGCCGCCCCCTCCGGCGGGCACCTCTCCGGCATGGCCCGGTGGGCGCTGGGTGTCGGTGTGCCGCCCGCCCTGGTGCTGGGCTGGCACACTGCCTCGGTCCGTCGGCTGCGGTCGCTGGCCACCGTGGCCCGGCTGGCGCTGCCCCTGCTGCTGATCGTCGTGGCGATGAGTGCCTGGACCACCATCGACCGTTTCCACAGCAGGCCCGAGCAGATCGGGCTGCCGGCCGCTCTGACCGTCCACGCCGATGCCGGTCTCGGCGACCGGGACGCCCGCGACCTGCTGCAGCGCGACCCGCAGGTCGCCGCCGTCTACCCGGGTGTCGAGGTCGCCGCCCTGGTGCCGGGCCAGACGGCCACGATCGCCCTGCGCGGCCTCGGCACCAGCCGGAACCCCTACCCGTACACGCTGGCCGAAGGCCGTGCCGCCCGCGGCAGCGACGAGGCGGTGGCCGGGCAGGGTCTGTTGGACCTGCTGGACGTCCGCGTCGGCGACTGGGTGCGGATGACGGTCGGCGACCAGCCGCAGATCCTGCACATCGTGGGCCGCAGCATCGAACCGGAGAACGCCGGCCGGGTCATCTCCACCTCCCTCGACACGCTCCGCGAGAACGACCCGCGCCTCACCCCCACCCTCTACCAGCTCCGCCTGCGCCCCGGAGCCGACCCGCACGCGGTCGCCGGCCGGCTGGCCGCCGCCGGGCACGGCCGGCTCGACGTGCACGCCGTGACCAACCCGGCCGACGGGCTCTCCCCCCTGCGTTCGGTCGTCGTCGGCCTGATCGCCGTCCTGGCCCTCATCGGGCTCGTCGAACTGCTCACCGCGATCGGCGGCACCGTCCGCGAGGGCGAACGCGATCTGCTCGCCCTCAAGGCCATCGGTCTGTCCCCGCGCCAGATCACCGCGATCACCGTCACGGCCACCGGCTGCACCGCCCTGGCCGCCGTCCTCGCCGGTACGGCCCTCGGCACCCCCCTCGCGCACTGGCTGATCAACTCCCAGGGCAGATCCAGCGGCATCGGCTCCGGGATCGCCCAGAGCCCGTCGCCGGCACTGCTCCTGCTCTTCGGCGCCGCCGCGGTGCTCGGCGCGGCCGCACTCGCCGCCCTCCCGGCAGCACGCGCGGCCAGACGACGGCTCGCGGACACCCTCAGCGCGGTGGCCTGACCGGGGGCCGCCGCGAGCATCAACTGCCGTGGACCCTGCGGGTTGTACGGCGGCGGGAAGCGGACGGTCACGCACCGCTCGCTTCCCCCAGCCGTAGCGGCGGTGTTACGCCCGCCCCCGCAGCTCCCGGTACTTGGCGACCAGCGCCTTGCTGGACTCGTCCAGGCCCGGCACCTCGGCCCCCTCGGTCAGTGCGGGCTCGACCCGCTTGGCCAGCACCTTGCCGAGCTCGACGCCCCACTGGTCGAAGGAGTCGATGTTCCACACCGCACCCTGCACGAACACCTTGTGCTCGTACAACGCGACCAACTGGCCCAGCACGGACGGCGTCAGCTCGCGAGCCAGGATCGTCGTCGTCGGGTGATTGCCCTTGAACGTCTTGTGCGCCACCAGCTCCTCCGGCACCCCCTCGGCCCGCACCTCGTCCGGTGTCTTGCCGAAGGCGAGGGCCTGGGTCTGCGCGAAGAAGTTCGCCATCAGCGGGTCGTGCTGCGCCTTGAGCCCCTCGCTCAGCTCGGTCACCGGCTCGGCGAACCCGATGAAGTCCGCCGGGATCAGCTTCGTGCCCTGATGGATCAGCTGGTAGTACGCGTGCTGCCCGTTGGTGCCCGGTGTGCCCCACACCACCGGTCCCGTCTGCCAGTCCACCTCCCGTCCGTCCCGGCCCACGTACTTGCCGTTGGACTCCATGTCCAGCTGCTGCAGATAGGCGGTGAACTTGGAGAGGTAGTGGCTGTACGGCAGCACCGCATGCGACTGGGCGTCATGGAAGTTGCCGTACCAGACGCCCAACAGGCCCAGCAGCAACGGCACGTTGGACTCCGCGGGTGCCGACCTGAAGTGCTCGTCCACCAGCCGGAACCCGTCGAGCATCTCCCGGAAACGATCCGGCCCGATGGCGATCATCAGCGCCAGCCCGATCGCCGAGTCGTACGAGTACCGGCCGCCGACCCAGTCCCAGAACTCGAACATGTTCGCCGTGTCGATGCCGAACTCCGACACCTTCCCGGCGTTCGTCGACAGCGCCACGAAGTGCCGGGCGACGGCCTCCTGACCGGCCTTCAGCTCGCCGAGCAGCCACTCCCGCGCCGAGGTCGCGTTCGTGATCGTCTCGATGGTGGTGAAGGTCTTGGAGGCGATGACGAACAGCGTCTCCGCCGCGTCCAGGTCGCGGGTGGCCTCGTGCAGGTCGGCGCCGTCGACGTTCGACACGAAGCGGACCGTGAGGTCGCGGTCGGTGTAGCTGCGCAGCACCTCGTACGCCATCGCCGGACCCAGATCGGAACCGCCGATACCGATGTTGACGACGTTCTTGATGCGCTTGCCGGTGTGGCCCGTCCAGGCGCCGGAGCGAACCCGCTCGGCGAACTCGGCCATCTTGTCGAGCACCGCGTGCACACCCGGGACCACGTTCTCCCCGTCGACCTCGATCACCGCGTCGCGCGGGGCGCGCAGCGCGGTGTGCAGTACGGCGCGGTTCTCGGTCGTGTTGATCTTCTCGCCGCGGAACATGGCGTCCCGCAGGCCGAAGACGTCGGTGGCGGCGGCCAGCTCGCGCAGCAGCCGCAGGGTCTCGTCGGTGACGAGGTGCTTGGAGTAGTCGATGTACAGGTCGCCGACCTGGAGCGTGTACCCGGCGCCGCGTCCCGGGTCGGCGGCGAACAGGTCCCGCAGCCGCACTTCGCCGAGCTCCTCACGGTGCTTGGCCAGCGCGGTCCACTCGGGCGTCTGGTTGAGCCTGTTACGGACGTCTGCGTTCATTTCGGACTTCAGCCTTCTTTCCTGCCTTGCCCCGCTGCCGGTCCCAACCTAGTTGATCAGCGCGTGTCATGAGCCGTCGTGGTGTCGCCGTGCGGCGCAACCACAGGTACGTCCGGCTTGCGGGCAGGTGTCAGGGCGAGGACCGACAGGACGAAGGAGGCGGCGGTGAGCAGGGGCGGCGTGTTCAGGCCCCAGGCGGTGAGCGACCGCGCCGGGCGTTGGCACTGCCGAGCGCCTCCTGGTGCACCAGGACGGGGAGCAGGGCGGTGGAAGCGTTGTCGAAGAGTGTCTGGAGCGTGGTCAGCACGAAGGCGAGCACGATGAGCAGCGCGATCGAGGCGTGGCCGAGCGCCATGGCCACGGCGGAGGCGGCGACTAGCAGTCCTCGGGCCGCATCCACCGTCCACATGGCGCGGCGCTGGTCCACCCGGCCCGCGACCGCGCCGCCGAGCAGTCCGAAGACGATCCGGGGCAGATGGCCGCAGGCGGTCACGGACGCGATGAGCAGGGGGCGGTCGGTCAGGGATGTCCCCGCGCCATTCGGGCGCAAAACTGCCCACTGCCTCGACCGTCGCCACAGCTCCCCCTCACGGTCTGCCGATGCACAAACCGTAGAGGGCACCACTGACAATCGGTCCACGGGCGGCCGGGGGCCGGATACGAAACAGCTCCGGCCAGGCACCCCTCGGTGCCCGGCCGGCTCTCAACTCCTAGATCTCGCCCCGCAGTTTGGCGAGCGCCTCGGCGAGGATCGCCTCGCCGTCCGCGTCACTGCGCCGCTCCCTGACGTACGCGAGGTGCGTCTTGTAGGGCTCGGTGCGCGGCGGGTCCGGCGGGTTGTCCCGGTCCTGTCCGGCGGGGAAGCCGCAGCGCGGGCAGTCCCAGGTCTCGGGAACCTGCGCGTCGCTGGCGAAGCTGGGCTGCGTCTCGTGCCCGTTCGAGCACCAGAAGGAGATGCGCAGACGCGGCGCGGACTCGCCGCGCTCGGCCTCGCCCATCGGCCCCGCCCCGACCCGGCTTCCTCGGATCGCGTTGCCACTTGCCACGGTCGTAACTCCCTGCGTGATGGTGCCGCGAAGCGAGTCGGCGTTTCGCTTCGTTGCGAGCGCCTCAGTCTACGTAAGGCCCAACGCGCGTCCAGTGATTGGAGTTACACCCCCCACACCTAGACGCAAGCCCCATGATAGGCCGCGCTCAGCTGCGCGTACCGAACATGGGGCCTTACGTGCGGAATGTACGTGCTGTGTGCGTCGCTGCTCAGCTGTTCGTCTTCATGAGGATGCCGAGTACGACAATGCACGCGAACCAGAGCAGACCGATCACCACGGTGATCCGGTCGAGGTTGCGCTCGGCGACCGAGGAGCCGCCGACGGACGACTGCATGCCGCCACCGAACATGTCGGAGAGGCCGCCGCCCTTCCCCTTGTGCATCAGCACCAGCAGCATCAGCAGCAGGCTGAAGACGATCAGGGCGATCGAGAACCCCAAAACCACGGCTGGACCAACTTCCTCGGATTCGGATGGACGACGGGGGCACAGCAACCGGGCTGTGCCCCCGCAAGGGTACGACGTATCGCCGCTACCGCATACTCCCAGCTCGTGTCACTGGTCGCGGAAGCGCACGATCTTGACGAACTCGTCCGCGTCCAGCGAGGCACCGCCGACCAGGGCGCCGTCGATGTCGGCCTGCGCCATGATCTCGGCGACATTGCCGGCCTTGACGGAGCCGCCGTACTGGATGCGGACCTGGTCGGCCAGCTCCTGGGTGTACAGCTCGGCGATCTTGCCGCGGATGGCGGCGCAGACCTCCTGGGCGTCCTCGGCGCCGCAGACCTTGCCGGTGCCGATGGCCCAGACGGGCTCGTAGGCGATCACGATGGACTCGGCCTGCTCGGCCGGGAGGTCCTTCAGACCGCCCTCGACCTGGGCGAGCGTGTGGGAGACGTGGTTGCCCGCCTCGCGGACCTCCAGCTCCTCGCCGACGCACAGGATCGGGGTCAGGCCGTGCTTGTAGGCGGCCTTGACCTTGGCGTTGACCAGCTCGTCGGTCTCGGCGTGGTACTGGCGGCGCTCGGAGTGGCCGATGGCCACGTACGTGCACTTCAGCTTGGCCAGCATGGCGCCGGAGATCTCGCCGGTGTAGGCGCCGGAGTCGTGCGCCGAGAGGTCCTGGGCGCCGTACTTGATCTTGAGTTTGTCGCCGTCGACCAGGGTCTGCACGGAGCGCAGGTCGGTGAAGGGCGGCAGGACGGCGACCTCCACGGCCTCGTAGTCCTTGTCCGCGAGGGCGAAGGCGAGCTTCTGGACGTGGGCGATGGCCTCGAGGTGGTTGAGGTTCATCTTCCAGTTGCCGGCCATCAGCGGCGTGCGCCCAGAAGAAATAGATGGAGCCATTGAGGTCAGTCCTCCAGTGCGGCGAGGCCGGGGAGCGTCTTGCCCTCGAGGTATTCGAGGGAGGCGCCGCCGCCGGTCGAGATGTGGCCGAATGCGTTCTCGTCGAAGCCCAGGAGGCGCACGGCCGCGGCGGAGTCGCCACCGCCGACGACCGTGAAGGCCGGGGAGTCGAGGAGGGCCTGGGCGACCGCCTTGGTGCCCTCGGCGAAATCGGGGTGCTCGAAGACGCCCATCGGGCCGTTCCAGAAGACGGTGGCGGCGTCGGCGATCTTCGAGGCGTACAGCTTGCGGGTCTCCGGACCGATGTCCAGGCCCTCCTGGTCGGCCGGGATGGCGTCCGCGGCGACGGTGGTGGGGTTGGCCGGGGCTTTGGTCTTCAGGTCCGGGAAGTCCGTGGAGACCAGGGTGTCGACGGGCAGCACCAGCTCGACGCCGGTCTTCTCGGCGCGCTCGATGTACTCCAGGACGGCCGGGATCTGGTCCTCCTGCAGGAGGGACTTGCCGATCTCGTAGCCCTTGGCCTTGAGGAAGGTGTACGCCATGCCGCCGCCGATGAGCAGGCGGTCGGCCTTGCCGAGCAGCTGGTCGATGACGGCGAGCTTGTCGGAGACCTTGGCGCCGCCGAGGGCGACGACGTACGGCCGCTGCACGTCTTCGGTGAGCTTCTTCAGTACGGCGACCTCGTTCGCGATGAGGTAGCCGGCCGCGTGCGGCAGACGCGCCGGAAGGTCGAAGACCGAGGCGTGCTTGCGGTGCACCGCGCCGAAGCCGTCGCCGACGTAGACGTCCGCGAGGGCGGCCAGCTGATCCGCGAACTCGCCGCGCTCGGCGTCGTCCTTGGAGGTTTCACCCGCGTTGAAGCGCAGGTTCTCGATGACCGCGACCTGGCCCGGCTCGAGGCCGTCGACGGCCGCGTGCGCGGCGGGGCCGACGGTGTCCTGGGCGAAGGCCACGGGGGCGCCCAGCAGTTCTCCCAGCCGCTCGGCGGCCGGAAGCAGGGAGAAGGCCGGGTCCGGCGCGCCCTTGGGGCGGCCGAGGTGCGAGGCCACGACCACCTTGGCGCCCGCGTCCGCGAGGGCCTTGACGGTGGGCAGGACGGCGCGGATGCGGCCGTCGTCGGTGATGAGGCCGTCGGCGAGCGGCACGTTGAGGTCGGCGCGGACGAAGACCCGCTTGCCGTCCACGCCGTCGGCGAGAAGTTCGTCGATCGTCTTCATGTGAGGACTCCTGGTGAGGGCTGCTCTGATCGTACGAGGGCTGATCCGTACGTGAGTCAGGGCCCGGGCGGCGCGTCCCTGCGCTGCCCGAGCCCTGCGTTCACATCGAGGTGCCTGCTCTGTGGATCAGATCAGAGCTGGTTGCCGACGAAGACCGTGAGGTCGACGAGGCGGTTGGAGTAGCCCCACTCGTTGTCGTACCAGCCGAGGACCTTCACCGAGTTGCCCTCCTGGACCATGGTCAGGGAGGAGTCGAAGGTGCAGGAGGCCGGGTCGCTGACGATGTCCGAGGAGACGATCGGGTCCTCGGTGTACGACAGGTAGCCCTTGAGGTCGCCGTCCTCGGAGGCCTTCTTGAACGCGGCGTTGACCTCGTCCTTGGTGACCTCGCGCTGCAGCGTCACGACCAGGTCGGTGGCCGAGCCGGTGGGGACCGGGACGCGCATGGCGATGCCGTCCAGCTTGCCCTTGAGCTGCGGCAGGACCAGGGCGGTGGCCTTGGCGGCACCGGTGGTGGTCGGGATGATGTTCTCGGCGGCGGCGCGGGCGCGGCGCAGGTCCGAGTGCGGGAAGTCCAGGATGCGCTGGTCGTTGGTGTACGCGTGGACCGTCGTCATCAGGCCCTTGACGATGCCGAAGTTCTCGTCGAGGACCTTCGCCATCGGCGCCACACAGTTGGTGGTGCAGGAGGCGTTGGAGATGACGTGGTGGTTGGCCGCGTCGTACTTGTCCTGGTTGACACCCATCACGATGGTGATGT
This sequence comes from Streptomyces longisporus, assembly GCF_039532765.1. Lineage (NCBI taxonomy): Bacteria > Bacillati > Actinomycetota > Actinomycetes > Kitasatosporales > Streptomycetaceae > Streptomyces > Streptomyces longisporus. The sequence goes on from NZ_BAAASG010000014.1 coordinate 189,030, forward strand.
CCTCGTCCTTGGCCGGAGCCGAGATGAGGACCTTCTTGGCGCCGCCGGCGATGTGCTTCTCGGCGTCGGCCTTCTTCGTGAAGATGCCGGTCGACTCGACCACGATGTCGACGCCGAGCTCGCCCCACGGGATGTCGGCGGGGTTGCGCTCGGAGAGGACCTTGATGGTGTGCCCGTCGACGGTGATCGTGTCGGCGGTGTGCGACACCTCGGCCTTGAGGCGGCCCAGGATGGTGTCGTACTTGAGCAGGTGGGCGGTGGTCGCGGTGTCACCCAGGTCGTTGACAGCCACGATCTCGATGTCTGCACCCTGCTCCAGCAGCGCGCGGAAGTAGTTGCGACCGATACGACCGAAGCCGTTGATGCCTACGCGGATCGTCACGAACCGATCTCCTCGTTGGTACGCCGGCCATGCGGTGCCGGCGAGCTCTGTTTGGGATGTCCCCGACCACCCCCGACCCTACCTCCCTGAGGGCCCCGGAGTGACATCGAGACGCCCCATACATGGGCAGGCGGTCCGTACCCGCCAGTAGGGGTACGGACCGCCCGGGATGAAAGATCTGATCACTCTTTTTGACTACGCAGAGCTAGTCATCGTTGACCGGGCTGTTCACCCTTCCAGGGCCGCGAGGGCCTTCTTGACGAGGCTGTTGCGATCGGCCGCCGCGCTGACGTGCTCCAGGCCGAAGCCCAGCAGCACGGTCCGGTCGGTGGTGATCGCTCCGTAGGTCCTGAACAGGGCTCCGGTGCGCGTCCAGTCCTTGAGGACGGCCGGGCTGCCCGCGGGCGGTCCGGACACGCTCCAGGCGCCGAGCGACGTCTCGAAGCCCTCGGTCTGGGTCGGCGCGCCGCCGATGACGAGCGAGGCGTCGTCGGCGAGGACGCCGTGGCCGCCGGTACCCGGGTCGGTGACGTAGCTGATGGAGACCTCGACGGACTTGCCGGCGTACGCACTCAGGTCGAAGTTGACCTGCTGCCAGCCGTTGGAGGCGCCGGTGAGGCTGTTCCAGGAACCGCTCGTACCGGTCGCCGTGCAGTCGTTGTCGGCGAGGGTCAGGTAGTGCTTGAGCCACGGGTGCTCGTTCACCAGGAAGCCCGCCCCGCACTCGCTCGGTACGGTCTGGTGAGTCGCGCCGCCCTTCTCCGGGAGGGTCGTCCAGTCGTCGGCGCCGCTGGTGTGGGCCTCGACGATGACGTGGTCGTAGCCGGGCTCGGTGTCCCAGAGCAACTGGCTGCGCAGGGTCGGCTGCTGGGCCGCCGTGACACCGGTGAGGTCGATGGTGCGCGTGAGGCGCTTGTAGGCGTCGTCGGTGTGGACGGCGGCCGCCATGAAGGAGCCGGCGTACGGCCCGTACGGGTTGACGGTGCCGGCGAACTGGCCCGCGCCCGCGCTGGCGAACTGCGGGTACTTGTCGGCGGGAAGCGAGTCGGAGGTGACGCTGTAGGTGCCCGCCTTGTCGAGCGGGTTGCCGGTGGCGGCACCGAGCGCCCCGCTGAAGCCGTCGAGCTTGCCGGAGCCGGTGAAGCCGGTGGCCCCGGGGGTCGACGTACGGGAGTAGGCGCCCAGGTAGTACTGGCTGAAGTCGTTCGACAAGGTGCCCCCGCCGAGGTCGACGCTGCCGCCGGCCTGCTCGCCCGCCTCGATCAGCTTGCCGCCCTCGTTGAGGTAGGCGCGCAGCTGGAGCTGGGTGGCATTGCCGGGGACGCTCGCACCGGTGTAGTGGACGACCGTCCTGAAATGCTTCAGCACGCCGAGCGCGTCGGGTGCGCCCTGGGTCGCGACGTCCCACACGAGCGCCTTGCGGCCGTTCGCCTTCAGCGCGTCCACGTACGTCTGTGCCTGCGTGGCGGCCGCGCCCTCCTCGGCGACGACGAGGGTGTCGGCCTTGGGCCGCTGGGCGACGGTGTAGGTGAAGTGCTCGCTGGAGACCTTCTTGCCGCCCCTGCCCTTTCCGGTGAACCACACCTCGACCCTGTCGCCCGGGGCGCCGTCACTGACCTTGGCCCGGTACTCGTCGAAGTGCAGGTTGTCGTCCCCGCCGTAGGTCTCGCCGCCCTTCCATGCCTTGAGCCCCTCATCCTGCGTGGGGCCGCCGTTGACGCGGTACTTGAGCTTCTTGTCGCGCACGGCCTTGCGTACGACGACGGAGACCTCCTGATCGGCGCCGCGCGCGTACGACGTGGTGAACGTGGCCGGGGTGAAGTCGGCCGCGGTCAGGCCCAGCGAGGAGGACGGTGTGTCGGGGTGCGGGGCGGTCTCGGCGACCGACAGCGCGAACGGGATGTTCTTCTCGAACTCCTGCTGGATCAGCTTCTCGTCGTCCGGGAAGTTGAAGACGGACTGGCAGTCGGCCGCCTTCCACTGGTCGTTGGGGTCGATGTCGGACGCGGTCTGGCACGTCGACATCTCCGGGGTGAACATCGACATGCCGTTGACGTTCGCCGCGTGTCCGTCCGCCTCGCCGTTGGTGGTGTACAGCTCGGAGGAGACCTGCGGGCGGTAGCCGGGTATCGCGGAGTGGCCGGGTGAGCCGGCGAGGGCCTTGTAGACCACGTCGTCGGGCGTGGGGGTGGCCACCTGCCAGCCGACACCGTAGAGCAGGAGTTCGGCGGCGGAGTGGTAGTTGATGCCGTAGGTGAAGCCGATGCGCTTCTCGAAGGCGTCCAGCGCCCTGGTCTCGGGCTCGGAGGCGGGGCTCGCGCCGCGATAGGTCTCACTGGTGGGGTTGGGGGACGAACCCTCGTCGTCGTAGCCCCACTTGTAGGGGAAGTTGCGGTTGAGGTCGACGCCGTCACCCGTGGAGATGACACCGTCGCCGTTGACGTCCCGCAGGTTCTTGCGCCACAGGCGGGTGTCGGAGTTCTTGAACGTGTAGTCGTAGCCGTCGGGGTTGGCCGAGATCACGAACCACAGCTCGGTGGAGTCCACGATCTTCTTGATGCGCTGGTCCGTCTTGTAGTGGTCCAGGTAGTAGTGCATCAGCCGGCGGGTCATCTCCGGTGTGATCCACTCGCGCGCGTGCTGGTTGGACAGGTAGAGGACGGAGGGCTTCGAGCCGTCCTTGGACTTCTTCGCGCCCTTGGTCAGTTTGAGGGCGAGGATGTCCTGTCCGTTGACGGTCTTGCCGATGGAGACGACCTTGGTGAGGCCGGGGTTCTCCTGCCCGGTCCGGACGATCTCCTCCTTGAGGCCGCCACTTCCGCTGTACGGGCGGAACACGCCCTGGGCTGCGGCCTCCACGCGCTTGACGGCCCTGGCCGAAAGCGTGTGCTCGGTCAGGGCGACGCCCTGCTTCTCCAGCTTGTGGGCCTGTTGGCCGGTGAGGTAGAGCTCGACCGAGGCGGTGCCCTTCTCCGGCACCTGGTCGCCGAGTTCCTGGCCGTCCTGTCCGGCTGCCAGCAGCAGGGGTACCTGCTTGGCGGTGACGTCGGCGCGGTAGACCTTGACCTCGGTGGGGTCGGATCCCTGCGAACTTCCGTTCTGCGCCTGCGCGATGGGTGCGAGGCTCGCTCCGCCGAGCAGGAGCGCGCCGACAGCGAGGATCGATCTCGCTCTGTGTCTCATGAACCCCCCTAGCAGTCCTTCGTCACGGTGACGAAAGTGCTTGCCAGGCTCATGCCACTTCACAGCCGAGTCAAGGGCGCCTCAAAGACAGAGAAAACCGGTGCCGACGGCCCAAGTGGGCGTCGGCACCGGCGTGTTGACCGCGAGGGTCAGCCGACCAGGTTGTCGGCCATCTCCTCGGTGATGCTGGACTCCGTGCCCGGAATGCCGAGGTCGGAGGCGCGCTTGTCGGCCATCGCAAGGAGTCGCCGGATACGGCCGGCGACGGCGTCCTTGGTCAGCGGCGGGTCGGCGAGCGCGCCCAGCTCCTCCAGCGAGGCCTGCTTGTGCTCCATGCGCAGCCGCCCGGCGGCCGCGAGGTGCTCGGGAACCTCGTCGCCGAGGATCTCCAGAGCGCGCTGTACGCGGGCGCCGGCGGCGACGGCCGCGCGTGCGGAGCGGCGCAGGTTGGCGTCGTCGAAGTTGGCGAGACGGTTCGCCGTGGCCCGCACCTCGCGGCGCATCCGGCGCTCCTCCCAGGCCAGCACCGACTCGTGCGCGCCGAGGCGGGTGAGCAGGGCGCCGATCGCGTCGCCGTCACGGACGACCACACGGTCCACGCCGCGCACCTCGCGCGCCTTCGCGGCGATCGACAGCCGACGGGCGGCGCCGACCAGGGCGAGCGCGGCCTCCGGGCCGGGGCAGGTCACCTCCAGGGAGGAGGAGCGGCCGGGCTCGGTCAGCGAGCCGTGCGCCAGGAACGCGCCGCGCCAGGCGGCCTCCGCATCGCAGGTGGCCCCCGAGACCACCTGCGGGGGCAGACCGCGGATCGGGCGGCCCCGGCCGTCGACCAGGCCGGTCTGCCGGGCCAGCTGGTCACCGCCGGCGACGACCCGAACGACATAGCGCGAACCGCGGCGCAGTCCGCCGGGCGCCATCACGATCAGTTCGGAGCTGTGGCCGAAGATCTCCAGGATGTCCCGCTTCAGGCGCCGCGCCGCCATCGCGGTGTCCAGCTCCGCTTCGATCACGATGCGCCCGCTGACCAGGTGGAGGCCGCCGGCGAACCGCAGAATGGCGGAGACCTCCGCCTTTCTGCAGCAGGTCCGGGTGACGGGGAGCCGGGAGATCTCATCCTTCACCGCTGCCGTCATCGCCATGGGCCGATCCTTCCATGCATCCGAAAAATACGGTCGTACGCGGCGGCCAGCAGCTCCGGGTCGTGCCGCGGAGTTCCGTCCCTCCGGGCCACCGGCGCCAGCTCGACCGCGGCACCGAACCGCTTGGCGGCTTCGGTGAGCACGTCGCGGTCGGGCACGGCGGCCTCGTCGGCCAGCACCACGTCCAGGGCGAGTTTAGGGGCGTGTCGTCCCAAAACCTCCAAATGACGCTGCGGGGAGAAGCCTTCGGTTTCTCCGGGCTGCGGGGCGAGGTTCAGCGAGAGTACCCGGCGTGCCTTCGTCTCGGTGAGGGCGTCCAGGAGTTCGGGAACGAGCAGGTGCGGGATGACCGAGGAGAACCAGGAGCCGGGGCCGAGGACGACCCAGTCGGCGTCCAGGACCGCCTCGACGGCCTCGGGGACGGCGGGCGGGTCGTGCGGCACGAGGTGCACGGACTGCACCTCGCCCGGCGTGAGCGCCACCGTCGCCTGTCCCCGCACGGTGTCGACGTCCTCGGGCCGCTCCGGGTCGTGCCCCTTGACCAGTGCCTGCAGCTCCAGGGGTACGGCGGACATGGGCAGCACGCGCCCGTGCGCGCCGAGCAGCTTGCCGACCAGGTCGAGGGCCTGGACATGGTCGCCCAGCTGTTCCCACAGGGCCACGATCAGGAGGTTGCCGACCGCGTGTTCGTGCAGGTCGCCCTTGGACTGGAAGCGGTGCTGGATGACGCGGGCCCAGGTCTGTCCCCAGTCGTCGTCGCCGCACAGCGCGGCCAGCGCCTTGCGCAGGTCGCCGGGCGGCAGCACGCCCAGTTCGTCGCGCAGGCGCCCGCTGGAGCCGCCGTCGTCGGCCACGGTGACGACGGCGGTGAGGTCGCCGGTGATCCGGCGCAGCGCGGCGAGCGAGGCGGACAGGCCCATGCCGCCGCCGAGGGCGACCACCTTGGGCTGGGCGCCGCGGCGGCGCGGCCGGGCGCCGCGGGCTTCGACGGGCCGGCCCGCGCGGGACTCGGGCACGACCCGGCGCAGCCTGCTCAGCCGCGGAGAACGCTCCGTCATTCGCGTCCCATGTCCCGGTGCACGACCACCGTCTCCACGCCCTCGGCCGCAAGGCGCGCGGCGAGCTTCTCCGACATGGCCACGGAGCGGTGCTTGCCGCCCGTGCAGCCGATGGCGATGGTCACATACCGCTTGCCCTCGCGGCGGTAGCCGGCCGCGATGAGGCGGAGCAGCTCGGCGTAGCGGTCGAGGAACTCCTTGGCGCCGGGCTGGTTGAAGACGTACGCGGCGACCTCGTCGTTCAGACCGGTGAAGGGGCGCAGCTCCGGGACCCAGTGCGGGTTGGGCAAAAAGCGCATGTCCGCGACCAGGTCCGCGTCGACCGGCAGGCCGTACTTGAAGCCGAAGGACATGACGGTGGCCCGCAGCTCGGGCTCCTCCTCGCCGGCGAACTGGGCGTCCATCTTGGCCCGCAGTTCGTGCACGTTCAGGCTGGAGGTGTCGATCACCAGGTCGGCGTCGCCGCGCAGCTCGCGCAGCAGCTCGCGCTCGGCGGCGATGCCGTCGACGATCCGGCCGTCGCCCTGCAGGGGGTGCGGGCGACGGACCGACTCGAAGCGGCGCACCAGGGCGTCGTCGGAGGACTCCAGGAACACGATCCGCCGGGTGACGTGCTTGGCCTCCAGGTCGGCGAGGGAGTCGCGGAGGTTGTCGAAGAAGCGGCGCCCACGGACGTCGACGACGACCGCGATCCTGGCGACGTTGCCCTGCGAGCGGGCGCCGAGCTCCACCATGGTGGGGATCAGCGCAGGCGGCAGGTTGTCGACGACGAACCAGCCGAGGTCCTCCAGACACTTGGCGGCGGTCGACCTGCCCGCACCGGACATGCCCGAGATGATCACCAGCTCCGGGATGGCCGCCTCGGGGACCGCCCCGGGCGTGTCGCTGCCCGTACTCACCTGTGCTCCGTCTCCGGTCTGGCTTTCTTGCCCGTCGTGCTCGTTCACATTCATGTCTCCTGCCCCCGTCGTTCGTCCGGGGCGCCCATGGCTACGGGCTGCCCGCTGGAACCCGTGGTTCCGGGCTCCTCCTCCATGATCTCTCCAGTCGCCGTGTTCACGGCGGGCGCGGCCGGGGCCGCCTGGGCGAGGGCGACGGCGATCGTCTCGGCCGTCTTGCGGCCTATGCCGGGGACCTCGCAGATCTGGTCGATGGTGGCGGATCGTAGTTTCTTCAACGAACCGAAATGTTTCAGAAGTGCCTGCTTGCGTGTGTCGCCGAGTCCCGGGACGTCGTCCAGGGGGCTCGACCTGAAGCGCTTGGCCCGCTTGGTGCGCTGGTAGGTGATCGCGAAGCGGTGCGCCTCGTCACGGACGCGCTGCAGCAGATACAGGCCCTCGCTGGTGCGGGGCAGGACGACCGGGTCGTCCTCGTCCGGCAGCCAGACCTCCTCCAGTCGCTTGGCGAGTCCGCACACGGCGACGTCGTCGATGCCGAGCTCGTCGAGGGCCTTCTTGGCCGCGGCGACCTGGGGCTGTCCGCCGTCGACGACGACGAGCTGGGGCGGGTAGGCGAACTTCTTGGGGCGGCCGTCCTCCTCGGTGAGCGTGTTCTCGCCGTCGGCCCACTCGCCCGTCTTCTCCTTCTCCGCGAGGTACCGCTTGAAGCGGCGGTTGATCACCTCGTGCATGGAACGGACGTCGTCCTGGCCTTCGAAGCCCTTGATCTGGAAGCGGCGGTACTCGCTCTTGCGCTGCAGGCCGTCCTCGAAGACGACCATGGAGGCCACCACGTCGTCACCCTGGAGGTGCGAGATGTCGTAGCACTCGATGCGGAGGGGGGCGCTGTCCAGGTCGAGCGCCTCGGCGATCTCCTCCAGGGCACGCGAGCGCGTGGTCAGGTCGGAGGCGCGCTTGGTCTTGTGCAGCACGAGCGCCTGCTGGGCGTTGCGCTCGACCGTCTCCATCAGGGCTTTCTTGTCGCCGCGCTGCGGGATGCGCAGCGAGACCGCGGAGCCGCGGCGCTCGGTGAGCCACTCCTGAACGGGCTCGACCGGGTCGGGCAGGGCCGGGACGAGGACCTCCTTGGGGACGGAGTCGCCCTTCTCCTCGCCGTAGAGCTGCTGCAGGGCGTGTTCGACGAGGGCGCCGGTGGTGATCTCCTCGACCTTGTCGGTGACCCAGCCGCGCTGGCCGCGCACCCGTCCGCCGCGTACGTGGAAGATCTGGACGGCCGCCTCCAGCTCGTCCTCGGCGACCGCGATCAGGTCGGCGTCGGTCGCGTCGGCTAGCACGACCGCGTTCTTCTCCATGGCCTTCTTCAGTGCCTCGATGTCGTCGCGCAGGCGGGCCGCCCGCTCGTACTCCATCTCCTCGGCCGCCTGGGTCATCTGCTTCTCGAGGCGGCGCAGGTACGTCCCCGTACGGCCGGCCATGAAGTCGCAGAACTCCTCGGCCAGTTCGCGGTGTTCCTCGGCGGAGACGCGCTCGACGCAGGGAGCGGAGCACTTGCCGATGTAGCCGAGCAGACAGGGGCGGCCGGTGCGGGCGGCGTTCTTGAAGACACCCGCCGAGCAGGTGCGCACCGGGAAGACGCGCAGCAGGAGATCCACGGTGTCGCGGATCGCCCACGCGTGCCCGTACGGCCCGAAGTAGCGCACGCCCTTGCGCTTGTGGCCGCGCATCACCTGGACGCGCGGGAACTCCTCGTTCATCGTCACCGCGAGGTACGGGTAGCTCTTGTCGTCGCGGTACTTGACGTTGAACCGGGGGTCGAACTCCTTGATCCAGGAGTACTCCAGCTGCAGGGCCTCGACCTCGGTGGACACCACGGTCCACTCCACGGACGCGGCCGTGGTGACCATGCTGCGGGTGCGGGGGTGGAGTCCGGCCAGGTCCTGGAAGTAGTTCGCCAGGCGCTGGCGCAGGCTCTTCGCCTTTCCGACGTAGATCACCCGGCGGTGCTCGTCACGGAACCTGTACACCCCTGGCGAGTCCGGGATCTGTCCCGGCTTGGGGCGGTAGCTGGAGGGATCGGCCATGTCTCACACCCTACTGGCGAGGGCTGACAGTGCGGCGGGCCTGTGGACGACGCTCCCGCCCGGGCCACCGCGACTCGGGAAGCGTCACCCTCGGTGACCCACACCACCGCGCCGGGTCGAGACACCGATCGCGTCTCGGCCAGGAGTGCACCGCTGTTGGGCCTCAGGTGTTGTCGGGACTAGGTCAACACGCTTCAATGCGGGGGAACTCGGGACCGGGAACGACGGCGTACGGATGTGAAGACTCCCCGGCGCCGACGGGGTGGCCCCGAGGCACGCACAGACCCGGCCCGACCAGCCGTAGCGAGCATTCACAGAAAGGCCCCTGCATGCCGCACGCCACACAGCACGCGGACGTCGCCGCCGTCGTGACCGCGGAACTGGACTCCGCCCTGCGGGGCGGCCCCTTCCACGTCGCACTGCGTGCCGCGATCGCCGCCCGCGGACTGCCCCTGCAGCGCGTGCAGCACCATCTGTCGCGCTACGGGGTCAAGGTCGGTGTGACGAGCCTGAGTTACTGGCAGCAGGGTGCCCGACGCCCGCAGCGCCCCGAGTCCCTGCGGGCCGTACGCGCGCTGGAGGAGATCCTCCAGCTGCCGGAGGAGTCCCTGATCCGGCTGCTCGCGGAGACCGACGAACCCTCGTGCGCGGGGCGGCCCGCGGGCCGCTCCTACCGCTCCCTGGTGGAGGCGTCGGGCGTCCTGGAGCGGCTGCTGGCCGAGCTGGGCTCGCCCCTGGACGGCGGGCTGCACACCCTGGGGCACCACGAGCGGGTCCGCATCGGCGCCCACCGCGAACTGGCGGGCCGCGAATCCCACCACATAGTGCGCGCCCACAAGGACGGCGTGGACCGCTTCGTGGCCGTCCACCACGGCGACCCGGGCTGCGCGCCGGAACGCATGCGGGTGCACGCACTGGAGAACTGCCGCACGGGACGCGTGCGCGTGCACCACGACACCGGCGTACTCGTGGCCGAACTCCTCTTCGACACCCGCCTGCGGGCCGGGGACACCTTCCTCTTCCGCTACGGCATCGAGGACGGCACCGCCGGCGTGTCCCGCGAGTACATCCGCGGCTTCGGGCCGGCCGGCGGGCAGTACGCGCTCCAGGTGCGCTTCGACGAGCAGGCCCTGCCCTCCCGCTGCCACCGCTTCGCCCAGCACTCGCCCGCCGCCCCGCGCAGCGGCCGCCAGGAACTGCCCCTGAGCGGCCGCCACCACTCGGTCCACCTCGTCGAGCCCCGGGTGCGGACGGGAGTCGTGGGCATCGGGTGGGACTGGGAGTGAGTCCTGCCCCAGGGGCCGACCAGATCGACGTACTTCTGCGCCGTCACGCGACGTAAACGTTTGCGCAAGCGTTTACGCGGGACCGCGGATGGGATACCGTCCCGGCCGGAAGGCACGCCGTGCCGTCGAAAGGGGCGGGGCCCAGGAAGGGGGACGCGATGGCGACCATGGCCGACGTCGCTCGAAGCGCCGGGGTCTCCGTGGCGACCGTCTCGCACGTCCTGAACGACACCCGGCCCGTCCTCCCCCACACCCGCCAGGCCGTCCTGGACGCCGTCGACCGGCTCGGCTACACCCCGAACACCCTCGCCCGCTCCCTGGTGACCGCGCGCACCCGCTCCATCGGGCTCGCGGTGTCGGCGATCAGCAACCCGTACTTCACGGAGATCCTCCAGGGCGTCGAGGCCGGCGCCCTGGAACACGGCTACAGCCTGCTCATCGCCGATCCGCACGACGACCCGGAGCACGAGCGCAAGGTCGTCCAGCTGCTGCACGAACGCCGGGTCGACGGCATGATCGTCGCCCCTTCGGCGAACCCGGGCGACCTCCTCGCCTACCTCGGCCGCCACGGCGTGCCGGCGGTCTTCCTGGACCGGCTCCTCACGACCCCGGCCGACGGAACACCCGCCTACGACCAGGTCTGCGCCGAGAGCGTCGAACCGACCGCCCGGCTGGTCACCCACCTCGCCGAGCTCGGCCATCGCCGGATCGCCCTGGTCGCAGGCCGGCCCGGGCTCAGCACCACCCGCGAACGCGTCGCCGGATACCGTCACGGCCTCGCCGCCTCCGGGCTCCCCCACGACGAACGCCTCCTGGTGCACGGCAACTCCGAGTCCGCCGACGCCGAGCGCGCCACCACGGCTCTTCTGTCCCTTGCCGCCCCGCCCACCGCGCTCGTCACCGCCAACAACGCGATGACCATCGGTGCGCTGCGTGCCCTGCGCGAGCGCGGTCTGTCCGTGCCCGAGGACATGGCCCTGTGCTGCTTCGACGACTTCGCCTGGGCGGACCTGTTCTCGCCGCGGCTGACCGCCGTCGCCCAGCCCAGCCGCGAGATCGGCGCCCAGGCGGTCCAGGTACTCCTGGAACGCCTCGCCTCCCCGAGCCGCCCCGCCCGCACCCTGCGACTTCCCTGCACCTTGGTCCACCGGACCTCGTGCGGCTGCCCGGAAGGGACGGCGCGGTCCGCACAACCCGAACAGCCCGAGAGATTCGAGAAGCCCGAGAAGTCCGGGAAGCGCGAGAAAGGAACCGCCTCGTGATCGTCGTCGCCGGTGAGGCTCTGATCGACCTGGTACCGCAGGGCACAGGGGCTCTCGCGGGCCTGAAGCCGGCGCTCGGCGGCGGCCCGTACAACACGGCCGTGGCCCTCGGCCGTCTCGGCTCCGCCACGGCGTTCTGCTCCCGCACCTCACGCGACGCCTTCGGCGAGGCGCTGCTCGACGGGCTCCGGGCAGCAGGAGTGGACGTCTCGGCCGTGCAGCGCGGTGCGGAGCCGACCACCCTCGCGGTCGCCACGATCGACGCGGACGGATCCGCCGCCTACTCCTTCTACGTCGAGGGCACCGCCGACCGGCTGTTCGTGGCGCCCGAGGCGCTTCCCGCCGAGACCCGGGCGGTGTCCTTCGGCACCTGCTCGCTCGTCCTGGAGCCGGGGGCGACGGCCTACGAGACCCTGCTGCGGACCGCGGCCGCGCAGGGCGTGTTCACCGCGCTCGACCCCAACATCCGGGCGGGCCTGATTCCCGACGCGGACGCCTACCGGGCGCGTTTCCGGAGCTGGCTGCCCTCGGTTTCGCTGCTCAAGCTCTCCGAGGAGGACGCCCTGTGGCTGGGCGGCTCCCCGCGGGAGTGGCTGGCCGCCGGGCCCGCGGCCGTCGTGATCACCCATGGCGGCGACGGGCTCAGCGCCTTCACCCGGGACGGGGCCGTGCACCCCGTGCCGGGCGAGAAGGTCGACGTCGTCGACACCATCGGCGCCGGCGACACGGTGAACGCGGCTCTCCTGCACGGTCTGGCCGCCCAGGACGCCCTGTCCGCGGAGGCGCTCCTGGGGCTGGGCGCCGACGGCTGGACCAGGCTGCTGCGCTTCGCGGCGCGGGCTGCCGCGGTCACCTGCTCCCGGGCGGGCGCGGAGCCGCCGTATGCCTCCGAACTGGACGAGGTGCAGGCTCCGTAACTCTCCTGCGCGGGCCAGACAGCCCGGCTTGCAACGGTGCGGCGCCCCGCGGGAGTTCTCCCGCGGGGCGCCGCACCGTTCCGGATCCGTTCAGGCCTTTCGTGTCCGCGTCGTCTTCTTCGCGGGCGTGGCCTTCTTCGTGGCGCCGGCCGCCTTCTTCGTGGCGGTGTTGTCGGCGGTCCTGGCCGTCGCCGTCTTCTTGGCCGCCGACCCTGCCGCGACCGTCTTCCTGGCCGCGGTCTTGCGCGGGGCCGGTACCGAGCTGGCGTCGCTGATCCGGTCGGCGCCGAGGATCTCCCGCAGGAACTTGCCGGTGTGGCTGGCCGGGATCCCGGCGACCTCCTCGGGCGTGCCCTCGGCGACGACGAGTCCGCCGCCGGCGCCGCCCTCGGGGCCCATGTCGACGATCCAGTCGGCGGTCTTGATCACGTCGAGGTTGTGCTCGATGACGATGACCGTGTTGCCCTTGTCGACCAGGCCGGCAAGCACCGTCAGCAGCTTGCTGATGTCCTCGAAGTGCAGACCGGTGGTCGGCTCGTCCAGGACGTAGACCGTACGCCCGGTGGAGCGCTTCTGCAGCTCGCTGGCGAGCTTCACGCGCTGCGCCTCGCCGCCGGACAGGGTGGTGGCGGACTGGCCGAGCCGGACATAGCCGAGACCGACGTCGTTCAGCGTCTTGAGGTGGCGGTTGATCGCCGGGACCGCCTCGAAGAAGTTCATGGCTTCCTCGATGGGCATGTTCAGGACCTCGGCGATGGACTTGCCCTTGTAGTGGACCTCCAGGGTCTCCCGGTTGTAGCGGGCGCCGTGGCACACCTCGCAGGGGACGTACACGTCCGGGAGGAAGTTCATCTCGATCTTGATGGTGCCGTCGCCCGCGCAGTTCTCGCAGCGGCCGCCCTTGACGTTGAAGGAGAAGCGGCCGGGCAGATAGCCGCGGACCTTCGCCTCGGTGGTCTCGGCGAACAGCTTGCGGATGTGGTCGAAGACGCCGGTGTACGTCGCCGGGTTGGAGCGCGGGGTGCGGCCGATGGGCGACTGGTCGACGTGCACGACCTTGTCGACGAGGTCGTCGCCGTCCACGCGCGTGTGCCGCCCGGGGACGCTCCGCGCGCCGTTCAGCTCGCGGGCCAGGTGCGTGTACAGGATGTCGTTGACCAGCGTCGACTTGCCGGAGCCTGACACGCCCGTGACGGCCGTGAACACGCCCAGCGGGAAGGAGACGTCGATGTCCTGGAGGTTGTTCTCGCGGGCGCCGTGCACCGTGAGCCTGCGGGAGGGGTCCTGCGGGCGGCGGATGTCGGGCAGCGGGATCGACTTCTTGCCGGCCAGGTACTGGCCGGTCATGGACTCGGCGTTGGCGAGCAGCTCCTTCAGGGAGCCGCTGTGCACGACCTTGCCGCCGTGCTCGCCCGCGCCGGGGCCGATGTCGACGACCCAGTCGGCCACCTTGATGGTGTCCTCGTCGTGCTCGACGACGATGAGCGTGTTGCCCATGTCGCGCAGTCTGACCAGGGTCTCGATCAGCCGGTGGTTGTCGCGCTGATGCAGGCCGATGGACGGCTCGTCCAGGACGTAGAGGACGCCGACGAGGCCGGAGCCGATCTGGGTGGCCAGGCGGATGCGCTGGGCCTCGCCGCCGGAGAGGGTGCCTGCCGCGCGGTTCAGCGAGAGGTAGTCCAGGCCGACGTCGACCAGGAACCGCAGCCGCTCGTTGACCTCCTTCAGCACCCGCTCGGCGATCTTCTTGTCGCGGGCGTTGAGCTTCAGCTCACCCAGGAAGTCGGCGCAGTCGCTGATGGACATGCCGGAGACCTCGGCGATCGACTTCCCCATGATCGTGACCGCGAGGACGATCGGCTTCAGGCGGGTGCCCTCACAGGTGGGGCAGGGCACCTCGCGCATATAGCCCTCGAAGCGCTCGCGGCTGGCGTCGCTCTCGGCCTCGCTGTGCCGGCGCTTGACGAAGGGGACGGCACCTTCGAAGGGCGTGGTGTAGACGCGCTCGCGCCCGTACCGGTTGCGGTAGCGGACCTCGATCTGCGTCTTGTGGCCGTGGAGCAGCGCCTTCTTGGCGCGCTGCGGCAGGCCCGCGAAGGGGATGTCCGTGCGGAATCCCAGCGCGTCCGCCAGGGCGCCGATCAGGCGGCCGAAGTAGTCCTTGGTGTGGCCGTGCGACCAGGGGTGGATGGCGCCCTCGTCGAGGGATTTGTCCTCGTCCGGGACGATCAGCTCGGGGTCGACCTCCATGCGCGTACCGATGCCGGTGCAGTCGGGGCAGGCGCCGAAGGGCGAGTTGAAGGAGAAGGAGCGCGGCTCCAGTTCCTCGAAGGACAGATCGTCGTACGCGCAGTACAGGTGCTCCGAGTACATGCGCTCGCGCTCGGGGTCGTCCTCGGGGAGGTCGACGAAGTCGAGCACGACCATGCCGCCGGACAGGCCGAGGGCGGTCTCGACGGAGTCGGTGAGGCGGCGCTTGGCGGAGTCCTTGACCGTGAGGCGGTCGACGACCACCTCGATGGTGTGCTTCTCCTGCTTCTTCAGCGTGGGCGGGCTGGAGAGCTGGATGGTCTCGCCGTCCACACGCGCGCGTGAGTAGCCCTTGGTCTGGAGATCGGCGAAGAGATCGACGAACTCCCCCTTGCGCTCGCGCACCAGTGGCGACAGCACCTGGAAGCGGCTCCCCTCCGGCAGCTCCAGGACCTTGTCGACGATGGCCTGCGGCGACTGGCGCGAGATCGGGCGGCCGCACTCGGGACAGTGTGGCTTGCCGATGCGCGCGAAGAGCAGACGCAGGTAGTCGTAGACCTCGGTGATGGTGCCGACCGTCGAGCGCGGGTTGCGCGAGGTCGACTTCTGGTCGATGGAGACGGCCGGGGACAGGCCCTCGATGAAGTCGACGTCCGGCTTGTCCATCTGGCCCAGGAACTGGCGGGCGTACGAGGAGAGCGACTCCACATAGCGCCGCTGCCCCTCGGCGAAGATGGTGTCGAAGGCCAGCGAGGACTTGCCCGACCCCGACAGGCCCGTGAAGACGATGAGCGAGTCGCGCGGCAGGTCGAGCGAGACATTCTTGAGGTTGTGCTCGCGCGCGCCACGGACGATGAGACGGTCGGCCACGCCGGTCCGCACCTTTCTTGGCTTGAGAGGAGTGACAGGGGCGAGGCCCCCGTGCTTTCTCAGACTAGGGGGAGCCACTGACAACGCCGGTCGGATTCCCGGGTTGCATAACAATCCCCGGCTCTCCAGCATGCCCGACGCCACGCCCGACCATATAGCACGCGCATTCGATTTACGGCACGGCTTCACCACCTTCACCCAAAGGTGTGGCGGGGCTAGGGTCAGCAGCATGATTGATCACGGTCATGACCTGGCGTCCGTACGCAACGCAACGGACCGGCTGCTCACCGCAGCCGCCAAACTGGACAACGCATCGGTGGCCGAGCCGTCACGGCTGCCCGGCTGGAGCCGCGGCCACGTCCTCGCCCACCTCGCCCGCAACGCTGACGCCCTGGTGAACGTCCTCGAGGGCCGTCCCATGTATCCGTCCGGAAAGGCCCGCGACGCCGACATCGAGCGGGATGCCCCGCGGCCCCTCGACGTGCAGCTCACCGATCTGCGCGACAGCGCGGCCCGCTTCCAGGAGACGGGGGCGGTGCCGGCGGACTGGTCGCGCACGGTGGAGCTGCGCAACGGGGTCACCGACTCGGCGTCCCAGGTGCCGTTCCGCCGGTGGGCCGAGGTGGAGCTGCACCATGTGGACCTCGGGATCGGGTACGAGCTGGAGGATCTGCCGGCCGAGTTCTCACAGCGGGAGATCGATTTCCTGGCCGCACGCTTCTCAGGGCACCCCGATGTGCCCCCCACCCAGCTGACGGACGGTACGCGCGCGTGGCGGACGGGCCGGGAGGCGACCGAGCCGGAGGTCACCGTCTCGGGCCCGGCGCCGGAGCTGCTCGGCTGGCTGGCCGGGCGCCGTGACGGCTCCGGACTGACCGTGCAGGGCGGCCCGCTGCCGGCGCTTCCGCCGTTGTGACCGCGCGGCCCAGGGCGGGGGCTCCGGGCACGCTCCCCGCTATAGGCTGCCGCCATGACGTACAGCGGACAGGTGACGGTCGGCGGCCCGGCGGATGTGCACGAGCTGAAGGACCTGATGATCACCAAGATCGCGGTCGGCCCGATGGACAACAACGCCTATCTGCTGCGCTGCCGGGCCACCGATGAGCAGTTGCTGATCGACGCGGCCAACGACGGGGACACACTGCTCGGCATGATCGGTGACGACGGCATCGCCTCCGTCGTCACCACCCATCAGCACGGCGACCACTGGCAGGCGCTCGCCCAGGTGGTCACGGCCACCGGCGCCCGCACCTACGCGGGCCGGGAGGACGCCGTCGGCATCCCGGTGCCGACCGACGTCCTCGTCGACGACGGCGACACCATCCGGGTGGGACGCGTGGAGCTCACCGCGCGCCATCTGGTCGGGCACACGCCGGGCTCGATCGCCCTCGTCTACGACGACCCCCACGGGCATCCCCACGTCTTCACGGGGGACTGCCTCTTCCCCGGGGGCGTCGGCAACACCCGTAAGGATCCCAAGGCGTTCGCCAGCCTGATCCACGACGTCGAGACGAAGATCTTCGACGTGCTTCCGGACGAGACCTGGGTCTACCCCGGGCACGGCAACGACACGACCCTGGGCGCGGAGCGACCGCATCTGCCGGAGTGGCACGCGCGCGGGTGGTGAGAACGCCGAACGGCACACAGGGGCGGTCAGGCGGTACGACCTGACCGCCCCTGTACACCTCGGCCCGCTTGCCGCCTCGAGAGGACGGGCCCTGACCCATGGGAGTCATGCCCTACAGCGCGCAGGGCGGCAGATGCGTCACATCGCGGCGCACATGTCGTGATGTGCGGGGGCGCGTCTCCGCGTCCTCGGCCCTCGCTCCGGCGTGAACTTCCCCTACGCCCGCGCCGACTTGACGCACGCGCCCCGTGTGAACCATTCACACGAGCCGAAGTGCTGCGCGCGCTCCCCGGGCAGCTTGTTGCGCAGTCAACTGGGAGCAGCCCCGCACAGGATGACGGCTCCTGCGCGGTATGGGCCGCCGGTCTTTCGTTCCCCGCCCTCGACCGGCGGCCCCGGCGTTCTCTCAGGAAGTGTTCACAAGGCCGCAACACGCGTTCCCACTATGCGGACAATTCCCGACGTGACCTCGACAAACGGGACGCCGGACTGCCACTCTCCCGCCATGCACCTCGCCCCTCGCGCACTGCGCCGCGCCGTCGCCGCGGCAACCATAGGCCTGCTCGCCACCGCTGTCGGCTGCGCTCCGCAGCCGGAGGACAAGGCGGCGGCCACACCGTCCGGTTCGGCCTCGAAGACCTGCGCCAAGGGCAAGTTGGCCACCAAGACGTCCGGCAAGCTGACGGTCGCCACGGACGAGCCCGCCTACGAGCCGTGGTTCAAGGACGACAAGCCCGCCAACGGCAAGGGCTTCGAGTCGGCCGTCGCCTACGCGGTGGCGCAGCAGCTCGGCTACGACAAGAGCGCCGTCGTGTGGCAGCAGGTGCCCTTCAACAAGGCCTTCGCGCCCGGCGTGAAGACCTTCGACTTCGACATCAACCAGGTGTCCATCAGCGACGAGCGCAAGAAGGCCGTGGACTTCTCCTCCGGCTACTACGACGTGCGCCAGGCCGTCATCGCGCTGAAGGGCTCGAAGGCGGCGAAGGCGAGCAGCATCGCGGATCTCAAGGGCCTCAAGCTGGGCGCCCAGGTGGGCACCACGAGCCTGAACTACATCAGCGACGTGGTGAAGCCCTCGCAGGAGGCGGCCGCGTACTCCAAGAACGACCAGGCCATCTCCGCGCTCAAGAACGGCCAGGTGGACGCGATCGTCACCGACCTGCCCACCGCCTTCTACGTCACCGCCGCCCAGGTGACCGACGCCAAGATCGTCGGGCAGTTCGAGAACCAGGGCGGTACGCCCGAGCAGTTCGGGCTCGTCCTCGACAAGGGCAGTGCCCTCACCTCGTGCGTGTCGTCGGCCGTGGACGCCCTCCGCAAGGACGGCACGCTGGCGAAGCTGGAGAAGCAGTGGCTGTCCGACGCCGTCGACGCGCCGGTGCTCAAGTGACGGTCACGAAGGAGGAGTCCGGGAAGGACGCAGGCCAGGGTGACATGCCCGACGGGTACACCCCGTCCGAGCGGCGGCTGGCACGCGAGCGCTACAAGCGCGCGCGTGCCCGTCGCGCGACGGCCATCGCCGCCGTCTCGACGCTCGTCACCGCCGTCGTCCTCTACCTGGTCGTCGTCAGCGCTCCCGGCTGGGAGCGCACCAAGGAGACCTTCTTCGACGCGGGCTACGCACGCGAGGCGTTCCCCAAGGTCCTCGAAGGGCTCTGGCTCAACATCCGGCTGCTGCTGATCTGCGGTGTGCTGGTGCTCGTCCTGGGCATGCTGATCGCCGTCGCACGGACCCTGCCGGGGCCGGTGTTCTTCCCCCTGCGGGCGCTCGCGGCCGCGTACACGGACTTCTTCCGCGGTCTGCCGCTGATCATCAACCTGATGATCGTCGTCTTCGGCGTGCCTGCGCTGCGCCTACAGGGCGTGACCGTCGATCCCGTGTGGCTGGGCGGTACGGCGCTGACCCTGACGTACGCGGCGTACGTCGCCGAGGTGTTCCGCGCCGGCATCGAGTCGGTGCATCCGTCGCAGCGCGCCGCAGCCCGCTCGCTGGGCCTGACCAACCGGCAGGCGCTGCGGCACGTGGTGCTGCCCCAGGCGGTACGCCGTCAGGTGCCGCCCCTGCTGAACGACCTGGTGTCGCTCCAGAAGGACACCGGGCTGGTGTCGATCGGCGGTGCGATCGACGCCGTCCGGGCGTCCGACATCATCGCCCAGCGGAGCCTGAACTACACGCCGTACATCGTCGCGGGCCTGGTCTTCGTGGCGCTGACCATCCCGATGACCCGCTTCACGGACTGGGTGACGGCACGGATGGATCGCCGGCGGGCCCAGGGAGGATCGATATGAGCGACGCGCCCGTGCTGCGCATGGAGTCCGTGCGCAAGACCTTCGGCGACTCGGTCGTCCTGCGGGATGTCGACCTGGAGGTCGCGCCGCACACGGTGACCGCGCTGATCGGCGCCTCCGGCTCGGGCAAGTCGACGCTGCTGCGGTGCGCGAACCTCCTGGAGGAGATCGACGACGGGGCGATCTGGCTGGACGGCGAGGAGATCACCGATCCGCGCGCCGACCAGGACGCGGTACGCCGTCGTATCGGCGTGGTCTTCCAGGCCTACAACCTGTTCCCGCACATGACGGTCCTGGACAACATCACCCTCGCCCCGCGGCGGGTGCATGGCGCCTCCCGCGCGGAGGCCGAGGAACGCGCCCGGGAGCTGCTGGAGCGGCTCGGGCTCGGCGGCAAGGCGGGCGAGTACCCCGACCGGCTGAGCGGCGGTCAGCAGCAGCGTGTGGCGATCGTGCGCGCTCTCGCCGTACGGCCGCGACTGCTGCTGCTCGACGAGATCACCGCCGCCCTGGACCCCGAGCTCGTCGGCGAGGTCCTCACCGTCGTGCGGGACCTGAAGGACGACGGAATGACCATGGTGCTGGCCACGCACGAGATGGGCTTCGCCCGAGACGTCGCCGACCAGGTTTGTTTTCTGGACTCAGGGGTGGTCCTGGAACGCGGAACCGCCGAGCAGGTCTTCGGCGACCCGCAGCAGGAACGCACGCAGCGGTTCCTGCGGCGGATCGTGGAGGCGGGCCGGCTGTAAGACCCGCGCGCCTGGTGACCGGGGCTTACGCGTCGGTCTGAGCGGCTCCCACCAGCGCCGCGACGCGCTCCACGCCGAAGACGTACCCCTGCACTCCGCACCCGGCGATGACGCCGTCGGCGCGCAGGGAGACGTAGGAGTGGTGCCGGAACGATTCGCGCCGGTGGATGTTGGAGATGTGGACCTCCAGCACGGGCAGTCCGTCGCAGGTGTTGAGTGCGTCCAGAATCGCGACTGACGTGTGTGAGTAGGCCCCGGGGTTGATGACGATCCCGCAGTGGTTCAGCCGTGCCTCGTGGATCCAGTCGACCAGCTCGCCCTCGTGGTTGGACTGCCGGAAGTCCACCGTGCCGCCGTGCGCGGCGGCCGCCTTGGCGCACAGGGCCTCGACGTCGGCGAGGGTGTCCTTGCCGTAGATCTCCGGCTGGCGCTGGCCGAGCAGGTTCAGGTTGGGCCCGTTGAGGATCATGATCGGGGCGTTGGCCAGGGTGCGGGGCACGGTTCCTCCGGTCCGGTGGTGTCCGGCGATCCGTCGAGGACCGCTGTTCGCACCCGGTTTATCACGGTGCCTTCGCGGCGGGACGGCCCGCATCCCGACGGGCCGCCCGGCGCATCAACGTCATGTACGGACGAGGCCCGATCACGCCCGTGCGCCCCCGTAACCCGCTGTCACGGTGGGTAGTTGACGCGGCATGCACGACGTACGCACCGTAATGAGACCCTCCATGCTGCGGCTCGCGGCCGCCTCGCTCGCCGGGACGGCCATCGAGTTCTACGACTTCTTCGTCTACGGGACCGCCGCGGCACTGGTCCTGGGCCCGCTGTTCTTCCCGGCGTTCTCACCGGCGGCGGGGACGCTCGCCGCCTTCGTCACGTTCGGCGTGGGGTTCGTGGCGCGGCCGCTGGGCTCGGTGCTGTTCGGGCACATCGGGGACCGGCGCGGCCGCCGGCCGGTCCTGGTCGGCTCGCTGCTGCTGACCGGCGCCGCCACGGTCGCGGTCGGCTGTGTGCCGACCTACGAGTCGATCGGTGTGGCCGCACCCGCGCTGCTCCTGGTGCTGCGTTTTCTGCAGGGGCTGGGGCTCGGTGGGGAGTGGGGCGGGGCCGTGCTGCTCACCGCCGAGCACGCGCCCGCCGAACGGCGTGCCCTGTGGTCGAGCTTCCCGCAGGTCGGGCCCGCGCTGGGGTTCCTGCTCGCCAATGGTGTGGTGCTCGTGCTGTCGGCGACGCTGTCCGAGGCGCAGTTCGCCCAGTGGGGATGGCGGGTGCCGTTCTGGGCGGCGGGAGTGCTGGCCGCGGTGGGGCTGTGGCTGCGGTCGTCGCTGGCCGAGAGCCCCAGCTTCCTCGAGATCGACGACCACGCGCGCGTGCCGCTCGCGGAGGTCGTACGCCACCACTGGCGGCTCGTCCTGCTGACGGCCGGGGCCCTCTCGGTCGGGTACGCGATCTTCTACGCCGTGACGACCTGGTCCCTCGCGTACGCGACGGAACGGCTGGGAGTCAGCCGTATCGTCATGTTGACCTGCATCATGGCCGCGGTGGTGGTCAAGGGCGCGCTCACCCCGCTGGCCGCGCTGCTCGGCGACCGCTACGGGCGGCGCCCGATGTGCCTGGTGGGGTGCACTGCCGCTGCCGCGTGGATGTTTCCGACGGTCTACCTCCTCGCGACCGGTGAGCCGCTGCTGATGTTCGCCGGTTTCCTGGGGGCGCTGCTCGCGTTCGTCACGATGTTCGGAGTGATCGCCGCGTATCTGCCCGAGCTGTACGAGCCGCGGGTGCGCTGCACGGGAGCGGCCGTCGGCTACAACCTCGGCGGGGTGCTCGGGGGCGCGCTCACACCGATCGCGGCGACGGCGCTGGCCGGGCACGGGGGCCGGGTGCCATGGGGCGTGGGCGCCTATCTGACGGGGATGGCGCTGCTGAGCCTGGGGTGCTTCGCGCTGCTGCCGGAGACACGGCCGGCGGCGGTGGTCGTTGCGGAGCCGGTCATGGACTGACCGCGAGCTCCAAGTACGCCGCGAACAGCACCAGATGGACTCCGCCCTGCAGCGGCGTGGCCCGGCCCGGCACCACCGTCAGCGAGCTCACCACCACGGTCAGGGTGAGCAGCACCATGTGCGTGGAGCCGAGGCCGAGGACGAGCGGGCCGGAGAGCCAGACGGACGCCAGGGCGACCGCGGGGATGGTCAGACCGATGCTGGCCATGGCGGAGCCGAGGGCGAGGTTCAGGCTGGTCTGCACCCGGTCGCGGCGGGCGGAGCGCAGGGCTGCGATGGTCTCCGGGAGCAAGACCAGCAGGGCGATGATCACGCCGACGACCGCGTGGTGCAGTCCGGCGGCCTCCACTGCGGACTCGATCGTGGGCGACACGCCCTTGGCCAGTCCGACCACACCGATCAGCGCGAGACCGAGCAGGCCCAGGCTGATCCACGCGGTGCGGACGGCCGGGGTGGCCGCGTGGTCGTCCGCGGCGATCACCCCGCCCTGGCGGCTGATGGGCAGGAAGTAGTCGCGGTGCCGCACGGTCTGGGTCGCGACGAACAGGCCGTAGAGGATCAGCGAGGAGATCGCGGCGAAGGTGAGCTGTACCTCCGAGAACTCAGGGCCCGGCTTGCTGGTGGTGAAGGTCGGCAGTACCAGGCTGAGCGTCGCCAGGGTGGCGACGGTGGCGAGCGCGGCCCCGGTGCCTTCGGGGTTGAAGACCGCGGTGCCGTGGCGCACGGAGGCGACCAGCAGACAGAGGCCGACGATGCCGTTACAGGTGATCATCACCGCCGCGAAGACCGTGTCCCTGGCCAGGGTCGAGCTCTTGCCGCCGCCGTCTGCCATCAGGGTGACGATCAGGGCGACCTCGATGACCGTGACGGCGACCGCGAGCACGAGCGAACCGAAGGGTTCGCCGACCCGGTGGGCGACCACCTCGGCATGGTGCACGGCGGCGAGGACGGCGCCGGCGAGCACGAGGGTGACCACAGCGACCACCGCGGCGGGCAGAGCACGCCCCCAGGTGAAGGCCAGCAGCACGATCGCGAGCACCGGCACGACGGATGTCCACTGCGTCGTGAGCGACCCGATCCGAGCGATCATGCAGAGATCGTTGCAGAGCCCCAAGGGCCCCGCACCCCGGCGGTGCGGGGCCCGGGCCGGTCACTTCAGCTCGGTCATCTCCCGTACGTCGCAGTCGGTGAAGGACGGCGGCCGGCTGCACAGCGCCGCCATCCGCTCCGCCATCCTGCTCGTCTCCGGGTCGCTGTTGTTGCGCATGGCCTCGTCGTACGAGTCGAACTCGAGGACGACGAGATAGCGGCCCGGCTGGTTCCTGTCCTGGAGGACCAGGCGGTGCGTCGGGCCGCCGCTGCGGCTCGAGGCACGCTTGTCCGCTTCCTGGACCAGCGCACGCATCTCCTCGATGCGCTCGGTTTCGAAGTCGATGATCTGCGCGAACTTCATCGGTGCTTCCACGATGCCTCCACCCGGCAGCGGCGCTCCCCGGCGGAAGCGCTCAGCACTCAACGAAGCACCGGGAGAGGTGGTCGGCAATTCGCCGCGCACCGCTCCCGGTGCTGGTTGTTTCTACGTCCGTCGCAGTCAGGCCTGGATGCTGTCCTTCGCAGCGCCTTCGCTCTCGCCGTGCGCCGCCTGAGCCGCCGCCTGCTTCTTCGACGCCCGCAGGCTGGTGATGGTGGTGACGACGAGGACCGAGCAGATCACACCGAGGGAGACCGGGATGGAGATCTCCGGGACGTGGACGCCGGACTCGTGCAGCGCGTGCAGCACCAGCTTGACGCCGATGAAGCCGAGGATGATCGACAGGCCGTAGCTGAGGTGGACCAGCTTCTTCAGCAGTCCGCCGATCAGGAAGTACAGCTGCCTGAGGCCCATCAGCGCGAAGGCGTTGGCGGTGAAGACGATGTACGGGTCCTGGGTCAGGCCGAAGATCGCGGGTATCGAGTCCAGCGCGAACAGGACGTCGGTGGTGCCGATCGCGAGCATCACGACCAGCATCGGCGTCATGACCCGCTTGCCGTTCTGCCGGATCCACAGCTTGGTGCCGTGGTAGCGGTCGGCGACGCCGAAGCGGCGCTCGGCGGCCTTGAGCAGCTTGTTCTCCTCGAACTCCTCGTCCTCCTCATCGGCCCGGGCCTCCTGGATGAGCTTCCAGGCGGTCCAGATGAGGAAGGCGCCGAAGAGGTAGAAGACCCACGCGAAGCTGGCGAGGATCGCCGCTCCGGCGGCGATGAAGATCGCCCGCAGGACCAGGGCTATGAGGACGCCGACGAGCAGCACCCGCTGCTGGTACTGGGTGGGCACCGCGAACTTCGCCATGATCAGGACGAAGACGAAGAGGTTGTCGACGCTCAGGGACTTCTCGGTGATGAAGCCCGCGAAGAACTCGCCGCCGGCCTGGCCGCCGCCGAAGAGGAGCAGACCGAGCCCGAAGAGCCCGGCCAGGGCGATCCAGACGACCGTCCAGATACCGGCCTCCTTGATCGAGACGTCGTGCGGCTTGCGGCCGATGAAGAAGTCGACCGCGATCAGGGCGGCAAGGCCCACGATGGTCAGGACCCACAGGGTCGGGGAAACATCCACTGTGCCTCCGGCAATACGTAACGGCAGATGACCAGCGTCGTCGCGCTGCCGGAGGTCTCTTCCACCCAGGGTGGGCCGACGCCCCGGGATCAGCTCTGATCCGTATTGACGGGTACGCCGCAATCGACGGGAGTACTCCCCTCCGTGCGGACTACAGTACCCCAATCCCCAAGGAAAGGTAAAGCGATTAGCAAAGGAAAGACCAAAGAGCCAGTTCAGGGTGCCTTTACCGGTACTTGGTGCGAGCCGCTGCCACCTGGGTGAGGACCTGCTGGAGCACCTGACTGCCGGGCGGCACGAGGGCGGGTTCGTAGGTCCAGGCATGGCCGACCCACGGGTCGGCGAGATGGTCGTCGGGCAGCGGGGTGAGGCGCAGCAGCGAACGCCACAGGGGGTCGAGCAGGGGCCCGTAGCCGGCGGCCTCCTCGCGGTCCGCGACCATCATCAGATGGACGCCCACGGCCGGGCCCTCGTCCGCGAGGTAGCGCAGCTGGGTCACCGCCCGGTCGTCGAAGCCGTGCGGGAAGTCGTTGACGATCAGGAGCTGTTCGGCGGTGTCCAGGCCGGGCGGGAGCGAGTCGGCCGCACCGCCGCGCACCGCCATCTGCACCAGGTCGACGCGCTGGGTCAGCCGGGACAGGACGTCCGCCACTCCCGCCGCCCCCAAGGCGGGCGGGGTCGCGAGCACGCCGCTGTGCACCAGCGGTGCGAGCGCCTGAGCTGCGGCGCCGGCCGGGTCGATGACATGCACGGTGAACTCGGCCGCCGGATAGACCGCGAGCATCCGGGCCGCGATCGCCACCGCCGTGTCCATCGCGAGGCGCCCCAGCTCATCGGTGCTTGCGGACGAGTCGTCGAGTGATGCGGGACGTCCGCTGTCGATCCACAGGCCGCGTTCGAGCGGCAGGCGCACCAGCATCGGGATGCGCAGCAGCTCGCTCTCGGGCAGCGAGAGGTCGCCCAGGCGCAGGGCCATGGGGATCTCCATCGGCACCCGGTAGCCGTGCCAGACGGGGTTGTCCCAGCGCGCGTAAGCGGGCGGCAGCGCGGGCTCGACGACCTCGGCCTCGGCGGCGAGCTGGGCGAGGTCCCGGTCGAGCGCCGCCCTGGCCTGGTCGACGAGTTGCGCGTGCTTGGCGCGGGCCGCCTCGCGCGCGGCTTCGCCCTGGCCACCGATTCTGCCGCGCGGGTCGGACAGGGCCCGGTCGAGCTCCTTCTCCATGCGCGAGTCGGCGAAGTCGACGGCGCTGCGGTAGGCGGCCGTGGTGCGCGCCAGGTCCTCGAACATGCCCCAGACCTGGTTGTACAACCGCTCGTCCATGGACCAGCCGGTCGCGTCACCAGCGACCGGCGGCGCGGGCCGGCCGGGCGGGGCCGGAGGCACCGTCGGCGGTGGCGGTGGCGGTGCGGCGGCCTGCCGGCCCGGGTGGCTGTAGTCGACCGGGCCGCCGGCGGCGGGCGAGGACGTCTGCGTGACCGCGGAAGGATCCGCCGGGTATCCGGGCTGGGTGCCCTGTGGTCCATACGCAGATGTGGGCTGCGGTGGTACGGGGCCGGGGGCGCCCTGGGGTGCCGCGGCCTGGTCGGGTCCGTGCGCCGGTGCGGCGGCCTGGCGGGTGCGATCCCCCTCCGCGGTGCGCTGCGGGGGCGCCGGCACCGAGCGGGCCAGGCCCTGGGCCACCGCCTCGTTGATGGTGCCCGCCAGGCGGTGCGCCTCGGTCAGGCCCTGGTCGGCGAAGAGCTCGGCGAGGCCGCCCGCATACCCCTGGCCGACGGCACGCACCTTCCAGGCGCCCTGCCGGCGGTAGAGCTCCAGGGCGACGACGGCGCATTCGGCGTCCAGACCGGTGATCGTGTAGCTGGCTACCTCGGTGCCGTCCAGGCCGGTGACCGCCACGAAGGGAGCGGCGACCGTGCCGAAGCGGACCGGGCCCTGTCCGCCCGCTGTGGGCAGGGCGAGCAGCACATTGACCCGGTGCACGGCCTCCGGCATGGCGTCCAGGTCCACCGCGAGACGGTGGTCGGCGGCCGCCTGCTTGGAGACTTCGAGGCCGGGCAGGGTGGGCGCGCCGGGGTGGGCCACCCATTCGACGCCGCGTGCCTTGCCGTTCTCGTCGCTGAGCGTGGCCGAGGCCACGAGCGGCGTGCCGGCCGCAACCCTGATCTCCAGACGGGACTGGGAGAGCGGGTGGTTCTGCCCCCGCACCAGCTCGGCCGTCATCGCCCTCGTCCCCCTGTGTCGCTGGTGTGTCGTGTTGTGTGCCGCCAGGGCCCGTCTGCGCGGCGGGCCCTGGCGGGGTGGGCTCTACAGGTGCGGCAGGATCGCCGGCATCAGGTCCTGGAAGGTGCGGCCGTTGGCCGGGGTGCCGAGCGCCGTCATCGTCCAGCCCGGGCCAGAGCGGTGCACCTTCGCCATGATCTGGGCCGTGTAGGCGCCGCCGCCCGCGAGCGTGTAACGGGCGAGCTCCTGGCCGTTGGTCTCGTCGACCAGGCGGCAGAACGCGTTCTGCACCTCCTGGAACGTCTGGCCGGTGAAGGAGTTCACGGTGAAGACGATCTGGTCGATGTGGACCGGGACGCGCGCCAGGTCCACGAGGATCGCCTCGTCGTCGCCGCCCTGGCCCACGCCGCCGACCAGGTTGTCACCGGTGTGGCGCACGGAGCCGTCGTCGCTCACCAGGTGGCGGAAGAAGACGACGTCGACCGGCTGCTTGTCGGCGAACAGGACGGCGGAGGCGTCCAGGTCGATCTCCCGGGTGCGCGAGCCGAACAGGCCGCGCCGGGGAGCCGCCTGCCAGCCGAGACCCATGCGGACCGCGGTCAGGCTGCCTCCGTCGTTCTTCTGCAGACTGATGGCCTGACCCTTGGTCATGTTGACGGTCACGCGCTGTTCCCCTCTCGAACTGTCCCCTGTTGCCGCAAAGTCCGCGGTTGCCCAAAACCCTACGCAGGGCCACCGAGACTGCCGCACCCCGACCCGTACTTTGTGTCGGTCTTGCAACACAGAGCGCATGGCCGAGGTCCGGCAGCGGCAGCGGGTGCTCAGGCCAGGCCCGCCTCCCTCATCTGGCGCAGTTCCTTCTTCATCTCGGAGACCTCGTCGCGCAGCCGGGCCGCGATCTCGAACTGGAGGTCCGCGGCGGCGGCGCGCATACGCGCCGTCATCTCCTCGATCTGCTCGGCAAGTTCGGCGGCGGGACGGTCGGTCGGGACCGTCTCCTTGGCCTTGCCCTTGGCGGACTTGGCACCGCCGGCCGCCTTGGAGCCGAGAGCGGGCACGGGTGCCTTGGCGCCCTTGCCGTCCTTCAGCTTGCGGTAGCCCGAGCCGAGCAGCTGCTCCGTGTCGATGTCCTCGCGGGCGATCTGGGCGACGATGTCGTTGATCTTCTTGCGGAGCGGCTGGGGGTCGATGCCGTGGGCCGTGTTGTACGCGACCTGCTTCTCCCGGCGGCGGTTGGTCTCCTCGATGGCCTTCTCCATCGCCGGGGTGATCTTGTCGGCGTACATGTGGACCTGGCCGGAGACGTTGCGCGCGGCGCGGCCGATGGTCTGGATCAGCGACGTACCGGAACGCAGGAAGCCTTCCTTGTCGGCGTCGAGGATGGCCACCAGGGACACCTCGGGCAGGTCGAGGCCCTCGCGCAGCAGGTTGATGCCGACCAGGACGTCGAACTCGCCGGAGCGCAGTTCGCGCAGCAGCTCGACGCGGCGCAGGGTGTCGACGTCGCTGTGCAGATAGCGCACCTGGATGCCGAGCTCCAGGAAGTAGTCCGTGAGGTCCTCGGCCATCTTCTTGGTGAGGGTGGTGACCAGGACGCGCTCGTCCTTCTCGGTGCGGGTGCGGATCTCGTGCACCAGGTCGTCGATCTGGCCCTCGGTGGGCTTGACCACGACCTCCGGGTCGATCAGGCCGGTGGGGCGGATGATCTGCTCCACGGCGCCGTCCGCGCGCGAGAGTTCGTACTTGCCCGGGGTCGCCGACAGATAGACCGTCTGACCGATGCGCTCCTGGAACTCCTCCCACTTCAGCGGCCGGTTGTCGAGGGCGGAGGGCAGGCGGAAGCCGTGGTCGACGAGGGTGCGCTTGCGGGAGGCGTCGCCCTCGTACATCGCGCCGATCTGCGGGACGGTGACGTGTGACTCGTCGATGACGAGGAGGAAGTCGTCCGGGAAGTAGTCGAGCAGGGTGTTCGGCGGGGAGCCGGGCGAACGGCCGTCGAAGTGCATCGAGTAGTTCTCGACGCCGGAGCAGGAGCCGATCTGGCGGAGCATCTCGAGGTCGTATGTGGTGCGCATCCGCAGGCGCTGGGCCTCCAGGAGCTTGCCCTGCTTCTCCAGCTCGGCCAGCCGCTCGCCGAGTTCCTTCTCGATGTCGTTGACGGCACGCTCCAGGCGCTCCGGTCCCGCCACGTAATGGGAGGCCGGGAAGACGTAGAGCTGCTGGTCGTCGCTGATGATCTCGCCGGTCACCGGGTGGAGCGTGGAGAGCGCCTCGATCTCGTCGCCGAACATCTCGATGCGGACGGCGAGTTCCTCGTAGACCGGGAAGATCTCGATGGTGTCGCCGCGGACGCGGAAGGTGCCCCGGGTGAAGGCCAGGTCGTTGCGTGTGTACTGGATGTCGACGAAGCGGCGCAGCAGCTGGTCGCGGTCGATCTCGTCGCCGACCCTGAGGGGGACCATGCGGTCCACGTACTCCTGCGGCGTGCCGAGGCCGTAGATGCAGGAGACCGAGGCGACCACGACGACGTCCCGGCGGGTGAGCAGCGAGTTCGTCGCGGAGTGGCGCAGGCGCTCGACCTCCTCGTTGATCGAGGAGTCCTTCTCGATGTAGGTGTCCGACTGCGGGACGTATGCCTCGGGCTGGTAGTAGTCGTAGTACGAGACGAAGTACTCGACCGCGTTGTTCGGCAGCAGCTCACGGAATTCGTTCGCCAGCTGGGCGGCCAGGGTCTTGTTCGGCGCCATCACCAGGGTGGGGCGCTGAAGCTTCTCGATCATCCACGCAGTGGTGGCGGACTTGCCGGTGCCGGTCGCGCCGAGCAGGACGACGTCCTTCTCGCCTGCCTCGATGCGCCGGGCGAGCTCGGCGATGGCCTGCGGCTGGTCGCCGCTGGGCTGGTAGGGGCTGACGACCTCGAAGGGCGCCACCGTGCGTTCGATGTTGGAAACGGGCCGCATGGAATCAACCGTACGACCCGGCACTGACAACGCGGGCCGATCAGCGGTTTTGCGGGGTGCGGGAGCTGGGTCGGCCCGGCTGCCGGGCGGGGCGGAGCGGGGGGCGGTGGGCCCGGTGGTGGACGGCCGGGTGGGCCGGGACGCCCGGCTTGTTCTCGGCGGGGCTCGGGGCGGGCTTGCCCATGACCATCAGCGGGTCGAACATCACGACCACGGCGGCGAGCAGGAGGAAGGCGAGCGGGCCCACCAGCATGGGCCACAGCAGTGCGGCCGGCGAGTCCCCGGCGGCCGTGGCTGCCGTGTCGTGGAGGTGGACGCTGAGGGCCGCCATGCCCGTGTAGTGCATGCCGCTGACGGCGAGTCCCATGACGAGGCTCGCGCCCACGCTCCACAGGAAACCCCTGACCTGTCCGGCCGCCCACAGGGCGGCGGTCGCGGCCACCATCGCGATGACGACGGAGGCGGCGACGGTCACCGTGTTGTATTCCAGTCGTCCGTTCAGCCGCATTCCGGCCATGCCCAGATAGTGCATCGAGGCGATTCCCAGGCCGGTGATCGTGCCCCCGGTGAACAGCGCCGTTCCCTTCGCGCCCTTGTAACCGACGATGAAGATCCCGATACCCACCATGACAATGGCGACGCCGAGGCTGGCGAACGTGATCGGCTTGTCGTAGTGGATCGGCGCCTGTTTGACCGTGAACCCCATCATCGCGACGAAGTGCATGGTCCATATGCCGGAGCCGATGGCCGCCGACCCGAGGGCCAGCCAGCCGGGCCGCCAGGAGTGGGCGACGAGCATGGATCTGGTCGTGCAGCGCAGCCCCAGGGCGCCACCGAGGGAGGCCATGAGATAGGCCACCACCGGTGTGACGAGTCCGTAGCTGAATCCGTCGACCGTGCCTTGCATGCGCGGCTGCCCTTCCCGCCCTCTTACGTCCCGGAATTCCCTGAAATGCGCCCCCTCCCAGGACCGCCCGAGCGGTCAGGGTTGAGGCAGAGAGTATGACCCCCACCAGAATGGTCGAACGATTTTCCGGCAAAGAAACACGTCGTTGCCCCAGTTGTGCGGCCGCAGTGAGCGGACTTGGGCGACTCCATTCAATGTGTGGTCGTTCTGTACGCCACCGTCGTTGACGCTCTGCTGTCACAGTTGAGCTGTCCGTGTTCACACGACGCGAGGAGTACGCATGCACGCGCGCGCAGTCGCCGCCTTCACCACCGCGCTCCTGGGGACCGCCGGCCTCCTGCTGCCCGGCTCCGCCGCGCGGGCCGGCGACGTCGACGTACGCCCTCTGGTCATCGGGCACCGGGGGGCGCCCGCCTACGCGCCCGAGAACACCCTGGCCTCCATCGACAAGGCGGCGCGGCTGGGCATCACCTGGGTGGAGAACGACGTCCAGCGCACCAAGGACGGCGAGCTCGTCGTCATCCACGACGACAGCCTGCAGCGCACGACCGACGTCGAGGAGGTCTTCCCCTGCCGGACGTCCTGGGAGGTGAAGGACTTCACCGCGGCCGAGATCGCACGCCTCGACGCGGGGAGCTGGTTCGGCCGCCGCTATGCGGGCGCGCGCGTGCCGACGCTGGACGAGTACATGCGCCGGGTCGAGCACAACCACCAGAAGCTGCTGCTGGAGATCAAGAACCCCGAGCTGTATCCGGGCATCGAACAGCAGACCCTGAAGGTGCTCGGCAACGACGGCTGGCTCGACCCGCAGCACCTGGCCGGCCGGCTTGTCGTGCAGAGCTTCAGCGCGGACAGCCTGCGGATCGTCCACGACCTGAAGCCCGCCGTCAGGACGAGCTTCCTCGGCACACCGCAGTTCTCCGACCTGCCCTCCTACGCGCGCTTCACCGACGGGATCAATCCCTCCGTCGGCTCCATCTCGACGGCTTACGTCGCCGCCGTGCACGCCTTCACGGGACCACACGGCAAGCCGCTCAACGTCTTCACATGGACCGTGAACGACGCGGACACCGCCCGGCAGGTCACCCGGTACGGCGTGGACGGCATCATCACCAACGAGCCCGACGTGATCCGAGCCGCGCTGCAGGAGCCCTGAGCTCCGAGGTCGGGGCGTTGTCAGTGGCGGGTCGTACGGTGGGCGCATGGACAGCGATGGGCAGTACGAACAGCAGGTCGTGTGGGCGGTGGTGGTCGGTACCGGAATCGGTCCGCTGCTGCTGGCCGCGACCGGCGAGGGCCTGGTCAACGTCGTGTTCCACGCCACGGACGCGGTGCGTGACAGGGCGCTCGAGCGGCTGGCGTCCCGGCTGGGCCGCGAGCCCGTCGAGGCACCCGGCTCGCCCCTGCTGGCCGAGGCGATACGGCAGGTCGAGGCGTACTTCGCGGGCGAGCGGCGCAACTTCGAGCTGCCGCTGGACTGGTCGCTGATCTCGGGCTTCAACCGGCAGGTGCTGCGCGAACTGGCCTCGGGAGTGCCCTACGGCGCGGTCGTGGGCTACGGCGACCTGGCCGGGCGGGTGGGTCAGCCGGGCGCGGCCCAGGCGGTGGGGGTCGCGATGGGCTCCAATCCGCTGCCGGTCGTCGTGCCCTGTCACCGGGTGGTGGAGAGCGACGGCGGCATCGGCGGGTTCGGGGGTGGGCTGGAGACCAAGCGCAAGCTGCTCGCGTTGGAGGGGGTACTGCCCGAGCCGCTGTTCTGAGACCCGGGCTCCGGGGGCGCGCGAAGGGTGGCGGGACGCGGAGGCGGTAGCAGACTCCGCCATGCGGACGGGGTGCCCACGCGTGCGTGGGCACCCCGCTGATCCGCCTGGGCACCCCGCTAGTCGTAGTGGCGGGCCTCGAAGACGTTTCCGTCCGGGTCGCGGAAGTAGAAGCTGCGCCTGGCCTTTCCGCGGGCGCCGTAGGAGTCGTAGGAGAACTCGGAGACGGGGACGGCGCGTTCCTCCAGGCGGCTGTGCAGGGCGTCGAAGTCGTCGCCGGGCAGGGCCAGGCAGACGTGGTTGACGGGGTGGCCCGCGCTGCCGGCGGCGCCGGGGAGCATCTTCATGTGCTCCGCCATGGAGTGGGGCATGAGGTCGAGGATGGTCTCGTCGTTGAGCCGTACCGACGGGAACGACGCCTTCCCCGCGGAGAACTCGGTGATCCTCAGGGGGCGCAGCCCGACCGCCTTCTCGTAGAAGGCTGCCGAGGCGACCGGGTCGTGTACCCACAGGACGACATGGTCGAGACGTGTCGTGTTGTCCGTCATGTTCTTCAGGCTGGTCCTGCCTCCCGCGGGCTGCAAGGGTGCGACCGGAGCTAGCGGCCGTGGGGCTACGCCTTGCTCCCCCATGCCGAGATCATCGGGGCCGTGGCCAGGTCCATGCCGCCGGCTTCGATGTTCGCCAGGTGGCGGTCGATGTCCTCGTTCGTGGCGAGGTTCGCGGTGACGAGGGTTTCGCGGATCTGGCGGATCGTGGCCGACTCCAGGGCGGCGCAGGCCGGGGAGGCGAGCGGGAAGTACGCATCGGCCTCGACGCCGAGCAGTCCGGCCTCGCGGAGCAGGCGTGGCAGGCGGCGGCCGTAGGAGAGGTCGGCACCACGCTCGGCGAGCAGCCGGCGGAAGCCGTGCCGCAGACGGTTGGCGAGTCGTTGCTCGGGGCCGTGCTCGTCGGGGCAGACCAGGGGCTGCAGGGCGGGGTCGGCATCCTCGATCAGGAGCCGGCCGCCCGGCCGCAGGGCCTTGATCATCGACTGCAACGCCCGCTCGCGGTCCGGCACATGGACGAGGACCAGCCGGGCGTGCACCAGGTCGAAGCCCTCGCCCGGCGGTTCCTCGGCGCCCACGTCATGGACGCGCACGTCCACCGGCGGGCGGGCCACGGAGGCGAGCAGCGACGTGTCGATGTCGGTGGCGACGACCTGCCCGGTCGGGCCGACCTTCTCGGCCAGCCAGGACACCACGGAGGTGCCGCCCGCGCCGACCTCCCAGCAGCGCCAGCCGCAGTCGATGCCGAGCCCTTCGAGGTGCCGGAAGGTGGTGGGGTCGAAGAGGGTGGCGAAGGCGTCGAAGCGCTCTGCTGCCTCGGTCTGCCGGTTGTCGAGGAGATAGCCGTCGGATCGCTTCATGACGCGATCATCCCAGTTGCCCGGCTTGCGGGAAGCAGTCGACGAGTCACCTCCCGTAAGTCGGGCAGACGTTCCGTGGGCAAACCCCTTCGTCCACAGGCGGGAACCAAACGGAATGCCCTGTTCCCACAGGCTCACCCACCCCTTACACAGACCTGGCACACTGGCGCGCCAAGGCACAGACAGGCGGCTCACCACGGGGGCGGACCGCGAACCGCGCATCGAGCCCGGAGATCCACGCAAGGAGATCCATATGTCCATGGCAGGGAATCTGCGCAAGGTCACCCACCTCAGCGGGGTAGGCGGCCTGCGCAAGGTGGCACGGCTGGCCAGGCGGCGGCCACGCGTCGACCTGAGTCACCCGGCCCGGTCCCCGCTGGGCTCCTCGGTGGTGAACTGCGTGACGTACCGGGACGGCGTGCGGGTGCCCGGGGGCAGTGATCTGGTCGACGCCGTGGAGCGGGTGCGGAAAAAGGGCGACGGATTTGTCTGGCTGGGGCTGCACGAACCGACGGACCAGGAGTTCGCGGGCATCGCCGAGCTCTTCGATCTGCATCCGCTGGCGGTCGAGGACGCGGTCGAGGCCCATCAGCGCCCGAAGCTGGAGCGGTACGGCGAGACGCTGTTCGCGGTGTTCAAGACGGTCTGCTACGTCGAGCACGAGGAGCTGACGGCCACCAGCGAGGTGGTGAACACCGGCGAGATCATGGTGTTCGTCGGCGAGGACTTCGTCATCACGGTCCGGCACGGGATGCATGGTTCGCTGGGGCCGCTGCGCGAGGGACTGGAAGCCGACCCGCAGCAGCTCGCGAAGGGGCCGGCCGCGGTGCTGCACGCGATCGCGGACCATGTGGTCGACGACTATCTGCTCGTCACCGACTCGGTGCAGGCGGACATCGACCAGGTGGAGATGGACGTGTTCGCGGAGAACGGCGCGCGGGCCGACCCCGGCCGGATCTACCAGCTCAAGCGTGAACTCCTGGAGCTGAAGCGGGCCGTGGTCCCCCTCGGCCGCCCCGTCGAGGACCTGGCGACCCGACCCATCCGCGTGGTCGACCCGGAGATACAGGCCTACTTCAGGGACGTCCTGGACCATCTCATGCGGGCGAAGGAGCAGATCGCCTCCTTCGACGAACTGCTCAACTCGATTCTGCAGGCCCATCTCGCGCAGGTCACGGTCGCGCAGAACGAGGACATGCGGAAGATCACGGCCTGGGCCGCGGTGATCGCCGTACCGACGATGGTCTGCGGTGTGTACGGCATGAACTTCGATTACATGCCGGAACTGCACTGGAGTTTCGGATATCCCCTGGTCATAGGTGTGATGGCGGTGGCGTGCCTGGCTCTGTACCGCGGTTTCCGGCGCAGCGGCTGGCTGTGAGGCGCTCCGTCGGGCGGGTCAGCGCGCCGTGCTGCGCGCGTACACGCCGTGGGCGAAGTCGGCGATCTGCTCCTCCGTCAGATGCCGGGCCACGTCGGCCTCACTGATCATGCCGACCAGCCGCTTGTTCTCGATGACGGGGAGCCGGCGGATCTGGTGCTCCTGCATCTCCCGGAGCACGTCACCGACGTCGGCGTTCGCGTCGATCCAGCGGGGGGTGCCGTGAGCCATCTCGCCGGCCGTGACCTTGGCAGGGTCGTGGCCCATGGCCACGCAGCCGATGACGATGTCGCGGTCGGTGAGGATGCCGCAGAGCCGCTCGTTCTGGTCGCTGATGGGCAGCGCTCCGACGTTCAGTTCGCGCATCAGCTGGGCCGCACGGTCCAGTGTCTCGTGGGCGGGGATCCACTGGGCGCCACGGTGCATGATGTCTCCGGCGGTGGTCATGGAGTACCTCCCGGTGCCGGACGGCCGGCGCGGTGCGGGGACGCACCGCTAGTCCCGGCGCCCTACATTGTCGCCGCGCGGCCTGGCACCCGCACCCGGAACTGGCGGCAACGGGCGGCGGGGGCGCCGTCCCAGAGGCCTCAGGCAGCGTCAGGCCGAGAAACCCACGACCTTCCGCGGGACGATGCGGATGATCACCCGGACCTCGTCGTCCTTCTCGCCGGGCGGGTCGATGCCGAGGTACTTGTGCGAGAGCTCGTACGGGAGCTGCTTGCCCTCGTCGGGGAGGATCTCGGCGGTGCCGCGGATCTCGACCGAGGTGTAGGGGTCGGCGAGGTCGAAGACCGAGAGGCTGACGCGGGGGTCGCGGCGGAGATTGCGCACCTTCTGGCGCCCGTCGGTGGAGGAGAAGAGCACGGTGTCGCCCTCGCGCTTGATCCAGACCACCGAGTTCTGCGGGGCGCCGTCGGGGCCGAGCGTGGCGACGCTGGCGAAGTTCTTGCCGTCGAGGAGGGTGCGGACGGAGTCGGTGAAGGGGACGGGATCACTCGAGGAGGTCGTCATGGAACCACAGTAACTACATGCGCATGCATGTAAAAGAGGTGTGCCGGTTTGCCGGTCAGCCTCTCGATGGATCAACCCCTCCATGCCGGATGGCGCGGGTCGTCGGCTCGAACCAGGACGTCGGCCGTGCCTGCCGGGTCGGTCTCGTCCGCGTAGCGCTGGAAGGCGGGGAGTGTCCAGTGGTCGGCCTCGGGGGTGCGGCGCCGGAGGGCGCCGGGCGAGAGGAGGACATGGACGGACAGGTCGAAGGGGAACCAGTGGCGCAGCAGGAGGGGGCCGTGCAGCAACAGGAAGCCGCCGGGCGGGAGTTGGGTGTAGGGGGTGCGGGTGGCGCGGTCGGTGACCGGGTCCCACAGGTCGGGCAGGACGCGTCCGTCGCCGCCGGGTTCGAGAGGGCCGAACACCTCGCGCCACAGGGCGCCGGTGTCCAACCAGCCGTCGTAATAGGCGTCGACGTCGTGGTGGCCGTACTCGAGGCGGACGGAGGCGGGCCGCAGAAAGCCCTCCGCGCCGACGGTCAGCGAGGGGCGGCCGCGCACCCGCAGGGCTTCGGCGACGCGTTCGGCGAGGTCTCCTGGTCGGGCCGCCGGGGCTCCGTCGAAGGCGATGCGGGGCCAGGGGCCGCCGTCGGCGGGCTTGAGGTCGAGCAGTCGCTCGGCCAGGAGGTCGCCGAGCCGGTCCCAGGTGATCGCTTCGAGTCGCACATGGCCCATGATGCGTCAGCCGTCGACCGGGGTGCGCCTCGCGCGGATGGAAGGGCGGGGTGGAGGAGGAGCGGAGGACGAGGGTGCAGTGGGCGCGATTTCGCGGTAGTCCGCAGTGCCCTCGGAGGGAAGGAAACACCTATGGCACGTCTTGCAACTCCTGCGCCCCGCACCGGGATTGTCGTCTTCCAGCCGATCAAGAGACGGCACTGCGGGGAGTGTCATGCGGGGCCGTTGCCGCTGCTTGTGCTCGAGGAGGGGGCACCGCGGTGTCTCGACTGTGCCGACCTCGGGCATCTGATGTTCCTGCCGCGCGGCGACACCGCGCTGACTCGGCGGTCGCGGGAGGAGAGTGCGCTGTCGGCGGTCGTGGTGCGCTTCAACCGGCGCAAATCGCGGTACGAGCGGCAGGGCGTCCTGGTCGAGGAGGCAGGGCTCGCCCGGGCCGAGGAGCGGTGCCTGGCGGACGCGGAGGCGCGGCGGCGGCGCCGGGTGCGGGACGCCCGGCGGCGGATCGCTGAGGACCTGCGGTTCACGGAGGCGTTCGCGGCGGAGATAGGACGGCTGTTTCCCGGGTGCCCTGCGGAGCGGGCCCGGGCGATCGCGGCGCATGCCTCGGTGCGGGGCAGCGGGCGGGTGGGCAGGAGCGCGGCGGGGCGGGCGCTGTCCGAGGCGGCGGTGGTCTCGGCGGTCGCGGCCTCCGTACGGCACGTGGACACGCCGTACGACCAGCTGCTGATGAGCGGCGTACCGCGGCACGAGGCTCGGCGACGGATAGCGACGGCGGTGGAGACGGTGCTGCGGGGGTGGCGCTCGGGAGAGGCGGGGGTCGGTTGACGAGGAAGCGGGGGTCGGTTGACGCGGGGCGGGAGCCGCCGGCGCAGGCGGGACCGGTCGGCGAAAGGCCGGGGGCCG
Organism: Streptomyces longisporus; assembly: GCF_039532765.1. Classification (NCBI taxonomy): domain Bacteria; kingdom Bacillati; phylum Actinomycetota; class Actinomycetes; order Kitasatosporales; family Streptomycetaceae; genus Streptomyces; species Streptomyces longisporus. The sequence continues at coordinate 226,879 of NZ_BAAASG010000014.1, forward strand.
TGGGCGCGAGTCCGGGGCCCGTGGGCGGAAGTCCAGGACCCCTAGCCAAAGGCAGCGGCCGTTGAGGAAAAAGCTCGGGTCGATCCAGGAAAGGCGGGCCCGCCGACGAAGGATCATGGTCAGGTCCAGGGAAGGCTGCGACCCGCAGCCGCCGCCTCGCGGCTGGATGCTCGCGTATGCGGCCGCGTTCCTCGGCCATGGTCACTGTGCTCGTACGGGAATTCACTTGTGGTGACGGGAGGTGCCGGGGAAGATCTCGGCTCTACGCGGGAGTTGACGACATGATCGCTGGACCGTATTTCTGGCTGACGGTGCTGGGGGTGCTCGGGACCGGTCTGGTGGCCGGGGTGTTCTGCGCCTTCTCGACGTTCGTGATGAGGGGGCTGGCCGCGCTGCCGCCCGCGCAGGGCGTGGCCGCGATGAACGCGATCAATGTGACCGCGGTGATGCCTGCGTTCATGCTGGTGTTCGTGGGGTCGGCGGTGCTGTGCGCGGTGCTCGCCGTGGTGACGTTCGTGCTGTGGCCGGACGACGGGAGGGTGGAGTTGCTGGTGGGCAGCGCGCTGTATCTGTTCGGCTCGTTCGGGGTGACCATGGTCGCGAACGTGCCGCGCAACGACACGCTGGCCAAGCTGGACCCGGGCACTCCGGAAGCCGCCGCGTACTGGCCGTCGTACATACGCGAGTGGACGTTCTGGAACCACGTGCGGATGGTCGCCTCGGCCGGTTCGGCGGTGGCCTATGTGCTGGCGCTGACCTGAGAGAGGCAGTGCGGAAAGCGCTGTCCGTCCCCTCTGCGCACGGGGCCCGGGAGTCGTATCGTGGCCGAAAGAGTGCCGCCCGATGACGCACGGCTCGTCGCATGCGTAGGCAAGGAAGACGGCCATGGCCGATCCCAAGGGATTCATGACCACGCCTCGCCAGGACTGGCCCCGCCGCCCGGTCGCGGAACGGGTCCGGGACTGGGACGAGGTCTACGTCCCCGGGGCGCTGCTGCCCATCATCAACAAGCAGGCCGACCGGTGCATGGACTGCGGCATACCGTTCTGCCACGACGCCTGTCCGCTCGGGAATCTGATACCCGAGTGGAACGACCTGGTCAGCCGGGACGACTGGCGGCAGGCGGCCGACCGCCTGCATGCCACGAACAACTTCCCCGAGTTCACCGGGCGGTTGTGTCCCGCGCCGTGCGAGGCGGGGTGTGTTCTCGCCATCAACCAGCCCGCGGTCACGATCAAGAACGTCGAGGTCGCCATCGCGGACCAGGCCTGGGAGCTGGGGTTCACGCCGCCGCGGCCGCCGGACCGGCTGTCCGGGCGGACCGTCGCGGTGATCGGGTCCGGGCCGACCGGGCTGGCCGCGGCCCAGCAGCTGACACGGGCCGGGCACACGGTCGCCGTGTACGAGAAGGACGACCGGCTCGGCGGGCTGATGCGGTACGGCATTCCCGAGTTCAAGATGGAGAAGCATCATCTGGACCGGCGGCTGGAGCAGATGCGGGCCGAGGGGACCAAGTTCCGCACGTCGACGGCGGTCGGGCGGGACGTCGGGGCGGCGGAGCTGCGGGCCCGGTACGACGCCGTGGTGATCGCGACAGGGGCGACCGCCTGGCGTGAACTGCCCGTACCGGGGCGCGAGTTGGCCGGGATACAGCAGGCGATGGAGTATCTGCCGCTGTCCAACCGGGTGTGCGAGGGGGACTTGGAGAGCTCCCCGATGTCCGCCGCCGGGAGGCACGTCGTCATCGTCGGCGGCGGTGACACCGGGGCGGACTGTCTGGGGACCGCGGTGCGCGAAGGGGCCGCCTCCGTCACGCAGTTGGACATCTACGCCCAGCCCGGCGCCGATCGCGACGAGGATGCCGAGCCCTGGCCGACGTACCCGAAGATCTACCGGCTGTCGGCCGCGCACGAGGAGGCCCGGGATCTGGAGACGGCACCGGCGGCGGACGCCGACGCCCGGCTGTTCGCGGCGTCCACGCTCCGCTTCACCGGCGACGAGAGCGGGCGTGTGCGGTCGCTGCACCTGGTCGAGGTGGACGCGGCCCGGCGGCCACGGCCCGGCACCGGGCGGACGCTCCCCGCCGACCTCGTGCTGCTCGCGCTCGGCTTCTCCGGACCCGACCGTCAGGACGGGCTCGTCGACCAGCTGGGGCTGGCGATGGAGCCCCGCGGGACGATCACCCGGGATGCGGGGTTCGCGACGAACGTGCCCGGTGTGTTCGCGGCGGGGGACGCCGCACGGGGCCAGTCCCTGATCGTGTGGGCGATCGCGGAGGGGCGTGCGGTGGCAGCGGCCGTCGACCGTTATCTGACGGGGAGTTCACAGCTTCCGGCGCCCATTGGGCCGTACGACCGTCCGATGACGGTGTAGCAACCGCCGGTGCGTCTAACGGCGCCGCTCGTCCGTCCCGGCCACCTTGCCCGTGGCGAGGGCCACCCGGTTCCAGGTGTTGATCGTGAGGATCAGGGCGAGGACGTGGGCCAGTTCCTGCTCGTCGAACTGGGCTGCGGCCTGCGCGTAGACCTCGTCCGGGACGCCGCCGTCGGCCACCAGTGTCACCGCCTCCGTCAGGGCGAGGGCGGCCTGTTCCCGCTCGGTGAAGAAGTGGCGGGCCTCGCGCCAGACGGCCACCATGTGCAGCCGGTCCTCGCTCTCGCCGGCCTTGCGGGCGTCGTTGGTGTGCATGTGCAGGCAGTACGCGCAGTGGTTGAGGTGCGAGGCGCGGATCTGGATCAGTTCGACGAGGGCCGGGTCGAGTCCCTCGCGGGCGGCGGCGTCGAAGCCGATGAGCGCGCGGAAGACCTTCGGGGCGGACTTCGCGAGGTCCAGGCGGGCCGTCGTGGTGTGCGTCGTGTTTGTCGTCATGTGCTCCAACCTATGTGGCGGAAAGACCCACACTAAGGTGCATTTCCATGGCGAAAGCATGGGTCAATTCAGCTGAGCGGATCGGGGCCGACCTGCATCTGGAGCTGGTCGAGGCAGGTGGACGGCGGGCCGCGCTCATCGGGGCGCTGCGCGAGGCCGTACGGGAGGGGCGGCTTGCTCCCGGCACCCGGCTGCCGCCGTACCGCTCGCTCGCCGCCGACCTCGGTGTGGCCCGCAACACGGTGGCCGATGCGTATGCGGAGCTGGTCGCGGAGGGCTGGCTGAGCGCCCGGCAGGGCTCGGGCACCCGGGTGGCAGACCGTGCCGAACCTCTGCGGCAGACCGAGCGCACGCCCCGAAAAGCACCGCCACGCGCGCGTGGCCCTCGTCACGATCTGCGCCAGGGCACCCCGGACGCGTCCGCGTTCCCGCGTGCGGCCTGGCTGGCGTCCTATCGGCGGGCGCTGCGGCAGGCGCCCAACGAGGTGTTCGGCCCCGGTGATCCCGCCGGCCGGATCGAGCTCAGGGAGGCGCTCACGGAGTATCTGGCACGCGCGCGTGGAGTGCGCACCGAGCCGGACCGGATCGTGATCTGCTCCGGCTTCGCGCACGGGCTGCGGCTGCTCTTCGGCGGCCGGGACCGGGTCCTCGCCGGGCCGCTGGCCGTGGAGGCGTACGGGCTGCCGTTCCACGGGGAGTTGCTGGCGGCCGCGGGCGTGCGGACCGTACCGCTCCCCCTGGACGAACAGGGCGCGCGCGTGGACCGGCTGGCGCGGGAGCGTGCCGTTCTGCTCACGCCCGCGCACCAGTTCCCCACCGGCGGGCCGCTGCACGCGGAGCGCCGGGCCGCGGTGGTGGACTGGGCACGCGCGCGTGGCGCGGTGGTGGTGGAGGACGACTACGACGGGGAGTTCCGGTACGACCGCAGGCCCGTCGGGGCGGTCCAGGGGCTCGACCCCGAGCGGGTGATCCTGCTCGGCTCGGTCAGCAAGAGCCTGTCGCCGGCCGTGCGGCTGGGCTGGATGGTGCTGCCAGGGCGGTATGTGGACGGTGTGCTCGCGGCCCAAGGGCGAGCGGGAGGCTTGGGCGAGCGTCCTCGACCAGCTGAGCCTTGCCGACTTCATCGTCTCCGGCTCGTACGACCGGCATGTGCGGCGCATGCGGCAGCGGTACCGCAGCCGCCGTGACCGCCTCGTCGCGGCGCTCGCCGCGCACGCACCGCACATCGAGGTCACCGGGGTCGCGGCGGGCCTGCACGCGGTGCTGCGGCTGCCGCCCGGCACGGAACGCTCCGCCGTCAAGGCCGCCGCCTGGCAGGGCGTCGCCCTGGACGGACTGGCCGGATTCCGTCACCCGGCAGCGGACATGGCGGCCCAGGACGGCCTGGTCGTGGGATACGCGACGCCCTCCGAGCATGCGTACGGGGCGGCGCTGGAGGCACTGTGCGGGGTGCTGCCGCCGGAGGCGGGCAAGCCTTCTCGCGCCTCCCGATGACCGCAGGGATCAGGGCTTGCGTCCCACCGCCCCGTACCCCGGAATCACCCCGTCGTCCTGGCGGGGCACCGGCTCCCCCAGCTCGAGATGCCACAGTTGCGGCCCCTCGACGCCGGGCTCTACCAGCTCCAGGCCGTCGAAGAAGCGCGTGAACTCCGCGCGGGAGCGCAGTGCCAGGGTGACGCCCGCGGCCTTGAGCTGCTCGGCCGCGGCCTTCGACTCCTCCGGGGTGAAGTCGGCGGTCGCGTGGCCGGCCACCAGGTAGCTGCCGGAGGGCAGTTCGCCGGCAGCATGCGGACGAGTTCGTGCGCGCCGTCCTCGTCGGGGACGAAGTGGAGCAGCGCGATCAGCGAAAGGGGCCGAGGAACTGCCGTACGCCGTGCCCGGCCGGCCACCCTGTGGCGCGGTGCATGAACGCCCGGTTGACCCGCGCCATCACCGGCACCCGCGGGTCGAGGGCTCAACCATCAAGTGATGATCCATTAATTGATGATCCATCAGTTCGCAATCAAGACTTGCTTCACCATCAGGACGGTCAGTTGATCAAGTGTCCGAGCAGGCGCCGGACCAACACGTCACGACAGCAGGAAGTCCGCCTCCCCCGCCTTGGCACCCTCGATGAACGCCGTCATCTCGTCGGTGGTGTAGATCAGCGCCGGCCCGTCCGGGTCGGTGGACTGACGGACGGCGATCCGGCCGTCCGCCAGCTTCATCGCCTCCAGGCAGTTGCCGCCGTTGCCGCCGCTCCACGGCTTGAGCCAGCCCTCGCTGCCCAACTCCCGCGCGGGCATGCCGTTGTAGACGTGGCCCCGCGCCTTGATGCGATCCATTCACAGCTCCTTGCGGAGATCCTCGAGGATCTCCTTCGTGCGATGTGCCGTAGCGGCCTGTGCCGCCATGCGGTCCATGACCTCGAGGTGGGTCGCCACCTCGGCGCGCGCGTCCAGATAGACGGCGCCGGTCAGGTACTCGCTGTAGACCATGTCCGGCAGTTCTGACATGGCAAATCGGAACAGCACGAAGGGCCCGTACGTACCGGGGTGCGGGCCGCCCGCGAAGGGCGCGACCTGCACGGTCACGTTGGGCAGCTTCGTGGCCTCGAGCAGTCTGTCGATCTGGGCACGCATCACCTCCGGGCCGCCGACCGGGCGGCGCAGCGCGGTCTCGTCCAGGACGGCCCAGAAGCGGGGCGCGTCCTGACGGGTGAGCAGTTCCTGGCGTTGTATGCGCAGGGCGACATGGCGCTCGATGTCCTCGGGGCTGGTCTGGCCGATCGCACCCGAGCGCAGGACTCCGCGGGCGTAGTCCTCGGTCTGCAGCAGACCGGGGACGAAGTGGGGGTCGTAGGAGCGGATGAGGCTCGCGGCGCCCTCGAGGCTGACGTACATGGAGAACCAGCCGGGCAGGATGTCGTGGAACCGCTGCCACCAGCCGGGTCTGTTGGCCTCCTCGGCCAGCTGCACGAAGACCTCGGCCTCCTCCTCGGAGACGCCGTAGGACTTCAGAAGCAGCTGGAGGTAGGGGATTTTGAGGGAGACCTCGGCCATCTCCATGCGGCGGACGGTGGCGGGGGCGACCCGGAGGATGCGGGCGGCCTCCTCGCGCTTGAGGCCGGCATGCTCCCGCAGGTCCAACAGGCGGCGACCGAGGACGACTTGACCGACCGTCGGCGCGGACCGCGGTTCGCTCACCCTCCACCTCCCGTGGCCGCTCAGAGTCCAAAAAGCATGCTGACAGCCATACGGCGCCATTCGAAGACCTATTCGAAGATCTGTACGGTTTCGTACGGATCTCCGTCGATCCCAACTGGCGCCGTGTGACGTGCTGTTGCGAGCAGTGTGCCACGGCCTTCCACACCGTCACAGGCACTCTGCAATTTTCAGAGTGACACTTGCCAAGTGTTCACGCCGGGGCGATAGTGGCAAGCGTGATTCCGTCCGCGCCCTTAGGAACAGACGCGACCGAAGGCCGCCCCCACAGCCTCGGTGCACGCCACGCGGGGGCCATCGCCGAGCGCCGGTTCCGCTTCGAGCTGGCCGCGCACCCGGCTTCTCCCGCGCAGGCCAGACGCCTGACGAGGGCCCGGCTGAACGTCTGGTCGGTGTGCGAGGACATCTGCGACACCGCGGCTCTGGTCATCTCCGAGCTGGTCACCAACGCCCTTGTGCACACGGCGAGCAGCCACATCGTCTGCGAGCTGCACGACGGCGACGAACTGGTGCGCATAGCCGTGCGTGACGAGGGCTGCTCCCCGGGTGCGCCCCATGCGTCGCGGGCGCGGCCCGAGGAGGAGCACGGGAGGGGGCTGCTCCTCATCGACGCGCTGTGCGACGCATGGGGCGCCCATGAGCACGGTCCGGGGCTGCTGGTCTGGGCGGAACTGCCGCGCAAGGCCGACACTCCCCGCCATGACTGCGGGCCCTGCACGCAGGCGAACGAGCCATATGGCGACCTGGGATGGGGAGCCCGCCCCAAGCCGGGTCCGGCCGGTGGTTCGGGTGACGAGGACGAGGCGGCCGCACCGCACGGTGGGGACGCACACCACGGGCAGCACGGGACGGAGGCCGCATGGCGGTGAGCGCTGCGCCCGGCGGCCGGGTGCTGACCCTGGACACGCTGGTCCGCCTCGGGCGGGAAGTGCACACGGCGGGCACGCCCCGGCGGCTGCCGGTGCCGGACGGCATGACGGCCCCGATGGGCTGCGACGCGGTGGAGGTGCCCGCCCGCTTCGGCCCACTGGTGCTGTCCCGGCTGCCGCGCGTGGGGTGCGTGTACGCCGACGCGGCGCACTGGTGGTGGCTCGTCCCGTCCGACTCCGACTACGCACTGGAGTGGCCGACGCCCGCGCAGTACGCCGCCGGGGCGCTAGTTCCGGACGCCCCGGCGGTCCCCGACCTCATCCACCGGCCGGCCGGCACACTCCCCTACACCCCGCCGATCCCGCTGTATCTGGCCCTGTGCCGGGTGACGGGGACGACGCCGACGTGGTCGCGGCCGGCCGTCGCATGACCCCCGTGGTTGCGTAAACATCGCACCCCCGGCCGGGCGTACGCCCGCGCGCTCGCCCCGCTGCGGCACGCGCTCTCCCCCGCAGGGTCCGGTCCCGCGATAGTGGCCGTTCGTCGACGTGGATCGGGGGAGGCCGGCGGTGGCGGAATCACAGGGCTCGGGCGGGCGCGGAACGTCACGGGGGTCGGGCAGGCGGGAGAAGAAGCGCGGCGACGGCCCGCCCGAGGTCTCCGAGTCGGAACGGCTGCTCTTCGGCGGGCCGTTGCGCTACGACCTGGGCTGGAACCAGCACCGGGACGCGTTCATGGAGCTGAACTTCCGGGCCATGGTGACGCGGCTGCCGGCCCTGCTGGGCTCCAGTTTCCGGCTCGCCTGGCAGGCCGACCGGCGGGCGGCGCGGATCGTGCTGGCGGCCGAGGCGGGCCGGGGTGTGGCCCAGGCGGTGGGCCTGCTCGCCATGAACAGCGTGCTGGGACGGCTGATCACCGGTGGTGCGATCGGGGACCGGCTGCGCGACGCCGTACCGGTGCTGGCCGCGATGGCCGCCGTGGCGCTGCTCGGGGCACTGCTGCGGGGCGCGTCGACGTATGCGACCGGACGCCTGGAACCCAAGGTGGAGCGGGTCGCGACCGAGCTGTATCTGGAGCGGGCGGCGGCCGTGGAGCTGGCCGCGATCGAGGACCACGCCTTCCACAAACTGCTGGACACCGCGCAGTACGGCGCCGGCTCGGCGCGGCGGATGATCTCGTACTCCACGCGCGTGGTGAGCGCGCTGATCTCGCTGATGGCGGCGGCGGGCGTGCTGACCGTGCTGCACCCCGTGCTGCTCCCGCTGCTCGCGACGATGACGCTGCCGACGGCGTGGAGCGCGCTGACGAACGCCCGGCGGCGCTACGAGTCCTGGCACACCTGGGTGCAGCACGCCCGGGCCGGCTACCTGCTCAGCGGCCTGCTCACCGAACCGGCCGCGGCGCCCGAGATCCGGGTGCACGGGGTCGGCCCCTTCCTGCTGCGGCACTACCACGCCATGTCGGAGACGGCGGAGGCCGAACAGGCCCGGCTTGCCCGGCTGGCGGCGCGCACCGGGCTGATCGCCGCGGCCTGGACGGGCCTGGCGAACGTGGCCACGTATGCGACGCTCGGCGGACTGCTGCTCGCCGGGGCGATGGCACTGTCCGTGGCCGGTACGGCGGTGATCGCGATCCGCACGGGCTCGTCGAGCCTGGACAACCTGGTGGTGGCGGTCAACTCGCTTCACGAGGACGCCCTGTTCGTGGGCGATCTGCAGAAGCTGTACGTCGAGGCGGCCGAGCGGGCGATCCCGGTGGGCGGCGACCCACTGCCCGAGGACCCGCGGGAGATCCGCTTCGAGAACGTCACGTTCAGCTACCCCGGCGAGTCCGCCCGCCCTGCCCTCGACGACGTCACGCTCACCCTCCCGCTGGGCCGGATCGTGGCCCTGGTCGGCGAGAACGGCTCCGGCAAGACCACCCTGGTCAAGCTCCTCGCGGGCCTGTACAAGCCGGACGGCGGACGGATCCTGTGGGACGGCGTCGACGCGGCGACCGCGGACCGGCACCAGCTCGCCGAGCGGGTCGCGATGGTGGCCCAGGACTTCAAGCGCTGGCCGTTCACGGCCCGCGTCAACGTGGCCATCGGCCGCTCCTCGGTGCCCCTGACCGAGGAGCGCATGGCCACCTCGCTCGCCGAGGCCGGCGCGGAGGACGTGGTGGCCGATCTGCCGCGAGGCCTGGACACCCTGCTGGCCCGCCAGTTCAACGGCGGCCACGAGCTGTCCGGCGGCCAGTGGCAGCGGCTCGGTGTGGCACGGGCCGCCTACCGGCGCGGCCGGATCCTGGTCGTGGACGAGCCGACGGCGGCCCTGGACGCGCGGGCCGAGCTGGAGGTCTTCGAGAAGATCCGCGCCCTGGCCTCGGCCGGGCAGACCGTCGTGCTGATCACCCACCGGCTGGCGTCGGTGCGCCACGCGGACCTGGTGCACGTCCTCGACCAGGGCCGCCTGGCGGAGTCCGGCACTCCCGACGAGCTGCTGGCGAGCGGCGGCATCTACGCGGAGCTGTACTCGCTCCAGGCCGAGCAGTACTCGGCGCCGGTGCCGAAGGCCGGCTGAGCCGGCGCCGCTGCGGAGCGGTCAGGCGACCGCGTCGGCGGTCGCCTCGCCGCGGACGACCACGAGAAACGTGTCCGTCGCCAGGTCCATGACGACCTCGGCGGCCAGCCCTTCCATGCGCCGCGCATGCGCGAACTCCTCGGCCGGCCACGATCCCCGCGGCCCGCCCGCGGGAAAGCGTTCGAGCACTGTTCGCCCGTTCACCATCCTGCACCTCCAGAAAGCGTCGTACTTGTAGGAGTTAACGCCTTCCAGGGGCCGAACGCCTCGCTCAGTTGCCGGACTGAGACGTAGTTGACACTCGTTCACCGCGGACTGTGAGGATCCGGTCACTTATTGAAGATCCCGGCCGGGTTTCGACTACTTTCTGTTTCATTCTTTACACGCGCCGTGATCCCTCTGTGTATACGACACCGGGAGCTCGATGAGGCCCCGGGCGCGCAGGGAGGGGCGCCACCGCAGGTCGTCGTCCGCGAGTGCGAGTTCGGGGAAGCGTTCCAGGAGCGCGGCGAGGGCGATCTCGGTCTCGGCACGCGCCAGCGGTGCGCCCAGGCAGTAGTGGATGCCGTGGCCGAGGGCGAGGTGGCCGGAGGCGTCGCGGACGAGGTCGAGGCGGTCGGGGTCGGGGAAGCGGGCGGGGTCGCGGTCGGCGGCGGACGGGGAGACCAAGACCGTCTCGCCGGCGGGGATCGTGACCCCGCCGATGGTCACGTCCGCCACGGGGAAGCGCCGGATGGCGAGCAGCGCGGGGCCTTCGAAGCGCAGGAACTCCTGGACCGCGGCGGGGAGCCCGGTCAGGTCCTTGCGCAGGGCGGCCAGTTGCTCGGGGTGTCGCAGCAGGGCGAGGACGGCGTTGCCGATGAGCTGCACGGTGTTCTCGTAGCCGGCGAAGAGGATGAGGAAGGCGAGGGACATCAGTTCGTCCTCGCTGAGCCGGTCACCCTCCTCGCGCACGGCGATCAGGTCCGAGAGCAGGTCGTCGGCGGGCTCGCTGCGCTTGTCCGCGAGGAGCCGGGTGAAATAGCCGAGCATCGCCACCATCGCTTCCTTGGCGGCTTCGGGCCCTGCGTCCGGGGCCGGGGCGACGAGGGTGTCGGTCCAGATCCGGAAGTCGAGGCGGTGCTCGTCCGGGATGCCGAGCAGATCGCAGATGACGGTGATGGGCAGCGGCGCGGCATAGGCGGCGATCAGGTCGGCGGTGCCGTGCGGGCCGAGTGCGTCGAGGAGCCGGTCGGCGGTGCGGCGGATCGGCGTACGGAGCTGCTCGACACGACGCGTGGTGAAGGCGCGGCCGACCAGACGGCGCACGCGGGTGTGGTCGGGCGGGTCCATGTTGAGGAGGTTGGCGTCGAGCGCCGGCGGCAGCGAGAAGCCCTTGTAGGTGCCCGCGGTGGCATGCCGCTTGTCGAGCGAGAGCCGCGGGTCGGCGAGGGCGGCGCGTACGTCGTCGTACCGGGTGACGAGCCAGGCGGGGGTGCCGTCCGGTCCGGCGATGCGGTGCACGGGCGCGGTCTCGCGCAGCCGCCGGTAGGCGTCGTAGGGGTGGTCGAGGAGGCCGTCGGCGGGATCCATGGGGTCAGCGTAGGGCTCGGTTCTCGACGGCGTGGATGTGGACGGGCAGGCCGTGGGCGCGGGCGAGTTCGGCGGTGGCGGTGAGTTCGGTTTCGTCGACGGTGTACAGCGCGTGCGGGGCGGGGGCGGCGGTGATGCGGCCGCCGGCGCCACCCCGGTGTCGTAGCGCGAACTCCAGGGATTTCCCCCGGCCTCGGGAGCCCTGGGAGGAGAAGTACGCCTCTCCCGGATGGGCCCGGATCCCGCACTCCTCGACCACGGCGGCGACCGCGTCCATGGCGAAGTAGTGGTCCGCGAAACACGTGACACCGCCGCGGATCATCTCGGCGCAGACGAGCCGCGCCCCCAACTCCACGTCTTTTCGATGAGGTTGGACTCGACGGGCCAGACGACCTCGTTGAACCACTCCTCGGTGGGCAGGCCCTCGGCGACACCGCGCAGCGCGACCATCGGCGCGTGCGTGTGACAGTTGATCAGGCCGGGCATGGCGACCTGGCCGCGCCCGTCGATGCGCTCGGCCGCGGCGAGGTGCTGCACCGCGGAGGCGGCCGTCACCGCCTCGACGACCCCGTCCCGTACGACGGCGGCGTCCTCCTCGAACCCGACCCGTTCCTGGTCGTCGTGCACGAGGACGGTGCAGCCGGTGATGACGAGATCGGCCGGAGCGTCGGTCATCCCGCCAACGTACGACGGCGTCGTCGGCCGGCGTGAGCCGATGCGCGCATCCGGTCCCGTCCGGTCGCGCAAACGGCCGGTCTCGGGGACCCTGTCCTCACCACAGCTCGCCGCACGGCTTCTGGAAGGGGCCCGGCATGCTCCTCGGCACCTGGAACCTGGAGAACCTGTACCGGCCCGGCGGCCCCTTCGGGCCCAAGGACAAGGCCGCCTACGAGACGAAGCTCGCCTCGCTCGCCGCCGTGATCACGGAGCTCGACCCGGCGCTGCTCGGCGTGCAGGAGGTCGGCGAGCCCGAGGCGCTGGACGACCTGGTCGGCATGCTGGACGGCGACTGGCATGTCGCGCTGTCCGGCCATCCGGACGGCCGGGGCATCCGGGTCGGCTTCCTCAGCCGTACGGCGGTGGAGGTGGTCGCCGACACGAACGCGTTCCCGGCAAAGCTGCGGCCGGTGCAGGAGGACGACTCCGGTGCGCTCGTGTCGGCGGCCGGGCGCGGCTTCCTGGCGGTCGAGGTCGTGACGGAGTTCGGCCCGCTGCGGGTGGCCGTGGCGCACCTCAAGTCGAAGCTGCTGACCTATCCGGGGAACCGTTTCTTCCCCCATGACGAGGCCGAACGGGCCCGCTATGGCGCCTACGCCCTCTACCGGCGGGCCGCCGAGGCGACGACCCTGCGCGCGCTGGCCGACACCCTTTTGGCCGGGGACGGACGCGAACGGGACGTCGCCGTGCTGGGCGACCTGAACGACGAGGTGCAGGCCGCGACCACCCAGATCCTGCTCGGCCCGCCCGGCTCCGAGATCGGCACACCGGGCTACGACCATCCCGACCAGGGCGATGCGCAGCGGCTGTGGGACGTGGCCCCGCTGATCCCCGCCGAGCAGCGCTACTCCCGCATCAACTCCGGGCGCCGCGAACTGATCGACCACATCCTGGTCAGCCACCGCCTGGTTGTGCGGGTCACCGCGGCGGGGACGGGTCTGCCGGGCGACGGGACGCTGCGGCTGCCGTCGGTGGGGCCGGATCCGGCGGACCGGCAAGGAAAGCCGGGGTCGGACCATGCGCCGGTGTGGGTGCGGGTGGGGCAGTGAGCCGCTCGGCGGGGCGCATCCGAGTGGCACGCCCCGCCGCCGGGCCCGCTAGCGGTCCAGATGGGCGACGAGAAGGTTCGGGTCCTGCTGGGTGAAGTACGCGGCACTGTTGACGTAGAGCGTGCGCCCGCGCACCGCCACGGAGGTGGGGTTGGACAGCCCGTCCGCCTGGGTGAGGACGACGGAGTGGGTGCCGTCCGGGCGTACCTCGACGAGCTCGCTGACGCCGATCAGGGCAGCGAGAACGGTGTCGTCGTGCGCTCCCAGGAAGGCGAAGTCGTCGACGTTGGTGAGCCCGGTCGCCCGGGTCTCGACCGCGCCCGCGCAGCCGTCCGGCCGTACGGGAATGCGCAGCAGCGTGCCCCGGTCGCTGTTGGACACCCATACGGCTCCGCCGTGGACCTTGACACCGTTGGCACCGAAGCCGGCGCCCGTGACCGGGACCGGGTCGAGGGCGGTGTCCTTGGCCCACACGGTCGGCGTGCCCCCGGCCTGCGGAATCCGCCACACGATGCCCTGCGCCGAGTCGGCGGCGTAGAGGACGCCGTGGCGCTCGTCGAGGGCGAGGCCGTTGGGCAGTGCGGTCGTCGGGAGCTGCGCGATCTGCCGTGGTGCGCTGCCGTCGGGGTCGATGCGCCAGACGCCGGTCTTGTCGGTGCCGGTGGCGTAGTCGACGTAGAGCGTGCCATCGTGGGCGCGGGCGATGCCGAAGACGGTCGCGGCCTTCAGCACGGGGGTGTTGGGGTTCGGCTCGTCGGGCAGGGTCGCGCGGATCGCGGTGTTCCCGTCCCGGGTGACGTGGGCGACCTGCCGGGCGGAGGCGAAGGTCAGATCGGCGGAGCCGTCGGGTTCGACGGCGATGTTCTCCGGGGTCTGGCCTGCGGCGAGGTCGAAGTGGGCGAGAATGCGGGGCCCGGACACGGTCGGTTCGTCCGCGGACGCGGGAGCGGTGGCGAGCACCGCCAGGGCGACGGCGGCCGTGGTGGCGCCGACCAGGTGCGGGAGTCTGTGCAGGAACCTCTGCTGGGACATGAACCTCTGCTGGGACATGAACCTCTCCTGGGACTGGGGCACGAAGGCACACGAAGGCACCAGTGTGCGTCGCGGGACAGGAACTGTCGTACGAATTTCCGTGCACCGCCCGAGGGGGCGGTGGGGGGCTACACGGCGAGGGGCAGCTCGGGCAGGCGGAGCCCCGTCCGTTCGCGCCCCTTCTCGAACTGCCGGAGCAGCTCGGTGAGTTGCTCCCGCTGGCGGGCGGACAGCCGTCCCGAGTCGTCGAGCTGCACGGCACAGGCGGTGGTCGTGTCGACGAGCCGTTCGAGGACGGCGACGACCTCGTCCGCGCCCTCCGAGTGCCGGGCGAGTGCCGGGAGTTCGGCGGCGGCGAGGGCGATGGCGGTCTCGGCCTCGGCAAGTGTGCGGTAGGCCTCGCGGCGGAGGGTCCAGCGGGTGGCGCGGGAGTTGGGGCCGGCCATGGGGTCGCGGGCCTCGCACAGCACATGGGCGAGGTAGGAGTGCGCGGCGCTGCCCGCCGCGACGAGCCGGGCCCGCACCGTCCCGCCCCGCTGCCCGGGCATCGGCAGATGCCCCACGACGATGACGATCGCGCAGGCCAGCAGGGTCTCGCCGATCCGGCTGACGGAGGCCTGCGGCTCGCCTCCGACCATCACCAGGGCGAGCACGAGCACGGTGACTACGGCGGTCTGCGCGGCGAAGTGCCGTGTGGCGACGGGGATGAGGGCCCCGCTGACGGCCACGAGTGCGATGAGCCCTTCGGGCCGGGGCAGTACGGCGGCGAACCCGGCGAAGACAAGAGCGCCGAGCACGGTCCCGGCCGCCCGGCACAGCACCCGCGAGACCAGCGGCCCGAGGTCGGGCTTGACGAGGAAGACGGCGGTCGCGGGCAGCCAGTACCAGTGCGTGTGCTGCCCGTACCAGCGGGTGTGGTGCAGGGCCTGCGCCACGGCCGCGCCGGCCCCGAAGCACAGGGCGACCCGCAGCCCGTACTCCCGCCCACCGGCCCCGAAGGCGAGACGCAACAGGTCCTTGGCCGTACGCCGCCGGGTGTGCAGGTCGCCCCCTTCCCCCTGGTCGAAGGCGTCGGCGGCATGGAGCAGGGCGTCGTCGAGGGCGCGCAGGGCGGGAGCCATGGGGGTCCCCCCGCGCGAGCGAAGCCGAGCGTGGGGGAGGTGGGGTGCGGGCAGCGGCCCGGCGTGCGTGTTCTCCCGTACGGCGGCCGCGAGCCGCCGTGGCCCTTCGGACGCCCGCCCGGGGACGGCCTCCCCGGCCCAGGCGAGCGCGGTGGCGGCCTCGGCGAGCGGGAGGGCGGCGGCGTACTGCGCGTGCAGCCGCCGTTCCGCGGAGGAGGAGGCGTAACGCCGCAGCCGGGGGCCGGCGAGGGCGTCCTGCGCATGGTCGAGGGCCGCGGTCAGCGCGGCCCGGCGCGCGATGCCGTCCTTCGACCCCGCCGCTTCGAGCAGATCGGCGACGGCGTCGTACACGGCGGCCACGGCATCCCGCTCCCCGTCGAACCGGAAGTCACCGGCGGTGGCGCCGGGGGTGGGGAGCAGCAGCCGCAAGGCGAGCAGCCACCCGGCGCCCGCGAGAAAGGCCAGGGCCCGCAGCCACCCCGCCTCCGGGACCGGCATCCCGGCCCCGATGGCGGAGGCGACGAGCAACTGCGTGCCCGCACCGGAGGCGACGGGCCCGATGGCGCTGATGCCTCCGGCCAGCAGTCCGACACCGGTGAGCAGGAGGCTGAGCACGACCGCTCCGACATGCGCCCCGGCATACGTCCCGACGAGCAGCCCACCGGCCCCCGCGAGCGCGGGCACCCCGAGCCGCTTGACGGAGACGCGCCGGCTGCCGGGCCGGTCGTTGATCCCGGCGAGCATGGCGGCGATGGCGGCGACGACACCGAGGGAGGTGCGGCCCAGGAGGACGGCGGCGAGGAGAAGCGGCCCGGCGGCAAGAGCACCGCGCACGACGGCACTCCAGGGGATGGGGCCGCGCTGGGCGCGAAGGGCGTGGGCGAGCCAGGGCGGCAGCGCGAGGTGACGGCTTTCAGAGCCGGTGCGGGACACGGGGGCTGGGCTCCTGTACGGACGAGGGCGGGGTGTGCCTTCGGGCGACGGTGGCCGAGTTGCGGGGTGTGGTGCCCACGGTAGATCGCGTTCCTGGAGCGAACGGGACGATTGTGTTTCCGGGGTGTGACGGTTGGCCGTAAGGGCGCGTTCTTTATGAACGCAATTACCCGACGAATGCAGGCGGACCCGGGGGCGTAGCCTGCCCCCGGGCCCTGGGATGCCGTCCACAGTCACACGTCGGCACGCTTGAGAACCCAGGTCAGTCGTTATGTCGTCGCGTCCTGCCTTTGGACCACCGCACATCGAGCTGTGCGGACTGGACTTGAACCAGCATTTCGACGCGCTGGGGCCTGGGCCCGGTCGATCCGGCGATCGACGGCGAATGCTGAGTCTGGAGCGAGAGTCTGAGATTGATCGCGGCCCACCCCTGATGTCCTTGGCGGGTGCGGACCGCTGAGTCACGACAAGCTTCAGCTTCAGCTTGCGCTCTTCGCGCACCCCGGCCGCAAAGGACCGGGGGGTCTCAAAGGCTACCCGAACAGGTAGCCGAACACGGCGTCACCGACCCGCTGGTCGACGACATCGGTGCCGTTCGCCTCCTCACGCGCGAACTTCACTGCCTGCTGCAACTTCTCGACGCGGTCGAGGAGTTCGTTGACACGACGGGCGGGCAGAGCACCGGAGAACTTCACGGTGGTCCAGTACCCGACGGGAATGTCCTCGTAGTAGACCTCGACCTGGGCGGGATGCTTCTCGGTCGCCTCGGCCTTGACGTGGTTCCGCGGCACCTTCTTGGTGCGCAGCGTCCGTACCGGCTCCGTCTTCCAGGCGTCCGTGGACGGGTCCTGCACCCACGACTCGGAGGCGTCGAGAACGGGCAGCTTGCGTACGAAGGTGTTGAGATCGACGAGCTGCTTCTCGAGGAAGAGCAGGTAGGAGACGGGAACGTCGGCCACCAGCACCCGCCCGTCCACCTTCACATCGGCACGGGCGGTGCAGTTGGCCCAGTCCTTCGTGGCGGTCACGTCGAACAGCCGGGTCAGGGTCGCCGCGGTCTCCCGCAGCACGTCCTCGGCCTGCACCTGCACCCGCGTCGACTCGGGCGGCAGCTGCTCGCCCTCCTCGTCCTTCGGCTGGTAGGTACGCGAGATACCGGCCAGCAGTGCGGGCTTCTGCAGCCCGTGATGAGCGGCCGTCAGGTCCTGGTGCGCCTTGGACTTGATGCCCTTCTCCACTGCGATGATCTGATTGAGTTTCGCCACGTCCGGGACGGTAGCAGCGACAACTGCGCAATCTCGAAGGATTATTCGCCACCGAGCAAAAGGATTATTCGCCGCCGGGCAAGGGGGCCGTTGCAGAAGAGAAAAGCGCCTCCGCGTCATCGATCACCCGCACCAACGCCTCCGGATCCGAGCCCAGTTGCGCAAGTACCGCGTCGGTCCCCCGCAGTCCGGCCCGCTCCAGCAACCGCTTCTCATTCGTCACCCACTCCCCGCGTGCCGCCAGCACCGCGTGCCCGGTCTGTACGGCGGCCGTGGCGACGGCTCCGGCGACCTCGGTGAGGCGGCCGTGCGGGGCGTGGTTGGCCTTCGCGTAGGCGAGCGTGACGTGGGCCGTGCCCCGCCAGCGCTCGGCGGCTAAGGCCCGCAGCTTCTGCGGATACGCGGCCGGCCGGGGCGCCTCGCCCCGGAGCACCCGGTTGACCGCCAGTTCGGCGACGACCAGATAGCTCGGAATCCCGGCGAGATGGAACATCAACGGCTCCACCCGGAACCGCCCTTCCTCCGCCTCCGCCCACTCGTGCTCGACGACGTCGAGATCTCGGTAGTGGACGTCGACGCGCCGGCCGTCGATCGTCAGCCAGGCGCCTCCGTTGAAGACGCCGCCGCCCCAACCGCCGACCTCCGAGACCTCACCCTCCCAGCCGAGGGCGCGCAGATCGTCCGGGTCGAACGGCCCGCGGTAGTAGACGGCCAGGTCCCAGTCGCTGTCCGGGCGGTGCGTGCCCTGTGCGCGGGAACCGCCGAGGGCGACGGCCCGGACAGCGGGAAGGGCGGCGAGGCGGTCGGCGACGGTGTCGAGGAACCTCTGATCGTCTCTGGTCATCTCCGCCATGCCGGCCATCCTGCCAGGGCGTGACCGACACCACCTCATCGGCGCGGGCAGCCGCCGCAGCGCCTGCGGCACGCTCACCCTGTACGCCGACGACCGCCTCGAGGGGAACAGCATGCAGACCGAAGACGGACACGTACTGGCGCAGTTGGAGCAGGCTCTCCGGCCCGCCGCCCCCATCCCGCCGGGCGACAACTGGGCCGCGGCCCCCGATCTGCTGCTCTACCTCGTGGAGCAGATACGGTCGCGGCGCCCCGCACTCATCGTCGAACTGGGCAGCGGTACCTCGACGTTGTGGCTGGCGACGGCCCTGCGCAGCTTCGGCATACCGGGCCGGGTGGTGAGCCTGGAACACGATCCCGGCTATCACGAACAGACCGCGCAGGGGCTCGACCGCCTGGACCTCGGTGACTTCGCCGAGGTACGGCTCGCTCCGCTGGAGCAGTTCACCCTCCAGGGCGAGACCTGGCCCTGGTACGCCGAATCGGCCTGGCGCGACCTGAGGGGTTGTGGCCTGCTGTTCGTGGACGGCCCTCCGGGATGGTCCGCACCGCTCGCCCGCTACCCGGCCGTACCCCTGCTCGCCGACGCCCTCACTCCCGGAGCGGCGGTCCTCCTCGACGACCACGATCGCGCCGATGAGCAGGCCATAGTCGCCCGCTGGCGCTGGCAGCACCCCACCTGGTCCCTCGAACGCCTTGCACACCGGAAGGGAACGGCGGTGCTGCACCTTCCGGAGACGGAACCGAGTGGCGAGGGCGCAGAAATGGTTTGAGGGAGGCCGATCCCCGCTGCTACTTTCCTGATGGACCGTGAAGTCGTCGTATGGAGGTGAGCCCCGTGAACGCAGTTACCCGTGGGTGCTCCCTCAACCCGTCACGGTCCGGCGGCTGACGTTCGGTGTCGCCAGGAGCGCCTGAGATCGAGGCACTCCTGGAGGGAGACTCCGATGAACACAAAGCCTTTCACATCCAAGCCGGGTGAGAACGCGGTGGTGATCACGCGCGTCGCGGACCGGCAATGGCATGCACTGGACGACGACCTGGTGGTCGGCCGCGGGCATGCGGAGCACCGGCCCGACGGACGCCTGTTCGTCAGCATCGACGCCTGGCACGACGCCACCTTCGACCGGCTCGCCGAGGCGATGCTGGCGCAACTTCCGGCGCCGCTGTACACGGTGGTCGACGAAGCCGACGCCGAGCTGACGGCCGGCTGGCGGCGGGCCGGTTTCACCGTCCGGCGCCGTGAGTGGGAGTACGCCGTGCCGACCGACCCGCAGGTCACCGGGCTCGAAGCGGTCCTGCCGCCCGAGGGCGTGACGATCGTGCCCGCCGGTCAGGCGGACGAGGGCCTGCTGCGGGCGGTGGACCGCGCGATCCGCGCCGAGGTCGAGGCGAGTGCCGGATGGCATTCGATGCCCGCCGAGGTCATTCGCCGCTCCGCTGACGACACCATCGTCGACCCGTCGAAGTACGCGGTGGCCGCGGCGGCGGACCGCTACCTGGGGCTGATCCGGGGGGTGACGGTGATCCGGCCGCGCATCGGGCTGGTCGCCGTGCGGGCCGGTGAACAGCGTCGCGGCATCGCGCGGGCGCTGCTCGCCCACGCGCTGGGGACGCTGCACCGCTCCGGGTTCGCCACGGCCTGGACCGAGGTGCAGGAGTCCAACCGAGCGGCCTCGGCACTGTTCGAGGGCATCGGCGCCCGGCCTGCGAGCAGCAATCTGGAGCTGGTGCGATGACGAAGCACAGGAACGTCATCGAAGTCGAGGGCAGGGTCGTCGAGTGCCTGCGCAGCGCCATGTTCACCGTGGAACTCGACAACGGCCACCAGGTACTCGCGCACATCAGCGGCAAGATCCGTAAGAACTACATCAAGATCATGCTGGAGGACCGGGTGCTGGTGGAGCTGCCGCCGTACGACCTGACACGCGGCCGGATCGTGTTCCGGTACCGGAACTAGGGGCGACCGGGGCTGGACGGAGGGAAATTCGGATGCGCTCCCGGCGGCCGGACCGGACCATCGGTGAGTTGGCCGCCGCCCAGCCGAGGAGCCGTGTCGTGATCCGACGAGTCACCGTCCCTTCCCTCTTCCCGCCACCCCGCTATTCCCACGCCTCCCTCGTCGAAGCCGGCACCAAGCTCGCCTTCCTCGCCGGCTCCGTCCCCCTCGACGCCGAGGGAAAGCTGGTCGGCGAGGGCGATCCGGCGCGGCAGGTCGAGCAGGTGCTGGCGAATCTCGAGAAGCAACTGCATGCGGTCGGCAGCGACTTGGCGCATGTCGTGGCCACCGACGTGTACGTCGTCAGCGGTGAGACCGCCGTGCTCTCCGCCGTCTGGGACGTCGTCGAGGCGTCCGGGCTCAGTGTCGGGCCGCACTCGTCGACACTGATCGGCGTGGCGTGTCTGGGGTACACGGGGCAGCTGGTGGAGATTACAGCCACCGCCGTAGTTCCCGAGGTTTCCCACGTTTCGTAAGGGGTCGCATGTTGATCGAGCATCGCGGGCGGCGTCCCGTCGTCCCCGATTCCGCGTACGTCGCCCCGACGGCCGTCCTGTGCGGTGCCGTGACGCTCGGCGAGCGGGCCAGGGTGCTGCACGGCGCCGTGCTCACCGCCGAGGACGGGGAGGTCCGCGTCGGCTCGGACGTCGTGGTCATGGAGAACGCGCTGGTCCGCGGCCGGGCCGGGCACCCCGCCTTCGTCGGTGACGCCGTGCTCGTCGGACCGCACGCCCATGTCAACGGCGCGACCATCGAGGACGAGGTGTTCGTCGCCACCGGGGCCTCCGTCTTCCCGGGGGCCGTCGCGGGCGCCGGCTGCGAGTTGCGGATCAACAGCGTGCTGCACGTCAACTCGGTGCTGCCGCCCGGCACCGTCCTGCCCATCGGCTGGATCGCGGCCGGCACGCCCACCGCTCGGCTGTTCGCGCCCGGCGAGCACGACGAACTCTGGGCCGTACAGCAGGAGTTGGACTTCCCCGGCACTCTCTACGGCGTCCCACGCGGCACCTCCATGCGGGACATCATGGCGCGCCAGGTCGACTACTACGGCGCCCATCACCACGACCTCACCCTCAACGACTGACGGGATCGCACGTGCCTTCCGAAGCCACTCCCCCAACTCTCCGCCGAGCCGCCTCGGCCCCCGACGCAGCCGCCGCGGCCGACGTCTGGCTGACCTCCTTCGCCGCCGCCCTGCCCACGGTCGTCAGCCCCCGCTCCCCCGACGAGGTGCGAACCTACTTCCGGGACGTCGTCGTACCCCTGCGCGAGACCTGGGTCGCGGACGCCGGGGCGGAGGGCGGCATCGTCGGCGTGATGGTGCTCCACGACGACGAGCTCTCCCAGTTGTATCTGCGTCCCGACTGGCGCGGGCGCGGCATCGGTGACCGTTTCGTCGCGCTCGCCAAGGAGCGCAGCCCCGGCGGGCTCAACCTGTGGACCTTCCAGGTCAACAAGCCGGCCCACCGGTTCTACGAGCGGCACGGCTTCTTCGCCGTCGAGTACACGGACGGCAGCGGCAACGAGGAGCAGGAGCCGGACGTGCAGTACGTGTGGCGCCCCTGAACGTCCCAGACTGCCTCGTTGTTCAGGGCTTCCCGGGACCGTGGTCCCGGTACGCCCAGGCCGCCGCCTGCGCCGCGAGCCCGACCACGTCCACCTCTCGGGTGTCGCCGTCGAGGTGCCGGTATTCGACCGCCGTGAGGATCACGATCCGTTCGCGCAGGCCCAGGTGGTCGTGGAAGCCGGCGGCGAGGATGTCCGCGGCGGCCTCGCCCGCCGGGACGCCGGCCGCGTGGCGGGCGTGGACGAGGGCTTCCAGCTCCCGCAGGTAGGTGATGTAACCGCGGACGTCCTCGGCGCTCATCACCGGCCCGTGGCCGGGAACCACCACCTCGGGCTCCAGGGCCAGGATCGTCTCGCAGGCCGCTGCGACCCGGGCGAGCGGGCCGTCCCAGTGGACGGGGTGGTCCTCGGCGAACAGGACGTCCCCCGCACACACGACCCGCTGCGCGGGCAGGTGGACTATGAGGTCACCTGCCGAGTGCGCGGGGCCCACCTCGATCAGTTCGGCCTCGATGTCGCCCACCGTCAGGGCGTACCGGCCGGAGAAGGTGGTGGTGGGCGGGACGGCCTCCACGCCCTCGTACGTATAACGGCCGAAGTGCTCGCGCGCGTACCAGCCCAGCGGCTGGTCGGCGGGTGTCTGGTGGGTGAGGAAGTGCATCTGCTGCGGGGAGGGTTCGCGGCAGAGGTGCTCCGCGCTCGCCTTCGTGGCGATGATCTCGGCGCCCGGGAAGCAGCCGTTGCCGAAGGTGTGGTCGCCGTTGACGTGGGTGTTGACGATCGTCGTCACGGCGGCCGCGCCCGCGGGCAGGACCGGGCGGGCCGCGGCGAGCAGGGCCTCGGTCATCGGCTGGTCGTAGGGCGTGTCGACCAGGGCGGCCTGCTCGCCGGAGGTGATGAGCAGGCAGTTCGCGAAGCCCCAGGTGCCCGCGTGGCCCGGGGACCACAGGTGGAGTCCGTCGGCGACCGGGACGAGTCCGTCAGGAAGGTTCATGGCGCTCATTGTCGGGGACGGTGATCGCGAATTCGCCGGGCGCCCCCCACGTTCGCCTCTTCGGCACCGGCTTCGCATAACTGCCCGACCGGCTGGTGGTCAGCTCCAACGCGACCAGTGACTCCGCCAGTTTGACGGCCGCCCCGACCCCGTCCACCACCGGCAGCCCGAGCTTCTCCCCCACCACCCGCTGCAGGCCGGTCATCCCGGCGCACCCGAGCACCAGGACCTCGGCCCCGGCCTCCCGTGCCCGTTCGGCAGCCGTGAGGAAAGCGGCCTCCGTGCGGTCCGCGTCGGCCAGGTCGAGGACTCCCAGGCCGGTCCCGACGACGGCGGCGCAGTTGCGCCCGACGCCCGCCAGTTCGAGGCTGTCCTCGATCTGGCCGCACGATCGCTCCAGCGTCGTCACGACCCCGTACCGGCGCCCCAGCAGGCAGGCCAGATGGGCCGCGGCCTCCGTGATGTCGACGACCGGTACGTCGACCAACTCCCGTACGCCTTCCCGCCCGTGCTCCCCGAAGCCGGCCATCACGACGGCGTCGTACGAGGGGCCCTCGTAGGTGCGCAGCAGGTCGATGACGGCCGTGGCCGAGAGGTAGCTGTCGAGCCAGCCCTCCGCCGACTCCGGGCCCCACGCGGGGGTCAGACCGAGCACGGCGGTGCCCGGGCCTGCGGCGGCCCGGGCACCTCGTACGATCTCCTCGGTCATCTCCTGCGTGGTGTTGCAGTTGGTGACGACGATCCGCACGTTCGTCAGACCTCCACGGCAGTCGGTTCGGTGGCCCGCTCGGACCGGCAGATCACCAGGTACAGGCCGGCACCCAGGGCCGTGCCGATGAACCAGGAGTACGGGGCGACGTCGCTGAAGGTCTTCACCAGGGCGAGCACCGCCGCGACCGCCGCCGAGGGCAGGAACGCCCACAGGGCCTTGGGGTTGACGCCCTTGCGGTAGTAGTAGCGGGAGCCGGGGCGGGCGTCGAAGAGCTCGTTCACGTCCACGCGGCCGCGCTTGACGAGGTAGTAGTCGACCATGATCACGCCGAACAGCGGGCCGAGGAAGGCGCCGAGGCCGCCGAGGAAGTAGTTGACGACCGTGGGGTTGGAGAACAGGTTCCACGGGGTCACGACCAGGGCCGCCACCGTGCTGATCATGCCGCCGACCTTGAAGGTGATCTTCTGCGGCCAGACGTTGGCCAGGTCGTACGCCGGTGAGACGAAGTTGGCGACGATGTTGACGCCCATGGTGGCGACGGCGAAGGTGAACGCGGCCACGACCAGCACCCAGGTGTTGCCCACCTTCGCCACCAGCTCCGCGGGGTCCGTGATCGCCTGGCCGAACACCTTCAGCGAGCCGGCCGTCACGATCACCGACACGACCACGAAGGCCGTGGAGTTGATGGGCAGGCCCCAGAAGTTGCCGCGGCGGACCGTCCTGTAGTCGGGCGCGAAGCGGGAGAAGTCACAGAAGTTGAGCATCAGCGTGCCGTAGGTGGCGAGGATCAGGCCGATCGCGCCGAACCACTGCCGCCACTGCTCGCCGGTCGAGACCGGGTGCGGGGTGGAGGTGAGCGAGATGCTCCAGTCGGCCTTCGCCAGGACCCAGACCGCCAGCGCGATCATGACGAGCCAGATCGCCGGGCCGCAGAAGTCCTGGAACTTGCGCACGGACTCCATGCCCTGACTGATGATCAGCGCCTGGATCAGCCAGAGCGACAGGAACGACACCCAGCCGAGGGCGTTGAGCCCCAGGAAGGAGTGGTGCGTCCAGGACTCCAGGCCCGGCCAGGCGGCCAGCAGCATCACGTTGACGGCGACGGAGGCGAGGTAGGTCTGGATGCCGTACCACATGATGGCGATCACGGCCCGGATGAGGGCCGGGATGTTGGCGCCCCAGACGCCGAAGCTGATGCGGCTGACCACCGGGAAGGGCACGCCGTGGCGCTGGCCGATCCTGCCCATCCAGTTCATGCCGATGTAGATGAGGACGAACCCGACGAGCAGGGAGGTGAAGACCTGCCACACGTTCATTCCGAGGACCAGCAGTCCGGCGGCGAAGGTGTAGTTGCCGAGGTTGTGGACGTCGGACATCCACATGGCGAAGAGGTCGAAGACCTTCCAGTTCCGCTTCTCGGCGGGCGCGAGGTCTTCGTTGGTGAGCCGGGGATCGGGGACGAACGCTGGTGCGCCGGTGGCTTCGGCGCGGTCGGCGAGGGACACGGGGCCTCCATGGGACGGGAGCGGAGGGTGGAGACGGCAGCCGTTTGGTATACCAAACTGCGGACATGGTCCCGCCGTCAAGCATTCCGTCCGATGTCGCCATTGTTAACGCTCGGTAAAACAGCCCCGGAGTCGGAGAAGATGGCTTCATGAGCTCCACGACGACGAAGATCGAACCGCTGGGCGCGGTCCGCGAGCGGGTCCTGGCGAGTCTGCGGCAGGAGATCATCGCGGGCAGTCTGCGGCCCGGTGACCGGCTGGTCGAGCGGGAGCTGGCCGACCGTTTCGGGGTCTCCCGGGTGCCGGTCCGCGAGGCGATCCGCGCGCTGGTCGCCGAGGGGTTCGTGCACTTCGAGACGCCGCGCCGCACGGTCGTACGCCGTCTGACCCCGCACGACGTCCAGGAGCTCTTCGAACTGCGCGAGGCCCTGGAGGTCTACGCCGCCGGGCTCGCCGCGGCCCGCGCGACACCGCAGGACCTGGCCCAGGTCGAGGAACTGCTGGACCTCGCGGCCACCGCGACCGAGGCGGGGGACGCGGAAGCGATCACGGACGTCAACAGCCGTCTGCACGACCGCATCGTGGCGATGGCCGGCAACAGCCTGCTGACCGAGGCCCTGGAGCCGGTCGCCGGGCGACTGCGCTGGATGACCCGGCGGAACGAGGAGTGGCCCCAACTCCTCGTGGAGCACCGCGAGTTGTACGAGGCGATCGCCTCCGGGGACCCGGACCGCGCCCGCACCCACGCCCTCACCCATGTGCGGACCAACTACCGCTCCACGGTGCGGCATCTGTTCGGCGAAACCGAGATGCCCGGCTGACGCTGACCGCGACGGGCCTGGAACAGGAGGACCTCGCCTGCGAAGGCGTCAAGGTTGAGCCCGACTCCGGTTACGGCGACGAATCCGTGTCCCTGCGGCTGACACAGCCGGTGACGGGGAGCGGATACGACGACGCCGCCGTCCGGCAGGGCGCGACGGTCGCCGTGTTCAGCACGTCGAGCCGGGGCAAGGAACCGGCCGTCGTACCGGACGCGGTCGTCAGCACCCCGCTGAAGAACCTCGTCGCGCAGGTCGCCCCCGGCTGACCGCGTACCTGTCCGTCGCGGCCACCAGCGCATCGGCGACTCCCGTCGCCCGCGTGTCGTGCCCGACCTCGTCGACGACGGTCAACTCACTGCCCGGCCAGGCGTGGTGGAGCCGCCAGACAGTGCCGAGGAGGTTGCCGAAGTCGAGGCTGCCCTGGACGAGGGTGCCGGGAATGTCCTTGAGCAGGGGCGCGTCCCGCAGGACCACGCCTTCGTCGTTGCCCTCGCCGAGGAAGCAGTCGTGGCCCCAGTAGTGCGTGACCGTCCGGGCGAAGCCCATCCGGAACTCCGGGTCCTCGAAACGCTCCACCGAGCGCGGCGGCGCGGGAATGGTCGCCGTCTCCCAGTCGGTCCAGGCGCGCGCCGCCCGCTCCCGTACGGCGGGGTCGGAGGATTCCAGGAGGCGGTTGTACGCGGCGGCGAGGTTGCCGTCCCGGTCGTCGGCGGGCAGTTCGGCCAGGAACCGCTCGAAGGCTTCCGGGAAGATCTTTCCCAGCCCCCTGGTCAGCAGCGCGTGCTCCGCGTCGGCGCCGGTGGCGACGAGGGTCAGGACCAGCTCGGACACCGCCGACGGATGCGTCTGCGCGTACCGCAGCCCGAGCACCGAGCCCCATGACGCGCCCCACACCAGCCAGCGCTCGATCCCCAGGTGAGCACGGAGCAGCTCCAGGTCGGCGATGAGATGAGCCGTCGTGTTGACGCTCATGTCGGTGTCGTACGCGCTCGCATGCGGCATCGAGCGTCCGCAGCCGCGCTGGTCGAGCAGCACGATCCGGTAGGCGGCAGGGTCGAAAAGCCGCCGTGACCAGGGGGTGCAGCCGGAGCCCGGACCGCCGTGCAGCACGACCGCGGGCTTGCCCTGCGGGTTGCCGCTGGTCTCCCAGTACACGCGGTTGCCGTCGCCGACGTCGAGCATGCCGTGGTCGTAGGGCTCGATGTCCGGGTAGAGGGGCATCCGGGCACCGTAACGCTCCTACGGCCGCCCCGCCCCTCATTTCACGGGCAGTCCCGCCGCCTGCCCCGCCCTGCGCAGCACGTCCCGCAGCATCTCGGGGGTGAGCTTGCCGGTGAAGGTGTTGCGCTGGCTGACGTGGAAGCAGCCGAAGAGGTTCAGGCCGTCGAGCGGCACACGTGCGCCGTGGGCGAAGACGGGCCGTGGCCGGGGCACCGTCCAGCCCGCCTCGGTGAACGCGGGCAGCGCGGCCTGCCAGCCGAAGGCGCCGAGCACGACGACCGCGCGCAGGGTCGGCCGCAGCAGCGTGAGCTCCTGCACCAGCCAGGGGCGGCAGGTGTCGCGCTCCCCCGGGGTGGGCTTGTTCTCGGGCGGGGCGCAGTGCACGGGCGCGGTGACGCGGACGCCGTGCAGTTCCAGGCCGTCGTCCGCGGCCACCGACGTGGGCTGCGAGGCGAGACCGACCTCGTACATCGCCCGGTACAGCACGTCCCCGGAGCGGTCGCCGGTGAACATGCGGCCGGTGCGGTTGCCACCGTGGGCGGCCGGCGCGAGGCCGATGATCAGGAGCGAGGCGTCGGCGGGACCGAAGCCGGGCACCGGGCGCGCCCAGTACGTCCAGTCCTGGAAGGCCGCGCGCTTCGTCCGCCCGACCTCCTCCCGCCACTCCACGAGCCGAGGGCACGCGGAGCAGCCCGCGACACGGGTGTCGAGCTCGGCCAGGCTGTCCATGCCCCAACGGTATGACCACCGGATGGGCGGGCGTCGAGCGGCGGGTCCGCCGATCCCGGCCCATGCTGGAGTCATGGACGTGCAACCCCCTGTCGTCCCCCCTGTCGTCGTGCTTGCGCCGCAGGCGGACGGCGGACGGCGCGTGACGATCCGCGGCAAGCGCGTCGGCACCGCCTACACCCTCTTCGACGTGCTGGACTTCCTGCACAGCGCGGGCCTGCCCGCCGACGAGGACCGGGCCGTCGACGACCCCGAGCTGATCGATTGGCGTGGCGGCGGGCCATACGTGTGGAACGGCACGACCTAGCCGCCGGCACGCGCCATGAGCCGAACCTGGAGATGGGCCATGAGCACCCTCGAAGAACACGTCGACGTAGGAGTTCCGATCGACCAGGCCTGGGACAGCCTCCACCGGGTGGAGAACTACTCACGCTTCGTGGAAGGAGTGCGCGAGGCCCATGCGGAGCCGGCTGGGCGGGCGCACCTGGACGTGGAGGCCGGCGGCCGGGGCCGGGAGGTCGACGCCGAGGTCTCCGACCGCGGGGAACGCGTGATGGAGTGGCACACCATGGGCACCCCCGAGCTGACGGGCTCCTTCTCCCTGCAGCCGATCGACCGGAACCACACCCGGGTCCAGGCCCGCCTCGAGTACGACCCCGACGCCCTCAGGGCGGCCTTCGGCGGTCCGCGGGGCTTCGCCCAGGCGAGCACGATCGAACGGATCGTCCGCACCGATCTGCAGCACTTCAAGAAGTACGTGGAACGCGGGCGCTGACCCGCGGCTGCCGCCGGCACCGTTAAGGTCGGGAGCATGGCTTCCGAAGCTGACGAGGAGAACGGCGGGCCCGGTCCCGCCGAGCAGGCGGCACCCGAGGCAGTCGATCCCAAGATCGCGGCCGCCATCGCCGCCGCAGAGGCCGCGGGCCCGGCGGACGGTGTGAACGTGCGGATCGACAGCTGGATCTGGGCCGTACGTCTGGCCAAGACCCGCTCGGCCGGCGCGGCCGCCTGCAAGGGCGGGCATGTGCAGGTGAACGGGGTGCGTGTGAAGCCCGCGCACACCGTGCGGATCGGCGACGAGGTGCGCGTACGGCAGGAGGGCTGGGAACGGATCGTCGTCGTCAAGCGGCTGATCCGCAAGCGGGTGGGTGCCCCCGTGGCCGCCCAGTGCTACGTCGACAACTCCCCGCCCCCGCCGCCCCGCGCGCCCTTCGCCGCCCCGGCCGGCATCCGCGACCGTGGCACGGGCCGGCCGACCAAGCGGGACCGCCGGGACATGGAGCGCCTGCGGGGGCTCATGGAGGGCAGCAAGCCGAGGCCGAGCGGACGCTGACACACGGAGGTGGCGTCCGGCTCCGGCCGGACGCCACCTGCGTCTTCGGGGCTCACACCCGTCGTCGTACGAGCTTCAGCAGTTCCCCGGTGGACCCGCGCCGGGCCCAGGCGATGAGGGCCAGCGGCACGATCAGGATCAGGGGGGTCGCTGCGTTCTGGCCGTCGAAGACGGTGGACTGGACGACGAACGCGCCCACCATCAGCCCGCTCAGCGCGATCGCCGCGACCGACTGCAGCACCGGGATCAACAGGGCCACCGCACCGGCGAGTTCGAGGGCGCCGATGGTGTACATGCCCGTGCTGCCCCAGCCGATCTTCGCGAAGGCGTCCACGGCGTAGTGGTTCCCGATCAGCTTCGGCAGGGCGCTCGCGATGCCGTAGAACAGGGCGAGCAGCACCTGCAGGGTGCGCAGGGCGATCCGGGCACGGCGGCCGCGGGCGGTCGCGGACTCGGCGACGACGGGGGCGGAAGCGATGCGGG
Source organism: Streptomyces longisporus (assembly GCF_039532765.1). NCBI lineage: Bacteria > Bacillati > Actinomycetota > Actinomycetes > Kitasatosporales > Streptomycetaceae > Streptomyces > Streptomyces longisporus. The sequence goes on from NZ_BAAASG010000014.1 coordinate 256,285, forward strand.
CGGTGGTCTCGGACATGGGGTTCTCCTGTGGTGAGCGGTTCGTCGTGCTGTCACAGGGGTAGACCGGCCGCCGCTCGGGAACTCATCGCCGCCGAGCGGACTTTCACGGAATTCCCTACAGCGGGAACCAGCCGTGCCCGATGTACCAGTGGCGGCCCGCCCTCAGGTGGTCGCCGACCGCCCGCTCCACCGCCGTACGCCGGGGCAGGGTCTCGACGGGCAACTCCGGGTCGCCGAACACGAACTGGACCGGTTCCTTGTCGGCCGGCTCCCGGTCCTCGCGGGCGACCCGGAAGCGGTCCTGGAACCGCACGATGTTGGAGTCCGCCGGCAGATACTCCTTCAACTGCGCATCCAGCAGCCAGGAGTGGCACAGCGCGGCCCGGTACTTCTCCTCGGGGTAGTGCCGCGCGAAGAACTCCGACGCCAGCGCGAGCGAGCGCTCGCAGGCCGCCGGTGACAGCGGGCCGAGGTAGTCGGGGATGTGGACGTTCAGACAGGGTGTGCCCGGCGCCACGTCCAGGCCGGCCGCCGCGATCACCCGCGAGGTGCGCTGCCCGTGCCGCGCCCGCTCGAACTGCAGCCGGCCGAGCTGGTACAGCTCGCCCCGGAAGTGGTGGGTGAGCCACCACGGCGCCTGCACACCCGCGCGGCGGTGCCGCCTGCGGTGCACGGCCATGTTCCGTCCGAGGTCGGCGAGGGTACGCCGGGAGACGTCGTCCGGGACGCCCCGCGCACGGTGATAGGCACGCGTGTACGGCAGCGCGGCCACGAACACGTACACGGGGAAGCAGCGCTGCAGCGGCCCCGACGCCCAATCCAGCTGGGGCAGGTCGACGGCGGTGCCGACCTCCCCCATCCCCCGGACGAGTTCCTCCACCGCTGCCTCGAGGGCGCGCAGCAGCTCCGGGTCGTCCGTCACGCGTCGGCCCATCCGTACGAGCTGGTTGATGTCCTCGTGCGGTACGGCGAGGTCCAGCAGCACCTCGGCGAGCTCATCGGCATCCGGCAGCACGCGGCGACCCCCTAGTCCCGTTCCCCTTGGTGAACGTCCGTCCCGAAGAGTACGTTGCAAACAGGAGTGATGATCCCGATGCGTACGGGCAGTGAGCCGACGACCGCGCGCAGTGCACTGCGGGCGCGGTTCTGGCTGAGCGTGTGGGGGCTGGTCTGGGCGATCTTCGGCACGACCGTGTTCGCCCTGGTGGGACGCCCCGGATGGGCCGCCGCATGCGGTGTGCTGTGGCTGGTGGTCACGGTCGACATGACCGTCATCCTCAAACACATGCGCGAGGGCCCGCACTACCAGCCGGGCCGCGACATCCCCCCGTACCGGCCACCGGAGAGCCGGCCCCGCTAGCAGTTGCTCAGGAGTCGAACCGGGCCGCCTTCAGGTACTCCGGGTTGGGGTCGAGGGCGGCCGCCAGTCGGAAATGGCGTTTGGCCTGCTCGGCCTCGCCCCGGCGCTCATAGGTCCGGGCGAGCGCGAAGTGCGCGAACGCGTTGTCCGGCTCGCGCTCCAGGACGATCGTGAACTCCAGCTCGGCGGGCCGCAGTTGCGCGGCGGCGAAGAAGGCACGCGCGCGCAGCAGCCGGGCCGCGGTGTTCTCCGGGTGGGCGGCGATGACGGAGTCGAGCAGCTTCACCGCGCCCCGCGGGTCCCGCGCGTTGAGCAGCTGCTCGGCGGCACGGAAGTCGATGACATGCGTCTCCGGAGTACGTCCGGTGGAACCGCTGGTCTCGGGCACGGCAGAGTCCTTCCCTCACTCCAAGGGTTCAACGCCCCGGTGAGGGGGCCCTATTCCTGCGGCGACCGTGGCGCACCGGACGGCCGGGACGTCGCCTGCGCTCTGCGCACGAGGTCCGCCCAGACGTCCTTCACGCGGCGCCGCAGGTCTTCCAGCGGTACGTCGTTGTCGATCACGACGTCGGCGATCTCCCGGCGCTTGTCGCGGGTCGCCTGCGCGGCCATGCGCGCGCGGGCGTCCTCCTCGGTCATGCCGCGCAGCCGTACGAGCCGGTCGAGCTGGGTCTCGGGGCTCGCATCGACGACGATCACGAGGTCGTACAGCGGCGCGAGGTCGTTCTCCGCGAGCAGCGGCACGTCGTGGACGACGACCGCGTCCTCGGCGGCCGCCGCCTCGAGCTCGCGGGAGCGCGCGCCCACCAGGGGATGCACGATCGAGTTCAGGACGGCCAGCTTCTCGGGGTCGGCGAAGACGATCGAGCCCAGCTTCGGGCGGTCGAGACCGCCGTCGGCGCCGAGCACCTCCTCGCCGAAGGCCTCCACGACCGCCGCAAGACCGGGCGTCCCCGGCTCGACGACCTCGCGTGCGATCCGGTCGGCGTCGATCAGCACCGCACCGCACTCGACGAGCAGTCGCGACACCTCGCTCTTGCCGGCACCGATCCCGCCGGTCAGCCCCACAGTCAACATGAGCGGAAGCTTAGGGCCTGGCACTGACAGCGGGACTGCCGGAGGTCAGTTGTCGCCCTCTCGTTCGGCCAGGAAGCGTTCGAACTCAAGGCCGATCTCGTCCGCCGACGGGATGTCGACGGGCTCGGCCAGCATGTTGCCCCGGCTCTCGGCGCCCGCGACCGCGTCGTACTGGTTCTCCAGGCCCGAGACGAGCGTGGTGAGCTCCTCGTCGCCCTCCTGGATCTGCCGGTCGATCTCGGTCTGGGTGCGGTGCGCGTCCGTGCGCAGCGAATGCGCGATGCCGGGGAGCACCAGGCCGGTGGCCGCGGTGATGGCCTCCAGGACGGTCAGGGCGGCGTCCGGGTACGGGGACCGGGCGATGTAGTGCGGGACGTGCGCGGCGACACCGAGGACGTCGAAGCCGGCCTCCATCAGGCGGTACTCGACCAGGGACTCGGCGCTGCCGGGGACCTGCGCCTCGTCGAAGGGGCTGCGGTGGCCCGGGACGAGGTCGGTGCGGTTGCCGTGCGGGGTCAGACCCACCGGGCGGGTGTGCGGAACGCCCATCGGAATGCCGTGGAAGTTCACGGACAGGCGCACGCCCAGCCGCTCCACGATCTGCTGGACGGCCGCGGCGAACCGCTCCCACTCGACGTCCGGCTCGGGGCCGGACAGCAGCAGGAAGGGCGCCCCGGTGGTGTCCTGGACGAGCCGCACGTCGATGGTGGGCTCCTCGTACTCGGTCCACCGGTCGCGCTTGAAGGTGAGCAGCGGACGGCGGGCGCGGTAGTCCACCAGCCGGTCGTGGTCGAAGCGGGCGACGACCTGTTGGGGCTGCGCGTCGAGGATCCGGTCGACGATCTGGTCGCCGGTCTCGCCCGCGTCGATGTATCCGTCGAAGTGGTAGAGCATGACAAGACCGGCCGACTCCTGGGCGAGCGCCATGTCGACGACGGCCAGCCCCTTCGGCTCCCATGCGTACAAACCCTGCGGATCAAGCACAGTGACCGCTCCTCCTCGTGTTCGTACGTTCCAACGTCCCCTGGGGCAAAGGCATTCCCGCCGGTACGCCTGATCAGCCATCTCTTATGGCCTTTTCATGGCAGCGGGCGGATGGGCAACGGCTTTGAGGGGCGCGGGGCTGTGTCGATTTGCGGCTCCGCCGCGATGGGGGTCCCCCCGCTCGAGCGAAGCCGAGAGTGGGGGAGCGACCAGCCACATCCGGTCCGCAGACGAAAAGCGACCCAAAAACGCCTGAGGGGCCGCACCTCGAAAGGTACGGCCCCTCAGTCAGGAGCTACTGCTCAGAGAGCGTTCAGCTCTGGCCACCCGCGAGCTTCTCGCGAAGCGCGGCCAGCGCCTCGTCCGAGGCCAGCGCACCGGAGGTGTCCGCACCCTCGGAGGAGTACGAGCCACCGCCCGCGGCCGGAGCCGCACCGGCAGCCTCGCCGCCCTCGGCGGCAGCGGCGGCGTCGGCCTCGCGGCTCTTGATGACCTGCTGCTGGTGCTGCTCGAAGCGGGTCTGCGCCTCGGCGTACTGGCGCTCCCACTCCTCGCGCTGCTTCTCGTAGCCCTCGAGCCAGTCGTTGGTCTCGGGGTCGAAGCCCTCGGGGTAGATGTAGTTGCCCTGGTCGTCGTACGAGGCAGCCATGCCGTACAGGGTCGGGTCGAACTCGACCGAGGCCGGGTCGGCACCGAAGGACTCGTTGGCCTGCTTCAGCGAGAGGCTGATGCGACGACGCTCGAGGTCGATGTCGATGACCTTGACGAAGATCTCGTCGTTGACCTGGACGACCTGCTCCGGGATCTCCACGTGGCGCTCGGCCAGCTCGGAGATGTGGACCAGACCCTCGATGCCCTCGTCCACGCGGACGAACGCACCGAACGGAACGAGCTTCGTGACCTTGCCGGGCACGACCTGACCGATCTGGTGCGTGCGGGCGAACTGCTGCCACGGGTCTTCCTGGGTCGCCTTCAGCGACAGGGAGACACGCTCGCGGTCCATGTCGACGTCGAGGACCTCGACGGTGACTTCCTGGCCGACCTCGACAACCTCGGAGGGGTGGTCGATGTGCTTCCAGGACAGCTCGGAGACGTGGACCAGACCGTCGACGCCACCCAGGTCCACGAAGGCACCGAAGTTGACGATCGAGGAGACCACACCGGAGCGGACCTGACCCTTCTGGAGGGTCGTGAGGAACGTCTGGCGGACCTCGGACTGGGTCTGCTCCAGCCAGGCACGGCGGGACAGGACCACGTTGTTGCGGTTCTTGTCCAGCTCGATGATCTTCGCCTCGAGCTCCTTGCCCACGTAGGGCTGGAGGTCGCGGACGCGGCGCATCTCGACCAGGGAGGCCGGGAGGAAGCCACGGAGGCCGATGTCGAGGATGAGACCGCCCTTGACGACCTCGATGACGGTACCGGTGACGATGCCGTCCTCTTCCTTGATCTTCTCGATGGTGCCCCAGGCACGCTCGTACTGGGCGCGCTTCTTCGAGAGGATCAGGCGGCCTTCCTTGTCCTCCTTCTGGAGAACAAGGGCCTCGATCTCGTCACCGACGGCGACGACCTCGTTCGGGTCGACGTCGTGCTTGATCGAGAGCTCGCGGCTCGGGATGACACCTTCGGTCTTGTAACCGATGTCGAGCAGGACCTCGTCCCGGTCGACCTTCACGATGACGCCGTCGACGATGTCGCCGTCGTTGAAGTACTTGATCGTCTCGTCGATCGCGGCGAGGAAGGCTTCCTCGTTACCGATGTCGTTGACCGCAACCTGCGGGGTGGTGGCGGTGGTCTCGGTGCTGCTCGTCATGTGGGAAAGGGCTCCGGTACGGACATTGAAGTCGTAGGTACTGCTACGCCGGGAGCCCGTATCGCTCTGAAGAAGCCGGACAGCCAAGGAAGCGCCCCAACAGCCAACTGGAAAACCAGATACTGGTGATGGCGCCTCGACAACCGAGGGGACATACAACAGATGCGAGCGCAGCCTGCTACGTCTGAGGTGCGCAGGCCCGCAGCGCAACTTGTAGCATACGGGGGCAGCCGGACAGGGTCAATGCGCGAAGGCGCACACCCGGGGCGGATCGCCGCATACCCGGCACAAGAACTGTCTCTGAAGGCCACGCAGGCCTGAGAGACCTCTTCCGTGACGCCGTCGAGAGGCCGACTGCGCCATCTGGGTGACGGAAGAGTACGACGAGGGAGCCGATCATCCAAGAGCCCGTATCTTCCGATTCCGCGTTCGAGCCGGAGGCCACCCGCCGCGCGTCCGACGTCACGGAGAGCGCCCGCGCCAACCGGGGCTGGTGGGACCGGAACGCGGACGAGTACCAGGTCGAGCACGGCACCTTCCTGGGCGACGACCGTTTCGTGTGGGGTCCCGAGGGCCTCGACGAGGTGGAGGCGGAGCTGCTCGGCCCGGCCGAGGAGCTCAAGGGCAGGGACGTCCTGGAGATCGGCGCCGGTGCGGCCCAGTGCGCGCGTTGGCTGGCCGCCCAGGGTGCCCGCCCGGTCGCCCTGGACATCTCGCACCGTCAGCTGCAGCACGCGCTGCGCATCGGCGGAACGTTCCCCCTGGTGTGCGCAGACGCGGGTGCGCTGCCGTTCGCGGACGGCTCCTTCGACCTGGCGTGCTCGGCGTACGGGGCGCTGCCGTTCGTCGCCGATCCGGTGCGGGTTCTCACGGAGGTGCGGCGGGTGCTGCGCCCGGGCGGGCGTTTCGTCTTCTCGGTGACCCACCCGATCCGCTGGGCGTTCCCCGACGAGCCGGGCCCCGAGGGCCTGTCCGTCTCCGCCTCCTACTTCGACCGCACGCCCTACGTCGAGCAGGACGAGGACGGGCGTGCGGTCTACGTCGAGCACCACAGGACGCTCGGCGACCGGGTCCGGGACGTCGTCGCGTCGGGTTTCCGGCTGGTGGACCTGGTCGAGCCGGAGTGGCCGGCCTGGAACACCTCCGAGTGGGGCGGCTGGTCGCCGTTGCGCGGGAACCTGATCCCGGGGACCGCGATCTTCGTGTGCGTACGAGACTGAGTGCGTGATCCGTTACGACGCCCTGGACGCGCTGCCGGTACGTGGTGCGCTGCCCGCCCTGAGCGAGGCGCTGGAGGGGCGCGGCACCGCCGTTCTGGTGGCGCCGCCCGGCACCGGCAAGACGACGCTGGTGCCGCTGGCGCTGGCCGGGCTGCTCGGGGACGGGCCCGCACGCCGCGTGGTCGTGGCCGAACCGCGTCGTATCGCGGCCCGTGCCGCTGCCCGGCGCATGGCGTGGCTGCTGGGTGAGAAGGCCGGAGGGAGCGTCGGGTACACCGTGCGCGGCGAGCGGGTCGTCGGGCCACGCGCGCGTGTGGAGGTCGTGACGACCGGGGTGCTGCTGCAGCGGCTGCAACGCGACCAGGAGCTGGCCGGTGTGGACGTGGTGGTGCTCGACGAGTGCCATGAGCGGCATCTGGACGCGGACACCGCGGCGGCCTTCCTGTGGGACGTACGGGAGACGCTGCGGCCCGAGCTGCGACTGGTGGCCGCGTCGGCGACCACCGACGCCGAGGGGTGGGCGCGGCTGCTCGGCGGCGCACCGGTGGTCGAGGCGGAGGGCGTCTCGCACCCCGTGGAGGTGATCTGGTCCCCGCCGGCCCGTCCCGTACGGCCACCGCACGGCATGCGGGTCGATCCGGCGCTGCTGACGCATGTGGCGTCGGTGGTGCGGCGGGCGCTGGCCGAGCGGGACGGGGACGTGCTGTGCTTCCTGCCGGGCGTGGGCGAGATCGCGCGTGTGGCGGGGCAGTTGGGGGACCTGGGCGGCGTCGAGGTGCTGCAGGTTCACGGAAGGGCGCCGGCGGCCGTGCAGGACGCGGTGCTGGCCCCGGGCGAACGGCGCCGGGTCGTGCTCGCCACCTCCGTGGCCGAGTCGTCGCTGACGGTGCCGGGTGTGCGGGTGGTCGTCGACTCGGGGCTGGCGCGCGAGCCGCGTGTCGACCACGCCCGCGGGCTGAGCGCACTGACGACCGTGCGGGCCTCGCAGTCGGCCGGACGGCAGCGGGCGGGGCGGGCCGGGCGTGAGGCGCCGGGGGCGGTGTACCGGTGCTGGACGGAGGCCGAGGACGCCCGCCTGCCGCGTTTCCCGGCACCGGAGATCAAGCTGGCCGACCTGACGGCGTTCGCCCTGCAGGCGGCGTGCTGGGGCGATCCGGAGGCGTCCGCGCTGGCGCTGCTTGATCCGCCGCCGGGCGGTGCGATGGCGGCGGCGCGGGCCGTACTGAGGGCGATCGGGGCGGTGGACCCCGCCGGACGGGCCACGGAGCGGGGCACCGCACTGGCCCGCCTCGGCGTGCATCCGCGGCTTGGCCGGGCCCTGCTGGACACGGCCGGCGAGGGAGCCGAGGCGGTGGCCCTGCTCTCCGAAGAGCCGCCACGCGACTACGGCGACGACCTGACCACCGCCCTGCGCACCGCCCGCCGCGGCGCCGACACCTACGCAACACGGTGGCGCACGGAGGTACAGCGCCTGCGAGCGGTCGCGAAGGAGCCCGCACGGCGTTCGGCCGGAGGGTCTGTTCCAGGGGCGGGAGGCATCGACGCCTCGCCCCACACGACCGGCAGCGATGCGACCGCCACGTCTCCACGCCCCGACGTGGCGCAGCAGACCACAGCGAACGAGCCCGCACGACGATCGACCGCAGGGCCCGTTCCGCGGCCGGGAGGCGCCGACGGCCCACCCCGCACGACCGACAGCGACGCGGTACGCCTCGAGCAGGCGCAGCACCTGCAGGCCGTCGCGAAGGAGCCCGCACGACCATCGGCCGGAGGGTCCGTTCCGGAGGCGGGAGGCGCCGACGCTTCGCCCGCGAGGGCCGGCCGTGACGCGACCGCCACACCTCGACGCCCCGACAAGGCGCAGCAGGCCACCGTGAACGAGCCCGCGGGGCCATCGGCCGCGCAGTCCGTTCCGCGGCCGGGAGGCGTCGGCGCCTCGCCCCGTGGAGGCGGCAGCGGCGCGGGTGTCGTGTCTGCTCGGGCCGGTCAGGCGGGCGGACTGGCGGGTGGTGGTGACGACCGTCTCGTCGGGCTCGTGGCGGCCCTTGCGTTTCCCGAGCGGGTCGCCAAGGCCGATGGTGGCTCCTTTCTCATGGCCTCCGGGACGCGCGCCGAACTCCGCGACGGCAGTCCTCTGCGCGGCGCCGACTGGATCGCGGTGGCCGTCGCGGATCGCCCCGTGGGAAAGGGGCACGCGCGCGTGCAGCTCGCCGCCGCGGTGGACGAGGACCTGGCCCGGTCCGCGGCGGCCTCGCTGTACTCCGAGGGCCAGGAGGTCCGCTGGGCCGACGGGGATGTCGTGGCGCGGCGGGTGGAGCGGCTGGGGGCGATCGAGCTGACGGTGCGGCCCCTGGCGGACGCCGACCCCGTACTGGTACGCACGGCGCTCCTCGAAGGGCTGCGGCAGGAGGGGTTCGGGCTGCTCAGGTGGTCGCCCGACGCGCTCGCGCTGCGGCAGCGGCTGGCGTTTGTGCGGCTGCACCTCGGGGAGCCGTGGCCGGACGTGTCCGACGATGCGCTGCACGCGCGCGTGGACGAGTGGCTGGAGCCCGAGCTGGGCCGGGCCCGGCGGCGGGCCGACCTCGCGCGGATCGACGCGGGCCAGGCGCTCACCCGTCTGCTGCCATGGGCCTCGGGAGAGGCGGGGCGGCTCGACGAGCTCGCCCCGGAGCGGATCACCGTCCCCAGTGGGTCCAGGATCCGGATCGACTACGGCAATCCCGAACAGCCGGTGCTCGCCGTGAAGTTGCAGGAGATGTTCGGACTGCACGAATCGCCCGCCGTCGCGGGGGTGCCGCTGCTGGTGCATCTGCTCTCCCCCGCCGGCCGTCCGGCCGCCGTCACGGCCGACCTCGCCTCCTTCTGGAAGGACGGCTACAAGGGCGTACGGGCGGAGCTGCGCGGCCGGTATCCGAAGCATCCTTGGCCCGAGGATCCCGCCGGCGCGGAGCCGACCCGGCACACCAACACGCGGCTCAGGCGGTGACCGGCTCCGGTGTGGTGGACTCGGCCGGTTCCGGGTCGCCGGGGCGGCGGCTGCGGGCCTCCAGCCACAGCGACAGGGCGAGCAGCAGGACGCCGAGGGTCAAAAAGCCCCAGGGCAGATAGGACGTCATCAGCAGGACCAGGGTGCGGTTGGACTTGACCAGGGCGACCGTGTGCCTGATGTAGTCCTCGCGCATCTTGACGTGCCCGGCGAAGGCGGTGACCTTGTCCCGCCCGCCCAGGAGCGTGCCGCCGCGGAGCTCTTCCTTGTGGATCTCCTCGCCGTACACGGGGGCACCGGTGACGGGCTCGACCCAGAACTTGCGGACCGTGGTGTACCAGCGGGTGGTGCCGGTCTTGGCGACCGACTCGGGGGTGATGCCCTGGACGGGCATGGTCCTGGGGAACTTGACCTTGGTCCAGGGGATGGTCTGCTCGAAGTAGTAGACCTCCAGGCCGCGGAAGTTCCGGGTGCCCTTGTAGTGGATGGGGTTGGTGGTGCGGGTCTGGGCGTCGAAGTACTCGTAGTCCCGCTTCTGGGTCAGGAACGGCCACTTGAACTCGATGCCGGTCCGCTTCACCGGGTCGCCGTCGACCATCTCACCGGTCGCGTGGACGGGGGCCTGGCTGTGGGCGTCGAAGATGTAGCGCTCGGGGATCCGGGAGACCATCTTGCCGTCGGGGCCCTGGACGTAGGAGAGGCCGTCCCAGACGACGACGTCCCGCCCGGCCGTCTTCTCGATCTCCTTCGCGGCCTCCACATTGCCCTTGAGGGTCTGCACGATGGTGACCTCGGGGACCGTGCGGGCCTTCATCGTGCCGTAGTCGAGCAGGGTCGCGTTCTTCGCCTCGAGGACCATGTCCTGGTACTGGTTGGCCGGGATCTTGGCCAGGCGCGGGAAGGCGTACCAGCGCAGCAGCGGGGACAGCGCCGCGAAGAACACGGCGAAGGCGAGCAGGACCAGACTGGCCTTGCGGCGCATCTCGGCCTCCCTCCCGGGCGGTTACGGGTGTGCGGGCACCGTCGTCAGCAGCGGTTTCGGGGACGTCCTGCCCGTGGGAGTGCCCATGGCCGTGATGGTGAGGACCAGCGCGAGGGCGAGGGCGAGACCGGTCGCGGCGGCGATCAGGGCGCGCATGCCTGCCTCCCCGGGGACGGGAACACGGTGGGAACTGATACATCGTCAGGTCCGGCACCGTAGCAACGGGCGGGCGAGATGAGAACACGTTGCACACACAACGACGGCGGCGGCGCCCTCTGGCCGAGGAGCGCCGCCGCCGTCGCAGGGACGATACGGAGAATTACGCGGAGGGGCTGGGCGACGGGCTGGGGCTCGCCGAGGAGCCGGGCGCTGCGACCGTCAGCTGGATGTCGAGGGTCGCGCCGCCCGCGGTGGTGATGCGCAGGACGAAGGTGCCGGTGTTGTCGTCGGCGTAGAGCTTCGGCAGTGTCAGCAGGCCCTTGGCGTCCGTCGTCAGGCCGGTCAGGGTGCGTACGGTCTTGCCGTCGGCGTCCTTGAAGTAGGGGCCCTTGTCGTTCTCGGTCGGGTCGAGCACCGACTTGATCAGCGTTGCGGTGACCGCGACCTTGTCGGCCACGGCGCCCTTGTAGGTGGCCTTCACCTCGGCCTGTTCGGCGAACTCGCCGCCCGGAGTGCAGGTCAGCGCGGTGTCGCTGGTGCGCACGACGCTGTCGGCGACGCGCTCGGTGACCGAGGCGGTGTAGTCGAGGCCGGTGACCGCGCGGCCCACGACCGTGGCGCGGACGGTGAACTCGCCGGTCTTCTCGCCCGCCTGCAGGGTGGGGGCGACGGCCACGCCGGAGCTGTTGGTGACGACCGTGGCCACGGTTTCGCCGCCGGTGAAGGTGGTGTCGGTGTCGCCGACGACGCTGAAGCGGACCCGGACCTTGCCGACCGCCTTGCCGGTCTTGGTCACGGCCTTGATGCTGATCTTCTTGGTGAACGCGTCGCCGGCCATCGCGGTGAGCTTCGGAGTGCCCGCGTCCGCCAGATGGTCCACGGTGTCGGTGGGAGTGGGGGTGGGGGTAGGCGACGGGCTGCCCGGCGTGCTCGGCGTGCCGGGCGTGCCCGACGGCGGTGCACTGGGGCTCGAAGGGCCGCTGCTCGGCGGCTTCGGCTTGGCGGGCGGCGTGGGCGAGGGCTTGGGGTTGGCCTTCTGGCCGTCGTCGCTGCGGCCCGAGGGGACGCTGCCGCTGCCGTCCGGGATCTCGTGGGTGCCCTTGCGGTAGTACTCCAGCCACGACAGGACGGTGTGCAGGTAATCCTGCGAGTTGTTGTAGCTCAGGATCGCCTGGTCGAGGTCGGCCGGCACCGACAGGTCCCAGTCGTTGCGGCACAGGTAGTGGCCGGCGGCCAGGGCGGCGTCGTACACGTTGTTGGGGTCCTTGACCCCGTCGCCGTTGCCGTCGCGGCCCGCCCACGCCCAGGTCGACGGGATGAACTGCATGGGGCCGACGGCCTGGTCGTAGCTGCTGTTGCCGTCGTACTTGCCGCCGTCGGTGTCCTTGATCAGCGCGAAGCCGTTGCCGTCGAGCTGCGGGCCGAGGATCGGGGTGATCGTGGTGCCGTCCGCGTTGACGCGGCCGCCGCCGGCCTGGCCCGACTCCACCTGGCCGATCGCGGCGAGCAGTTGCCAGGGCAGGTTGCAGCCGGGCTTGGACTCGCGCAGCTCGGCCTCGGCCTTCTTGTAGGCGTCGAGGACGGTCGCGGGGATACCCGCCTCGGCCGCGCCCGTCGACGCGGGGCTGCCGGTGGCGCCGGGGGTCGGCGAGGGGTTCGGGCTGTTGAGCGGCGGAAGAGCGGTGTAGTACGGCGAGTTGCCGGTCGCGGCGCCGTCGCCTGCGGTCGCATCGGGTGCGGGCTGGGCCTTGGAGGCGGTCTGTCTGCCGTGGTCGTCGACAGTGACCCCAGGAGCCTGGGACGCGGACAGGGCAGCGACCGCGACCGCTGCCACGGCTGTGGTTGCCGCTCCTTTGCGCAGCCTCATGCCGAATTGCGCCGCCATAGAGTGAACCCCTCCCGTGGACGCGTCAGCGTCCGTCTTCGTCTGCCCGGCGCACAGTGCGCCCGCCCTGTTCTGACGATCGACCCGGCGTGCGGGTTGCCCTCGTATCGCTCTCTTGTTTTCGTCGCATTTCTGTCGAGTAGCTGTGTTCACCTGTTCGACCGCACCGCCCGGCACGGTGACCCAGGCGACCCTACGACAACTTCCTTTCCACGGGGACCCGTTCGTGCCCGATATTCACCGGTTGGCCATGTGTGAACGGCGTGGAATCGCGGCACGCATACTGGACCGGAGCGATCACCCGGGCCGTCCGCTCGGGCAATGTCCGGCGTGAGGAGCCCAGTTGCCGTTCACCCTGAGCCATGCGGCCGCCGTCCTGCCCGCCGTGCGCGGCGACGGATCCGGTCGAGGACGGCTGATTCCGGCCGTTCTCGTGGCCGGTTCCTTTGCGCCCGACATGACCTACTACGCGGCAAGTGCGGTGCCCGGTGCGATGGAGTTCGGCACGGTCACGCACTCCTTTCCCGGCGTCTTCACGGTCGACGTGCTGGTGGCCTGGGCGCTGGTCGGGCTGTGGCTGCTGGTGCGGGAACCGCTGGTGGCGCTGCTGCCGGGGCCCTGGCAGCAGCGGCCGGCAGCCCTGTTGTGCTGCGGGGCGCCACGCGCGCGCGTACGGCCGTCCCTGGCCGCGTGGTGGTATGTGTCCGCGGCGCTCGGCGCCCTGACGCACGTGGTGTGGGACGCCTTCACGCATCACGACCGGTGGGGCGTACGGCTGTTTCCGGTGCTGGGCCGGGTGGTGTGGGGGTCTCCCCTGTACTCGGACCTGCAGTACGGGAGTTCGGTGCTGGGCGCGGTGGTGATCGCGGTGTGGGTGACGCGGGCGCTGCGCAGGACGCCCGCGCACCCGGTTTCGCGTGCGGTCCCCGTGTTGTCGCTGCGGGACCGGTGGTGGGCCTGTGTGGTGCTCTGCGGATGTGCGGGGGCCTGGGCCGTGGAGCGGGCGGTGCGGTGGTGGGCGTACTGGGGCGCGGTGGCGGGGCCCTGGGAGCTGATTCCGGCCGTGTGCTTCGGTGCGGGCGCGGGGCTGTTGCTCGGGCTGCTGCTGTACGTGGTGGGGGTGCGGGTGTGGCGGCCCGTGCCGTCCGCCGGGGAGCCGGAGCGGGTCAGCGTGCAGCAGGGCCGTCCGGCCGGTCGGTGAGGGTGCCCGCGCTCACGATGAACACCCTGACCGTGCGGGCGTGGCGGCTGCGGCGGACACGGACGAGCAGCCCGGTGACGTAACTGCGGCCCAGTCCCGCCCACAGCCGCCAGGCGGGCGGCTCTGCGGATCCCGTCCCGGGCCGGGCCGGCCGACGCCGGAGGCCCGCCGCCGCACGGCGCAGGACGACGGCGAGATCGGTGGGGATGCGGGCGGTGCTTGCACGAGCGGCGAAGGTCGGCACCGACGCGGGGGGCACGACGGGCGCCGCCTCGGCACTCGCCTGCGCTCTCGCCGGCCGGCGGTTGAGCATGCGTATACCCATGCCCGCATCCTTACGGGGCGAGACCGGTGGGGGCCTTTCCGCGGGGGCCACCTGAGTGACGGTCCCCTGCGGGGCTTGACGGGTGCGGCGGGGGTTCGGCCGCGCCCCGAAGGGGCGGGGCTGTGTCGATATGCGGCTCCGTCGCGTGGGCGCGACCAGCCACGACGCGCCCGCAGACACTCGATGACCCCCTGTGCGGAGAACTCACCCCCTGGCCGGAGGGCCGACGCGCCGCCCGGCAGGACAGCACCGATTCCCCGCCCCACCGCCGGAGGCTAGTGCGCAGCCGACTCCCAGTCGGACCCCACCCCCACCGAGACACCGAGCGGCACCCTCAGATGAACGGCGTCAGCCATCTCGCGGCGGACGATCTCCTCCGCGGCGGCACGCTCGCCGGGGGCGATCTCCAGGACGATTTCGTCGTGGACCTGCAGGAGCATGCGGGAGGTGAGGCCCGCCGCCCGCAGCGCGTCGTCCACCTTCAGCATGGCGATCTTGACGATGTCCGCGGCGGTGCCCTGGATCGGCGCGTTCAGAGCCATGCGCTCGGCCGCCTCGCGGCGCTGGCGGTTGTCGCTGTTGAGGTCGGGCAGATAGCGGCGGCGGCCGAAGAGGGTCGCCGTGTAGCCCGTGGCCCGCGCCTCGTCGACGGCCCGGCGCAGATAGTCCCGGACGCCGCCGAACCGCTCGAAGTAGGTGTCCATCAGGACCCGGGCCTCGCCCGCGTCGATGTTCAGCTGCTGGGACAGGCCGAAGGCCGACAGACCGTATGCCAGGCCGTACGACATGGCCTTGATCTTGCGGCGCATCTCCGCGTCGACGTGCTCCCGGTCGACCGAGAAGACCTGCGCCGCGACCGTGTTGTGCAGGTCCTCGCCGGAGGTGAACGCCTCGATCAGGCCCTCGTCCTCGGAGAGGTGCGCCATGACGCGGAGTTCGATCTGGCTGTAGTCGGCGGTCATCAGCGACTCGAAGCCCTCGCCGACGACGAAGCCGCGGCGGATGGCGCGGCCCTCGTCGGTACGGACGGGGATGTTCTGCAGGTTGGGGTCCGTGGACGACAGGCGGCCGGTCGCGGCGACCGTCTGGTTGAAGGTGGTGTGGATGCGGCCGTCGGCGGCGATCGTCTTGATCAGGCCCTCGACGGTGACGCGCAGCTTCGCCTGCTCGCGGTGGCGGAGCATGACCACCGGCAGTTCGTTGTCCGTCTGGGTGGCGAGCCAGGCCAGGGCGTCGGCGTCCGTGGTGTAGCCGGTCTTGGTCTTCTTCGTCTTGGGCAGGCCCAGCTCACCGAAGAGGACCTCCTGGAGCTGCTTGGGCGAGCCCAGGTTGAACTCGTGGCCCGCCGCCGCGTGCGCCTCCTTCACCGCCTGCTGCACGGCGCCCGCGAACATCTGCTCCATGGCCTCCAGGTGGGCCCGGTCGGCGGCGATGCCGTGGCGCTCCATGCGGGCGAGCAGGATCGAGGTGGGCAGTTCCATGTCGCGCAGCAGGTCCGCGGCGCCGACCTCCTCCAGGCGGCCCCGGAAGGCCTCGCCGAGGTCGAGGATGGCGCGGGCCTGAACCATGAGCGCCTCGGCCTCCGCGCCGTCGTCGGCGCCGAAGGCGAGCTGGCCGTCGGCCGCGGCGGCGGGGGCCAGCTCACGGCCCAGGTACTCCAGGGACAGCGCGTCCAGGTCGAAGGAGCGGCGGCCCGGCTTGACCAGGTAGGCGGCCAGGGCCGTGTCCATCGAGACACCGGCGACGGACCAGCCGTGCTCGGCGAGGACGCGCATGGCGCCCTTGGCGTTGTGCAGGACCTTGGGGCGGTCCTCGGCGGCCAGCCAGGCCGCCCACGCGTTCTCGTCGGCCTCGTCCAGCTGGGACGGGTCGAACCAGGCGGCCGGCCCCTCCGCGGTGGCGAGGGCGACCTCGGCGACCGAGCCGGTGCCCAGCGCCCAGGCGTCGACCGTGGCGATGCCGAGCGTCTCGGTGCCGTGCTCGGTGAGCCAGTCGGCCAGCTCGCCCGTGCCCAGCACCGTCCCGTCCAGCTCCACACCGGGCGCCACCGGCGTCGCCTCGGCCTGCTCGCCGCCCGGGTCGACGGCAAGCAGCCGCTCGCGCAGCGAGGGGTTCCTGATCTCCAGGGTGTCCAGGACCATCGCGACGGCCGTGCGGTCGTACGGGGCGCGCTCAAGGTCGGCGACCGCCTTGGGCAGCTCGACCGTACGCACCATCTCGGTCAGGCGGCGGTTGAGCTTGACCGCCTCCAGGTGCTCGCGCAGGTTCTGCCCGGCCTTGCCCTTGACCTCCTCGACGCGCTCGACGAGCTCCGCGAACGAACCGAACTGGTTGATCCACTTCGCGGCGGTCTTCTCACCGACGCCGGGGATGCCCGGCAGGTTGTCGGACGGGTCGCCACGCAGCGCCGCGAAGTCGGGGTACTGCGCGGGCGTCAGCCCGTACTTCTCGAAGACCTTCTCCGGGGTGAACCGGGTCAGCTCGGAGACGCCCTTCGTCGGATACAGCACCGTCGTGTGCTCGCTGACCAGCTGGAAGGAGTCGCGGTCGCCGGTGACGATCAGCACCTCGAAGCCCTCGGCCTCCGCCTGGGTGGCGAGGGTGGCGATGACGTCGTCCGCCTCGAAGCCGTCGACCGCGAACCGCGACGCGTTCATCGCGTCCAGGAGTTCGCCGATCAGCTCGACCTGCCCCTTGAACTCGTCCGGGGTCTTCGAGCGGTTGGCCTTGTACTCGGTGAACTCCTCGGAGCGCCAGGTCTTGCGGGAGACGTCGAAGGCCACCGCGAAGTGCGTGGGCTCCTCGTCACGCAGGGTGTTGGCCAGCATCGACGCGAAGCCGTAGATCGCGTTCGTCGGCTGCCCGGTCGCGGTCGTGAAGTTCTCCGCGGGCAGCGCGAAGAACGCGCGGTAGGCCAGCGAGTGCCCGTCCATGAGCATGAGGCGGGGCCGCGTGTTGCCGCCGGCGGTCTTGTGGGTCGTCTTCGATGCTGTTTCTGCCACGCCCCGATCCTGCCACGTGCCACTGACAGTCGTGGCTCCCCGCCGGATCGGCACCTCCCCACCGCATGGAGAGCCGGGAAGAGGCCCACCGCCGCAGCCGACCGCGGCGTACGCGGCCTGGGCGGCGCAAAGAAATGCGACGGGCGCCAACCCGACCAATGATCACGCTGCGCGCACAGAACCAGCTGCCGTCACGCCGCGCGCGAGGTCGGCTTCGCCCCGCCGCCCTTGATCCGGGAGGACCCGGCGCTCCCGCCGCAGTCGATCACCGTCACAGCGGAAATCCACTGGCGACGGGCGCCGACACACCTATGATCATGCTCCGCGCACAGAACCAGCTGCCCTCAACTGCCGCGCGCGAGGTCGGCATCCCCCGCCGCCCTGGGAGCCGGGAGGGCCCCGGGCGCCGGCACGACCGGAGATCACGGTCCACGCACAGAACCGGCTGTCCTCGCTGTCAGTCGCACGTGCGAGGATCGAAGTCGTAGCTCGCAGGTGTCTGTGAAGGAGAGTGCGCGATGGCGACGAAGCCGCCCAAGGGTGATCCGGTCCAGGACGCACCGCAGGTCGCCGGGCCCAAGCACGCGGCGGCGGGACTGCCGGCCATCGGGCACACCCTGCGCATCGCCCAGCAACAGATGGGCGTGAAGCGGACCGCGCTGACGTTGCTGCGCGTCAACCAGAAGGACGGCTTCGACTGCCCCGGCTGCGCCTGGCCGGAGCCCGACCACCGGCATGCGGCGGAGTTCTGTGAGAACGGCGCGAAGGCGGTCGCCGAGGAGGCCACCCTGCGCCGGGTCACCCCGGAGTTCTTCGCCGCCCACTCCATCGCCGACCTCGCCTCCCGCAGCGGCTACTGGCTGGGGCAGCAGGGCCGGCTCACCCACCCCATGCACCTGCCCGAAGGGGGCACCCACTACGAGCCGGTGAGCTGGGAGCGCGCCTTCGACATCGTCGCCGAGGAGCTCGCCGCCCTCGGCTCCCCCGACGAGGCGCTCTTCTACACCTCGGGCCGCACCAGCAACGAGGCGGCCTTCCTCTACCAGCTGTTCGCCCGGCAACTCGGCACGAACAACCTGCCCGACTGCTCCAACATGTGCCACGAGTCGTCCGGTTCGGCCCTGAGCGAGACCATCGGCATCGGCAAGGGCAGCGTCCTGCTGGAGGATCTCTACAAGGCCGACCTGATCATCGTCGCCGGCCAGAACCCGGGCACCAACCACCCGCGCATGCTCTCCGCCCTGGAGAAGGCCAAGGCCAATGGCGCGAAGATCATCAGCGTGAACCCGCTGCCCGAGGCCGGCCTGGAGCGGTTCAAGAACCCGCAGACCCCGCAGGGCATGCTCAAGGGCGCCGCCCTCAACGACCTGTTCCTGCAGATCCGCATCGGCGGCGACCAGGCCCTCTTCCGCTTCCTCAACAAGCTCATCCTGGAGAGCGAGGGCGCGGTCGACGAGGAGTTCGTGCGCGAACACACCCACGGCTTCGAGGAGTTCGCCGCGGCCGCCAAGGCCGCCGACTGGGACGAGACCCTGACCGCGACCGGCCTCACGCGCGCGGAGATCGAAGCCGCCCTGAGGATGGTCCTCGGCTCGAAGCGCACCATCGTGTGC
The DNA here is from genome assembly GCF_039532765.1 of Streptomyces longisporus. NCBI lineage: Bacteria > Bacillati > Actinomycetota > Actinomycetes > Kitasatosporales > Streptomycetaceae > Streptomyces > Streptomyces longisporus. Next base: position 274,889 of record NZ_BAAASG010000014.1, read on the forward strand.
TGGGCGATGGGCCTGACCCAGCACAAGCACTCCGTGCCGACCATCCGCGAGGTCGTCAACTTCCTTCTGCTGCGCGGCAACATCGGCCGCCCGGGCGCGGGCGTGTGCCCGGTGCGCGGCCACTCGAACGTGCAGGGCGACCGGACGATGGGCATCTTCGAGCGTCCCGCCCCCGCCTTCCTGGACGCCCTGGAGAGGGAGTTCGGCTTCGCGCCGCCGCGTGAGCACGGCTACGACGTCGTCCAGGCCATCCGCGCCCTGCGCGACGGCCGGGCGAAGGTGTTCTTCGCGATGGGCGGCAACTTCGTGTCCGCCTCGCCCGACACCGAGGTCACCGAGGCGGCCATGCGGCGCGCCCGCCTCACCGTGCACGTGTCGACCAAGCTCAACCGCTCGCACGTGGTCACGGGCGCGCGTGCCCTGATCCTGCCCACCCTGGGCCGTACCGAGCGCGATCTCCAGGGCAGCGGCGAGCAGTTCGTGACCGTCGAGGACTCCATGGGCATGGTGCACGCATCCCGCGGCCGCCTGGAGCCCGCGAGCAGCCACCTGCTGTCGGAGCCGGCGATCGTCTGCCGCCTGGCCCGCCGTGTGCTCGGCGAGGACAGCACGGTGCCCTGGGAGGAGTTCGAGAAGGACTACGCCACCATCCGCGACCGCATCGCGCGCGTGGTCCCCGGCTTCGAGGACTTCAACACGCGCGTGGCCCGCCCCGGCGGCTTCACCCTCCCCCACGCCCCGCGCGACGAACGCCGCTTCCCCACAGCGACCGGCAAGGCGAACTTCACAGCGGCTCCCGTCGAGTACCCCAGGCTGCCCGAAGGCCGTCTGCTGCTGCAGACGCTGCGCTCGCACGACCAGTACAACACCACCATCTACGGTCTCGACGACCGCTATCGCGGCATCAAGAACGGCCGCCGCATCGTCCTGGTCAACCCCGAGGACGCACGCGCACTCGGCGTCGCCGACGGTTCGTACGTCGACCTGGTCGGCGAGTGGAAGGACGGCGTCGAGCGCAGGGCGCCCGGCTTCCGCGTCGTGCACTATCCGACGGCACGCGGCTGCGCCGCCGCCTACTACCCGGAGACCAACGTCCTGGTGCCGCTGGACTCCACCGCGGACACCAGTAACACCCCGGCAAGCAAGTCCGTCGTCGTACGTCTGGAACAATCAGCCACCGACTGAGCGTTTGCTCAGGCAGGCTGGACGAGTGAATCAGACGAACGGAGCCGGGCGCATGGGCGAGCAGCAGTACGTGAAGTTCCCGCAGGAGGTCATCGACGAGTACGCCGCACTCGGCGTCGACCTCCCGGCTCTCTTCTCCGCCGGACACCTCGGCACCCGCATGGGCGTGGAGATCCTCGAGGCCTCCGCGGACCGCGTCGTCGGCACCATGCCCGTCGAGGGCAACACCCAGCCCTACGGCCTGCTGCACGGCGGCGCCTCCGCCGTCCTCGCCGAGACCCTCGGCTCCGTCGGCTCCATGCTCCACGGCGGCAGCTCCAAGATCGCAGTCGGTGTCGACCTGAACTGCACCCACCACCGCGGCGTACGCTCCGGCCTGGTCACCGGCGTCGCCACACCCCTGCACCGCGGCCGCTCCACCGCCACGTACGAGATCGTGATCAGTGACGAGGACGGACGGCGCGTGTGCAGCGCCCGCCTGACCTGCCTGCTGCGCGACGTCCGGCGCGGCGACGGCGCGCACATCGGCACCGCCGACTGACCGCGCAGCCGCCAGGGTTGTCCACGGACAACCCCCGCCCTAGCGTCAGAGCATGAGGCGAACCCCTCCCCGTCGCGGCCGACGCACCCTCACCGGCACCCGCGCCGTCTCCCGCACCCTCTCCCTCGCCGCCGCAGCCCTCGCCGTCACGCTCGGCGCGGGCTGCTCCTCCGGCTCGCCCTCGGCACACGGGACGCCCAGTCCGGACGACACCTCAGCCGTTGCCGCCTGCACCAAACTGATCTCGTACTGGGCCAAGGAGACGATCACCGGCGGGAAGTGGGCCGGCCTCGACTGGGAGCAGAAGGGCCTGTCCAACCAGCAGTACGAAATAATGGACACGATCGTCCAGAACGCCCGCACCGAGCAGGAACGCCACGGACTGGGCTCCGCAAAGAAGTTGATCGACCGTCAGTCGGAGCAGCGCTGCACCGAGGAGAACGGTGCCACCTGGAGCTCACAGAACTGGCGCCCACCGAAATGACCAGCGGCATCGGCCCGGTAGAGGAGTCCCCAGCCGAAGCCCGGGAGGCGGGTGAGGTCCTCGCCTCCGGCCGCCAACTCCCTTGGGGCCGCCCACGACTGCGCGCCGCCCTGACCGTCACCGGCCTGGCCGCCGCCCTCACCGCCACGCTCTTCACCGCGCCCCTCGACGACGCCCGGCAGGCCGCCTTCACCCCCTGGCCGCTCAGCGTCACCGAACTCACCTACACCGGCCTGCGCGAACCCCCCGACCCCCGCACCCGGACCTTCACCTTCCGGCTGCGGGCCCTTCTCGACGCCGGCCCGCCCACCACACTGACCCGCCTCGCACAGCCCTACGACGGCCTGACCATGAGCACCAGCCCCGCCACCCCCCTCACCCTGAGGGCCGGGAAACCCCGCACCCTCACCCTCCTGGTAGCCGTCCGCCACTGCACCGGACTTCCACAGGGCGTCGAACTTCCTTTCCTGAACGTAACGTTGCGTAACACGCGTGGAACGCAGAACCCGAGCTACATCCTCGGCGCCGCCTATGCGCAAGACCTCTCCGCGTCACTCCGCACCCTCTGCATGTGATACCGGTCACAAGATCTCGTCACGCCCGAACGGAACTGCGGATTCTCACCATGCGGTCACCCCGGCGCGGCCGGAAAGCCCGATCTGCCCACCTGAAGTCACAAGCTTCGATTTTTATGCATAACAAGAAAGTCACATCCTTACCTTCACCGGTCCCCCACCCCGCCGACTGGACCTAAAGTCACCGCCAGTCACTGTGCCACGGGGGCGTAAAAACGGATTCGAACCATCGAGTCCGGCCACCAGCACAACGGCACCTCACCAGAGGGAGCCGCGCCTGGGAAAGGACTGACCGTGCGAAACCGTTCCTTGCTCATCCTCACCACCGTGATCACCACTGGTGCCCTCACGCTGACCGCATGCGGCTCGCGCGACAAGAACGATTCCAAGAGCAACAGCGGCACCACCGTCGTCATCGGTGTCGACGCACCCCTCACCGGCTCGCTCTCCGCGCTCGGCCAGGGCATCAAGAACTCCGTGGACCTCGCCGCCAAGACGGCCAACAAGAACAACGAGGTCAAGGGCATCACCTTCAAGGTCGTCGCCCTCGACGACCAGGCCGTGCCCGCCTCCGGCCACCAGAACGCCGTCAACCTCGTCGGCAACAAGGACGTCCTCGGCGTCGTCGGCCCCCTCAACTCCGGCGTCGCCCAGTCGATGCAGAGCGACTTCGCCAAGGCCAACCTCACCGAGGTCTCGCCCGCCAACACCAACCCCGCCCTCACCCAGGGCGACAACTGGGCAAAGGGCGACCTCAAGCGCCCCTTCAAGACCTACTTCCGCACGGCCACCACGGACGTCATCCAGGGCCGCTTCGCCGCGCAGTACTACTACAACGACGCGAAGAAGCGGAAGGTCTTCGTGATCGACGACAAGCAGACCTACGGAGCCGGCCTCGCCGCGATCTTCTCCCAGGAGTTCAAGCGCCTCGGCGGCAAGGTCGTCGGCACCGACCACATCACCGTGAAGGAGACCGACTTCTCCTCCACCGCCGACAAGGTCAAGTCCTCCGGCGCCGACTCCGTCTACTTCGGCGGCCAGTACCCCGAAGGCGGCCTCATCTCCGACCAGGTCAAGAAGGCCGGAGCCAAGATCCCCACCATGGGCGGCGACGGCATCTACGACCCCGCCTTCATCTCCGCCTCCGGCGTCTCCAACGACGGTGACCTCGCCACCTCCGTCGGCTACCCCGTCGAACAGCTCGACACCGCCAAGACCTTCATCGCCGACTACAAGGCAGCCGGCTACAAGGACCCCTACGCGGCCTACGGCGGCTACTCCTACGACGCCGCCTGGTCCATCATCCAGGCCGTCAAGGCCGTCGTCGAAGCCAACAACGGCAAGCTCCCCAGCGACGCCCGCGCCAAGATCACCGAAGCCATGCAGAAGGTCTCCTTCGACGGCGTCACCGGCAAGGTCTCCTTCGACCAGTACGGCGACACCACCAACAAGCAGCTGACCGTGTACAAGGTCGAGAACGGCGCCTGGAAGGCCGTCAAGAGCGCCACCTTCAAGGACTGACCCGCACAACCAAGCCCCGCACCACCTGAAACCCACCGCGCGAGGGCGCAAACAGCGCCCTCGCGCGGAGTCATATCCGACACGCTCATCGGAGGCCCTGCGGTGCACGAACTGCCGCAAACGCTGGCCAACGGCCTGACCCTCGGTGCCCTGTATGGCCTCATCGCCATCGGCTACACCATGGTTTACGGGATCGTCCAGCTCATCAACTTCGCCCACGGCGAGATCTACATGATCGGGGGCTTCGGCGCCCTCACCATCTACATCTGGCTGCCCAGCGGCACCCCACTGCTCGTCGCCATCCCGTTCATGATCATCGGCGGCGTCATCGCCTCGGTGGCCGTCGCCACCGCCGCCGAACGATTCGCCTACCGGCCACTGCGCACCGCCCCACGCCTGGCCCCCCTGATCACCGCAATCGGCCTCTCCATCGCCCTCCAGCAAATCGTCTGGGGCTTCTACCCCGGCGCCAAGCAGGCCAAGAGCTTCCCCGAATTCCACGGAGACGCCTTCAAAATCACCGACAACCTGCAGATCCAGCGCGCCGACCTCTTCCTCCTCATAGCCGCCCCCCTCTGCATGCTCATGCTCGGACTCTTCGTCTCCAAGAGCCGCGCCGGCCGCGCCATGCAAGCCACCGCCCAAGACCCCGACACCGCCAAACTCATGGGCGTCAACACCGACCGCATCATCGTCATGGCCTTCGCCATCGGCGCCGCCTTCGCCGCCATCGCCGCCGTCTCCTCCGGCCTCAAATACGGCCAGATCAACTACGAGATGGGCTTCATCGCCGGCCTCAAAGCCTTCACCGCAGCCGTCCTCGGCGGCATCGGCAACATCTACGGCGCCATGCTCGGCGGCGTCGTCCTCGGCCTCGCCGAAGCCCTCTCCATCCAGTACATCCAGGACATCCCCGGAATGGACAAGCTCGGCGGCGGCGCCTGGGCCAACGTCTGGGCCTTCGTCCTCCTCATTCTCGTCCTCCTGGTCAGGCCCCAAGGCCTGCTCGGCGAGCGCGTCGCGGATCGAGCGTGATATCGATGACCACCCAAAACCACGAAAACACGCCCGTCATCCCCCTCCCGGAAGCAGGCGCACGCCTCACACTCGCCGTCGGCGCCCTCGCAACACTCGCGAGCACCTTCCTCTCCTGGACCTACACCACCGACTTCCCCGGCGACCTCACCGTCACCGGCTACCCCGGCGGCCTCCAAGTCCTCACCCTCGCGGGCGCCATACTCACCCTCATCTACGCCCTCGCCGGCCACGGCATACGAGGCTTCCGCTGGCTCAACCCCGCCGGCAACAACACCCCCCTGCTCCTGATGGCCCTCGGCACCTTCGCCACCACCTGGTTCACCGTCATCGCCATCGCCATCGAACTCGGCGGACTCGTCAACCTCGACCCCGGCGGCTTCATCGCAGCAGCAGCCTCACTCATCACGCTGCTCGCCGCCCTCGCGCTCCCCCTCCCGCGCGACACCGACCCCACCACCACCCCCGTCAAACGAGCCACCACCCCCCTCTTCGGCACCGCACACGGCCGCCTCAAGCAGCCCGCCACCCTCAACTCCTGGGCCGAAATCGGCATCATCATCGCCGTCTTCGCCCTCGGCCTGTGGATCGCCGCCTACGGCATCCAAACCCCCTACGGCGAACTCTTCGTCGGCTACCTCATCATCACCGGATTCGCCTTCGGCGCCATCGCCCGAGCCGGACTCACCACCCGCCTCCAGGCCCTCACCACCAAACACCGCCAAGTCACCATCGGCGCCGCCTTCGCCGCCGCCGCAGCATTCCCCTTCACCCAGAACACCGACGAATTCACCCTGCTCGCCGTCAGCATCCTGATCTTCGCCACCGTCGCCCTCGGCCTCAACGTCGTCGTCGGCCTCGCCGGACTCCTCGACCTCGGCTACGTCGCCTTCCTCGGCGTCGGCGCCTACACCGCAGCACTCGTCTCCGGCACCACCGCGAGCACCTTCCACGTCACCTTCCCGTTCTGGGCCGCCGTCCTCACCGGCGCCGCCGCCTCCCTCATCTTCGGCGTCCTCATCGGCGCCCCCACCCTGCGACTGCGCGGCGACTACCTCGCCATCGTCACCCTCGGCTTCGGAGAAATCTTCCGCATCGCCATGGGCAACCTCGACGGCACCTCAGGCCCCAACATCACCAACGGGCCCAACGGCATCCCCAACATCCCCGACCTCAAAATCCTCGGCTTCGACTTCGGCGCCACCCACAACATCCTCGGCTTCACCCTCGGCTCCTACGCCAACTACTTCTGGCTGATGCTCATCTGCACCGCGCTGGTCGTCACGATCTTCGCCCGCGCCGGCAACTCCCGCATCGGCCGCGCCTGGGTCGCCATCCGCGAAGACGAAACCGCCGCCACCGCCATGGGCATCAACGGCTTCCGCGTCAAACTCATCGCCTTCGCCCTCGGCGCCACCCTCGCCGGCCTCGCCGGCACCATCCAGGCCCACGTACAGCACACCGTCGTCCCCGAGATGTACGTCTTCGCCGGCCCCGTCCCCCCCAGCTCCGCATTCCTCCTCGCCGCCGTCATCCTCGGCGGCATGGGCACCATCACCGGCCCCCTCCTCGGCGCGACACTGCTCTACGTCATCCCCACCAAACTCCAGTTCCTCAACGACTACCAGCTGCTCTTCTTCGGCATCGCACTCGTCCTCCTGATGCGCTTCCGCCCCGAAGGAATCGTCGCCAACAAACGACAGCAGCTCGAATACCACGAGACCGACCAACTCGCCGTACCCGAAGGCGCAACCCTCCCCGAAGGCACGGTCGGCGTCTCCAAGGCAGGGGCGTGAGACCCGCGATGACCACCAACACCACCACCGAGTCGACCCCCGGCACCCCCGTACTCGAAGCCGCCGGAGTCACCATGCGCTTCGGCGGACTCACCGCCGTACGCAACGTCGACTTCACCGTCAACGCCGGCGAAATCGTCGGACTCATCGGCCCCAACGGCGCCGGCAAAACCACCTTCTTCAACTGCCTCACCGGCCTGTACATCCCCACCGAAGGCACCGTCCGCTACAAAGGCAACGTCCTACCCCCCAAGCCGCACCTCGTCACCAAAGCCGGCATGGCCCGCACCTTCCAGAACATCCGGCTCTTCGCCAACATGACCGTCCTGGAAAACGTCCTCGTCGGCCGCCACACCCGCACCAAAGAAGGCCTCTGGTCAGCACTGCTGCGCGGCCCCGGCTTCAAGAAGGCCGAAAAGGCCAGCGAAGAACGAGCCCTGGAACTCCTCGAGTTCATCGGACTGGAGCACAAGCGCGACCACCTGGCACGCAACCTCCCCTACGGCGAACAGCGCAAGCTCGAAATCGCCCGCGCACTCGCATCCGAACCCGGCCTGCTCCTCCTCGACGAGCCCACCGCCGGCATGAACCCCCAGGAAACGCGGGCAACCGAAGAACTCGTCTTCGCCATCCGCGACAAGGGCATCGCCGTCCTCGTCATCGAGCACGACATGCGCTTCATCTTCAACCTCTGCGACCGCGTCGCCGTCCTCGTCCAAGGCGAAAAACTCGTCGAAGGCACCTCCGAAGTCGTCCAGGCCGACGAACGCGTCATCGCCGCATACCTCGGCGAACCCTTCGAAGGCGACCCCGGAGAAGCAGAAGCCGCCGAAATAGCCGCCGCAGAAGCCGGAGCCGCCGACAGCACCACCAGCACCACCAAGGGAGAAGCCCAGTGACCGCACTCCTCGAGGTCGAAGACCTCCGGGTCGCCTACGGCAAAATCGAAGCCGTCAAAGGCATCTCCTTCAAGGTCGAAGCAGGCCAGGTCGTCACCCTCATCGGCACCAACGGCGCCGGCAAAACCACCACCCTGCGCACCCTCTCCGGCCTCCTCAAGCCCAGCCACGGAAAGATCACCTTCGACGGCAAGCCGCTCTCCGGCATTCCGGCCCACAAAATCGTCGCCCTGGGCCTCGCCCACTCCCCCGAAGGCCGACACATCTTTCCGCGCCTCACCATCGAGGAGAACCTGCAACTCGGCGCCTTCCTGAGAAAGGACAAGGAAGGCATCCAAAAGGACATACAGAGGGCCTACGACCTCTTCCCGATCCTCGGAGAACGCCGCAAGCAGGCCGCCGGCACCCTCTCGGGCGGGGAGCAGCAGATGCTGGCAATGGGCCGCGCGCTGATGTCCCAGCCGAAACTGCTGATGCTCGACGAGCCCTCCATGGGTCTCTCCCCGATCATGATGCAGAAGATCATGTCGACGATCGTGGAACTCAAGGCCCAGGGCACGACCATCCTCCTCGTCGAACAGAACGCCCAGGCAGCCCTGTCACTCGCCGACCAGGGACACGTCATGGAGGTCGGCAACATCGTCCTCTCCGGCACCGGCGAGGACCTCCTGCACGACGAGTCCGTACGCAAGGCGTACCTCGGCGAGGACTGAGGCTGACTCGCTCGGCTGTACGACGAGGCCCGCGCCCCTGGTTCTCCAGGGACGCGGGCCTCGGTCTGTGTATGGATGCCGGGGTCAGCCCTTCGCGGCCTTCTTCTCATCCGCGTCCTGAATGACCGCCTCCGCAACCTGCTGCATCGACATCCGACGATCCATCGACGTCTTCTGAATCCACCGGAACGCCGCCGGCTCCGTCAGCCCGTACTCCGTCTGGAGGATGGACTTCGCCCGGTCGACCAGCTTGCGGGTCTCCAGGCGGAGCGTGAGGTCAGCGACCTCCTTCTCCAGCTCCTTCAGCTCCGTGAAGCGCGAGACAGCCATCTCAATGGCCGGAACGACATCACTCTTGCTGAACGGCTTCACGAGGTACGCCATCGCGCCGGCATCGCGAGCCCGCTCCACGAGGTCGCGCTGCGAGAAGGCCGTAAGCATCAGCACGGGGGCGATGCGCTCCTCGGCGATCTTCTCGGCCGCCGAGATGCCGTCCAGCTTGGGCATCTTCACATCGAGAATCACGAGGTCCGGCTGGTGCTCACGGGCAAGCTCGATGGCCTGCTCGCCGTCACCGGCCTCGCCGACGACGCTGTAGCCCTCTTCCTCCAGCATCTCTTTGAGGTCGAGCCGGATCAGGGCCTCGTCCTCGGCGATGACGACACGGGTCGTCAGCGGAGGCACGTGCGACTTGTCGTCGTCGGGCGCGTCTACGGGCTGGGGCGACTCGGGGGCGGTCACGGGGGCTCCTCGTTCAGGGGCAGGGGTGCTGCTGACAAGAGCCTACCTAGCTGCGATAAGGTAGGAGCACAGCGGGTGACCGCTGACCTTTGTTTTAGAGGAAGCCCCGGTAGTCCAGCGGGAGAGACACGGTGCTCAAACCACCGACAGCGTGGGTTCGAATCCCACCCGGGGCACTTTTCCTTCGATTCGAAGGCGCGGCCTGAAAGCGGATGTCCACGTTCTCGTGAACATCCGCTTTTTGCTGCGTGTCGTCGCGATCACTCTCGCAGTCTGTTCGCATGTACGACATCAGCATGCGCAAGCGAGCGCTGGCGCTGGTCTCCCAAGGGCGCAGCCTGAACTCCGTAAGCAAGGAGACGGGTATCTCGCGCGCAGCGATCCGCTCTTGGCAGGACCGTCTCGAACCCCTCCCCCGTATGACGCCTCCGGCCCCCGAGCCTCCCGCTGACGAAATCGCGTACGCCTATCTGTTGGGCCTCTATCTCGGCGACGGTTGCATCAGTGCCCACCCGCGCAGCACGGGTTACTATCTAAGGATCGCGTGCGCCGACGCATGGCCCGGCCTCCTCCAGGAGTGCCGCGAGGCCATCCAGAAAGTGGTCCCCGGGATCGGTGTCTACACACTTCAGAGGCAGGGCTGCGCTGCGGTGACGAGCTATTCCCGGCAGTGGCCTCACCTCTTCCCTCAACACGGCCCCGGCAAGAAGCACGAGCGCGCCATCAGTCTCGTGCCTTGGCAGCGGGAAATCGTCAACACCCACCCGTGGGAATTCATCCGCGGCCTCATCCACTCCGACGGCTGCCGCATCACGAACTGGACCACTCGCCTCGTCGCGGGTACACGAAAGCGCTACGAATACCCGCGCTACTTCTTCACCAACGTGTCCGGCGACATCCGCCAGCTCTACACCGACACTCTCGACAAGCTCGGCGTGCAGTGGACGTACTGCACCCGCAACGGCGACCCGTTCAACATCTCCGTCGCCCGCAAAGCCTCAGTAGCCCTCATGGACGCCCACGTAGGCCCCAAGTACTGACCCCAGAGCCCTACTTGGGACTGTCATCCTCCCCAATGTGATGCACCCGCACCATGTTCGTGGACCCCGAAACCCCCGGAGGCGACCCCGCCGTAATCACCACGACGTCCCCCTTCTCGCAGCGGCCGTACTTGAGCAACAGCTCGTCCACCTGCTCGACCATCGCATCCGTCGAGTCCACGTGCGGCCCGAGGAACGTCTCCGCGCCCCACGTCAGGCTCAGCTGCGATCGCGTCGCCGGCTCCGGCGTAAACGCCAGTAGCGGGATCGGGGAGCGGTAGCGCGAAAGGCGGCGGGCCGTGTCGCCCGACTGGGTGAAGGCGACCAGGAACCTGGCGCCGAGGAAGTCGCCCATTTCCGCCGCCGCTCGGGCGACCGCGCCGCCCTGGGTGCGGGGCTTGTTCCGTTCCGTCAGGGGCGGGAGGCCCTTCGCGAGGATGTCCTCCTCTGCGGCCTCCACAATCTTGGCCATCGTGCGGACCGTCTCGATGGGGTATTTGCCGACGCTCGTCTCCCCGGACAGCATCACGGCGTCCGTGCCGTCGATCACGGCATTCGCGACGTCACTCGCCTCTGCCCGCGTGGGTCGCGAATTGTCGATCATCGAGTCGAGCATCTGGGTGGCCACGATGACCGGCTTGGCATTGCGCTTCGCCAACTTGATCGCGCGCTTTTGGACGATCGGGACCTGTTCGAGAGGCATCTCCACGCCCAAGTCCCCGCGCGCGACCATGATGCCGTCGAAGGCGGCGACGATGTCGTCGATCGCGTCGACTGCCTGGGGTTTCTCGACCTTGGCGATGACGGGCAGGCGGCGGGCCTCTTCGTCCATGATGCGGTGGACGTCTTCGATGTCGCGGCCGCTGCGGACGAAGGACAGCGCGATGACGTCGAAGCCGGTGCGCAGCGCCCAGCGCAGGTCTGCTTCGTCCTTGTCCGAGAGGGCGGGGACGGAGACCGCGACTCCGGGGAGGTTGAGGCCTTTGTGGTCGGAGACCATGCCTCCTTCGATGACCCTGGTGTGGATGCGGGGGCCGTCGACCTGGGTGACTTCGAGGGAGACCTTGCCGTCGTCGACGAGGATGCGTTCGCCGGGGGTGACGTCGTGGGCGAGGCCGGGGTATGTGGTGCCGCAGGTGTGGCCATTGCCTTGGACACCCTCCTCCACCGTGATGGTGAAGGTGTCGCCGCGTTCAAGGAGTGCGGGGCCTTCGGTGAAGTGGCCGAGGCGGATCTTCGGGCCTTGAAGGTCGGCGAGGAGTCCGACGCTGCGGCCGGTTTCGTCGGCGGCCTTTCGCACGCGCTGGTAGCGCTCCTCGTGTTCGGCGTGGGTGCCGTGGCTGAGGTTGAAGCGGGCTACGTCCATTCCGGCTTCTACGAGGGCTTTGATCTGGTCGTAGGAGTCGGTGGCGGGGCCCAGGGTGCAGACGATTTTTGCTCGGCGCATGGTTCGACCCTAGGCCTTACCAGCGGGTAGAGAATTTGGCGTGCGTGACTACTCAACAACCTTTGGATGAAGGCTTGTTGACAAGTATTGAATTGTGCAGATGCATGCTCTGATGAGCATTCGAACGGCTTCGGACCGGAGTTCTAGAGCCGTGGCGGGGTCATGGTGAATCGGGCATTGACGGCGGCGTAGACATGTTGGCGTTGGGGTTCGAGGTCGAGGGGTGCGGCGGTGTCTTCGGCGGCTGCGCCGTAGGCCATGGAGCGCATGCGGGCGCCGGGGGCCGGTGGGTAGGGCTGGGTGTTTTCGGCTCCGATGTCGGCGAGTTCTACGAGGGCTGCGAGGGTGGTACCGAGTGCTTCTGCGTATTCCTTGGCTCGTTGGACTGCCTCTTTGACGGCTTGTTGGCGGGCTTGGCGGTGGGCGGGTGAGTCGGGGCGCAGCGCCCACCAGGGGCCGTCGACTCGTGCGAGTTCGAGGTCGGCGAGGCGGGTGGTGAGTTCGCCAAGGGCGGTGAAGTCCGTGAGTTCGGCGGTGACGTGGACGCGGCCGTGGTAGGCGTGGATGCGTTCGCCGCGGCCGTGTTCTTTGAGTTCGGGCGTGATGGAGAAGGATCCGGTCTCCAGCCGCTCCACTGCCTCCCCATATGTCTTGATGAGGTCGAGTGCGGTGGTGTTGCGCCGGGTGAGGTCGTCGAGGGCGGTGCGGCGGTCTTTGCCGCGGGAGGCGACGGTGATGCCGATGCGGGCGATTTCGGGGTCGACTTCGAGGTGGGCTTCGCCGCGTACGGCGATGCGGGGGGCGTCGGGGGTGCCGTAGGGGACGGCGGGGTGGGTGTCGTGGGGTGGGGTGGTCATACGTCTCACTCTGTCAGTTCTGGGTTGGTTGCAGGTGGGGGTTGTGGGTGTTGGGGTCATCGGATCGAGACCTGCGGGGTCTGTTGCTGGTTGCCGTGTCCGGGTCAGAATCTACGCGCGTTGTTGACCATTCGCCGAGGAGATCCTGGCATGCCTTTGAACCGTCTGAACCGTCGGAAGTTTCTGAAGGAGTCCGCCGCGGCCGGGGCGGGGGTGGTGATCGCGGGTGCGGTGGCGGCCCCGGCGGCGCAGGCCGCGGAGAGCGCGGCGGTGAAGAAGCCGGCCAGGCGGTACTCGCTCACTGTGATGGGCACGACCGATCTGCACGGTCACGTCTTCAACTGGGACTACTTCAAGGACGCGGAGTACTCCGACAAGGCGGGCAATGCGCAGGGTCTGGCGCGTATCTCGACGCTGGTGAACCAGGTGCGGGCGGAGAAGGGCCGCTGCAACACGCTGCTGCTGGATGCGGGCGACACGATCCAGGGCACCCCGCTGACGTACTACTACGCGAAGGTGGATCCGATCACCGCGGAGGGTGGTCCGGTGCATCCGATGGCGCAGGCGATGAACGCGATCGGGTATGACGCGGCGGCGCTGGGCAACCACGAGTTCAACTACGGTATCGAGACGCTGCGGAAGTTCGAGGAGCAGCTGCGTTTCCCGCTGCTGGGTGCGAATGCGCTGGATGTGAAGACGCAGCGGCCGGCTTTTCCGCCGTATGTCATCAAGAAGTTCCGGGTGCCGGGGCTGCCGTCGGTGAAGGTGGCGGTGCTGGGTCTGACCAATCCCGGTATTGCGATCTGGGACAAGGCTTATGTGCAGGGGAAGTTGGAGTTTCCGGGTCTGGAGGAGCAGGCGGCGAAGTGGGTGCCGAGGCTGAAGTCGATGGGTGCGGATGTGGTGGTCGTGTCGGCGCACTCCGGCTCCTCGGGTACGTCGTCGTACGGTGACCAGCTGCCGTACGTCGAGAACTCGGCCGCATTGGTGGCTCAGCAGGTGCCGGACATCGATGCGATTCTGGTCGGTCATGCGCATGTAGAGATTCCGGAGTTGAGGGTCACCAATGCCAGGACCGGGAAGACGGTGGTGTTGTCCGAGCCGCTGGCGTACGCGGAGCGGCTGTCGCTGTTCGACATCGAGCTGGTCTTCGCGAAGGGCGGCTGGAGCGTGGAGTCCGTCTCGTCGAGGGTGCTCAACTCCAATTCCGTCGCCGACGACCCGAAGATCACCAAGTTGTTGTCGGACGAGCATGCGAAGGTCGTCGAGTACGTCAACCAGGTGGTGGGTACGGCGACGGAGACGTTGACGACGGTCGAGGCGCGGTACAAGGACGCGCCGATCATCGATCTGATCACCAAGGTCCAGGAGGATGTGGTGAAGGCGGCGTTGGCGGGCACCGAGTATGCGTCGCTGCCTGTGCTGGCGCAGGCTTCGCCTTTCTCCCGTACCTCGGAGATCCCGGCCGGCGAGGTGACGATCCGGGATCTGTCGAGCCTTTATGTGTACGACAACACGCTGGTCGCGAAGCTGCTGACGGGTGCGCAGCTCAAGGCGTATCTGGAGTACTCGGCGGAGTATTTCGTGCAGACGGCGCCGGACGCGGTGGTCGATGTGGAGAAGCTGACGAATGCGAACAACCGCCCGGACTACAACTACGACTATGTGTCGGGGCTGTCGTACGAGATCGACATCGCCCAGCCGGCGGGGTCGCGGGTGAGGAATGTGACCTACAAGGGTGCCGCGCTGGACGATGCGCAGAAGTTCGTGTTCGCGGTGAACAACTATCGGGCCAACGGTGGTGGTGCGTTCCCACATGTGGCGTCCGCGCAGGAGCTGTGGTCGGAGTCGACGGAGATCCGGACGCGGATCGCGGAGTGGGTGACGGCGAAGGGTGTGCTGGATCCGAAGGACTTCGCGTCGGTGGACTGGCGGCTGACGCGGGGCGGTGCGCCGGTTTTCTAGGGCGGCTGTTTCTGGAGCGTCTAAAGATTGAGCAGTGACAGGTCCACGGCGTCGGCGATGGCTTTTGCGCCGGCGTCGTTGACGTGGAGGCCGTCGCCGCCGTTGAAATCGGGGCGGATGCGGTCCGGGGCGGTGGGGTCGGCGACGGCGGCGGCGATGTCGATGACGGCGTCGAAGGGGTGCTCGGTGCCGAGGAGCCAGGTGTTGACGTCGCGGCGTACGGCCTGGCCGGTTTCGGTGTCGTAGCCCTCATGGACGGTGCCGCGGTAGGGGCCGATCGTGGAGCCGATGACGGTGAGTCCGGCGCTGTGCAGTCGGTCGGCGAGGGTGGTCAGGCCGGCGATGAACGCGGTGGCGGTGGGGCCTTCGGCGGCTTCGGGGTGGGCGATGAGGCCGGGGAGTCCGAGGTCGTTGAGGCCGATGTGGATGAGGACGTGGCTGACGCCGGGCACGGCGAGGACGTCGTGGTCGATGCGGGAGAGCAGGTGGTCGCCGATCTCGTCGGTGAGGAGGCGGTTGCCGGAGATGCCCTGGTTGACGATCCAGCCGCGGGTGAGTCGGCGGCTGAGCTGTGCGGGGAAGCTGTTGTCGGCGCCGGGGGTGGTGAAGGCGCCTTCGATCCAGGAGTCGCCGAAGGCGACGGCGATGCGGGTGTCGGCGGGGGCGAGGACGTCGACGCCGGTGAGGAAGTGGCCGGTGGGCAGTTCTTCGGCGCTGTGGAGCAGTTCGGCGGAGAGTTGGTTGCCGGGGACGGCGTGTCCGGTGTCGTAGGGCACTGCGCTGTAGGTGCTGAGTCCTGTGTCGCCGGGCAGGTAGAGGCTGAGGGTGAGTTCTTCGCCGGCGCTGACGGGGAGTTCGACGGGGTCGCTGGTGATGTCCTCGCCGACGGGGATGGTGACGGTTTCGGCGCCGGAGAAGTGCAGCGGTGTGTCGCTGGTGGGGTCGATGCCGCTGCCGTGCGTGCGTACGGCGAGGTGGGCGCCGCCGATGTCGAGGGGTTCCTTGCCGTAGCGGTTGCTGAGCCGTAGTCGTAGTGCTTCGCCTCCGCCGGCGAGGCGGATGGACTGCCGGATGGTCTGGTCGGTGAAGCCGCGGGGTTCGAAGAGGTGGAAGGCCTCGTGCGGGTTGATGACGGCGATGCGGTGGGCTGCGATCCAGGTCGTGGTCATGGCTTGCTCCAACGTCACCGCCGCCGGAGTTCTTCCTGCCTGTCTGTGGCGCCCGAATTCGGGTGCCTGTTCAGCGGCTCATTGCCTGTCGTCGACGAGGGGGGTGAGGACGGGTGCCTGGCGGGCGCGGGGGATGTGCGGGTGTTGCTGCTGGTCGAGTCCGAAGGTGGTGAAGGCGGTTCGGGCGGGGAGGGGGTAGGTCTCTTTTCCGGTGAGGGAGTTGAGGATGGTGGCCGAGCGCCAGGCGGCGAGGCCGAGGTCGGGGGTGCCGACTCCATGGGTGTGGCGTTCGGCGTTCTGGACGTAGATGTGGCAGTTGGCGGCACTGATGGAGGGGTCGAGGGCGAGGCGGAAGCGTTCGTCGATGCGGGGGCGGTGACGGCTGTCGCGTCGCAGGTAGGGGTCGAGGCCGGCGAGGAGGCGGTCGAGGGGGCGTTCGCGGTAGCCGGTGGCGAGGATGACGGCGTCGGTGGTGAGGCGGGAGCGGGAGTCCTGCTGGGTGTGTTCCAGGTGGAGTTCGACTTTGGTGGTGGCGAGGCGGCCTGCGGTGCGGACGCGGACGCCGGGGGTGAGGACGACGTCGGGCCAGCCGCCGTTCAGGGTGCGGTGGTAGAGCTCGTCGTGGATGGCGGCGATGGTGTCGGCGTCGATGCCTTTGTGGAGTTGCCACTGGCTGGTGACGAGGCGGTCGCGGACGGCTTCGGGGAGGGCGTGGAAGTAGCGGGTGTAGTCGGGGGTGAAGTGTTCGAGGCCGAGTTTGGAGTACTCCATGGGGGCGAAGGCCTCGGTGCGGCCGAGCCAGTGGATTTTTTCGCGGCCTGCGGGGCGGGCGCGGAGCAGGTCGAGGAAGATCTCGGCGCCCGACTGGCCTGATCCGATGACGGTGACATGGTCGGCGGTGCGGAACGTGTCGCGGTGGGCGAGGTAGTCGGCGGAGTGGACGACGGGTACGCCGGGGGCTTCGACGAGGGTTTTGAGTGGTTCGGGGATGTGGGGTTCGGTGCCGATGCCGAGGGCGATGTTGCGGGTGTGGGTGCGGCCGAGGGCTTCGGCTTCTCCGTCGGGGCCCAGTTGGGTGTAGTCGACTTCGAAGACGTCGCGTTCGGGGTTCCAGCGGACGGCGTCGATCTGGTGGCCGAAGTGGAGTCCGGTCAGGCCGGCGGCGACCCAGCGGCAGTAGGTGTCGTACTCGGCGCGCTGGATGTGGAAGCGCTCGGCGAAGTAGAAGGGGAAGAGGCGGTCGCGGGATTTGAGGTGGTTGAGGAAGGTCCAGGGGCTGGTGGGGTCGGCGAGGGTGACCAGGTCGGCGAGGAAGGGGACTTGGATGCGGGAGCCGTCGATGAGGAGGCCGGGGTGCCAGGCGAAGGAGGGGCGCTGGTCGTAGAAGGCGGTGTCGAGTGCGGTGAGGGGGTGGGCGAGGGCGGCGAGGGAGAGGTTGAAGGGGCCGATGCCGATGCCGACGAGGTCGCGGGGTGCGTCGGGCTCGTGGTGTGGGTGCGGGGGCGTGCTCATCGGGGTGGTTCCTTCCACGGGTCTTCGGCGGAGTCTGCGCAGTCCTGGGTGGGTGCGTGGACTTCGCGGGCGGCTTTCGCCTCGGGCGGCTTCGCTCAGGCGGGTTCGTCGGCGGCCTTTTCGACGAGGGTGAGCAGGGTGGCGAGGTCGTCGGGGCGGGTGTCGGGGTTGAGCAGGGTGGCTTTGAGCCAGAGGCGGTCGTCGAGGCGGGCGCGGCCGAGGACGGCGCGGCCCTGGTGGAGGAGTCTTCGGCGTACGGCGGCGACGGCGTCGTCGGTGGTGTGTGCGGGCCGGAACAGGACCGTGCTGATGGTGGGGCGGTCGTGGAGCTCGAAGCCCGGATGGTCCCTCACGAGGGCGGCGAACTCCTGGGCCCGGTCGCAGACTTGGTCGACGAGTGCGCCGAGGCCGGTGCGGCCGAGGGTTTTGAGGGTGACGGCGATCTTGAGGATGTCGGGGCGGCGGGTGGTGCGCAGGGAGCGGCCGAGGAGGTCGGGGAGGCCGGCTTCGGTGTCGTCGTCGGCGTTGAGGTAGTCGGCGTGCTGGTTCAGGGCGGTGAGGTCGTGGGGGTCGCGGACGGCGAGGAGGCCGGCTGCGACCGGCTGCCAGCCGAGTTTGTGCAGGTCGAGGGTGATGGTGTGGGCGTGGTCCAGGCCGGTGAGTTTGGTGCGGTGGCGGTCGCTGAGGAGGAGACCTCCACCGTAGGCGGCGTCGATGTGCAGGCGGGCGTGGTGGGCGGCGCACAGGGCGGCGATCTCGGGGAGGGGGTCGATGAGTCCGGCGTCGGTGGTACCGGCGGTGGCGGCGACGAGGTGGGGCCCGGGGAGGGTGGTGAGGGCCTCGTCGAGGGCGGCGGGGTCGAGGGTGCCGGTGGGGGCGGGGAGGGTGACGGGGTCGGGCAGGCCGAGGAGCCAGGCGGCGCGGGGCAGTGAGTGGTGGGCATTGGCTCCGCAGATCAGGCGGAGGCCGGTGCCGTGGATCTCGCGGGCGAGGAGGAGAGCGAGTTGGTTGGATTCGGTGCCGCCGGTGGTGATCAGGGCGTCGGGTGAGGGCGGGGTGGCTGCTCCGGCGTAGATCTCGGCGGCGAGCGCGCGGGTGACGAGCGTCTCCAGCTCGGATGCCGCGGGGGCCTGGTCCCAGGAGTCGAGGGAGGGGTTGAGGACGCTCGCGGCGAGGTCGGCGGCGGTGGCGACGGCGAGGGGCGGGCAGTGCAGATGGGCGGCGCACAGGGGGTCGGCGGGGTCGGCGGCGCCTTCGGCGAGGGCGTGCACGAGGGTGTGGAGGGCTTCGGGGTCGCCGTGCTGTGGCAGTACGTCGCCGAGGGCGGCCCGCAGGCGTGCGGCGACGGCGGCGGGTCCGCCGGCGGGCAGGGGGCCGCCGCGTGCGTGTGCGCCCTCGTCGAGTGCTTGGAGCACGGTGTCGAGCAACGGCCTCAGGGCGTGGGGGCCTTCGGGGCCGGAGGCCAGGCTCGGTGTGCTCATGGGTTCCTCCCGGGCGCGCGGGCAGAGGGGGTTCCAGCTTGTCGGTGGATGCGTGCGCGTGCCCGGGAGGTTCAACGATCGGAACCCGAAAGGGTGTCCTTACGGCTTTCCTACGGGGAAGACGTGTTGCGGTTCAGGGGTTTTGTGGGGTGTTGGGGTATGGGGGGCTTTGGGTAGGGGGCCGTGGGTCCGGTGTCAGGCCCGGAAGTCGTCCGTGTGGTCGTCGGCCCAGGTGGCGAAGGTGCGGGCCGGGGTTCCGGTGATCTTTTCGACGGTGGTGGTGATCTCCGGGGGGACGCCGACGGTGGCCGCGAAGGATGTCAGCAGGCTCTCGCGCAGCTGCGGCGGGAGGTGCGGGAAGAGTTCGGGTCCGGCCTGGTCAGGGGCCACCTCGACGAAGTCCAGATGGCGTCCGATCGCCCGGCCGATGGTGGCGATCTGGTCGGCGTTGCTGATCGCCTCGGGCCCGGTGAGGCGGTGGACGGCGCCTTCGTGGCCGGGGTCGAGGAGGGCGCGTTCGGCGACGGCGGCGATGTCGTCCTCGTGGATGGGGGCGCTCAGTCCGCCCGCGAAGACGCCGCGGACGGTGTCACCGGTGCGGATCTGCGGTGCCCAGTGCAGGGCGTTGGTGGCGAACGCGTTGGGGCGCAGGAAGGTCCACTCCAGGCCGCTGTCGCGGATCGCGCGTTCCACGGTGGCGTGCATGACGTGGATGGGGTGGGTCTCGTCGGCGCCGTCCTGGATGATCCCGGAGGACAGCAGGACGACGTGCCGGACGCCGGCCGCTCGGGCCGCCGCCAGCAGGTCGGTGCCGGCCTGGATGTAGAGGAAGAGCTTGGTCGCTCCCTCGAACAGGGCCTCGGGCCGGTCGTGCTGGAGCCGTACCACCTCGGCCCCGGCGGGCAGTTCGGCCCGCTGCGGATCCCGGGTCAGGGCCCGCACCGGCCGCCCGTCGGCGACGAGGCGTTGGACGAGGGCACGGCCGACGTTGCCGGTGGCGCCGGTCACTACGATCACGGGGTGCCTCCTGAGGAGAGTTCGGGCTGATCGTCCTTCGTCCGGTCGAGCCTAGGAAGGACGATCAGCTCCCCGCATCGTCGTCAGGGACCAGCCGCACCCGCGACGTCGTACGTCCCCGGTCCTACGCCTGCCTCACCCGCAACGCCCGTGCCAGGTCGTCGAGTTCGTCCGTCAGGCTGCGGCGCAGTGCGGGGATCGGGTCGGCGGTGTCGAGGCACTCCTGGCCGAGTTGCAGGTTCTCGGTGTCGACGGCGTGGGCGGGGAAGGCCCAGCGGCCGACGGCGGTGGCGATGGCGGGGCCGCGGCGGGCGGCGAGGGCGACGGCGTCCTCGTAGTAGCGGGGCACGTACTCGCGTACCAGGTCGGCCTGTTCGGGCTGCCAGAAGCCGCGGGCGGTGGCGGTGAAGAGATAGTTCGACAGGTCGGTGCGCTCGTCCGTACCGAACATGGCCTGCCAGGCCCTGGCCTTGGCTTCGGCGTCGGGCAGGGCGGCGCGGCAGCGGGCGGCGCCTTCCTGGCCGGTGGCGGAGGGGTCGCGGTCGAGTTCGGCGGCGATGGCCTGCTCGTCGGTGGCGCCGAGGACGGCGAGGCGGGCGAGGACGCGCCAGCGCAGTTCGGGGTCGAGTTCGGGGCCGCCGGGGACGGTGCCGTCGGCGAGCCAGGCGGCGATGGTGTCGGGGTGGGCGGCGACGTCGATGAGGTGGCGTACGGCGATCAGGCGCAGGCCGGGGTTGTCGCCGTCCTCGGTGCGGCGGATGAGGTCGCGGCACAGGGAGGTGAGGGTGGTCAGGGCCGCCGGACGCTGTTCGGGGGTGAGGTAGCGGTCGGCGACCTTGGTGGCGGCGAAGGCGAGGACGCCCTGGACGAGGGCCAGGTCGGTTTCGTACGGGAGGTGGGTGCGGGCGGTGTCGAGGTAGGTGGTGGGCGGGAGCCCGCCGTCGCGGACCGCGTCGCGCAGGGCGTTCCAGACGACGGCGCGGGTGAGGGGGTCGGGCAGGCCGGAGAGGCTGCTGCGGACGGTGTCGAAGGACTCGGGGTCGAAGCGGATCTTGGCGTAGGTGAGGTCGCCGTCGTTGAGGAGGAGCAGGGCGGGGCGCTTGCCGAGGGGCTCGGGCGTGGTGTGGGGGATGTCGAGGTCGAGGCGGTCGCGCAGGATGAGGTGGCGGCCCTCGTCGGCGACGTCCGGGTCGTAGAGGCCGACGGCGATGCGGTGCGGGCGGCTGCCGGTGTGTTCGACGGTGAGGGTGCAGGTGCCGTCGTCGCCGGGGGTGACCACGGGGGTGAGGGTGTCGACGCCGGTGGTGCGCAGCCAGGCGTCGGCCCAGGCGTGGACGTCGCGTTCGGTGGCGGAGGCGAGGGAGTCGATGAAGTCGGCGAGGGCGGCGTTGGCGAACTTGTGGCGGGCGAAGTGGGTGTTGATGCCGGCGAGGAAGTCCTTCTCGCCGAGCCAGGTCACGAGTTGGCGTAGTGCGGAGGCGCCCTTGGCGTACGAGATGCCGTCGAAGTTGAGGAGGGCGGAGGCCGTGTCGTTGACGTTCTCGGGCGCTACGGGGTGGGTGGACGGGCGCTGGTCGGCGTCGTAGCCCCAGGCCTTGCGGACGACTCCGAAGTCGGTCCAGGTGTCGCTGAAGCGGGTCGCTTCGGTGAGGGTCTGGTAGCCCATGTACTCGGCGAAGGACTCGTTCAGCCAGATGTCGTCCCACCAGCGGAGGGTGACGAGGTCACCGAACCACATATGGGCCATCTCGTGGGCGATGACCATGGCGCGGGTCTGGCGCTCGGTGTCGGTGACGGCGGAGCGGTAGACGAAATCGTCGCGGAAGGTGACCAGGCCGGGGTTCTCCATGGCGCCGGCGTTGAACTCGGGGACGAAGGCCTGGTCGTAGGAGTCGAAGGGGTAGGGCTCCTCGAATTTTTCGTGGTAGCGGTCGTAGCACTGCTTGGTGATCTCGAGGAGTTCCTCGGCGTCCGCGTCGAGGTGGGGGGCGAGGGAGCGGCGGCAGTGCAGGCCGAAGGGCAGGTCGCGGTGTTCGGTGCGCACGGAGTGCCAGGGGCCGGCGGCGACGGCGACGAGGTAGGTGGAGATCAGCGGGGTGGTGGCGGCCTGCCAGCGGCCTTCGCCGAGGTGTTCGGTGATGCCGTTGGCGAGGACGCTCCAGCCTTCTGGGGCCGTCACGGTGAGGTCGAAGACGGCCTTGAGGTCGGGCTGGTCGAAGGCGGCGAAGACGCGCTGGACGTCGTCCATGAACAGCTGGGTGTAGACGTAGGTCTCGCCGTCGGTGGGGTCGGTGAAGCGGTGCATGCCCTCGCCGGTGCGGGAGTAGCGCATGCTCGCGTCGAGGTGCAGTTCGTGCTCGCCGGCGGTGAGGTTCTTCAGGGGCAGGCGGTTGCCGTCGAGGGTTTCCGGGTCGAGGGGCTGCCCGTCGAGGGTGGCGGTGCGCAGCTGGGCGGGCTTGAGCTCGACGAAGGTGTCGGCGTCCGTGCGCGCGGTGAAGCGGATGACGGTGCGGGAGTCGAAGGTCTCGTCGCCGGTGGTCAGATCGAGGTCGATCGTGTAGCGGTGGACGTCGAGGAGCTTGGCACGGGTCTGCGCTTCGTCGCGCGTCAGAACGGACATGCAGGTAATGCTGCCCGATGGCACTGACAAGGCACAGGGGCGGACCGTTACGCGCCCTATGTCCGCTCCTCTTCGAGCTCCCCGCCCAGCGCCTGGCTGAGGCGCTGGGCGGGGAGGCGGGCGTCGGGGTGGGGCAGGGCGGCCGGGCGGTGGCCGGGGTCGTCGGCGTCGGCGTGGTCCTTGACGAGGGCGCGCAGTTCGCGGATCTCCTGCTCCAGGGCGAGGTGGCGGCGGTGGGCGTCGTAGAGGTAGCGGACCTTGGTGCGCAGCGACCAGGGGTCTATGGGTTTCATGACGAGGTCGGCGACGCCGAGGGCGAAGGCGGTGGAGGTCAGTAACTGGTCGGGGCCGAAGCCGGTGAGGAGGATGACCGGGATGTGCTGGGTCTGTTCCACGCGCCGCATGTAGCGCACCACGTCCAGGCCGCTGACGCCGGGCATGCGGACGTCGAGCAGCAGGAGGCCGACCTGTCCGCGGAGCACCTGCTTGAGGGCCTCGTCGCCGTTGGTGGCGCGGCCCAGCTGATAGCCCAGCGGGGCCAGGGCACTCTCCAGGGCGTACAGGGTGTCCTCGTGGTCGTCCACGATGAGGATCTTGGCTTCCGGCATGGCCCGTCGTCCCTCCTGCGTGGACAACCAGCTTATGTCCGAGGTGCTGACGTGCCGTGGCCGTCAGCTGACAAGGAGTGCACAGCGCAGCATGCCCTGTGCGGGCCCTTCTGTCACGTCCTCTGCGGCATCGACCGAGGTCAATTCGCCGTTTTTGCGGAGCCGTTCACGGCGTCGTCAGCGATGCGTTCGTGGTGGCGGATCACTTCGGCGATGATGAAATTCAGGAACTTCTCAGCGAATGCCGGGTCCAGTTTGGCGCTTTCGGCGAGGGCGCGCAGCCGCTCGATCTGGCGGGCCTCGCGGGCGGGGTCGGCGGGCGGCAGTTTGTGTGCGGCCTTGAGGTGGCCGACCTGCTGGGTGGCCTTGAAGCGTTCGGCGAGCATGTGGATGACGGCTGCGTCGATGTTGTCGATGCTGTCGCGCAGCCGGGCGAGTTCCTCGCGGACGGCGGGGTCGACGTCGCGGGTGCCGGTGTTGCTGGTGGTCATGGGCGCCCAGCCTACGTGGCGGAGGTGGGTTCGATCATCGGTGGATCGTCGGGGTCGGGGACGCGGTTGCTCCAGCCGCCGGGGACGGCGCGGTACTGCTGAACGCGGAAGCGGACGGGCGGCATGCCGACGCGGCTGGTGAACAGGCGGGAGAAGTAGGCGGGGTCGTCGTAGCCGACGCGGCGGGCGACGGCGGCGACGGGGAGTTCGGTGGCGGCGAGGAGTTCCTTGGCGCGGCCGAGGCGGATGCCGAGCAGGTAGTCCTTGGGGCTGCAGCCGGCGCCGCGGCGTACGGCGGTGCGCAGTTCGGCGGGGGTCATGCCGTGCCGGGCGGCGTGGTCGGCGACGGTGAGGGGCAGGCAGGCGTCGCGGGCGAGGGCCTTGAGGACGGGGTCGCCGTCGGGGGCGAGGTCGGCTCGGGCGCGGCGCAGGGCGACGAGGAGTTCGTGGACGGCGGCGCCGGTCTCCACCTCCAGGAGGGGGTTGCCGCGGCGGGCGGCGCGGGCGATGCGGCCGATGACGGCGCGCGGGCCGGTGGCGTCGGAGAGGGGGACGACGGGGCGGTCGGGTTCGATGTAGCCGAGTTCGGTGTACGTGGTGGTGGCGGGCCCGGTGAAGACGGCGAAGCCCTCGTCCCAGCCGGTGGCGGGGTCGGGGGCGTAGTGGTGCGGTGTGCCGGGCGTGAGCCACAGCAGTGCGGGTGCGGTGACGGCGGTGCGGTGGCCGTC
Source organism: Streptomyces longisporus (assembly GCF_039532765.1). NCBI lineage: Bacteria > Bacillati > Actinomycetota > Actinomycetes > Kitasatosporales > Streptomycetaceae > Streptomyces > Streptomyces longisporus. The sequence continues at coordinate 299,314 of NZ_BAAASG010000014.1, forward strand.
GGGGTGCTGGTACCAGCCGCTGCCGGTGGTGATGACGACGGCGACGTGGTGGTCGAGGGTGCGGGGGCCGACGGTGGGCAGGGCGCCGTACTGCAGGCCGACGCCGAGGCAGACGAGGCCGAGGCGGTGATGGACCGGTCCGGGCGTGAAGAACCGCATCCAGGTGTGGTACATCGGCGTGCTCCTCCCGGCGTCGTTCGGGCCACGGCCGGCCTTTGTTCGAGCCGCCGGCGAACGCCGTTGTCCGGGTCGTCGTCCGGCGGTCGTGTTTTCGTCCAAGCAGCGCCGATCTTTGTCCATGGACGTGATCGCCGCCAAGGGGTGAGGCTGGGGCGCATGACCGAGTTCGAGGTGGGGGAAACGGATTTCCTGCTGGACGGGCGCCCGGTGCGGCTGCTGTCCGGGGCACTGCACTACTTCCGGGTGCACGAGGAGCACTGGGGCCATCGGCTGGCGATGCTGCGGGCGATGGGCCTGAACTGCGTGGAGACCTATGTGCCGTGGAACCTCCACGAGCCGGGGCCGGGCACCTACGACGACGCGGGGGCCCTCGGCCGTTTCCTGGACGCGGCCCGCGGGGCGGGGCTGTGGGCGATCGTGCGGCCGGGGCCGTACATCTGCGCCGAGTGGGAGAACGGCGGGCTGCCGCACTGGCTGACGGGCGAGCTGGGCACGCGCGCGCGTACCCGTGACGAGCGATTCCTGAAACACCTGGAGCGCTGGTTCGGCGTGCTCCTGCCCGAGGTCGTGGACCGGCAGATCGACCGCGGCGGTCCGGTGGTCATGGTGCAGGTGGAGAACGAGTACGGCAGCTACGGCTCGGACGCCGAGTACCTGCGCCGTCTCGCCGACCTGCTGCGGGAGCGGGGCGTCACGGTGCCGCTGTGCACGTCGGACGGCCCGGAGGACCAGATGCTCAGCGGCGGCTGCATCCCGGGGGTGCTCGCCACGGTGAATTTCGGCTCCCGCGCGCGAGAGGGCTTCGAGACGCTGCGCCGCTACCGCCCCGAAGGTCCGCTGATGTGCATGGAGTTCTGGTGCGGCTGGTTCGACCACTGGGGCGGCGAGCACATCACCCGGGGCGCCGACGACGCCGCTGCCGCGCTGCGGGAGATCCTGGAGTGCGGGGCCTCGGTCAACCTGTACATGGCGCACGGCGGGACCAGCTTCGCCGGCTGGGCGGGCGCCAACCGGGGCGGCGGCGCGCTGCACGAGGGGCCGCTGGAGCCGGATGTGACCTCGTACGACTACGACGCCCCGATCGACGAGTTCGGCCGCCCGACGGAGAAGTTCTGGCGGCTGCGTGAGGTCCTCGCCGAGTACGCCGAGGGTCCGCTGCCCGAACTGCCGCCCGCGCCCGCGCGGTTGGGGGCGTCGGCCGAGGTGCGCCTGGACGGGTGGGCGCCGTTGGACGTCGTACTGGAGGCCCGGGGAGGGCCGGAGACCTCGGGGCCCGTGCCGCCCACCTTCGAGGAGCTGGACGTGGACCGCGGGCTCGTCCGGTATGCGGTGACGGTGCCGGGGCCGCGGCAGCCGTACCCGCTGACCGCTCGCGGTCTGCGGGATCTGGCGGTGGTGTACGTCGACGGTGAGCGGGCCGGTGTGCTCACCGAGGGCGACGAGCAGCTCAAGGAGCCGATCGCCGGGCACGCGCGTGTGGAGCTGTGGGTGGAGTCCCTGGGGCGGGTCAACTACGGGCCGCGCAGCGGGGAGCCCAAGGGGATCACCGGGGGTCTGCTGCACGAGCGGCAGTATCTGCACGGGGTACGCGCGCGTGGGCTGCGTCTGGATGCGCTGGACGACATCGGGGACGTCCCCTTCCAGCCGCTTGCCGGGAACGGCGCTCCGGGGCTGTACCGGGGGACGGTCACCGTGCGGGGCGCCGGGGACGCAAAGCTCGAACTGCCCGGTTGGACCCGAGGATTCGTGTGGGTCAACGGGTTCGACCTGGGCCGCTACTGGTCGGCGGGCCCGCAGCGCTCCCTGTACGTGCCCGGTCCCGTGCTGCACGAGGGCGAGAACGAGGTGTGGCTGCTGGAGTTCGAGGAGGCGGCAGCGGAGGCCGTGCTCCTGCGGGCCCTCTAGCGATCTTCAGGGTGGGCGGGTCGACGGGGCGGGCGAGCGGGGGAAAAACCGCTCACCTCCCCGTACAGTGGAATCGGGTTCAGGGCGTCTTGGGGGTTCGGGCGTGGCGAACGGCGGACCGGTCGAGCACGGCTACCCACACCTGGAGACGGTGCGGGCCGCCATCACCGCGCTCTACAAACGGTTGTCGTACGACACCATCCAGACCTTCTCCAGCAGCGTCCTGCCCGCCGATGTGGCCTTCTGCGACACCGACGACCTCTATCTGGGCGCACAGCGCGTGGCCCGCGAGCTGGTGCGCCACTACCGGCTGCCGGACGCCCGGCTGATCGTCGGCTTCCGCGAGATGCAGCACGCGGCGAACGTCGAACTGGCGGCGGGCCCCGAGTACTTCGTCGAGCTGAACGACCGTTTCCGCACCCATCGTCGTGACATCGGCGCCGCCCTGGCGCACGAGATCATGCACGTGTATCTGCACCGCCTGGACCTGTCCTTCCCCGGCACCCGCGACAACGAGATCCTCACGGACACGGCGACGACCTACCTGGGCGCGGGCTGGCTGCTGCTGGACGCCTACCGGGAGGACTCGACCTCCTCCCAGAAGCTCGGCTATCTGACCCCCGAGGAGTTCGGCTACGTCCTGGCGAAACGCGCGCTGGTCTTCGGCGAGGACCCGTCGATCTGGTTCACCAGCCCCCAGGCCTACGAGGCCTACACCCGGGGCATGGCGGAGGCCCGCCGCGACGAGCAGCAGCCCCCGCTGACGGCCGCCGGCTGGGCGGGCCGCCGCCGCTACGCCCGCGACCGCCGCCACGCCCCGGGGCCGCAGCCCGGCGTGCCCTACACCTTCACCCCGGACGGCGGCGGCCGGCTGCGCGTCTCGTTCCCCTGCCCGACCTGCCATCAGAAGATCCGGGTGCCGGTACGGGGGCGCGTCCGCGCGCGGTGTGCGCTGTGCCGGACGGTGCTGGAATGTGACACCTAGGGGGTGCTGTTCTGCTCCCGGCACTGCAGCGGGGGCCCGGGGGGCTGCCGCCCCCGGGCCCCCGCTTTCGGGCTGACCGGCCTCGTCCTCAAACGCCGGACGGGCTGAAGGACACCGCCCGCCGCGGCAGTCCTGCGCAGAGCACCGCGCACGCCACGAACACCGCGGTCACCCAGGGCATCGCCGCCGTCAGCGCGTCCGTCAGGCCGCTGCCCGCGTGGTCGAAGAACACCGTGCCGACCGTGGCCGCCCCGAGCGCGCCCCCGAACTGCTGTGCCGTGGAGAAGATCCCGGACGCCCCGCCCGCCAGCTCCGCAGGCACCGCGGACAGCACCACGTTCACCAGCGGCACCACCAGGAAGCCCAGTCCGGCTCCCGCGACCACCAGGCCCGGGACCATCGGCCAGGCGCCGGTGTGTACGGGGGGCGCGTCGGTGACGGCTGCCCACACCCAGGCCAGACCGGCGGCCATCATCAGGGCGCCGGCTCCGAGCACCAGGCGCCCGAACCGGATAGGCGGAGACCAGCCACTGCAGCTCGCTCTGCGAGGCGTGCAGGTCACGGCCGATGGACGGGATCGCCACATTGACGATCGTGACGTCCAGCAGGTCCATCAGCGCCGCGATCATCATCACGACGGCGGCGGCCCAGCGGCGCGGATACGGACCCGCTTCGGTGGGCGGGGACATGGCAAGGGTGGTGGTCATGGCGTCTCCCGTTGGTCCGGATTTCGTCGAGTCCAGATTTATTTCGTTCGGACGAACGAAAGACTTGCACCGAAGCATGGGTGATCGCAAGTACTTAGTTCGGCCGAACGAAATATTTGCTACGCTGACGCCATGAGCGGCAGCGAGACGGGATCCGAACGGCGGCTGGTGCCGAACCTCGAGGCGGCCGTCCCCACGGACGACAAGCGGCGGGCCGAGACACTGTTGCGGCTGTTCGCCGCGGGCCGCGAGAACAGCGGGGCCACCGTGATGTTCCACTCCGCGGTGTCCGCCAGGCAGGGGCTGATCCCGAGCGAGGAGAAGGCCCTCGACCTCCTGGAGCGGCATGGCCCGCTGACCGCGAAGGACCTCGCCGAGCACACCGGCCTGGCTCCCGCATCCGTCACGGGCCTGGTCGACCGCCTCGAAGCCAAGGAATTCGTACGCCGGGTGAAGCATCCGACGGACAAGCGGCGGGTGCTCGTCGAGCTGAACCGGGAGAAGATCGCCCATCTCTTCGCGTTCTTCGAGGAGTGGGCGCGCGACATCGCCGCGGCGTGCGAGGCGTTCAGCACGGACGAGCTGGACACCGTGATCCGCTTCCTGCAGGTGATGACTCAGGAGCAGCGCAAGGCCGCCGCCCGTCTCAGCGGCTGAGGGGGCTCAGGCCCCGTACACCGCGCCCGGCTCCGCCGCCTCCGCGAGCAGTTTCAGCGCCGTCTCCCCCGCCTCACCGGGACTCCAGCGCGCCCCCTTGTCGGCGCTCGGACCCGGCCGCCAGCCCTCCATGACCGTGATCCGGCCACCCTCCGCCTCGAACACGCGCCCGCTCACACCGGCGCTCGCGGCGGAGCCGAGCCAGACGACGAGCGGGGAGACGTTTTCCGGGGCCATCGCGTCGAAGCCGTCGGCGGGCGCCGTCATCGTCTCGGCGAAGGTGCGTTCCGTCATCCGGGTGCGAGCGGCGGGCGCGACGGCGTTGACCTGGATGCCGTAGCGGCGCAGTTCGGCCGCGGCGACCAGCGTCAGGCCGACGATGCCGGCCTTGGCAGCGCTGTAGTTGCCCTGTCCGACCGACCCCAGCAGCCCGGCGCCGCTGCTGGTGTTGACGATCCGGGCCACCGGCATACGGCCCGCCTTGGCCTCGGCCCGCCAGTGCGCGGCAGCGTGTTTCAGCGGCAGGAAGTGGCCCTTGAGGTGAACGCGCAGAACGGCGTCCCAGTCGTCCTCGTCGAGGTTGACGAGCATCCGGTCGCGCAGGAAGCCGGCGTTGTTGACGAGGGTGTCGAGCCGGCCGTACGTCTCCAGGGCCGTCGCGATGAGGGAGGCCGCCCCTTCGGTGGTGGCGATGTCGCCGCCGTGGGCGATCGCCTGGCCGCCCGCCGCGCGGATCTCGTCCACCACCCGCCCGGCCGGACTGTCGGGGCCCGGCGCCCCGTCCAGGCCCACCCCCAGGTCGTTCACGACCAGCCGGGCGCCCTCCGTCGCGTACGCGCGCGCGTGCGCTCGCCCGAGGCCGCGGCCGGCGCCGGTGACGACCACGACCCGCCCGTCGCAGATTCCGCTCATCTCATGTCTCCTTGTTGGCAGTTGCCGCATCCAGGAACGCCGGCCGCTCCCCTCCCCCGTGCACCAGCAGGCTCGACCCGCTGATGTAGGCGGCCGCGTCGGAGGCCAGGAACACTGCGGCCGCGCCCACGTCGGCGGGGGTGGCCAGACGGCCGAGTGGCACCGTGCGGGAGACCGCCTCGATGCCGTCCTCGCCGCCGTAGTGGAGGTGGGCCAGTTCGGTGCGGACCATGCCGACGACGAGGGTGTTGACACGCACCTCGGGCGCCCACTCCACGGCCATCGAACGGGCGAGGCTCTCCAGGCCCGCCTTGGCCGCCCCGTAGGCGGCGGAACCGGGTGAGGGGCGGCTGCCGCTGACGCTGCCGATCATCACCACGGAGCCCTGCGCCCGCCTGAGGTGTTCGTACGCGGCGAGGGAGGCCGTGAGCGGCGCGAGGAGGTTCAGCTCCAGCACGCGCGCGTGCCGCTCGGCTTCCGCGTCGGCCAGCAGCCGGTAGGGCCCGCCGCCCGCGTTGTTGACCAGGACGTCCAGCCGGGGGAGCCCGGCGAAGAAGGACCGTACGGCGGGTGGGTCGCGCAAGTCCAGGGGGGCGAACTCGACGGCCTCGAACGGAACTTCGGGCGGTCTGCGGGCACAGGCGACGACCTCGGCACCGGCCTCGGCGAAGGCCTGCGCGATCCCGGCCCCGACACCCCGGGTGCCGCCGGTGACGACGACGGTCCTGCCGCTCAGCTGCGGCCGGGGCACGCTACTCATGGCGGCCTCGCGATGCCCGCGGCGACCACCGCTTCCGACCTGCTCTTTCTGCTGGGGGTCCGGGGGTCGCCCCCCGGAAAAACGCAGTATCCACAGGCCTCCCGCTCCGATCCGAGGGCTGCTAGCTTCGAAGCCTCGCACCTAACAAATGTTTGGTGGAAAGGCGTTGGTTGGAAAGGTAGCTGATGTGCCCATGGGTGTCTCCACCTCGTCCCCGGAAAAGGGACCCGAAAAAAGCGGCATCGCCGTCGTGACGGTCGACTTCCCGCCGGTGAACGCGCTGCCGGTGGACGGCTGGTTCGCGCTGGCCGACGCGGTGCGCGCGGCGGGCCGCGATCCGCAGGTGCGGTGCGTGGTGCTGGCCGCGCAGGGGCGGGGGTTCAATGCGGGCGTGGACATCAAGGAGATACAGGCGCAGGGTCCGAGCGCGCTGGCCGGCGCCAACCGTGGCTGCTTCGAGGCGTTCGCGGCGGTGTACGAGTGCGCGGTGCCCGTGGTGGCGGCGGTGCAGGGCTTCTGCCTGGGCGGCGGGATCGGGCTGGTGGGGAACGCGGACGTGATCGTGGCCAGCGAGGACGCCACCTTCGGGCTGCCCGAGCTGGACCGGGGCGCCCTGGGCGCGGCCACGCACCTGTCCCGGCTGGTCCCGCAGCACCTGATGCGGGCGCTGTACTACACCTCCCGCACCGCGACCGCCGCCGAGCTGCACGCGCACGGCTCGGTGTGGCGGGTGGTGCCGCGGGAGGAACTGCGGTCAGCCGCCCTGGAGTTGGCGGGCGAGATAGCCGCCAAGGACGGTGAGCTGCTGCGGCTGGCCAAGGCCGCCATCAACGGCATCGATCCGGTCGACGTGCGCCGCAGCTACCGCTTCGAGCAGGGCTTCACCTACGAGGCGAACGCGATCGGGGTGGGCGACCGCGTCCGCGACACCTTCGGCAAGGAGAAGAACGAGAGGGATGAGAGGGAGGGTGCACAGGCGTGAGTGACAAGACGATGACCGCCGAGCAGGTCGTCTCCCGTCTGCACAGCGGCATGACCCTCGGCATCGGCGGCTGGGGTTCACGGCGCAAGCCGATGGCCCTGGTCAGGGCGCTGCTGCGGTCCGGCATCGGTGACCTGACCGTCATCTCGTACGGCGGCCCGGACATCGGCATGCTCGCGGCCGCCGGACGGATCCGGAAACTGGTGGCGCCCTTCGTCACCCTCGACTCCATCCCCCTCGAACCGCACTACCGCGCGGCCCGCGAGGGCGGTGCCTTCGAGCTCATGGAGATCGACGAGGCGATGTTCATGTGGGGGCTGCACGCGGCGGCGAACCGGCTGCCGTTCCTGCCGGTGCGGGCCGGGATCGGCTCGGACGTGATGCGGGTCAACCCCGGGCTGCGGACGGTGACTTCGCCCTATGAGGACGGGGAGACGTTCGTGGCGATGCCCGCCCTGCGGATGGATGCGGCCCTGGTGCACCTGGGCCGTGCCGACCGGCTGGGCAACGGGCAGTACCTGGGCCCCGACCCGTACTTCGACGACCTGTTCTGCGAGGCGGCGGACGCGGCGTACCTGTCGTGCGAGCGGATCGTCGACACCGCCGAGTTGACGAAGGAGGCCGCACCGCAGACCCTGCTCGTCAGGCGCCATACGGTGACCGGGGTCGTCGAGGCCCCGAACGGCGCCCACTTCACCTCCTGCGCACCCGACTACGAGCGGGACGAGGCCTTCCAGAAGCAGTACGCGTCCACGCCGTGGCCGGAGTTCGCCGCACGGTTCCTCGCCGGGGACGAACAGGCCTACCAGTCGGCGGTCAGGGAGGCGACATGAGCGAGGTCAGCCGCGCCGAGTACTGCGTGATCGCCTGCGCCGAGGCCTGGCGGGACAACGGTGAGGTGCTCGCCAGCCCCATGGGACTGATCCCGTCCATCGGCGCCCGGCTCGCCCGGCTCACCTTCTCCCCGGACCTGCTGCTGACCGACGGCGAGGCGATGCTGGTCCGCCCGGACGGGACACCGGAGGGCTGGCTGCCGTACCGGCAGCATCTCGCCCTGGTCTCCGGCGGCCGCCGGCACGTGATGATGGGCGCGAGCCAGCTCGACCGGTTCGGCAACCAGAACATCTCGTGCATCGGTGACTGGCAACGGCCCACGCGGCAGCTGCTCGGGGTGCGGGGCGCACCGGTCAACACCCTCAACAACCCGACCAGTTACTGGGTGCCGAGGCATTCGCGGCGCGTGTTCGTCGAGAAGGTCGACATGGTCTGCGGGGTCGGATACGACCGTGCGGCCGGTGCGCGCTACCACCGCATCCCGTGTGTCGTCTCCGATCTGGGCGTCTTCGACTTCGCCACCCCCGACCACTCGATGCGGCTTGCTTCCCTGCACCCGGGTGTCACGGTGGAGCAGGTCAGGGAGGCGACGGGCTTCGATCTGACCGTCCCGGACGAGGTGCCGCCGACGCGTGAGCCGACCTCGGAGGAGCTGCGGCTGATCCGTGAGGTGATCGACCCGGCCTGCAGCCGTGCCAGGGAGGTCGGTTCGTGATGGAGACGGCTCTCACCCGGTTGGTCGGCATCCGGCATCCGCTCGTGCAGACGGGCATGGGGTGGGTGGCGGGCCCGCGTCTGGTCTCCGCTTCGGCGAACGCGGGCGCGCTGGGCATCCTGGCCTCCGCGACCATGACGGCCGACCGGCTGCGGGAGGCGATAAGGGAGGTCAAGTCCCGTACGGACGCGCCGTTCGGGGTCAATCTGCGGGCCGACGCCTCGGATGCGGGCGACCGGGTGCGGATCCTGATCGAGGAGAAAGTGCGGGTGGCCTCCTTCGCCCTCGCGCCCTCCGCGGAGCTGATCGCGGAGCTGAAGGAGGCGGGCGTGGTCGTCATCCCCTCCATAGGGGCCCGTCGGCACGCCGAGAAGGTCGCGGCCTGGGGCGCGGACGCCGTGATCGTGCAGGGCGGCGAGGGCGGCGGGCACACCGGCGAGGTCGCGACGACGGTGCTGCTGCCGCAGGTGGTGGACGCGGTGCGGATACCGGTGGTGGCTGCGGGCGGATTCTTCGACGGTCGGGGGCTGGTCGCTGCCCTGGCGTACGGGGCGGCCGGGGTGGCGATGGGCACACGGTTCCTGCTCACCTCCGACTCGACGGTGCCGGACGCGGTGAAAGCCAGGTATCTGGCGGCGACGGTCAAGGACGTCACGGTGACCACGGCGGTGGACGGGCTGCCGCACCGGATGCTGCGCACGGACCTGGTGGCCGCGCTGGAGGGCTCCGGCCGGGCGAGAGCCCTGCTGCACGCCATGCGCCGGGCGGCAGGGTTCCGGAAGCTGTCGGGGCTGACCTGGCGGCAGATGGTGCGCGACGGGCTCGCCATGAAGCATGGCAAGGACCTCACCTGGAGCCAGGTCCTGCTCGCCGCCAACACCCCGATGTTGCTCAGATCGGCCATGGTGGACGGCCGTACGGACCTCGGGGTGATGGCGTCCGGGCAGGTCGCCGGGGTGATCGAGGACCTGCCCCGGTGTGCGGAGCTGGTGGAGCGGATCATGAAGGAGGCGGAGGGGGTCCTCGCGTCGCTGGGGTCGCTCAGATCCGTTCGATGATCGTCACGTTGGCCTGGCCACCGCCCTCGCACATCGTCTGCAGTCCGAACCGGCCGCCGGTGCGCTCCAGTTCGTGCAGCAGGGTGGTCATGAGCTTGACCCCGGTCGCGCCCAGGGGGTGGCCGAGGGCGATCGCGCCGCCGTTGACGTTGACCTTGTCCGGGTCGGCGCCGGTCTCCTTCAGCCAGGCCAGGACGACCGGCGCGAAGGCCTCGTTGATCTCGACCAGGTCGATGGCGTCGATGGTCAGGCCGGTCTTCTTCAGGGCGTGGGCGGTGGCCGGTATCGGCGCGGAGAGCATGCGGATCGGGTCCTCGCCGCGCACGGAGAGGTGGTGCACGCGCGCGCGTGGCGTCAGTCCGTGCTCGCGTACCGCCCGCTCGGAGGCGAGCAGCATCGCCGCCGCCCCGTCGGAGACCTGGGAGGAGCAGGCGGCGGTGACGGTGCCGCCGTCGAGGACCGGCTTCAGCCCGGCCATCTTCTCCAGGGAGGTGTCCCGGCGCGGGCCCTCGTCGACGGCGACCGGGCCGTAGGCGACGGTCTCGCGGTCGAAGCGGCCCTCGTCGATGGCGCGCAGCGCCCGCTGATGGGACCTGAGCGCGAACTCCTCCTGGTCCCGGCGGCTGATCCCCCACTTGGCGGCGATCATCTCGGCGCCGACGAACTGGTTCACCGGCTGGTCCCCGTACCGTGCGCGCCAGCCCTCGCTGCCCGCGAAGGGGCCTGCGGTGAACCCCAGCGGCTCGGCGGCCTGGCGGGTCGCGAAGGCGATGGGGATCTGCGACATGTTCTGCACCCCGCCGGCGACCACCAGGTCCTGCGTGCCCGACAGCACGCCCTGCGCCGCGAAGTGCACGGCCTGCTGCGAGGACCCGCACTGCCGGTCGATGGTCACGCCCGGCACCTCCTCGGGCAGCCCGGCCGCCAGCCAGCAGGTCCGCGCGATGTCCCCGGCCTGCGGCCCCACCGCGTCCAGACAGCCGAACACGACGTCCTCGACGGCGGCCGGATCCACTCCGGAGCGGACCATCAGCTCCTTCAGCACATGGGCACCGAGGTCGGCCGGGTGGACCCCGCTCAGCCCGCCCCCGCGCCGCCCCACGGGCGTACGGACCGCTTCGACGACATAGGCCTCGGCCATGGCAACTCCCCAGTCTTCCCCATGGGTTACGTGCGTACGGCGATCCCGTCCAGCACCATCGACAGGTACTGCCGGGCGATCTCCTCCGGGCTGTGCTGCCCGCCGGGCCGGTACCAGGACGCGGCCACCCACACGGTGTCGCGCACGAACCGGTAGGTGAGCCGCACGTCCAGGTCGGCCCGGAAGACCTCGGCGGCGACCCCGCGCTCCAGCGTGGCCAGCCACGCCTTCTCGAACTTGCGCTGCGAGTCGGCGAGGAACGCGAACCGCTCCTGCGCGAGCAGCTGCTTGCTCTCCTTCTGGTAGATCGCGACGGCGGCGCGGTGCCGGTCGATCTCCCGGAACGACTCGGTGACCAGGGCCTCCAGGGTCTCCCGCGGTCCCAGCCCGGCGTCCAGGACGGTGTCGTAGCCGCCCCAGAGCTCGTCGAGGAAGGTGCGCAGGATCTCCTCCAGCATCGATTCCTTGGAGTCGAAGTGGTAGTAGAGGCTGCCCGCGAGCATGCCCGCGTGGTCGGCGATCTTGCGTACGGTGGTGGCGTTGTAGCCCTGCTCGGCGAAGACCTCGGCAGCGGTGTCGAGGAGTTCGCGCCGCCGGGCGGGTGCGGCGGTCACCTGGGGCTTCTTCTTGGTCGGCACGGGTCCATTGTCGTCCGCTCCGGTCCTCAGGGGTGCTGGCTGCTGACGGAGACGACTTCTCCGGTCAGGTACGAGGAGTAGCCGGACGCCAGGAACACGATCACGTTGGCCACCTCCCAGGGCTCCGCGTACCGTCCGAAGGCCTCGCGTGCGGTCAGTTCCTCCAGCAGTTCCGGCGTCGTCACCTTCACCAGGTGCGGGTGCATGGCGAGGCTCGGCGAGACGGCGTTGACCCGCACCCCGTACTCGGCGGCCTCGATCGCCGCGCACCGGGTCAGCGCCATCACGCCCGCCTTCGCCGCGGCGTAGTGGGCCTGGCCGGCCTGGGCGCGCCAGCCGACCACGGAGGCATTGTTGACGATCACGCCGCCGCGTCCGTCCGCCCGCATCAGCCGCAGCGCCGCCCTTGTGCACCGGAAGGTGCCGTTCAACGTCACGTCGAGGACGCGGGCCCACTGCTCGTCGCTCATGTCGACGAGGTCCGCCGTGCCGCCCAGACCGGCGTTGTTGACCACGACGTCCAGCCGCCCGTGCTCCCGCACGGCGGCCTCGAACAGCGCCCGCACCTGGCCCTCTTCGGTGACGTCGCACGGCAGAGCGGCGACCGACGCGGCCCCGAACTCGCCGGCGAGCTCGGCCTCGTACTGCTTGAGGCGCCGCACATGCGTGTCGCCGATCAGCACGCGCGCGCCCTCCTCCAGGAACCGCCGCGCGGTGGCGCCGCCGATGCCCGCCCCGGCCGCCGCGGTGATGACGGCGGTGCGTCCCTTCAGCAGCCCGTGCCCCGGCTCGTACACGGGACTCTCGACGACTGTCATAGGCCCACGCTAACCTACCAAACACTTGTTAGGGAAGGATGGCAGTCGATGGATCTCGCCTTCACGCAGGAAGAGGAGGCCTTCCGCGCCGAGGCCCGGGCCTGGCTCGCGGACCGGGTGCCGCGCGCCCCCCTGCCGTCCCTGGAGACCGCGGAGGGCTTCGCGGCCCACCGCGCCTGGGAGGCCCAACTGGCCGCGGACCGCTGGTCGGTCGTCAACTGGCCGACGGCGTACGGCGGAAGGGACTCCGGCCTCATCCGGTGGCTGATCTTCGAGGAGGAGTACTGGGCGGCGGGTGCCCCGGGCCGGGTCGGTCAGAACGGGATCAGTCTGCTCGCCCCGACCCTGTTCGACCACGGCACCGAGGAGCAGAGAGCGCGCGTGCTGCCGCCCATGGCCACGGGCGAGGTGGTGTGGGCGCAGGCCTGGTCCGAGCCGGAGGCGGGCTCGGACCTGGCCTCCCTGCGGTCGAAGGCGGTGCGCGCGGACGGCGGCTGGCTGCTGAGCGGGCACAAGACCTGGTCGTCGCGGGCCGCCTTCGCGGACCGCGCCTTCGGCCTGTTCCGCAGCGACCCGGAGGCCCCGAAACCCCACCAGGGCCTGACCTACCTGATGTTCGACCTGCGCGCGCCCGGTGTCACCGTCCGGCCGATCGGCCGCCTCGACGGGAAACCGGCGTTCGCCGAGCTGTTTCTGGACGAGGTGTTCGTGCCGGACGAGGACGTGATCGGCGCGCCCGGCGAGGGCTGGCGGATCGCGATGTCGACGGCGGGCAACGAACGGGGCCTGATGCTCCGCTCCCCCGGCCGTTTCCTGGCCGCGGCGGAACGGCTGCACCGCCTCTGGCGGCAACAGGGCTGCCCGCCCGCCGCCCAGACCCAGGTGGCGGACGCCCTGATCGGCGCCCGGGCGTACCGCCTGTTCACCTTCGCCGCCGCCTCCCGCTTCCTGGAGGGCGGCTCCATCGGCCCGGAGTCCAGCCTGAACAAGGTCTTCTGGTCCGAGTACGACATCGCGCTGCACGAGACGGCCCTCGACCTGCTCGGCGAACAGGGCGAGGCGGCGGACTCGGAGTGGGCCGAGGGCTATGTCTTCTCCCTCGCCGGCCCGATCTACGCGGGCACGAACGAGATCCAGCGCGACATCATCGCCGAGCGTCTGCTCGGTCTGCCGAAGGGGCGGCGCTAATGGCTCCGCCGGGTGCGCCGCGATGGGCCGTGTGTCGTCTGCGGCGCCGTCGTGGCTTGGCGCGCCCGCGCGGCGGTAGCCGCATGTTCAACACGGCCCCGCGCCCCGTTGGAGCGCTGTCGAACCGTAGCGGACATCGCCCGCCCGAAGTCATGCCCAGGGTCCTGAAGGGATGCCGTTGATGCGTTTCCTCCTTGACGACGAACAGCGCGCGTTCGCCCGGTCCTTGGACGCCATGTTGACCGCCGCCGACACCCCCTCGATCGTGCGGGACTGGAGCCGAGGCCGGCACGCGAGCGGCCGTGCGCTGTGGTCCCGTCTCGCGGAGGCGGGCGTCTTCGCGCTGGCGGTCCCCGAGGAGTACGGCGGCCTGGGGCCCCGTCCCGTCGAAGTGGCCGTTGCGTTCGTCGAGTTGGGGCGGCATGCGGTGCCGGGGCCGGTGGTGGAGACGGTCGCGGCGGCTGCCCTGCTCGCCGCGCTCGACGACACGGGACCGGCGAAACGCCTGTTGCCCGCGTTGGCCTCCGGTGAGTCGGCGGCGACGCTCGCGACGGGACCGTATGCGCTGGACGCGGACATGGCGGACGTACGGCTGACCGTGGTGACGAGGGACGCAGAGCTGCGCCTCGCGCCCCCGCCCGGGCGACCGCACCCCTCCCTCGACCGCGCCCGCCGCCTGTTCGCGCCGGCGGCGGGCGGGGAGCTGCTCGCCGCCGGTGCGCAGGTGTCCGGGGCCGTCACCCAGGGCCTGACCTGGGGTCGCCTCGCCGCTGCCGCACAGTGCCTCGGCCTCGGACTGGCGCTCCTGGACCAGACCGTCGCCTACGCCCGGCAGCGCACCCAGTTCGGCGTCCCCATAGGCTCCTTCCAGGCCGTCAGACATCAACTGGCCGACGCGAGGATCGCGTTGGAGTTCGCCCGCCCCCTGCTGTTCGGTGCCGCGCTCACCATGACCCCTGCCGACGTGGCCGCCGCCAAGGTCACGGCATCCGAGGCGGCGTACACCACCGCCCGTACGGCGCTGCAGCTGCACGGCGCGATCGGCTACACCGCGGAGTACGACCTGTCCCTGTGGCTGACCAAGGCCCGCGCCCTGCGCACCGCGTGGGGCGGGCCCGAGGAGTGCCGGGCCCTGGTCCTCAGTGGTGGTGATCGCCGCTGGTGAGTTCCCGGTACTCCTCCACCGTCGGCTTCGGGATGTGCGACTCCGAGCCGAACATCACCCGGGCCAGCCGGGCGCGCACCCGCTGCCCCGGCCTGACCGGCCGTCGTACGCCGTTCGCGTCGACGAGGGGGCCGATCTCGTAGGGCGGGTTCTGCTCGTGCTGGGTGAGGGTGAACAGCTGGTCCTGCGCGAGGGGCTCGTGAACCTCGACGAACTCGCCGTGCGGCAGCCGTTTGATGGTGCCGCTCTCCCTGCCGTGCAGCACCTTGTCCCGGTCCTTGCGCTGCAGGCCCATGCAGACTCGTTTGGTCACGAGGAACGTGACGACCGGCGCCACGAAGAAGGAGACCCGCACGAACCAGGTGATCGAGTTGATGGACAGATGCAGATGGGTGGCGACGATGTCGTTGCCGCCGCCGATCAGCAGCACGACGTACAGGGCCAGCCAGGCCGCGCCCAGGCCGGTGCGGACCGGCATGTTGCGCGGCCGGTCCAGGATGTGGTGCTCGCGTTTGTCGCCGGTGATCCAGGCCTCCAGGAAGGGATACAGGCCAAGGGCGAGCAGCAGCAGCGGGAAGAGCGTGAAGGGGATGAAGACGCCGAGCTCCAGGGTGTGGCCCCAGAAGTTGAGCTCCCATCCCGGCATCACCCGGATCAGGCCCTCGGAGAAGCCGAGATACCAGTCGGGCTGGGCTCCCGTGGTCACCAGGTCGGGTCGGTAGGGTCCGAAGGCCCACACGGGGTTGATGCTGGCGATGCCGCCCATGAGAGCCAGCACGCCGAAGACGAGGAAGAAGAAGCCGCCCGCCTTGGCCATGTAGACCGGCAGGAAGGGCATGCCGACGACCGTCTTCTGGTCCCGTCCGGGCCCCGGGTACTGGGTGTGCTTGTGGTAGAAGACCAGGATCAGATGGGCGACGACCAGGCCCAGCATGATCCCCGGCAGCAGCAGGACATGGACCGGGAAGAGCCGCGAGATGATGTCGTGCCCCGGGAACTCACCGCCGAAGAGGAAGAAGGACAGATACGTCCCGACGATCGGGACCGACAGGATCGCTCCGTCGGCGAAGCGGATGCCGGTGCCGGACAGCAGGTCGTCGGGGAGCGAGTAGCCGGTCAGGCCGGTGATGATGCCGAGGAACAGCAGGAGCCAGCCGAACAGCCAGTTGAGTTCGCGCGGCTTGCGGAACGCGCCGGTGAAGAACACCCGCATCATGTGCACGAGCATGCCGGTGACGAAGACCAGCGCGGCCCAGTGGTGGATCTGCCGGATCAGCAGCCCGCCGCGCACATCGAAGCTGATGTCGAGCGTGGACTCGTAGGCCCGGGTCATCGGGACGCCGTTGAGCGGGACGTACGAGCCGTGGTAGATCACCTCGACGCCGCTCGGCTCGAAGAACAGGGTGAGATAGATGCCGGTGAGGATCAGGATGAGAAAGCTGTAGAGGCAGATCTCCCCCAGCATGAAGGACCAGTGGTCCGGGAAGACCTTGCGCATATTGGCCTTGGCCAGCCCGTACAGACCCAGCCGCCCGTCGGCCCAGTCCGCCAGCTTCTCACCCTTGGCCGCCGGCTTCCTGCGCTCGGAGCCGGCCGTGTCGTTCCCCGATCGTGCGCCGTCCATACGTTCGTCGCCTCCCCGTCGGATCATCCTCAGGGTGGCACGGCGTCCCGGGTAAGCCAACGGTGAGAGCAGCCGTACGAGTGACTGAGCGCTCCGCTGGAAGCGCGCGAGAGGCCGTCGATCGTGTGCGGCGCCATGGTGGCCCGTCGCGCCAGCCGCATGGTCAACACAGTCCCGCGCCCCTTTGGGGCGCTGCCGAACCGCACCGGACTTCGCGCGGCCCGATCAGAGCCACTCACCGGCTCTCAGGCCGACCGCACGATCCCCCGGGCCCGGGCGGCGGCCAGCCAGGCCGGGAACTCGCCGACCAGCCGGTCGTACAGCTCGGCGTCGGTCATCCGCCCCGGATCCGATCCGGCGTGGAAGAAACCCGCGTTGTCGACGATCCGTTTCTGCGGCACCGCAAGATCGTCCAGCTTGCGCAGGAAGTCGAACTGCTTGCTGCCCGGGTCCCCGAAACCCACGAACTGCCAGAACAGCGGCAGTCCGGCCGCCTTGCACAGATAGCGTTCCGCGGCGAGCTTGTTGATCGGGCCGCCGTCCGTCTGGAAGACGACCAGGGCGGGGGCGGTCGAGCCGCTGTCGAGGTAGTGGTCGATGACCGCGTCCATCGCCAGGTGATAACTGGTCTTGCCCATGTGCCCGAGCCCGGCCACGATCTGGTCGATCCGGCCCTCGTGGCCGGCGAGCGCGATCTCGGTCTCGGCGTCCACGTCCGTCGAGAAGAAGACCACCGGCACGCGCCCGTCGTCGTCGAGATGCGCCGACAGCCCGAGCACCCGGTCGGCGAGGGCCTGCACACTGCCGTCCTTGTAGTACGGCTTCATCGAGCCGGAGTAGTCGACGACGAGGTACACCGCCGCCCGCAGCCCGTCCAGCCCGTGCTTCAGGAGCGACACCCCGGCGCTCTTGTAGAGGCTGACCAGCGCGGGCGCGCTCTCCTCGATCTTGCGGAGACTGATCGCGGCCATGCTCCCCCCTTCGTCCGTGCCGAGGTTACGTCACGCCCACCCCACCACTCCCACCAGCCACAGCCGTTCGCTATTTTGTTCGCCGCCGTCCCCACCGGCTCGCCGCCCGTCCCACCCCTCCGAGGAGCCGGCTGTGGAATCCGAGTCCACCGTCACCACCTGCTACCGCCATCCCAAGGTGGAGTCCCATGTCCGCTGCACCCGTTGCGACCGGTACATCTGCCCGGACTGCATGCGGGAGGCGGCCGTCGGCCACCAGTGCGTGGAGTGCGTGAGGGAGGGCGCGCGGTCGGTACGGCAGGCGCGTACCGCGTTCGGCGGCCGGATCACCTCGGCGCCCATGGTGACGTACATCCTGATCGGGCTCAATGTGCTCGCGTATCTGGGCGAGTTGGTGCGTCCGTCGATCGTGGACCGATTCGAGATGCTGGGCCGCGGGCTGGTCGGCCCGGACGGCGGCCACTACATGTGGGTGGCCGACCACCCCTTGGAGTTCCACGCCGAAGGGGTCGTGGCCGGCGAGTGGTACCGCCTGCTGACCGGCGCGTTCCTCCATCTGCCGGTCACCGGGGGGACGTTCGGCATCCTGCACATCGTGATGAACATGGTGTCGCTGTGGAACATCGGCCGGGTGGTGGAGTCCCAGCTGGGCCGCATCCGCTACATCACGCTCTATCTGCTGTCCGCGCTCGGCGGTTCGGTCCTCGTGCTGCTGATCGCGCCCGACACCCCCACCCTCGGCGCATCCGGCGCGATCTTCGGCCTCGGGGCTGCGTACTACGTGATGGCGCGCCGCCTGGGCGCCGACATGAGCCAGGTCAACCGTTTCATGGCGGGCCTACTGCTGTGGCTGCTGATCTCCGCGGGCCTCACCTCCTGGCAGGGCCACCTCGGCGGGCTGCTGGCCGGCGGTGCGGTGACCCTCGCCTATGCGTACGCACCCCGCGACCGGCGCCGCAACCTCGTCCAGGCGGGCGCATGCGTCGCCCTGCTGGCGCTCCTTGTGATCCTGACGGTCGCGAAGGCCACGGAACTGGCGGCCTGACCGGGCACGGGAAAACCAGGTGTCCGGCCGACGGGGCCGACCGTACGCTTCCGGCCATGGCTGAGCACCCGTGGTTCGTCATCGAACCGGAAGACGTCGAAGAGCTCGAACTGACCGACGACGACCGCGCCTTCGCGGCCGCGCTGCACGAGCGCACCGCCGGTTGGACCGAGGACCGCGTCGACGGCTGGCTCGACCGGACCGACGAGGCGCTGGTCGCCTGTCTGTCCTGCGGCGACCCCGGTGCCCGACGCCATCTGATCGACGTCGGTGTCCACTTCTACGGCGGTCGCGTCCGCGGCGACCGTCTGCACAACCAGCTGTTCCTGCTGCCCGAACGTCCCTCCGCCTGGGCGCTGGAGGCCACCGGCACGGTCGACCAGCTGGCCGAGCGGTCGGCGCGGTGGTTCAGGTCGGTGCTGGACAAGCCCGTCGTGCTGTACGTCTGGCTGAACGACGACCGGTACGCGTACGCGGCACGCTTCGCCTACGCCGACGAGGACCGGACGATCGGCCAGATGTACCGCAGGGACCTGGCTCCGGCCGGTCAGGCGGAGGAGCTGATCGCGGCCGGCCATGTGCACGGCAAGGGCTGGATCCAGACCGTCGGGCTGCCCACACCCACGCTCTACCAGCATGTCCGCGGTGACCGCGGCAGGGCCGTCGTACCGGCCGGGGCGCGGGCCGTCACCGAGCGCGGCCCGCTGCAGGGGGTCTGGTACGAGTAGGCCCGCCCGGAGGCGGACATGCAACGACGCCTGCCCAGGCGTCCGGTCGGGGACAGTCGGGCAGGCGCCGTCTCGGGGGGTCTGGGGGCCCGCGGCAGAGCCGCTGATGTCACTGCCCCCAGATATCCCGCCCGTACGCCTTTGTACGGGACGTATATGAGGGACCGTCAGGCCATCAGGGCACGGTCCGTCGGGCGGATCGGGGCCGGCAGGTCGCTGGCGCCCGTGAGGAAGCGGTCGGTGCCGCGGGCGGCCGAGCGGCCCTCCGCGATCGCCCACACGATGAGCGACTGGCCGCGGCCCGCGTCACCGGCGACGAACACGCCGGGCACATTGGTCTGGAAGTCGGCGTCGCGAGCGATGTTGCCGCGCTCGTCGAGCTCCAGGCCGAACTGCTCGACCAGGCCGTTCTCCCGGTCGGTGCCCGTGAAGCCCATCGCCAGCGTCACCAGCTGGGCGGGGATCTTGCGCTCCGTGCCCGGCTTCGGGGTCAGCTTGCCCTCGATGAACTCCACCTCGGTGAGGTGCAGCCACTGGACGTTGCCGTCCTCGTCGCCCTCGAAGTGGGTGGTGGAGACGGAGTAGACCCGCTCGCCGCCCTCCTCGTGCGCGGACGTGACCTTGTAGAGCATCGGGAAGGTCGGCCACGGCTGGGTGACGTTGTCCCGCTCGTCGTTCGGACGGGGCATGATCTCCAGCTGCGTGACGGAGGCCGCGCCCTGGCGGTGGGCGGTGCCCACGCAGTCCGCGCCGGTGTCGCCGCCGCCGATGACCACGACGTGCTTGCCCTCGGCCGAGATCGGGGAGGTGACGTAGTCGCCCTCCTGGACCTTGTTCGACAGGGGCAGGTACTCCATCGCCTGGTAGATGCCCTTGAGCTCGCGGCCGGGGACCGGGAGGTCACGGGCGGTCGTCGCACCGGCGGCGATGACGACCGCGTCGTAGCGCTTCTTCAGGTCGGTCGCCTTGAGGTCGCGGCCGATCTCGATCCCGGTACGGAAGCGGGTGCCCTCCGCGCGCATCTGCTCGATACGGCGGTTGATGTGCCGCTTCTCCATCTTGAACTCGGGGATGCCGTACCGGAGAAGGCCTCCGATGCGGTCCGCGCGCTCGTAGACGGCGACCGTGTGGCCCGCCCGGGTCAGCTGCTGGGCGGCGGCCAGGCCCGCGGGGCCCGAGCCGATGACCGCGACCGTCTTGCCCGAGAGGCGCTCCGGGATCTGCGGGGCGACATCCCCGGTCTCCCACGCCTTGTCAATGATCGAGACCTCGACGTTCTTGATGGTCACCGGCGGCTGGTTGATGCCCAGCACACACGCCGACTCGCACGGGGCGGGGCACAGCCGGCCCGTGAACTCCGGGAAGTTGTTCGTCGCGTGCAGACGCTCCGACGCGGCCGACCAGTCCTCGCGGTAGGCGTAGTCGTTCCACTCGGGGATGAGGTTGCCGAGCGGACAGCCGTTGTGGCAGAAGGGGATGCCGCAGTCCATGCACCGGCTGGCCTGCTTGCTGATGATCGGCAGCAGGGAACCGGGGACGTAGACCTCGTTCCAGTCCTTCAGACGCACCTCGACCGGGCGGGACTTGGCGACCTCACGGCCGTGGTTCAGGAAGCCCTTCGGGTCAGCCATTGATCGCCGCCTCCATCATCTTCTCGGTGATCTCGGACTCGGAGAGTCCCGCCTGCTCGGCGGCGTCCTTGGCGGCGAGCACTGCCTTGTACGTGCTGGGGATGATCTTGCTGAAGCGCTCGACCGCGGTGTCCCACTCGGCCAGGAGCTTCTCGGCGACCGTGGAGCCGGTCTCCTCCTGGTGGCGGCGCACCACGTCGTGCAGCCACTGCTTGTCGGTGTCGTCGAGGGCCTCGACGGCGCTGACGTTGCCGACGTTGACGTTGTCGACGTTCAGGTCGATCACGTACGCGATGCCGCCGGACATACCGGCCGCGAAGTTGCGGCCCGTCTCGCCCAGGACCACCGCGCGACCGCCGGTCATGTACTCGCAGCCGTGGTCACCCACGCCCTCGGAGACGACCGTGGCACCGGAGTTGCGGACGCAGAACCGCTCGCCGGTACGGCCGCGAAGGAAGAGCTCGCCGCCGGTCGCGCCGTAGGCGATGGTGTTGCCGGCGATCGTCGAGTACTCGGCGAGGTGGTCGGCGCCCCGGTCCGGGCGGACGATCACACGGCCGCCGGAGAGGCCCTTGCCGACGTAGTCGTTGGCGTCGCCCTCCAGGCGCAGCGTGACACCGCGCGGCAGGAAGGCGCCGAAGGACTGGCCGGCGGAGCCCGTGAAGGTGATGTCGATCGTGTCGTCGGGCAGACCGGCGCCACCGAACTTCTTCGTCACCTCATGGCCGAGCATGGTGCCGACCGTGCGGTTGATGTTGCGGATCGCGACCTGCGCGCGCACCGGCTGGGCGTCGGTCGCGGAGTCCGCGGCCAGGGCGTCGGCGGCGAGCTTGATCAGCTCGTTGTCGAGCGCCTTCTCCAGGCCGTGGTCCTGCGCGATGACCTGGTGGCGCACCGCGCCCTCGGCCAGCGCCGGCACGTGGAACAGCGGCTCCAGGTTCAGGCCCTGTGCCTTCCAGTGGTCGACGGCACGCGTGACGTCGAGCGCCTCGGCGTGGCCGACGGCCTCCTCGATGGAGCGGAAGCCCAGCTCGGCGAGGATCTCGCGGACCTCTTCGGCGATGTACTGGAAGAAGTTGACGACGTACTCGGCCTTGCCGGAGAAGCGGTCGCGCAGGACCGGGTTCTGGGTGGCGATGCCGACCGGGCAGGTGTCCAGGTGGCAGACGCGCATCATGACGCAGCCGGAGACGACGAGCGGCGCGGTCGCGAAACCGAACTCCTCGGCGCCGAGCAGCGCGGCGATGACGACGTCACGGCCGGTCTTCAGCTGACCGTCGGTCTGGACGACGATGCGGTCGCGCAGCCCGTTGAGCAGCAGCGTCTGCTGGGTCTCGGCGAGACCGAGCTCCCAGGGACCGCCCGCGTGCTTCAGGGAGGTCAGCGGCGAGGCACCCGTGCCACCGTCGTGACCCGAGATCAGGACCACGTCCGCGTGCGCCTTGGAGACACCCGCGGCGACCGTGCCGACGCCGACCTCGGAGACCAGCTTCACGTGAATCCGCGCCTGCGGGTTCGCGTTCTTCAGGTCGTGGATCAGCTGGGCGAGGTCCTCGATGGAGTAGATGTCGTGGTGCGGCGGCGGGGAGATCAGGCCCACGCCCGGGGTGCTGTGCCGGGTCTTGGCGACCCAGGGGTACACCTTGTGGCCGGGCAGCTGGCCGCCCTCGCCGGGCTTGGCACCCTGGGCCATCTTGATCTGGATGTCGTCGGCGTTGACCAGGTACTCGGAGGTCACGCCGAAGCGGCCGGAGGCCACCTGCTTGATGGCGCTGCGCCGGGCCGGGTCGTAAAGACGGTCCGGGTCCTCGCCGCCCTCACCGGTGTTGGACTTGCCGCCCAGCTGGTTCATGGCGATGGCGAGCGTCTCGTGCGCCTCGCGCGAGATGGAGCCGTACGACATGGCGCCGGTGGAGAAGCGCTTGACGATCTCGGAGACCGGCTCGACCTCGTCGATGGAGATCGACGGGCGGTCGGACTTGAAGCCGAACAGACCGCGGAGCGTCATCAGCCGCTCGGACTGCTCGTTGACGCGCTGGGTGTACTTCTTGAAGACGTCGTAGCGGCCGGTGCGCGTGGAGTGCTGGAGGCGGAAGACCGTCTCCGGGTCGAACAGGTGCGGCTCACCCTCGCGGCGCCACTGGTACTCGCCGCCGATCTCCAGCGCACGGTGGGCGGGCGCGATGCCGCTCGCCGGGTACGCCTTGGCGTGACGGGCGGCGACCTCCTTGGCGATGACGTCGATGCCGACGCCGCCGATCTTGGTGGCCGTGCCGTTGAAGTACTTCTCGACGAAGGCCTCGTCGAGACCGACGGCCTCGAAGACCTGGGCGCCGCGGTAGGAGGCGACGGTCGAGATGCCCATCTTGGACATGACCTTCAGGACGCCCTTGCCGAGGGCGTAGATCAGGTTGCGGATGGCCTGCTCGGGCTCTATGTCCGAGAGGAAGGTGCCCGCGCGGACCAGGTCCTCGACGGACTCCATCGCCAGGTACGGGTTGACGGCCGCGGCACCGAAGCCGATGAGCAGCGCGACGTGGTGGACCTCGCGGACGTCGCCGGCCTCGACCAGCAGGCCCACGTGGGTGCGCTGCTTGGTGCGGATGAGGTGGTGGTGGACGGCCGCGGTGAGCAGCAGCGACGGGATCGGCGCGTGCTCGGCGTCCGAGTGGCGGTCCGACAGGACGATCAGCCGGGCGCCGTTCTCGATGGCGGCGTCGGCCTCGGCGCAGATCTCCTCGATGCGCGCGGCGAGGGCGTCGCCGCCGCCGGAGACCCGGAACAGGCCGGAGAGGGTCGCGGCCTTGAAGCCGGGCATGTCACCGTCGGCGTTGATGTGGATGAGCTTGGCCAGCTCGTCGTTGTCGATCACCGGGAACGGCAGGACGACGCTGCGGCAGGAGGCGGCCGTCGGGTCGAGCAGGTTGCCCTGCGGACCGAGGGAGCTGCGCAGCGAGGTCACGAGCTCCTCGCGGATCGCGTCCAGCGGCGGGTTGGTGACCTGCGCGAACAGCTGGGTGAAGTAGTCGAACAGCAGCCGCGGGCGCTCGGAGAGCGCGGCGATCGGGCTGTCCGTACCCATCGAACCGATCGGCTCGGCACCGGCCTTGGCCATCGGCGCGAGGATGACGCGCAGCTCCTCCTCGGTGTAACCGAAGGTCTGCTGGCGGCGGGTGACCGAGGCGTGGGTGTGGACGATGTGCTCGCGCTCGGGCAGGTCGCCCAGCTCGATCTCACCGGCCTCGATCCACTCGGCGTACGGCTGCTCGGCGGCGAGGGCCGCCTTGATCTCGTCGTCCTCGATGATGCGGTGCTCGACCGTGTCGACGAGGAACATCTTGCCGGGCTGCAGCCGGCCCTTGCGGACGACCTTGGAGGGGTCGATGTCGAGGACGCCGACCTCGGAGCCGAGGACGACCAGGCCGTCGTCGGTGACCCAGTAGCGGCCGGGGCGAAGGCCGTTGCGGTCGAGGACCGCGCCGACCTGCTTGCCGTCGGTGAAGGTGACGCAGGCCGGACCGTCCCAGGGCTCCATCATCGTGGAGTGGAAGTTGTAGAAGGCGCGACGGGCCGGGTCCATGGAGTCGTGGTTCTCCCACGCCTCCGGGATCATCATCAGCACCGAGTGCGGCAGCGAACGCCCGCCCAGGTGCAGGAGTTCGAGCACCTCGTCGAAGGACGCGGAGTCGGAGGCGTCCGGCGTGCAGATCGGGAAGACGCGGTCCAGACCCTTGTCGCCGAAGAGGTCGGAGACCAGCTGCGACTCGCGGGCGACCATCCAGTTGCGGTTGCCCTTGACGGTGTTGATCTCACCGTTGTGCGCGACGAAGCGGTAGGGGTGCGCGAGCGGCCACGACGGGAAGGTGTTCGTGGAGAAGCGCGAGTGGACCAGCGCGATGGCCGACGCGAAGCGGCGGTCGGAGAGGTCCGGGAAGAAGGGCTCCAGCTGGCCGGTGGTCAGCATGCCCTTGTAGACGATGGTGCGCGCGGAGAGCGACGGGAAGTAGACACCGGCCTCACGCTCGGCGCGCTTGCGCAGCACAAAGGCCTTGCGGTCGAGGTCGATGCCCTCCGAGGCGCCGTCGGTGACGAAGATCTGCCGGAAGGCGGGCATCGTCGAACGGGCGGTGGCGCCGAGCAGTTCGGGCGCGACAGGAACCTCGCGCCAGCCGAGGACGGTGAGGCCCTCGTCGGCGGCGATCGTCTCGATCTGCGAGACGGCCTCGTCCGTGCCGTCCTCCGGCAGGAAGGCGATACCGACGGCGTAGGCACCGGCCGCGGGCAGCTCGAATCCGGCCACCTCACGGAAGAAGGTGTCGGGGACCTGGGAGAGAATGCCGGCGCCGTCACCCGAGTCGGGCTCGGAGCCGGTGGCGCCGCGGTGCTCCAGGTTGCGCAGCACCGTCAGGGCCTGCTCGACCAGGGTGTGGGACGCCTCGCCGGTGAGGGTCGCCACGAAGCCGACGCCGCACGCGTCGCGTTCGTTGCGGGGGTCGTACATACCCTGCGCAGCAGGGCGAGCATCCATGAAGGACCAGTTCTGGCCATTCGCGGAGTGCTGGGACGGCTGGCGCGGCGTACGCATCGGCTCTCCCGTCGTCGTCTCAAGTGGCTGGGGCCCCTCCCAGGCCCTTGAGGCTCTGGGGGAGTGCTTGCGAAGGGACGACGTTGGCCCTCTGCGGAGTGCAAAATTTCGTGCAGGTTACATGATGGAGCGGTTCTCGGAAACCGGGATATTCCGTTCCAGCATGCGGACACCGCGCGGCTGCAGTGCGGGTACCGCGCCTGCGGTGGAAGCTATGGGGACCGAGTGAGACAGATCGATGTCCATCGGCCCGAAAGACGGGGAGGGCTGCGTCGCCCTTCCCGCGGGTGCGCGGCAGGCCTCATTGCCCACAGCGCTTACGGCTCATGCCCGGTGGTTAAGCATTCGAAACCAGCGAGTAACGGCTACTTATGCGGCCCAACGCATAACTTGTAGCCGCCCTATCCTACGGCCGTTCCGAACACGATGCCCAGGGCGTACGTCACACCGGCCGCCGCGGCACCCAGTGCGAGCTGCCTGAACCCGCTGAACCACCAGGCCCGCGCGGTCACCTTGGCCACCACGGCACCGCAGGCGAACAGCCCGAAGAACGCGAGCAGCAGGGCAGGCCACAGCGCGGTCGCGCCGAGCAGATACGGCAGCACCGGCAGCAGGGCGCCCAGCGCGAAGGAACCGAACGAGGACACGGCGGCGACGAGCGGCGAGGGCAGATCCCCGGGGTCGATGCCGAGTTCCTCACGGGCGTGTATCTCCAGGGCCTGCTCGGGGTCCTTCGACAGCTGCCGGGCCACTTCCCGCGCCAGCTCCGGCTCGACACCCCGGGCCTCGTAGAGTGCCGCGAGTTCGGCCTCCTCGTCCGCCGGGTGCTTCCTCAGCTCGGCCCGCTCCACATCCAGCTCGGCCTCGACGAGCTCACGCTGCGAGGCGACGGAGGTGTACTCCCCGGCGGCCATGGAGAAGGCACCGGCGGCGAGTCCCGCGAGCCCGGTCAGCACAATGGTCTGCTGGCTCACGGCCCCGCCCGCGACGCCGGTCATCAGCGCGAGGTTGGAGACCAGCCCGTCCATCGCACCGAAAACCGCGGGTCGCAGCCAGCCGCCGTTCACATCCCGGTGCGTGTGGTTGTCGCGGTGCGCCACGTGCAGCGCGGCCTCGGTCTCGATGATCGCCATTGCGGGGGTCCCCCAGGGAAGCTAAGCCAAAGCTAACTTTGGACAAGTTCTACTCTTCGACAACAGCAAACCTACGCCGCGAATTCCCGTCCCGCCAGCAAGGAAAGGCTCGGCTAACCTGCAGCTTTACCTCGCTGCGCTCACCCGTGCGGAAAGCCGCACAAATGTCGACCGGGTGACATGGCTCCGTCCCAGGCGCAGGTCAACCGCCGACGGTGGGACACATGGGCAAAGGGTTTCGCGCCCTGTGCGAACCCCGCTCCCGGAGAGGCCGCGTATGGCATCGATCGCCTGCACTCCCTCGGTCCCCTCGCCCGGGAACGCCACCGGCCTCCGCGAGCGGGCGCGGGGAGCGCTGCTTGGCCTGGCCGTCGGCGACGCGCTCGGGGCCCCGGCCGAGAACCTGAAGCCCTCGGAGATCCGTGCCCGCTGGGGCCGCATCACGGGTTATGTGACGGACAAGCCGGCCGGTACGGACGACACCGAGTACGCGATCTTCTCCGGCCTGCTGCTGGCCCGGCACGGCTCGGCACTCACCCCCTCCCACGTGGAGGCGGCCTGGCACGAGTGGATCGCGGACCGCGAGGAGGGCCCCTTCCGGGGCGCGGGATTCAGCGAACGAGGCACCCTGGAGAACCTCCGCCGCGGCCTCGCCGCCCCCATCTCGGCCCAGCACCGCCACGCCTGGAGCGACGGCCTGGCCATGCGTGCGGCCCCCTTCGGCGTCTTCGCCGCGGGCCGCCCCGCCGAGGCGGCCCGACTGGTGGCGATCGACGGCTCGGTGAGCCATGACGGCGAGGGCATCCACGGCGGCCAGGCGGTCGCGGCGGGCGTGGCCGCGGCGATGGCGGGCGCACCGACGTACGCCGTCGTGGCCTCCGCACTGGCGGTCGTCCCGGACGACTCCTGGACGGCCCGATCACTGCGCCGGGCCGTGGCGGTGGCCCACCGCGGCGAACGGGCGGTCCGCTCGGCGGTCGTCATCGGCGGCTACCCCTGGACCGACCTGGCCCCCGAGGCCGTCGCCCTGGCCTTCGGCGCCTACGCGACGGCGGACGGCGACTTCCGCGACGCGGTGCTCACGGCGGTCAACATGGGCCGGGACGCCGACACGACGGCAGCGGTGGCGGGCGCACTGGCCGGAGCGACCCAGGGGGTCGCGGCGATCCCCCCGACCTGGGCAGCCGCCATCGGCCCGGCCCGGGGCAGCTGCCTGCCGGCCATGGCGGGCCACCACGTACTGGAGATCGCGGACCTACTGGTCCCGGACGAGGCCGCGTCCGCACGGAACCCCCCCACGGGCCGTGCTGGGGCGCACGGACTTCCCGCTGCCGGATCGCACCGCCTTCACCCTGGCCGCAACTGACGAGACGGAGACGCCCGGATGAGCCCACCCGCCCCCTGGAACGAGGGCACGACGGAGCCGACCGACCCCACCCCCGCATCCGAGACGGAAACCCACCCGGCCACCCCCACGGCGAACGCCACGGAGCCCCCTCGACAGGGGCCACCCCCACCCGACGACGAAAGTCGCACGTGCGCCCCCGCGCGACTGACCCGAGGCGCAGCCGCCACCGAGGAGACCGATCAGCAGGGGCCACCCGCACCCGACAACAAACCATGCACGCCCGCCCCCCCGGCCAACGGCGAGAAGCCCTCACAGGGACCACCCCCGCCCGACGCCAGACCACGCACGGCCGAACCCACGACCGCCAACAACGACAACTCCCAGCAGAGACCACCCACACCCGACCACAAACCACGCACGGCCGAACCCACGACCGCCAACGACAACAACTCCCAGCAGAGACCACCCACACCCGACCACACACCACGCACGGCCGAACCCACGACCGCCAACGACAACAACTCCCAGCAGAGACCACCCACACCCGACCACAAACCACGCACGGCCGAACCCGCAG
Source organism: Streptomyces longisporus (assembly GCF_039532765.1). Lineage (NCBI taxonomy): Bacteria > Bacillati > Actinomycetota > Actinomycetes > Kitasatosporales > Streptomycetaceae > Streptomyces > Streptomyces longisporus. The sequence goes on from NZ_BAAASG010000014.1 coordinate 327,601, forward strand.
TCGCCAACGGCGAAATCCCCCCACAGGGGCCACCCGCACCCGACGACGAAAGTCGCACGGGTGGTGCGGGTGGGAACCAATGCGCCGATGGCGAAGCCGAGGCGGCCGAGCGCCAGTACCCGCAAGGCCCCGCAGGGGCAGCCTGGCCCCAGTGCCCGCAGGACCCCGCCGAGGCCGCTGAGCCTCCGCACCCGCAGGGCCCCGAAGGGGCGACCGAGCCCCCGCACCCGCAGGACCCCGCCGAGGCAGCCGAGCCCCCGCACCCGCAAGGCGCCGCCGAGGCGGCCGGGCTCCCGCAGGGCACCGCCCGGGCCGGGAGGACCGTCGGGCTTCTGCTCGGTCTGGCTGCGGGCGATGCGGCCGGCTGGCCCGCCGCCCGCCACCGAGCCGCCCGTATGCCCGAGTGGACACGCCGCCTCACCCGCGAACTCGACACCTTCGCCGAACAGAACGCCACCACCACCCTCCCCGTCCCCATCGCCCTGAACCAACCCCCCGAACCCCTCCGCCTGGGCCCCTCCGACGACGCCGAGTGGGCTGCCTTCGCCGCGGAGGCACTCCTGCGCGCCGGCGACGACACCGCCCTGGCCGACCTCAGCCGACAACGCCGTACAAGAGCCGCCATCGACCTCACCTGGAACGCCCTCGCCGCCGAGGTGGCCGCCGCTGCGGACCGTGCCCCGGAGGTCGAGTCCGCCGTCCTCCCCCTCCGCGCCCGTATCTCCGTACGCGCCGGCCTCGGCAACCTCGCCACCGGCCTGCGTCCGCCCGCCACCGGCCACGACAACCCGCACTACTTCGACGACGCGGCCTGCGTACGGGCCTGCGTACTCGCCGTGGCCCACCCCGGCGCCCCCCGACTCGCCGCGGACCTGGCCGAGTTCGACGCCCGCTACACCCAGGACGGCGACGGAGTGCACGGCGCCCGGGCGATGGCGGCGGCCCTCGCACTGGCCCTGGTCGGCGGGGACGTCGAGACCTGCGTCGATGCGGCCCTCACCGAACTCCCCGAGACCACGGAGATCGGCCGCAACGCCCGCCACGCCCTCGAACTGGCCGCCGACGCCGAGACCGCCTTCACCCTGGTCCCCCTCCTGGAACACCAGATCGTCGACCACGTCTACAGCTACGGCATCGCCGCAGCCGAAACGGTCCCGGTGGCCCTGGCCCTGACCGCCGCGTCGAACGGCCGTATCGCCGAAGCGGTACCGGCCGCGGCCTGCCTCTCCCGTGTCGCCGACTCGGCCCCGGCCCTGGTCGGCGCCCTCACCGGCGCGCTGGGCGGCAGCGCGTGCATCCCCGCCACCTGGCGGGAAGCCTGCCGAACCCTCTCCGGCTGCGCTCTCCCCCGCCTCACCGGCACCGACCTGGTGGAACTCGCCGAACTCCTGGAAGCCGCACAACCGGCCCCACCAGGAGGATGATTCGGGCCATGAGGCCCAAAAACCCCAGAACCAGCCTCGAGGACCGGATCACCGGGGCCCTCGTGGGCGCGGCGGTCGGCGACGCCCTCGGCGGCCCCGTCGAGGGCTACTCCCCCGACCAGATCCTCGAACGCCACAGCGGCCGCGTCCACGGCATCGTCGGCCCCTGGAACGGCGAGGCCTGGCGCACGGCCCGCCCCCTCGCGCCGTACCACAAGGGCGACGGCCACGTCACCGACGACACCTTGATGACGCACGCCCTGATCCGGGTCTACGACCGGGTCCGCGACCACCTCGACGCCTACGCGATCGCCGACCACCTGGTCCCCGACCTGATGACGACCCCCCGTTGGATCCCGGAACTGGAGCAGGAGGCCCTCCCCCTGCACCGCATCTTCCTCGCGGAGAAGTGGCTGGTGGCACGCCTCCACTACGGCCATGTCGACCCCCGCGAGGCCGGCGTCGGCAACATCGTCAACTGCGGTGCGGCGATGTACATGGCGCCGGTGGGCCTGGTGAACGCGGCCAACCCCACGGCCGCCCACACCGAGGCGATCGACATCGCGGGCGCCCACCAGTCCTCGTACGGCCGCGAGGCGGCAGGCGTCTTCGCGGCGGCGGTGGCCGCGGCGACCACCCCCGGGGCAACCCCGGACTCGGTCGTCACCACGGCCCTGTCCCTCGCGAAGGACGGCACCCGCACGGCGATCGAGAAGGTGTGCGAAGAGGCGTCCCGACACACGGACTTCGAATCGGCCCTGATTCCGCTACGGGAAGCAGTCGCCCCCTACGACACGGTCGGCCCGGACTACCGCGCCCCGTCCCTCGGGGCCCGCCGCCCGTCCCGCCTCCACTCCATCGAGGAACTCCCCGTCGCGCTGGGCATGTTGCTGGTGTCCCGCGGCGACTACCGGCACGCGGTCCTGGGCGCGGTGAACTACGGCCGCGACTGCGACTCGATCGCCACGATGACCGGTGCGCTCGCCGGGGCGCTGGGTTCCCCGGTCCCGGAGGACTGGTCGAAGCAGGTGGCGGAGGCGAGCCGCCTGGACCTGTGGCAACCGGCGGCGACCCTGACCGCCGTGACCCGCGAGATCTTCGAACGGGACGTACACCGCCGCAGGGCCCACGAGTCGGCGTTCATCGACCTCGGAGACCCAAGATGCTCCGACTGACCTGGGTCCAGCCGGAGGACCTGATCGGTCACGAACTACGCCAGGCGGCCCTGGACGGCCGCGAGCCGTCGGCGATCGCAGCGAGATGGCGTGCCGCCGGCGGCACCCAGGCCCCCCTGCGCGCAGGCGCGTCAGCTGCCCCGGCCTCGCGCTATCTGCGGCTGCTGGCGAGGGACCTGCTGGACGAACTCGCGGAGCTGCCCAGCAGGTTGGCGGAGGAGGAACCAACCGATCTGGCCCGGATCAAATCCCTGTGCCCCGACTGGCCGGCCGCCGTCCCCTCCCCCGACCTGCGGCCGCTGACCCCACCCAGCCTGCGTCCCGTCACCCCACCCAGCCCGGGATCCGTGGCCCCACCCAGCCTGCGGGCGATCGTGCCGCCCAGGGCGGCACGGGTGGGCGCAGGCGGCACCCCGCCCGCGCGGGCCGGCGATCCCGCCCCGACAGCCACCCCAACGCACCGGCACCTGGAAGCCGCCTGGCTGGGCAGAGCAGTCGGCTGCCTCCTGGGCAAACCGGTGGAAAAACTCCCCCTGGAAGCCATCCGCCAACTGGCGCAGTCCACCGGCAACTGGCCCCTGAACACCTACTTCACGGCCCGCGGCGTCCCAGAAGCCCTCCTCTTGCAACACCCCTGGAACCGCCGCTCGGCAACCACCTCCCTCGCCGAGAACATCGACGGCATGCCCGAGGACGACGACCTCAACTACCCCCTCCTCAACCTCCTCCTGCTCAGGCGCCACGGAAAACACTTCACCACCACCGACGTCGCCGAGCTCTGGCTCACGGAACTCCCGGCCGGCCGCACCTTCACCGCCGAACGCATCGCCTACCGCAACCTCCTCCTCGGCCTGGAACCGCCCCAAACGGCCCGCCACCGCAACCCCTTCCGCGAATGGATCGGCGCCCTGATCCGAGCCGACGTCCACGGCTGGACCAACCCCGGCAACCCGGCCGCCGCAGCGGAACAGGCCCACCGCGACGCCACCCTCACCCACACCGCCAACGGCGTCTACGCGGCGATGTTCACGGCGGCCACCATCGCGCAGGCAGCCACCGCCACGCGCGACATCCACGCCTGCCTCCGCACCGGCCTCACGGTGGTCCCACCCCGCTCCCGCCTGTCCAGAACAGTCCGCCACGCCATCCAACTCGCCGAGGAACATGCCGACTTCGACACCGTCGTGGACGAGCTCCACGCCATGCACGCCGACACCCACCACTGGGTCCACGCCGTCCCCAACACGGCCCTGATCGCCGCCGCCCTCACCCACGCGGACGGCGACTTCACCGGGTCCATCTGCCGTACCGTGTCGGGCGGTTGGGACACGGACTCCAACGGCGCCACAGCAGGCAGCATCGCCGGCCTCCTCACCGGCGACCCCGTCGCCCTGCCCGACCGCTGGACCACCCCCCTCAAGAACCGACTGGCCACCTCCGTCGGCGACTTCAACGGCATCGGCTTCGACGCCCTGGCCCATCTCACCCTCCGGGAGGCATCCCGCCCATGACCCACATCGTCGTACTGGGCAGCACGAACATGGACCTCGTCACCTACGTCGAGAAGGCCCCGCAGCGTGGAGAGACCGTCACGGGACGTGAGTTCCGCACGATCTCGGGTGGCAAGGGCGCGAACCAGGCGATCGCCGCAGCCCGCGCGGGAGCCACCGTCTCGATGATCGGCGCGGTGGGCAACGACGCCTTCGGCACGCGTCTCCGCTCCACCCTGGAGCACTCGGGCGTCGACACCGACCTTCTGCGCACCGTCGAAGGCCCTTCCGGCACCGCCCATATCGTCGTCGACGACAAGGGCGGCAACTCGATCGTCGTGATCCCCGGCGCCAACGGCACCGTCGACCACCTCGTCCCCGGCGACGACAGTCTCATCGCCTCCGCCGACGCCCTGCTCCTCCAACTGGAGATCCCGCTCGCGGCCGTACTGGCGGGTGCGCGGGCCGCCCGCGCCCACGGCATCCGTACGATCCTCACCCCGGCCCCCGCCCGGCCGCTGCCGCCCGAACTGCTCGCCGCCACGGACCTGTTGGTCCCCAACGAGCACGAGGCGACCACCCTCACCGGCCGTACCGACCCGGCCGCCGCGGCCGCGGCCCTGCTCGACCAGGTGCCGGAGGTGGTCGTCACCCTCGGCGCGCAGGGCAGCCTGTACGCGGCCCGCGGCGCCGAACCGCTCACCGTCCCCGCGCCGCAGGTGACCGCCGTGGACTCGACGGGCGCGGGCGACACGTTCGTCGGCGCCCTCGCCGTGGCACTGACCGAGGGGCGACCGATGCGGTCCGCGCTGGCCTGGGCGGGCGCGGCCGCGGCGCTCTCCGTCCAGCGGCCCGGAGCGTCGGCGTCGATGCCCTGCCGCCCGGAGATCGAAGCGCAGTTCGCGTCATGAACGAAGCTGCCCCGCTCACCGGTCTGCGTGTCCTCGACCTCGCCACCCTCTTCGCCGGGCCGCTCGCCGCCACGATGCTCGGCGACTTCGGCGCGGAGGTCATCAAGGTGGAGCACCCGGTAAAGCCCGATCCCTCCCGTGGCCACGGCCCGTCGAAGGAGGGCGTCGGCCTCTGGTGGAAGGTCCTCGGCCGCAACAAGCACACCATCACCCTCGATCTGTCGAAGCCGGGCGGCCGCTCCACCTTGCTGCGTCTTGTCGCCACCGCCGACGTGGTCATCGAGAACTTCCGCCCCGGCACGCTGGAGAAGTGGGACCTGGGCTGGGCGGAGCTGTCCGCCGCCAACCCCCGTCTGATCCTCACCAGGGTCACCGCCTTCGGCCAGTTCGGCCCGTATGCGCACCGCCCCGGCTTCGGCACGCTCGCCGAGGCCATGAGCGGTTTCGCCGCGATCACCGGCGAACCGGACGCACCTCCGACGCTGCCGCCCTTCGGCCTCGCCGACTCCATCGCCGGTCTGGCCACCGCCTACGCCGTCATGACCGCGCTGTCCGCCCGTGACCGCACCGGCGAGGGCCAGGTCGTCGACATGGCGATCATCGAGCCGATCCTGACCGTCCTCGGCCCCCAGCCGACCTGGTACGACCAGTTGGGCTACGTGCAGCAGCGCACCGGCAACCGGTCGGCCAACAACGCGCCCCGGAACACCTACCGCACCGCCGACGGCACCTGGGTCGCCGTCTCGACCTCCGCGCAGTCGATCGCGGAACGCGTGATGTGCCTGGTGGGCCGCCCGGAGCTGATCGACGAGCCGTGGTTCGCGACGGGCGCCGACCGCGCCCGGCACGCCGACGTCCTGGACGAGGCGGTCGGCAGCTGGATCGCCGGGCGCACCCGCGAAGAGGTCCTCGCGGCCTTCGAGAAGGCCGAGGCCGCGGTCGCGCCCATCCAGGACGTACGGGACGTGATGACCGACCCGCAGTACGCGGCCCTGGACACGATCACCACCCTCGACGACCCCGACCTGGGCCCCCTGCGCATGCAGAACGTCCTCTTCCGCCTCTCCGCCACCCCCGGCGCAATCCGTTGGCCAGGCCGCCCCCACGGCGCCGACACCGAGACCGTCCTGACCAGCCTCGGCCTCACCCCGGCCGAACTGGCCACCCTCCGCAAGGAGGGCGCCGTATGACCCAGCACCTCCGCCCCTCCGACACGACCCATCGAGCACACCGCCCCCACGCCGCCAACACCCACACCCTCCCGACCAGCCTCGGCCTCACCCCGGCCGAACCGACCACCCTCCGCAAGGAGGGCGCCGTATGACCCAGCACCTCCGCCCCTCCGACACAACCCACCGGGCACACCGCCCCCACGCCGCCAACACCCACACCCTCCCGACCAGCCTCGGCCTCACCCCAGCCGAACCGACCACCCTCCGCAAGGAGGGCGCCGTATGACCCAGCACCTCCGCCCCTCCGACACAACCCACCGGGCACACCGCCCCCACGGCGCCGACACACTGGCCGTCCCGACCGGTCTCGGCCTCAGCCCGGCCGAACCGACGACCCTCCGCGAGGAGGGCGTCGTATGACAGCGCCCCCGCTCACCTGGCTCTACGCTCCCGGTGACCGCCCGCACGTGGTCGCCAAGGCGCTGACCGCCGGGGCCGACGTCGTCGTCATCGATCTGGAGGACGCGGTCGCCCCGGATCGCAAGGAGTACGCCCGCGCGGCCACCGCCGAGCTGCTCTCCGCCCCGCAGCCGGTCCCCGTCCACGTCCGCGTGAACGCCCTCGACGGGCCGCTGGCGTCCCGGGATCTGGAGGCGGTGACCGGGCGGCCCGGTCTCTCGGCGCTGCGTCTGCCGAAGGTCACCTCTCCCGAGCAGATCATCCGCACCGCGGAACGGTCCACGCCCGCCGGCGGTACGCCCGCTCTGTACGCCCTTCTGGAATCCGCTCTGGCCGTCGAACACGCCCATGCCATCGCCTGCGCCCACCCCGCCCTGCGCGGCATCGCCCTCGGAGAAGCGGACCTACGGGCCGACCTGGGGGTACGCGAGGACGCCGGCCTCGACTGGTGCCGCTCCCGGGTCGTGGTCGCCGCCCGGGCGGCGGGCCTGCCCCCGGCACCGCAGTCGGTCCATCCGGACATCCGCGACCTGGAGGGCCTGGCGGCCTCCTGCGCCCACGGCCGCGCCCTCGGCTTCCTGGGCCGCGCGGCCATCCACCCCCGCCAACTCCCCGTCATCGAGCGGGCCTACCTCCCCACGGAGCGGGAGGTCGAGGAGGCCGAGACGATCGTCAAGGCGGCGATGACCCAGCAGGGCGCCCAGGCCCTGCCGGACGGCAGGTTCATCGACGCGGCCGTGGTGGCGGCAGCGCACCGCACACTGTCACTCGCCCGCCGGAACTGAAGACGAGGGCGCCCGGACCTCGTGGCCCGGGCGCCCTCGTCGACGTACGACCGGACGGTCAGCTCTTCTTGGCCGACTCGGCGCTGTCCTTCGCGCTGTCCTCCGCCTCGTTCTCCGCGGCCTCGGGTTCTGCACGTTCTTCGGGTTCCGCTGCGGAGCCCTCCGCGTCCTGCTTCGCCGAGGGGGAGTCCACCTCGTCCTTGTCGAGGGCCACGGCGCCCTCGCCGTCGGCCTCGGCCGCTTCCTCCGCGGCACCCGGCTCGACCACTTCTTCCCTGCCGGGCCGCTTCTTCGCCGACACCACGATGTACGCCACCGCTAGCAGGAACACGATCCCCGCGGTCCAGTCGTTGAGCCGCAGGCCCAGGATGTGGTGGGCGTCGTCGACGCGCATGTACTCGATCCACGCCCGGCCCACGCAGTACGCGGCGACATACAGCGCGAACGCCCGGCCGTGTCCCATCTTGAAGCGGCGGTCGGCCCAGATCACGAGCAGCGCGACGCCGATGCACCACAGGGACTCGTAGAGGAAGGTCGGGTGGTAGTACCCGGGCACCCGGCCGTCCGCGGAGGACGTGATGTGCAGCGCCCAGGGAAGGTGGGTCTCCTTGCCGTACAGCTCCTGGTTGAACCAGTTGCCCCAGCGTCCGATCGCCTGCGCGAAGGCGATACCGGGGGCGATGGCGTCTGCGTAGGCGGGCAGCGGGATGCCCCGGCGGCGGCAGCCGATCCACGCGCCGACCGCGCCGAGCGCGATCGCACCCCAGATGCCCAGGCCGCCCTGCCACACCTTGAAGGCGTCCACCCAGTCACGGCCCTGGCTGAAGTACAGCTCGTAGTCCGTGATCACGTGGTACAGGCGACCGCCGACCAGGCCGAAGGGCACCGCCCAGACAGCGATGTCGGCCACCGTGCCGGCTCGCCCGCCCCGGGCGATCCAGCGCCTGTTGCCGAGCCAGACCGCGACGAAGACGCCGATGATGATGCAGAATGCGTAGCCGCGCAGCGGGATGGGGCCGAGGTACAGCACCCCGCGCGACGGGCTCGGAATGTAGGCAAGTTCTTCCATGGCAGAGTCGACGCTACCGTGCCGGGCCGGGCCGACGGCAAGCAGCCCGGCTACGGGTCCATAACGGGCGGGCGTGAAACTCTTACCCCAGGGCCTGGGCCCGCCCTACTTCGCCGCCAGCACCATCTGCTTCAGCTTCGCCGGTGTCAGCGTCTGGTCCTGGTAGATGTTCTTGCCGTCGAGCAGCACGGTGGGGGTCCCGCTGAAACGGCCGGCCTTGAAGGCGGCGTTCGACTTGTCGACCCAGCTGTCGTGTCTGCCGCCGTCGACGCACGTGCGGAAGGCCGCCGTGTCCAGACCGCCCACCTTGCGCGCCAGGTCGATCAGCTTGGCGTTGTCGGCGAAGGTGTCGACGGTCTCCTTGGGCTGGTTCTCGTAGAGCACGTCGTGGTAGTCGCGGAACTTTCCGGCGTTCTGCGCGCAGGCGGCGGCATTGCCCGCACGCAGCGAGCCGGTACCGCCGAGGTTGCCGTCGATCAGCCGGACCAGGTGGTATTCGATTCTGAGCTTGCCGGAGTCGGTCAGCTCATGGAGCGTCGGCCGGTACACCGTCTCGAAGGCCTGGCAGGCCGGGCAGCGGAAGTCCTCCCAGATGGTGAGCGTCCGCTTGGCGCCCTCCTTGCCCACGGCGATCGCGAGGCCGTCCTTGCCCTGCGCCCCGGAAGGCGCCACGACCGGGCCCGAGCTCTTGTTCTTGTCCTTGCCCGCGTTGGCGGCGACCACCCCGATCACCGCCGCGAGGCCGAGGACGCAGACGACGCTCGCGCCCACGATCAGCGTCCGCCGTCGCTTCTCCGCGGCCTTCTGCTTCTCACGCTCGACCGCCAGCCGCTCCCGGGCGGTGCGCTTTCCGTCTCGGTTCTTGTCGCTCACACCCCCAGAACGAAGCCGGGGAGGCGCAATGCGCCTCCCCGGCCCCAGATCCACTCGTTCGGAGGACCCCCGCGAAACGAGCGGACCCACGTGAGATGAACTGCCCGGTCACGCCTGTCGGCGCACGCCCTTGGCGAGCTCACCGGCGAGCGAGCGGACGGCCTCGACACCGGCCGCGTCGTCCGGCGCGTCCAGCATCCGCTTGACGAAGGCCGAGCCGACGATCACACCGTCGGCGAAGCCGGCCACCTCGGCGGCCTGCTCCGCGTTGGATACCCCGAGCCCGACACAGACGGGCAGGTCGGCGCCGGTGGCACGGGTGCGCTCCACCAGGTCCTGGGCCTGCGCGCCCACCGACTCCCGGGTGCCGGTGACGCCCATCAGCGAGGCGGCGTACACGAACCCGCTGCCCGCCGCGGTGATCTGCGCGAGCCGCGCGTCCTTGCTGCTGGGCGCGACCACGAAGACCGTGGCGAGCCCGTGCTTCTCGGCGTGCTCCCTCCACAGGGCCGACTCCTGCACCGGCAGGTCGGGCAGGATGCAGCCCGCGCCGCCGGCCTCGGCGAGCTCGGCGGTGAAGCGCTCGACGCCGTAGCGGTCGATCGGGTTCCAGTACGTCATCACGAGCACCGGCTTCCCGGTGGCCGTGTGCGCCTCGCGGACCGTCCGCATGACGTCGGCGATCTTGACTCCGCCGCGCAGGGCGATGTCGTCCGCGGTCTGGATGACGGGGCCGTCGAGGACGGGGTCGCTGTGCGGCAGCCCGACCTCGACGACGTCCGCACCGCCGTCGAAGACGGCCTTGATCGCTTCGATGCCGCCGTCCACGGTCGGGAACCCGGCCGGGAGGTAGGCGATGAGTGCGGCGCGCCCCTCCGTCTTCGCGGCGGCGAGGGTGTCGGACAGAAGTTGGATGTTCCCGCTCACTTGGCGTCCCCCTCGATCTCCGCGAGGTCGGCTTCGTCGGCGGCGACCTCGGCGTCGGTGTCGTACAGGCCGAAGTACCGGGCGGCCGTGTCCATGTCCTTGTCGCCGCGGCCGGACAGGTTGACGACGATCAGGCCGTCCTTGCCCAGCTCCTTGCCGACCTCCAGGGCACCGGCCAGCGCGTGCGCGCTCTCGATGGCCGGGATGATCCCCTCGGTGCGCGACAGCAGCCGCAGGGCCTGCATCGCCGCGTCGTCGGTGACCGCGCGGTACTCGCCGCGGCCGCTGTCCTTGAGGTAGGAGTGCTCGGGGCCGATGCCCGGGTAGTCCAGACCGGCCGAGATCGAGTACGGCTCGGTGATCTGGCCCTCCTCGTCCTGCAGGACGTAGGAGCGGGAGCCGTGCAGGATGCCGGGCTCGCCCGCGGTCAGCGTGGCCGCGTGCTCGCCGGTCTCCACGCCGTGGCCGGCGGGCTCGCAGCCGATGAGGCGTACGGACACGTCCGGGATGAAGGCGTGGAAGAGGCCGATGGCGTTGGAGCCGCCGCCGACACAGGCGATGGCCGCGTCGGGCAGGCGTCCGGCCTGCTCGAGAAGCTGGCGGCGGGCCTCGACGCCGATCACACGGTGGAAGTCGCGGACCATGGCCGGAAAGGGGTGCGGGCCGGCCACCGTACCGAACAGGTAGTGGGTGTGGTCGACGTTGGCGACCCAGTCGCGGAAGGCCTCGTTGATGGCGTCCTTGAGCGTACGGCTGCCGGACTTCACCGCGACGACCTCGGCACCGAGCATGCGCATCCGGGCCACGTTCAGGGCCTGGCGCTTGGTGTCGATCTCGCCCATGTAGATGGTGCACTCCAGGCCGAACAGCGCGCAGGCCGTCGCCGTGGCGACGCCGTGCTGGCCGGCGCCGGTCTCGGCGATGACGCGGGTCTTGCCCATGCGCTTGGTCAGCAGGGCCTGACCCAGCACGTTGTTGATCTTGTGGGAGCCGGTGTGGTTGAGGTCCTCCCGCTTGAGGAACACCCGGGCGCCACCGGCGTGTTCGGCGAAGCGGGGGACCTCGGTGAGGGAGCTGGGGCGGCCGGTGTAGTGGACCAGCAGGTCGTCGAGTTCCCGGGCGAACTCGGGGTCGTGCTTGGCCTTGTCGTACTCGACGGCCACCTCGTCGACGGCGGCGACGAGGGCCTCCGGGATGAACTTGCCGCCGAATGCGCCGAAGTAGCCTTCGGGGGTGGGGACTTGACCCTCCGGGTCGGGGATGAAGAAGTCGCTGGGCATGCGGAAACCTCACGGTGAGTTTGGGAAATTCCTGGTCGCCGTGGGGGCGGGGTGTGTATGTCGGCTGCAGGCCGTCAGTGGCTGGTCGCGCCCGCGCGGCGGTAGCCGCAAATCAAATAGAGCCCCGCGCCCCTGAGAAGCCGCTGCCATCGCCGGCCGTTGACCTGCCCCGGCTCGTCACCGATGACGTACCTGACCCTGCGGCCGTGCACCCTGCGTGCCGGGGCGCGGCAGCCTCGGGGCCGGCAGCCGCGCGCCAGGCGGGCGTGTCGGTCCAGGGTGGTCACGGTGAGAGTCATTGCAGTAAGCCTAGCGGGTGATCAGCTGCGTCCGTGCCGGAGTGCGGGGTGCTCACCCGCCGCCACCAGGTCGGACACCGCCGACTTCGGGTCCTTGCCGGTGACCAGGGATTCGCCGACCAGGACCGCGTCGGCGCCGGCGTTGGCGTAGGCGATGAGGTCGTGAGGGCCGCGGACGCCGGACTCGGCGATCTTGACGATGCCGTCGGGGATCTCGGGGGCGACGCGCTCGAAGGTGCCGCGGTCCACCTCGAGGGTCTTGAGGTTGCGCGCGTTGATGCCGATGACCTTGGCGCCCGCGTCCACCGCGCGCTCGACCTCGTCCTCGTCGTGGACCTCGACGAGCGGGGTGAGGCCGATGGAGACGGCACGCTCGATGAGGGATTCGAGGGCGGGCTGGTCGAGGGCCGCGACGATCAGCAGGGCGAGGTCGGCGCCGTAGGCGCGGGCCTCCCACAGCTGGTACGAGGTGACGATGAAGTCCTTGCGCAGGACCGGGATGTCCACGCGGGCGCGGACCGCCTCCAGGTCGGCCAGCGAGCCGCCGAAACGGCGCTGCTCGGTCAGGACGGAGATGACGGCGGCACCGCCCGCCTCGTAGTCCGCGGCGAGGCCCGCCGGGTCGGCGATGGCGGCCAGGGCGCCCTTGGAGGGGCTGGAACGCTTGACCTCACAGATGACCTTCACACCGTCGCCGCGCAGGGCGGCCAGGCCGTCCTTGGCCGCGGGAGCCTTCGCCGCGCGCTCCTTGAGCTCGTCGAGGCTGACGCGCGCCTGCCGCTCCGCGAGGTCGGCACGGACTCCGTCGATGATCTCGTCGAGCACACTCACGCGAGCGGCCCCCTTCCAGACGGTTGACTGTTCAAGCTGTGAGCCAAGCTGACCCCTGGGGAAAAGCAGATGGTCACTGCGATGGTATCCGCAGGGAGGGGTAGGCCTCACATCCGGTTGACGCCGGTCCCAGTACCTGGACATTCGCCCATTGATCAAGGATGTAGCCAGCCACCGAACGGCAGGTTCCGGACAACCGTGAAGACCAGCGACAACGTCCCCAGCACCCACAGCTGCCGGGTCCCGAGTTCGAGGCGGAACGGCCGTCCGCGCACGGCGCGCACCACCCATACGGTCCACAGCACGGCGAAGCCCAGATAGCCGACCACGGCGAGGGCGTTGGCCTGGAGCGCCGCGAGGAAGTCCCCGTGGATGAAGGAGTGCGCGCTGCGCAGGCCGCCGCAGCCGGGGCAGTACAGGCCGGTGAGCCGGTAGAGGGGGCAGACCGGGTAGTGACCGGGCTGGTACGGGGTGACCGTCCCCACGTACGCGAAGGCACCGGCGACGGCCGCCAGCACCCCGGCGGGGACGGCGAGCCGCGCCACCGCCGTGGGTTCGGTGGCGGACGGTGTGGCGGGTCGGCTCTCGGCGTTCACGTCTCGCATTGTCCCCCCGGGTGGGCGCCACGCACGCGTGAGGGGCGATCCGGCACCGGATCGCCCCTCAGCGGCAGTCGTGTGAGTCAGCTCTTGGCGCTGACGGCCGCCTGGCTCTTCTCGAGCGCGTCCTGGAACGTCTGGTGCGCGTCCTTCGGCTGGCCCATGCCCATCGCGCTCATGATCCAGCCGACGATGCCGCCGACGACCGCGATCGCCATGCCGACCCAGAAGCCCACGGGCTGAGCCATCACCATGAAGGCACCCGAGACGCAGAAACCGATGAAGGCGATCGTGACACCGGTCCAGGCGGCCGGGGTGTGACCGTGGCTGCTGCCCGCCATGACTTGCTCCTCGCTGATGTTTACGTGTCTGAGCCGGACGCTCAACGGACATTGTCCCGCACGCACACGCGTGCACTGCTCGGGGGTGGCTGCTTGCGCGTGGCGACCCGGGAGAGGGCGGGCTAGGCCCCCGTGGGGTCCTCGCCGCGGTCGAGTGCCTTCCAGATGTCCTCGGGGCGGTCGGGGTCCACGGACGCGGTCCTACGGCGGGCCTTGGGGGCGCCGTCGCGTTCGTAGCGGCCGGACATCGCGGGCCAGTTCCGACCGTAGCGCAGGGCGAGCAGGCCCGCGACGAGGAGCAGGAGGCCGCCCACGGCCGCGACGTACGGCCAGGCGGTGTGGGAGAGGCCGTCCACGGTGGCCGAGGTGTCGCCGGCGGCCTGCGCGGCCTTCTCGTCGAGCGCGGAGCTGTCGGAGACGCCCAGCAGGGCCGCGGCGACGGTGCCGGCGCCGGAGAGCGCGAGCAGGGCGGAGACCAGCAGGCGGCCCGCCCTGCGGACGGCGAAGACGGCGACGAGCGCGGCGAGGCCCACTATGGCGAGCGCCGCGGGTACGCCCGTGACGTCGCTGCCCTTGGCGGTCAGCGGGAAGGCGCCGCCGGCCACCGTCGCGGTCCCCTCCGCCCAGCGCTGACGGGTGGCCAGCAACGCCACGGCCGCGCCGAGCGCACCGCACAGCAGGGCAAGGGCGAGACTCCGGCGACCGGACCGCGCGGGTCCGTCGGCTTCGGAACGGGGGTGAGGAACAGCAGTCACGTACTCCACTATCGCCCGAACCCCGGGCGAGCCGTCACCCGGGGTTCACGTGAGAAGCACCCCACTGGCCGCCGGAAGGTCCTACCGGCCCAGCCGGTTGGCCGTGTGGACCGCCCGCAGCACGGCCGCGGCCTTGTTGCGGCACTCCTGGTCCTCGGCGAGCGGGTCGGAGTCGGCGACGATGCCGGCGCCTGCCTGGACGTACGCCGTGCCGCCCCGCAGCAGGGCCGTGCGGATGGCGATGGCGGTGTCGGAGTCCCCCGCGAAGTCCAGGTAGCCGACGCAGCCGCCGTACAACCCGCGCCGGGACGGCTCGAGTTCGTCGATGATCTGCATCGCCCGGGGCTTGGGGGCGCCGGAGAGGGTGCCTGCCGGGAAGCAGGCGGTGAGGACGTCGAAGGCGGTGCGGCCCTCGGCGACCTTGCCGGTGACGGTGGAGACGATGTGCATCACGTGCGAGTACCGCTCGACGGACATGAAGTCGACGACCTCGACCGAGCCCGGCTCGCACACCCGTCCCAGGTCGTTGCGGCCGAGGTCGACGAGCATGAGGTGCTCGGCGCGCTCCTTGGGGTCGGCGAGCAGTTCGTCGGCGAGGGCCTGGTCCTCCTGCGGGGTGGCCCCGCGGTGCCGCGTCCCGGCGATGGGGTGGACCATCGCATGCCCGTCCTCGACCTTGACCAGGGCCTCGGGGGAAGAGCCGACGACGTCGAAGCCGTCGAAGCGGAACAGGTACATGTACGGCGAGGGGTTGGTCGCCCGCAGCACCCGGTAGACGTCCAACGCGCTTGCCGTGCACGGCGTTTCGAAGCGCTGGGAGGGGACGACCTGGAAGGCCTCCCCGGCCCGGATGCGCTCCTTGATGTCCTCGACTGCCTCCTGGAATTCGGGGCCGCCCCACAGGGCCGTGTACTCGGGGAGTTCGGAGGGCGGGAGCACGGCGGGCGGCTGGGCGACCGCGCGGGAGAGGTCGGCCTCCATGGTGTCGAGGCGGGCGACCGCGTCCGCGTAGGCCTCGTCGACGCCCGTGTCGAGGTCGTTGTGGTTGATCGCGTTGGCGATCAGCAGGACCGAGCCCTCCCAGTGGTCCATGACGGCGAGGTCGCTGGTGAGCAGCATGGTGAGCTCGGGCAGCCGCAGGTCGTCCCGCTCCCCCGGGCCGATCTTCTCCAGGCGGCGCACGATGTCGTAGCCGAGATAGCCGACCATGCCTCCGGTGAAGGGCGGCAGGCCCTCCTGGTGCGGGGTGTGCAGGGCCTCGATGGTGGCGCGCAGGGCGACCAGCGGATCACCGTCGACGGGGACGCCGACGGGCGGGGCGCCGAGCCAGTGGGCCTGCCCGTCACGAGCCGTCAGGGTCGCTGCCGACCGCACGCCCACGAAGGAGTAACGGGACCAGGAGCGCCCGTTCTCCGCGGACTCCAGCAGGAAGGTGCCGGGGCGCTCGGCGGCGAGCTTGCGATAGAGCGCGACCGGGGTGTCGCCGTCGGCGAGGAGCTTGCGCGTGACCGGGATGACGCGCCGGTCGGTGGCCAGCTTGCGGAAGGTCTCGAGGTCCATGGCGGCAGACCTTACTGATCCGTGGACGCCGCGCCGGAACCGGCGCCGTCCTTGACGAGCACGTCGGCGTCGAAGCAGGTGCGGGCGCCGGTGTGGCAGGCGGCGCCGACCTGGTCGACCTTGACCAGCACGGTGTCCGCGTCACAGTCGAGGGCGACGGACTTGACCCACTGGAAGTGGCCGGAGGTGTCGCCCTTCACCCAGTACTCCTGGCGGCTGCGCGACCAGTACGTGCAGCGGCCGGTGGTGAGGGTGCGGTGCAGCGCCTCGTCGTCCATCCAGCCGAGCATGAGCACCTCACCGGTGTCGTACTGCTGGGCGATGGCGGGGACGAGCCCGTCGGCGCTGCGCTTGAGGCGCGCGGCGATCTCCGGGTCGAGGCTGCTGGGGGGCGGCGTGCTGGTCATGGGTGCCATTGTGCCTCCCGCCACTGACAGTGACCGGACGGTGTCCACTGATTGGAAGAGGCGGCGCGAAGCGCCTCGGTGAGGGGTGGTGGTCGGGCGACGGGTGGGCGGACCTCCGGGGCGGACGTAGGCTGGCTGGCATGTCGACTTTCGCCAAGCGTGAACGACTTCTCCTGGCCGACCTGTTGGAGGCCGAGGGCCCGGAGGCCCCGACCCTCTGCGAGGGCTGGCTCACCCGTGACCTCGCCGCGCACGTGGTGGTGCGCGAGCGCCGTCCCGACGCCGCCGGAGGCCTCCTGATCAAGCAACTCGCGCCGCGCCTGGACCGGGTGATGGCCGAGTTCACCGCCAAGCCGTACGAGGAGCTGATCCAGCTCATCCGCACCGGCCCGCCGCGCTTCTCGCCGTTCCAGCTCAAGCAGGTCGACGAGTTGTCGAACACCGTCGAGTTCTACGTCCACACGGAGGACGTCCGCCGTGCGCGGCCGGACTGGGCGCCGCGCGAGCTGGACCAGGTCTTCCAGGACACCCTGTGGTCCCGCCTCGAACGCTCGGCCCGCCTGATGGGCCGCAGCGCCCCGACAGGACTGGTGCTGCGCCGCCCGGACGGCCAGACGGCGGTCGCCCACCGCGGCACCCCCGTGGTGACGGTGACCGGCGAGCCGTCGGAGCTGCTGCTGTTCTCCTACGGCCGGCAGAGCGCCGCCAAGGTGGAACTGGACGGCGACAAGGACGCGGTCGCGAAGCTGCACGAGGCGAAGCAGCTGGGCATCTGAAGCGGCCGGCGGACCGGACCGGCGCCCCCGGCGCCGGTCGCGGCATGCTCAGCGGACGGGGTGCCCGGCCTCCCGCAGCGCCTGCTTCACCTCGCCGATGCGCAGGTCGCCGAAGTGGAAGACGGACGCCGCCAGCACCGCGTCCGCGCCCGCGCCGATGGCCGGCGGGAAGTCGGTCAGCCTGCCCGCGCCGCCCGAGGCGATCACCGGGACCGTCACGTGCTTGCGGACCGCGGCGATCATCTCCAGGTCGTAGCCGTCCTTCGTGCCGTCCGCGTCCATGGAGTTGAGCAGGATCTCGCCCGCACCCAGCTCGGCGGCCCGGTGCGCCCACTCGACGGCGTCGATGCCGGTGCCGCGACGGCCGCCGTGGGTGGTGACCTCGAAGGTGCCCTCGGCGGTGCGGCGCGCGTCCACGGACAGGACCAGCACCTGGCGGCCGAAGCGCTCCGCGATCTCGCGGATCAGGTCGGGGCGGGCGATCGCGGCCGTGTTGACGCCCACCTTGTCCGCGCCGGCCCGCAGCAGCTTGTCCACGTCCTCGGCCGTGCGGACACCGCCGCCGACCGTGAGCGGGATGAACACCTGCTCGGCCGTACGGCGGACCACGTCGTACGTCGTCTCGCGGTTGCCCGACGAGGCGGTGATGTCCAGGAACGTCAGCTCGTCGGCGCCCTCGGCGTCGTACACCTTGGCCATCTCGACGGGGTCGCCCGCGTCGCGCAGGTTCTGGAAGTTGACGCCCTTGACGACCCGGCCGTTGTCCACGTCCAGGCAGGGGATGACTCGGACCGCCAGGGTCATGAATCCACGGCTCCTCTGTATTGCCTCTAGCCCCGGAAGGCTTCCAGTTCCACTTCGACCAGGATGCGCGGGTCGACGAAGCCCTCCACCACGAGAAGGGTCGAGACCGGGCGCACCGTGTCGAACAGTTCCTTGTGGGCCCGGCCCACGGCGTCCACGTCCCGCGCATGGGTCAGGTACATCCGCGTAAGGATCACGGACTCGACGCCGAGCCCGAGTTCACCGATCGCCTCGATCGCGCTGGTGAAGGCCACCTTGGCCTGCTCGTAGGGGTCGCCCTCCCCGTAGAGCACGCTGCCCTTGAAGGACGTCGTGCCGGCCACCAGCACGCGGTCGCCCGCCGCCACGGCGCGGGCGAAACCGAAGGACTCTTCCCAGGGACTTCCGCTCTGCACACGCCGTACGGCTTCGGACGTCATAGCGACACAGCCTCCAAGGCCTCTTCCAGGGTGAACGCCTTCGCGTACAGGGCCTTCCCGACGATGGAGCCCTCGACACCGAGGGGTACCAGTTCGGCGATGGCGCGGAGGTCGTCCAGGGACGACACGCCGCCGGACGCCACGACCGGGCGGTCGGTCGCCGCGCAGACGTTCTTCAGCAGCTCCAGGTTGGGGCCCTGCAGGGTGCCGTCCTTGGCGATGTCGGTGACGACGTATCGTGCGCAGCCCTCCTTGTTGAGGCGCTCCAGCGTCTCGTAGAGGTCGCCGCCGTCGCGGGTCCAGCCGCGGCCGCGCAGGGTCGTGCCGCGTACGTCCAGACCCACCGCGATCTTGTCGCCGTGCTCGGCGATGACCTTGGCGACCCACTCCGGGGTCTCCAGGGCGGCCGTGCCGAGATTCACCCGGGTGCAGCCGGTGGCCAGGGCGGCGGCCAGGGAGGCGTCGTCGCGGATGCCTCCGGACAGCTCCACCTTGATGTCCATCGCCTTCGCGACCTCGGCGATCAGCCCACGGTTGTCGCCGGTGCCGAACGCGGCGTCCAGGTCGACCAGGTGCAGCCACTCGGCGCCCGACCGCTGCCAGGCGAGGGCGGCCTCCAGCGGGGAGCCGTAGGAGGTCTCCGTGCCGGACTCGCCGTGCACGAGGCGGACCGCCTGGCCGTCGCGTACGTCGACGGCGGGGAGGAGTTCGAGCTTGGCCATGGTCTACAGGGTTCCGATCCAGTTGGTGAGCAGCTGCGCTCCGGCGTCGCCGGACTTCTCGGGGTGGAACTGGGTGGCCCACAGGGCGCCGTTCTCGACGGCCGCCACGAACGGCTTGCCATGCGTCGACCAGGTCACCTTGGGGGCGAGCATCGTCGGGTTGTGCGTCTCCAGCGACCAGTCGTGGACGGCGTAGGAGTGCACGAAGTAGAAGCGCGCGTCGGCGTCCAGGCCGGCGAACAGCTGGGAGTCGGCGGGCGCCTCGACGGTGTTCCAGCCCATGTGGGGCACGATCTCTGCCTGCAGCGGCTCGACCGAGCCGGGCCACTCGTCGAGGCCCTCGGTCTCCACGCCGTGCTCGATGCCGCGCGCGAACAGGATCTGCATGCCCACGCAGATGCCCATGACCGGACGCCCGCCGGACAGCCGGCGGTCGACGATCCAGTCGCCGCGCGCCTCCTTCAGGCCCTGCATACAGGCGGCGAAGGCGCCGACGCCCGGCACCAGCAGGCCGTCCGCGTTCATGGCCTTGTCGAAGTCACGTGTGATCTCGACGCCCGCACCGGTGCGCGCGAGGGCACGCTCGGCGGAGCGGACGTTCCCGAAGCCGTAGTCGAAGACCACGACCTTCTTGGAGTTGCTCAATTCCACACCTCCAGCCTCAGGACACCCGCGACCAGACACATCGCGGCGCTGACGGAGAGCAGCACGATCAGGCTCTTCGGCATCTGCTGCTTGACGAAGGAGATGATGCCGCCGACCAGGAAGAGGCCGACGACGATCAGGACGGTCGACAGTCCGTTCATGGCTTTACAGCGCGCCCTTCGTGGAGGGCAGGATGCCGGCCGCGCGCGGGTCGCGCTCCGAGGCGTAGCGCAGGGCCCGCGCCAGCGCCTTGAACTGGCACTCCACGATGTGGTGCGCGTTGCGCCCGTACGGCACGTGCACGTGCAGCGCGATCTGGGCCTGGGCGACGAAGGACTCCAGGATGTGCCGGGTCATCGTGGTGTCGTACTCGCCGATCATCGGCGCCATGTTCTCGGGCTCGGTGTGCACGAGGTACGGGCGGCCGGACAGGTCGACGGTCACCTGGGCGAGCGACTCGTCCAGGGGCACCGTGCAGTTGCCGAACCGGTAGATCCCCACCTTGTCGCCGAGCGCCTGCTTGAAGGCGGCGCCGAGCGCGAGGGCGGTGTCCTCGATCGTGTGGTGCGAGTCGATGTGCAGGTCGCCCTCGGTCTTGACGGTGAGGTCGAACAGGCCGTGCCTGCCGAGCTGGTCGAGCATGTGGTCGTAGAAGCCGACCCCGGTCGACACATCGACCTTGCCGCTGCCGTCGAGGTCTATCTCGACGAGCACCGACGTCTCCTTGGTGACCCGTTCCACGCGTCCTACGCGGCTCATGCTCCGTGCTCCTTCTTCAGTTCACGTACCGCGTCCAGGAACGCGTCGTTCTCCTCCGGGGTTCCGGCGGACACCCGCAGCCACCCCGGGATGCCGTTGTCCCGTACCAGCACACCCCGGTCGAGGATCTTCTGCCAGGCGGCGTGGGAGCCGCCCTCGCCCTCGAACCGCCCGAACTGCACGAAGTTCGCGTCGGACTCGACGACGTCGAAGCCGAGCGCCCGCAACTCGCTCACCAGCCGGTCCCGCTCCGACTTCAGCTGCTCGACGTACTTCAGCAGCGTGTCGGTGTGCTCCAGGGCGGCCAGCGCCGTCGCCTGGGTGATCGCCGAGAGGTGGTACGGCAGCCGTACCAGCTGGACGGCGTCGACGACGGCCGGGTGCGCGGCGAGATAGCCCAGGCGCAGACCGGCCGCGCCGAAGGCCTTCGACATCGTCCGGGAGACGACGAGGTTCGGCCGGCCTTCGATCAGCGGCAGCAGTGAGTCGCCGTGGCTGAACTCGATGTACGCCTCGTCCACGATCACCACGGACGGCTTCGCGGCCTGCGCGGCCTCGTACAGCGCGAGGACCGTCTCCCGCGGAACCGCGTTGCCGGTGGGGTTGTTGGGGGTGGTGATGAAGACGACGTCCGGCTTGTTCTCGGCGATCCACCGCTCGGCGGCCGGGAGGTCGATCGTGAAGTCGGCGTTGCGCGGGCCCGAGATCCAGCCGGTGCCGGTGCCGCGCGAGATGAGCGCGTGCATCGAGTACGAGGGCTCGAAGCCGATCGCGGTGCGGCCCGGTCCGCCGAAGGTCTGCAGCAGCTGCTGGATGACCTCGTTGGAGCCGTTGGCGGCCCAGACGTTGGCCAGGCCGACCTGGTGGCCGGAGGTGTCCGTCAGGTACTTGGCGAGCTGGGTGCGCAGCTCGACGGCGTCGCGGTCCGGGTAGCGGTTGAGGTCACGGGCGGCCTCGCGGACGCGCTCCGCGATGCGCTCGACCAGCGGCTCGGGCAGCGGATAGGGGTTCTCGTTGGTGTTCAGCCGTACGGGGACGTCCAGCTGGGGCGCACCGTAGGGGGACTTGCCGCGCAGCTCGTCCCGTACGGGGAGATCGTCGATCCTCACGTCGTTCACTTGCTCTCGGGCACCTTCCAGCCGAACCTTGCCTTGATCGCCGCGCCGTGCGCCGGCAGGTCCTCCGCCTCCGCCAGCGTGACCACGTGGTGCGCGACCTCGGCCAGCGCGTCCTTCGTGTAGTCGACGATGTGGATGCCGCGCAGGAAGGACTGGACCGACAGGCCCGAGGAGTGGCAGGCGCAACCGCCGGTCGGGAGCACGTGGTTGGAGCCGGCCGCGTAGTCGCCGAGGGAGACCGGCGCCCAGGGGCCGATGAAGATCGCGCCGGCGTTCTTCACCCGGTCGGCCACGGCGGTGGCGTCCGCCGTCTGGATCTCCAGGTGCTCGGCGCCGTAGGCGTCGACGACCCTGAGGCCCTCGTCGATGCCGTCGACGAGGACGATCGCGGACTGCCGGCCCTGCAGAGCGGGCACGATCCGGTCCTCGATGTGCTTGGTCGCCGCGACCTGCGGCTCCAGCTCCTTCTCCACCGCGTCGGCGAGTGCCACGGAGTCGGTGACCAGGACGGCGGCGGCCAGCGGGTCGTGCTCGGCCTGGCTGATCAGGTCGGAGGCGACGTGCACCGGGTCGGCCGTGTCGTCGGCGAGGACCGCGATCTCGGTGGGGCCGGCCTCGGCGTCGATGCCGATCTTGCCGGTGAAGTAGCGCTTGGCGGCGGCGACCCAGATGTTGCCGGGGCCTGTGACCATGTTGGCGGGCGCGCAGGACTCGGTGCCGTGCGCGAACATCGCGACGGCGGTCGCGCCACCGGCCGCGTACACCTCGTCGACGCCGAGCAGCGCGCAGGCGGCGAGGATCGTCGGGTGCGGCAGTCCGTCGAATTCGGCCTGCGCCGGGGAGGCGAGGGCGATGGACTCGACGCCGGCCTCCTGCGCCGGGACGACGTTCATGACCACGGAGGACGGGTAGACCGAGCGGCCGCCGGGCGCGTACAGCCCGACGCGCTCCACCGGCACCCACTTCTCGGTGACCGAGCCGCCCGGCACGACCTGGGTCGTGTGGGTCGTACGGCGCTGCTCGCGGTGGACGAGACGGGCGCGCCGGATGGACTCCTCCAGGGCCGCACGGACCGCCGGGTCGAGCTCCTCCAACGCGCGCGTGAGCGCCGCGGCGGGCACCCGGACCTGGTCCAGCCTGACCCCGTCGAACTTCTCGGCGAAGTCGATCAGCGCCGCGTCGCCCCGATGATGCACGGCTTCGCAGATCGGACGCACCTTCTCCAGGGCGGCCTGAACGTCGAAGTCGGCTCGGGGCAGCAGGTCGCGCAGGGCGGGGCCCTCGGGGAGGGCGTCGCCGCGCAGATCGATTCGGGAGATCACGGGCTCAATTCTCTCAGACGGTGGTCAGACGTCGTCCGCGCGTTCCAGTGGCTGATACGGAACCGCGGCGGAACGCGGAAGATCGCCTTCACGTCTTGCGTTCGGGACGTCACACAGCGGGCATGAACGGTTGTGCGACCGCTATGAGGACCAGGGGGATGAAAGCGCAGTGACCGAAGGGGCCGGCTTCCGCGCCGGAGACCTGCCGGACGATCTGACCGCCGCCGAGGCCGGCATGTGGCAGGCCTTCCGCAACGGCAGTGTGTACGACCTGAGCAGCGGGGACACCCTCGTCGACGATCCGCACGGCGGGCATCCCTGGGGGCCCGAGCGGACCGTGCGGGCGCGCATCGTGTGCTGGCTGCTGCTGGACGGTCCGCCCGCGCTCGCGGGCCGGGTGTCCTCGCTGAAGCTGCGCGGGGTGCAGATCAGCGGCTCGCTGGACCTCGCGGGCGGCGTGGTGGTGCCGTACGTCGAGATGCGCGGCTGCCGCTTCGAGCGGGACGTGCTGCTGCCGGAGGCCCACTTCACGACCGTGCGGATGGTGGACTGCTCGGTGCCCCGGCTGGAGGCCGCGCGCGTGCACACGGAGGGCGATCTGCACCTCCCGCGCTGCCGCTTCCTGGGCGGCATCCGGCTGACCGACGCGCACATCGGTACGGATCTGCTGCTCAACCAGGCGATCGTCCACCGCGACCGCAGCGGCCGTTCGATCGCCGGCGACGGCATGATGGTCGGCCAGGACCTGCAGGCCGAGCTGCTGGAGTCGCACGGCGAGCTGAGCCTGCGCAGCGCGAAGATCGGCGTGTCGCTGAGCCTGCGCGGCGCGCGGCTGGCCAACCCGTACGGCAGGCTCGCGCTGAACGCACCCCAGCTGAGCGTCGGACGCACGCTGTACCTGACGCCCGCGGGCGTCGGCGCCTCGATGCTGAGCGGTGCGACGCCCGCGCGCGGGACGCGGATCCAGCGCTTCGAGTGCCAGGGCGGGGTGCGCCTGGACGACGGGCGCTTCGAGGACGCGGTCGATCTGGAGCGGGCCCGGTTCACCTTCACCGACGACCAGGAGCTGTCCCTGCGCCGGGTGCAGACGCCCGAGCTGCGCTTCCTCGGGGAGCGGCCGCAGCGCGGCAAGGTCGTCCTGTCGGGGGCGCGGGTGGTCAACCTGGTCGACCGGGCGAGCGCCTGGCCCGGTCCCGGCAATCTGCACATGGGCGGTTTCCAGTACGAGAACCTGGTGCCGCAGGGCCCCTTCCCGCTGACCGAGCGGCTGGAGTGGGTGACCGCGGCGACCGCCGAGTACAACCCGGAGCCGTACGAGCGACTCGCCTCGGTGCTGCGGGCCGGCGGTGAGGACGAGGACGCGCGCGAGGTGCTCCTCGCCAAGCAGCGCCGGCGCCGCGAGAGCCTGCCGATCGCCGCCAAGCTGTGGGGGTACGCGCAGGACTGGACGGTGGCCTACGGGTACCGGCCGGGCCGGGCCGCCGTGTGGATGGCGGTGCTGTGGGCGGCGGGCTCGCTGGCCTTCGCGCATGCGAGCCATCCGCCGCTGCAGCCGGGGGCCCACCCGCCGTGGAACCCGGCTCTGTTCGCGCTGGACCTGCTACTCCCGGTCATCGACCTGGGCCAGGTCGGGGTCTGGCAGCTGAGCGGCGGCTGGCAGTGGCTGTCCGCGGCGATGATCCTGCTCGGCTGGATCCTGGCGACGACGGTGGCGGCGGGGGCGACGCGGCTGCTGAGACGGAACTGAAGTCCTGGGAACACCCGGGTTTCGCACACAACAACCCAAACACTTGTCGAACAGTCACCCTTTACCGGTACTTGACCGATCCGCGTACAACTTTCCGCGACTTGTCCGTGGGCCCTGGCGCAGGGTTGACCAGCGGCCTTTCAATGGTCGACACCATGGCTCTGCTGCATCCGTTCAGCCGCGCGGCCCGGACCCCCCGGACCGCTGCGCTTCCCTCCGCCGGGCTCCCCGCCGCCGGACTCCCCGCCGACGACGAGGTGCTGCTCGACGTGCCCGACGACCGCCTCGGCTCCGCGCTGGTCGCGGCCGCGGGCGGCGAGCACGGCCCCGCCTCCGCGCTGCTCGCCGACACGCGCACGCGCGGCGACTGGGAGACCCGCGACCGGTACGCGAGACGCCTCGCGGCCTTCGCGCACGCCCGCCCGGAATGGCTTGAGGTGTGGTCCGCCGCCACCCCGCACGACCCGGACGTGCTGTTGATCAAGGCCCAGCTCGCGGTGGACGACGCCTGGCGCTCCCCGGCGCGCGCGGAGCTGCTGCGCGAGGTGAGCCCTCTGATCACGGCTGCCGCGCGCGGCGACGACCACGACCCGGTGCCCTGGCGGCTCGCGCTGGACCACGCGCGCGGCACCGGCGCGGGCCCCAAGTACTTCGGCGAGCTGTGGGAGGCGGCGCTGCGCCGCGCCCCGCACCACTACGGCTGCCATGTGGCGGCGCTGCGCTATCTGGCCGCGTCCTGGCAGGGCTCCCACCGCGAGTGCTTCGACTTCGCCGACCTGGCGGCGCAGGACGCCCCGGCAGGCTCCCTCATCCAGGCGCTGCCCTCGCGGGCGGCCTTCGCCTGTCTGACGGACGGCGTCGGCCCCGAGGTGCCGCGCGCACGGCTGGACGCGGCGGCCGACCGGGCGATCGCGTTCTCCGCCCGCTTCCCGGCGGCCGACCCGTGGCCGTCCGAGATCCGCAACAAGCTGATGTACGTCCTCGTACGGCTGGACCGCTGGGAGGAGGCGCTCACCGAGCTGCACCGGATCGGCCCGTACGCCACGTCCTTCCCGTGGGGCCGCTTGTCGGACGACCCGCTGGCGCTCTTCCTGAAGGTGCGCGGCGAGATCCTCGCCCGTACGACGGGCCTCATGCCCTCGCCCCGGCATCCACGGAGTGGGCGCGCCGGACGCGCCCGCTCCGCCGACCACTAGGCTCTTGCGTCGTGACCACCGTCCGTCTCCCGCTCTTCCCTCTGAACTCGGTGCTGTTCCCGGGGCTGGTACTGCCCCTGAACGTCTTCGAGGAGCGCTATCGCGCCATGATGCGCGACCTGCTCAAGACACCCGAGGACGAACCCCGCCGGTTCGCCGTCGTGGCGATCCGCGACGGCCACGAGGTGGCGCCGAGCGCGCCCGGCATGCCGGACCCCACGGCCCTGCCCGAACTCGGGCCCGCGGCGGGCTTCGGCCCCGATCCGGCGAAGTCGTTCCACGCGACGGGCTGCGTCGCGGACGCGGCGACGATCCGCGAACGCGAGGACGGCACCTTCGAGGTCCTGGCGACGGGCACGACCCGGGCGCGCCTGGTGTCCGTGGACGCGTCGGGCCCCTTCCTGACGGCGGACCTGGAGGAGCTCCCGGAGGAGCCGGGCGACGAGGCGGGCGCACTGGCCGAGGGCGTGCTGCGGGCCTTCCGCCAGTACCAGAAACGCCTGGCGGGTGCGCGGGAACGGTCCCTCACGACCGGCGCCGACCTCCCGGACGAGCCGTCCGTGGTCTCCTACCTGGTGGCGGCGGCGATGATGCTGGACACCCCCACCAAGCAGCGCCTGCTGCAGGCCCCGGACACCGCGTCCCGGCTGCGCGACGAGCTGAAACTCCTTCGCTCCGAGACGGCGATCATCCGTAACCTGCCGTCACTGCCGGCGTCGGAGCTGACGCGCGGCCGCACAAGCCTCAACTGAAGTCACTGCAGAAGTCATTTCAGAAGTCACTGCGAAGGCCGGAATGGCAAAGAAGACGAAGAAGAACCAGCAGCAGGGCGGCACCCCCGCGACGGTCGCCCTGACGTCCGCCGGGGTGCCGTACACGATCCACGCCTACGACCACGACCCCTCCCACCCGTCCTACGGCGAGGAGGCGGCGGAGGCGATGGGGGTGTCCCCGGACCGCGTCTTCAAGACCTTGGTCGCGGACGTGGACGGCGCCCTGACGGTGGCCGTGGTCCCGGTGGCGGGCCAGCTGGACCTCAAGGCCCTGGCCTCGGCGGTCGGCGGCAAACGGGCCGCCATGGCGGACCCCGCCCTCGCCGAACGCACCACGGGCTACGTCCGCGGCGGCATCTCCCCCCTGGGCCAGCGCAAGAAACTCCCCACGGTCCTGGACGCATCGGCCTCCGCCCACGCCACGATCTGCATCTCGGCGGGCCGCCGCGGCCTGGAGGTCGAACTCTCCCCCGAGGACCTGAGCAAACTCACGGAAGCGGTAGTGGCCCCCATCGGCCGTGCCTGACCCCTCGACGACTGCGCCTCCCTCGGCTAAGCACGAGAGACATGTCGAAGAAAACCCGCAAACGCAAGTGGCGCACCAAGAAGGGCCGCTCCAACCACGGCCACCGCCCGGCGTGAGAGAGCTTCTCAGGTCCTCAAACGCCGACCGGGACTTGATCTTTTCAGCCCGTCCGGCACAAGAGAGCCGCACGTCCTCAACCGCCGGCCACGGCCTGATCTTTTCAGCCCACCCGGCGTTTGAGAACGAGACCCTGCCATCCCGAACCCCCACCCACCCCCGGGGGCAACACTCCTCGACGGCCGCCGCGGCCTGATCTTTTCAGCCCGCCCGGCGTTTAAGAACAAGACCCGGCCATCCCCAACCCCCACCCACCCCCGCGGGGGGCAACACCGCCGAGGCTTGATCTTTTCAGCCTGTCCGGCGTTTGAGGACGAGGCCGTTCAGGCCGACAAGCGGGGTCTGGGGGCGCAGCCCCCAGGACGGGACGGGTAGGGGCGGCGGGGGCGAAAGAAACCCCGCGACCCCAAGGGCGCGGCCCCTAGGCCATCGGCGCCCCATAAGGATCCTTGGGAACACCCCCGTGTTCCTGATACTGCTCCGGATCCCGAGGCCCGAACAACGCCGTCAACCCGAGATGTACCACCAGCGCAGCCAACGACCACGCCAACAACGCCCCCTTCGCCCCCAGCTTCAGCGGCGCAGAGAACGTAACCCCCTTGCCCGCGGCCTTCGCATGGGCGATCACATCCTGCGGCGGCCCCAGCCACACCCCGAGCTTCCAGGCCAGCAACGACGCGAGCAGCCCCCCGACCCCCAGCGCCACCACCAACGGCACACCCCCACGCCGCCGCCAGAAGAACACCCCGAGCGCACTCACCACGCCGAAGGCCACCGCAAGCAGCGTGAACGTTCCGTCCACCCCGATCGCCTGCTCCCCCTCACTGTCGGAGAGGTAGACGACCCAGCTCTTGTCGACCACGTCACCGACGAGCGGCACATGCGGCGCCAGCCACCACCACAGCACCCCGAGCAGCGCGCCGGCGACCGTCACCGCCGCCGTGATCACGGCGGCCTCCCGCACTTCGGTCTTCATTCCGGGCCCGTCCTGTCCGTACGTGCCGTCCCACGCGACGTCATGCGTCACAGGGGCCACGTACCCGGCAGCCGGGGGCTGCCACGCGTTCTGCGAGGACTGTTCATGCGGCGGCGGAGGCGGAGTCAACGGTGCGGTCACCCTGCCATCGTGCCAGGCCCGTCTGTGCGGCGCGTCACCGGACGGCCGCCCGACGGTACGCCCACGTGGCGACGGCCAGCGAGACCACACCCACCCCGGCGCACACGGCGAGGTCCCCGGCCACGAAGGCCCAGTCGGGATGCGCCCCGAAAGTCCGCGCGAGGGCCTCGACGCCGTACGTCGACGGCAGCAGATCCCGCGCGAGCCGCACGACCTCGGGCATCCGGTCGGCCGGCAGCACCCCGAGCAGCAGTGCCGCGGACATGCCCAACTGGCCGAGCAGAGTGGCCAGTTCCGGCCGCGGAGCCAGCAGCCCGAGCGCCGCGCCCAGCCCGGCCAGCGCGGCCCCCGCCAGCGGAATCACCGCGGCGAGCACCCACAGATGCGCCAGCGGCAGCCCGAACAGCACACACCCGAACACCGCCGTGACCACGGTCCCCGGCACGGTGA
Source organism: Streptomyces longisporus (assembly GCF_039532765.1). Classification (NCBI taxonomy): domain Bacteria; kingdom Bacillati; phylum Actinomycetota; class Actinomycetes; order Kitasatosporales; family Streptomycetaceae; genus Streptomyces; species Streptomyces longisporus. The sequence goes on from NZ_BAAASG010000014.1 coordinate 356,449, forward strand.
AGGACGCGTACGCCCCGGCCGCCCCCAGCACCACGGACGCAGGCGGCACCGGCAGGGTCGCGTAATGGTCGAGCCCGCCGCTCGCCCGCAGCTGCCCGAAGTACTGCGCGAGCAGATTCAGCGCGACGAACGCCACCACGAGCACCGACGCCCCGGCGACCACCGACTCGGCCTCGCCGCCGCCGTCCACGACCCCCCGCATCAGGATCATGATCCCGACCGACTGGAAGGTCGCCACGAACAGCAGCGGAATCCGGGCCACCCGCGCGCGCGACAGCTGCGCCCGGTACACGGCGACGAGGGCCGGCCACATCCGCGCGCGCGGCCCGAGCTCGGCCGCGCCGCGGCCGTCCTCCTCCACGGCCAGGGCACCGCCCGGCAGAACCCCGGCGGGTACGACACTCACGACGCGCTGCTCCCCTTCTCACTCGGGCCCACAGGGCCCACCGAGCCGATCGCTCGTAGGGACCATACGGCCGCGGCGGCCCGCGCACTCACACCGACGACAACGCTCACGCCTTCACCAGCCCCTGTTGCGCGGCGCCCCCCAGCGCCAGATACACGTCCTCCAGGCTGGGCGTGGCCAGCGTGAAGTCGTCGAGCGCGGCGAACGCAGAGCCACCGGTGACGGTGGCGACGATCGCGCGGGCCTCCTCGGGGGCGAGCCTGAGCGTCCAGCGGCGCCCGGACTCGGCGGCCCGCTCGCGCAGCGCGGCGACCTCCGGCACATGCAGCGGCGCGCTCTCGCGCCACACCAGCTCGACCCGGACCTCCCCCGCGACCTGCTCCTTGAGCCCGGCGGGGGTGTCGCAGGCGATCACCCGCCCCTGGTCGAGAACGGCGACCCGGTCGAGAACCGTTTCCGCTTCGATGACGTTGTGGGTGACCAGCAGAACCGTCGTCCCGCGCTCGGCCCGCCGCCGGTCCACGGCCGCCCACACGGCCCGCCGGGCCACCGGATCCATCCCGGTGGTCGGCTCGTCGAGCACCAGCAGGGGCCGCTCCCCGACCAGCGCGGCGGCAAGACACGCCAGCCGCCGCTGCCCACCGGACAGCTTCTTCAGCGGCCGCCCGGCAAGGGACGTGAGGCCCAGTTCCTCCAGTACGGCATCCCGCTCGGCCCGCGCCTGACGGGCCTCCAGGCCGCGCAGCCGCCCGGTCGTCTCGGCGGCGAGGGACACGGTCAGTTCGTCGAGGGCGCTGGATTCCTGCCCCAGGTAGGCGAGGATCCGCGCGGCCCGCTCCGGGTGCCGCACGATGTCGTGCCCGAGGATCTCGACCCGCCCGGCATCGGGCCGCATCAGCCCGGTCAGCTGCCGTACGAGGGTGGACTTGCCCGCGCCGTTCGGCCCGAGGAGGCCGAAGATCTCGCCGCGCCGGATGTCGAGGTGCACATCGTCGGTGGCCCGCACGGCGGGCGTCCCCGGCGCACCCCGGCGCCCCCGCACCGCCGGATAGGTCTTGGTCAGTCCGCGCACCGCGCACACGACGTCCCCACCGTGCCGAAGTGCCTGTGCCGCGCGCGTACTCACAAAGGACGAGGGTACGGGGTCCGCGGGCCCCGTCCGCTCTCGGGTTGGTCCAAAGCGGCACAACCGCCAGTAAAGGCCCCGGTGAGAAACATGGTCAGCACACCGGTGAGGGACTACTCACCCGCGGGAGCGTGTTCCGCCGCCGTCCGCACGTCGATCTCCCGCCAGAACCCGGCCCGGATCGCATACCGGTCGTGCTCGTCGATCTGGTCGTCCTTGTGGGCGAGCAGACCGAACCGGGCGGCGTAGCGCAGCAGCTCCCCGTCGATGCGGTGCGGGACGCGCGGGTACATCCCGGACAGCTTCTGCAGATGGCTCTGGTCGCCGAGGCGCTCCATCCACCGCCGTGCGAACACCTGCCCGACCTCGTACGGGTCGCCGCCGACCGTGGTGATGTCCTCCTCGCGGTCGGCCCACCGCTGCTCGGCGGTGGTCAGCTGGGCCAGCGTCGGCATCGAGGCGGCCTCGGGGGCCTCCGCGGGGGGCCGGTCGACCCAGCCCTTGTCGGAGGACCAGCGCAGGGTCGCGTTCGCGGGATGCCGGTCGGGCTGCACGCCGGGGGCGCGCAGCGCGGCCAGGTCCTTCGGGGTGGGCACGCCCTTGGGTGCGGGCACCCGCTCCTGCGTGCCGTTCTCGGAGCGGGCCGCGGCGGGCGCGTGCTCGCCGTCCTCGGCGCCCCGCTCGGCCGCGGAGAGCGCGGACTCCGGCAGCGGCGCTGAGAGGATCGCGGCGATCTCGGGCCGCGGCACGGGCGGCGGTGCGCAGATCCCGCCGAGTTCCTTGGCCCGTACGGCCTTGGTGATCCAGGTACGGTCGAGGACGCGTCGCTCGTCGGCCTCGGCGACCAGGTCCTCGGACTGGTTGTAGTCCCCGTCGGCGGCCTGCACGGCCCACAGGTGTACGGCGACGCCGTGCTCCTTGGCGGCCATCATGCCCGGCAGCAGATCGCCGTCGCCGGTGACAAGGACGATGTCGGAGCAGGCGCGGTTGCGGGCCAGCTCGGTGAGCTCGGCGTGCATGGCGGCGTCGACGCCCTTCTGCGCCCAGCGTCCGTCGCTGCGGGTCAGGGCGCCGAGCCGGACGGTGACCCGGGGCATCACGCGCAGTCTGCGGTGCTCGGGCTGCGGGACGCGGTCGGGGGCGCCGTCGAACCAGTAGATGCGCAGCAGCGGCCGTTCCGTGTCGGACTCGGCGCGTTCGCGAAGGGCCTGGATGAGGGCGGCATGATCGACGGTGATGCGGGAGCGTGAGGGCTCCCCGGCAAGGAGACTGGCGGCGGCCCCCAGCAGATACCCGGCGTCCACCAGGACGATGCAGCGGTCCACGCGATCCACCCTCTTTCCGGGAGGTTTGCTTCGGGCTTCCTTCGAGTCTGCCCGACTGCGCGGGGGTTAACGGCCCGAACTCGATCTTCGGCGTGGCGTTTCGGCTCGCCTCCTACGTCCTCGCGCTCCGAGATGCCCTGTCACAGACGGTAATTATCCGAAATGCGCTCATTGTCAGCCTATGTGAATCTGGTCGCGGCCCTGGCCCCTAGATCCCCCACAGGAGGCAGAACCATGGCCAAGAACAAGAACCGTGAGCGAAAGCAGCCGCAGACCGAGCGTGGTCAGCAGGCGACCCAGCAGTCCACGATGGAGTCGCACGCCGAGCAGCACCTGAGCCAGGTGAGCCCCGGCGACATGGCGCGCAAGGGCAAGCAGAAACGCTTCGGCCACAACTGACGCGCTCACAACTGACATCTGCACAACGGGTCGTTGAGACCCAGGCACACAGAGGGGCGCATCCGGCTCACCGGATGCGCCCCTCGTCTCGGCTCGTTCGCCCGCGTTCGTACGCCGCTCAGCCGGCCAGGCAGGACGGCCCGAGCAGCACCTTCAGGTCTCCGAAGAGCGCCGGATCGGGCTTCACGCGGTGCCGGTCCAGACGCAGGACGGTCGTCTTGGTCGGGCCCTGGAGCTTGATGCGGACCTCGCTGTCGCCCTTGTGGTGGCTGAGGATCTCGCCGAGTCGGCTGACCATGGGCGGAGTGACCCTCGTGGCCGGGATGGTGAGGATCACGGGCGCGTTGGTGCCCGCGTTGGACAGGTCCGGGACCTGGAGTTCCATCGCCACCAGCCGCGGCACGTCCTCCCGCTTGTCGAGGCGGCCCTTGACGAACACGACGGCGTCCTCGACGAGTTGGGTCGACACCAGCTGGTAGGTCGCCGGGAAGAACATGCACTCGATGGAGCCCGCGAGGTCCTCGACGGTGGCGATCGCCCAGGCGTTGCCCTGCTTGGTCATCTTGCGCTGCAGCCCAGAGATGATGCCGCCGATGGTGACGACCGCGCCGTCCGCGTGCTCACCGCCGGTGAGCTGGGAGATGCCCGCGTCGGCCTTGTCGGACAGCACGTGCTCCAGACCGAAGAGCGGGTGGTCGGAGACGTACAGACCGAGCATCTCCCGCTCCTGGGCGAGCAGATAGGTCTTGTCCCACTCCTCGGTGGTGAACTCCACGTCGAGTCCGAAGCCCGGCTCGTTGCTCTCCTCCTCGCCCATGCCGCCGAAGAGGTCGAACTGGCCCTCGGCCTCCTTGCGCTTGACCGCGACCACGTTGTCGATCATCGGCTCGAAGTGCGCGGTGAGGCCCTTGCGGGTGTGCCCCAGGGTGTCGAACGCGCCCGCCTTGATCAGCGACTCCGTGGTGCGCTTGTTGCACGCGACCGCCTCGACCTTGTCGAGGTAGTCGGGGAAGGAGGCGTACTTGCCCTTGGCATTGCGGCTCTTGATGATCGACTCGACCACGTTGGTGCCGACGTTGCGGACGGCCTCGAGGCCGAAGAGGATCACGTCGTCGCCCTGGGCGGCGAAGTTGTGCACCGACTCGTTGACGTTCGGAGGCAGCACCTTGATGCCCATGCGCCGGCACTCGTTGAGGTAGACCGCCGACTTGTCCTTGTCGTCCTTGACGGAGGTCAGCAGCGCGGCCATGTACTCGGCCGGGTGGTTGGCCTTGAGGTAGGCCGTCCAGTAGGAGACCAGGCCGTAGGCGGCCGAGTGCGCCTTGTTGAAGGCGTAGCCGGCGAAGGGGACCAGCACGTCCCACAGGGCCTGGATCGCCTCGTCGCTGTAGCCGTTCTTCTGGGCGCCGGCCTGGAAGATGGTGAAGTTCTTCGCCAGTTCGTCGGGCTTCTTCTTGCCCATCACTCGGCGCAGGATGTCGGCCTCGCCGAGCGAGTAACCGGCGATGATCTGGGCTGCCTTCTGCACCTGCTCCTGGTAGACGATCAGGCCGTAGGTGACGTCCAGGACCTCCTTGAGCGGCTCCTCCAGCTCCGGGTGGATCGGGGTGATCTCCTGGAGCTTGTTCTTGCGCAGCGCGTAGTTGGTGTGCGAGTCCATGCCCATCGGGCCGGGGCGGTAGAGCGCGGAGACGGCGGAGATGTCTTCGAAGTTGTCGGGCTTCATCAGACGCAGCAGCGAACGCATGGGGCCGCCGTCGAACTGGAAGACGCCGAGGGTCTCACCGCGCTGGAGGAGTTCGAAGGTCTTGGGGTCGTCCAGCGGGAGGCTGAGCAGCTCCAGGTCGATGCCCTTGTTGGACTTCACCATCTTGACGGCGTCGTCCATGATCGTCAGGTTGCGCAGGCCCAGGAAGTCCATCTTCAGCAGGCCGAGCGACTCACAGCTCGGGTAGTCCCACTGCGTGATGGTCACGCCGTCGGTGTGGCGCACCCACACGGGCACGTGCTCGGTAATGGTCTCGCTGGACATGATCACGCCGGCGGCGTGCACACCCATCTGCCGGACCAGTCCCTCGACGCCCTTGGCGGTGTCGATGACCTTCTTCACGTCCGGCTCGTTCTCGTACATGCCACGGACCTCGCCCGCCTCCGAGTAGCGGGGGTGCGAGGGATCGGTGATGCCGTTGAGGTCGATGCCCTTGCCGAGGACGTCGGCGGGCATGGCCTTGGTGATGCGGTCGCCCATGGCGTACGGGTAGCCCAGCACGCGCGCGGAGTCCTTGATCGCGTTCTTGGCCTTGATCTTGCCGTACGTACCGATCATGGCGACCTTGTCGGCGCCGTACTTCTCGGTCACGTACCTGATCACCTCGACGCGCCTGCGCTCGTCGAAGTCGATGTCGACGTCGGGCATGGAGACGCGCTCGGGGTTGAGGAACCGCTCGAAGATCAGGCCGTGCGGGATCGGGTCGAGGTCGGTGATGCCCATGGCGTAGGCGACGATCGAGCCGGCCGCGGAGCCTCGGCCGGGGCCGACCGCGATGCCGTTGTTCTTGGCCCACATGATGAAGTCGGCGACGACGAGGAAGTAGCCCGGGAACCCCATCTGGATGATGACGTCCATCTCGTACTCGACCTGCTTCTGGCGGTCCTCGGGGATGCCGTCCGGGAAGCGGCGCTCCATGCCGCGGCGGACCTCCTCCTTGAACCAGGTGACCTCGGTGTAGCCCTCGGGGATGTCGAACTTCGGCATGAGGTTCTTCGCCTCGAACATGCCGGTGGTGTCGATCTGTTCGGCCACCAGGAGGGTGTTGCGGCAGCCCTCCTGCCAGGCGTCCGAGGAGTCGATGGCGTACATCTCGTCCGTGGACTTCAGGTAGTAGCCGGTGCCGTCGAACTTGAAGCGGTCGGGGTCGGAGAGGTTCTTGCCGGTCTGGATGCACAGCAGGGCGTCGTGGGCGGTCGCCTCGTGCGCGTACGTGTAGTGCGAGTCGTTGGTGACCAGGGGCGGGATGCCGAGCTTCTTGCCGATGTCGAGCAGGCCGTCGCGGACCCGGCGCTCGATCTCGATGCCGTGGTCCATCAGCTCCAGGAAGTAGCGGTCCTTGCCGAAGATGTCCTGGTACTCGGCGGCCGACTTCAGCGCCTCGTCGTACTGGCCGAGCCGCAGCCGGGTCTGGAGTTCGCCGGAGGGGCAGCCGGTGGAGGCGATCAGGCCCTCGGACCACTGGGAGATGGTCTCCTTGTCCATACGGGGCCACTTCTGCAGCCAGCCCTCGGCGTACGCGTCCGAGGAGAGGCGGAAGAGGTTGTGCAGACCCGTCGAGTTCGCCGCCCAGATCGTCTTGTGGGTGTAACCACCGGAGCCGGAGACGTCGTCGCGCTTCTGGTGCGGCTGACCCCACTGGATCTTGCGCTTGTTGCGCCGCGACTCCGGGGCGACATATGCCTCGATCCCGATGATCGGGGTGACCCCGGCCTTCTTCGCGGAATGGAAGAAGTCGTACGCCCCGTGCAGGTTGCCGTGGTCGGACATGGCGATATGGGTCATGCCCATCTCGTTGCACGCGTTGAACATGTCCTTGAGCCGCGCGGCACCGTCCAGCAGCGAGTACTGGGTGTGGACGTGCAGGTGCGTGAACGGCGGCTTTGACACGGTCGGGCCTCCAAGGGAAACGCTGGACGACGGGCTGGGGACAGTCCTGGGGTCAGCGTCGAAGTCTATGCCTCGGGACTGACAATCCGGGGGCTGCCCCGCGTACCTTCACTGCGAGGTTCGCGGGCACTTCCGCGCACCCTCGACCGTTGGCAAAAACAGAAACGCCGTCGTACACATCCAGGCACCAGGAGGCACCCCGCGATGTCGGTTTCCCAGCTCAACGACGAGCAGCGCGGCGAGGAGATCCTCGCCGTCTTCGACACCGCCTTCGGCCGGCTCCTGGCCGCCGACCCGGCCGCGTTCCGCGTGAAGTTCCGCAAGATGGCCGCCTCGGCCTTCGCGTTCTACCGGGGCACGGCGTGCCTCTTCTACCACGACCTGGACGCAGAGAAGCGGGGCGGCCCGTACCTGGACGAGCGCACCTCGCGGGTGTGGATCCACGGCGACCTGCACGCGGAGAACTTCGGCACCTACATGGACGCGAACGGCCGCCTGATCTTCAACGTCAACGACTTCGACGAGGCGTACGTCGGCCCCTTCACCTGGGACCTGAAGCGCTTTGCCGCCTCCATCGCCCTCATCGGCTACGCGAAGGCGCTCGCCGACGACCAGATCACCGAGCTGGTCGAGGTGTACGCGGGCGCGTACCGCGAGCGCATCCACGCCCTGGCGACCGGCGCGAAGAGCGACGAGGTACCTCCCTTCACGCTCGACACCGCGCAGGGACCGCTCCTGGACGCCCTGCGTGACGCGCGCTCCCTGACCCGCTTCGGCCTGCTGGACTCGATGACGGAGATCCGCGACTTCGAGCGCCGCTTCGCGCCCGGCGGCGGCTCCATCGAGCTGGACGCGGCGACCCGCTACAAGGTCCTCGCCGCCTTCGACGGCTATCTGGAGACGCTGCCGGACGCCTCCCTGGCCCGCCCCGACTCGTACCGGGTGAAGGACGTGGTGGGCCGCCGCGGCATCGGCATCGGATCGGCCGGTCTGCCGTCGTACAACATCCTGCTGGAGGGCCACAGCGACGCCCTGGAGAACGATGTGGTGATCTACATCAAGCAGGCCCAGACCCCGGCCGTCTCCCGGCACATCACCGACCCCGCGATCCGCGACTACTTCCAGCACGAGGGCCACCGCACGGTGATCTCCCAGCGCGCCCTGCAGGCGCACGCGGACCCGTGGCTGGGCTGGACCGAGCTGGACGGCGCGGGCCAGCTGGTCGCCGAGGTGTCGCCGTACGCCGTCGACCTGGACTGGGGCGACATCGACGACCCGGAGGAGATCGCGGCGGTCGTCGCCGACCTGGGCCGGGCCACGGCCACCATGCACGCGGCGGCGGACGACCAGTCGGGCGAGTCCCTGGTGCCGTTCTCCACCGAGCGCGCCATCGACGCGGCGATCGCCGCCGACGAGGACGGTTTCGCGGGCGTCCTGACCGACTTCGCGCACGGCTACGGCGCACGCGCGCGTGCCGACCACCAGATCTTCGTGGACCTGTTCCGCAACGGCCGGATCCCGGGTCTCTGACAGTCTGCTGTCGGTAAGCCGTCTCACAGGGCACTTTTAGGGGTCCCTTACGGGACCGCGTGACAGACTCTCCACACCATGGACATATCCGGGACCCGCATCAGAGCGCTTCGCGCGGCGCTGTTCACGGCACTCGTCGTGACGCTCAGCACCGCGTCGCACGTGCTGCTGTCGCGGGTCCCGCTGCCGCTCAACACGGTGGCCGCGGTCGCCGCCGCCGTGTTCACGGTCGCCTACGCCCTGGCCGGCCGTGAGCGCGGTTTCGCGCGGATCGCCGCCCTGCTGATCCCGCTGGAGCTGGCCGCCGACACGGTCTTCACCACCGGCCAGCACGTCTGCTACGGCCGCGCGGGCGGACCCGTCGCCGGCCCCCTGCGCTCCGTCGGCTTCGACGTGCTGTGCGGCAACGGCACCGGCCTCGGCTCCGGGGCGACCGCCCCGCTGGCCCGCGTGACCGGCACCGGCACCGACCGGCTCGCCGCCCTGCTCGCGCACGCCGACCCGGCCACCGCCTGGCTGCTGCTGGCCGCCCATGTCGGCGTCGGACTGCTCGCCGCCGCCTGGCTGCGCCGCGGTGAGCGAGCGCTGGCCCAGCTGGTCCGCGCCGTGACCGCGACCACGTTCCGTCCGCTGCTGCTGGCGGTCGCCGCGGTGACGGTCCGGCCGGCCGCGCCGGCGCCCCCCGTACGGCACACCGGCGGCCCCGCGGCCGGCGCCCGCGAGCGGATCCTCGTGCACTCCCTGGGACGGCGTGGCCCGCCGTGCTCGGTCGTCTTCGCCTGAGCGACACCCGGTGCGCTGCCCCGCACGCACCGTCCCTGCGCACAGCACCTGAGCACGACCAGTCCCCCACACGTATCCCGCGTACGACGTATGCGGGTCCCACATGGAGAACACCGACATGAGCAAGCGGAACAGCCAGGCCTCGAAGACGGCGGCCCGAGAGCGGCTGCGGCAGGAGCGCGAGCGCCAGGCGAAGAAGGCCAAGATCAGGCGGCAGGCCATCGTGGCCGGTTCGATCGTGGCCGTCCTGGCGGCGGCCGGCGGCATAGGTTACGCCGTCGTCCAGGCCAACAAGCCCAGCTACTGGGAGGGCCTGAAGGACGCCAAGGTCACGGCCCCCGCCAACACCACGGGAACCAACGGCACCACGGTCGTCATCGGCAAGAGCACCGCCAAGAAGACCCTCAAGGTCTACGAGGACCCGCGCTGCCCCGTGTGCGCCCAGTTCGAGCAGGTCGTCGGCCCGACCTTCAAGAAGGACCTGGACGAGGGCAAGTTCAAGTTCCAGTACGTCGGCGCCACCTTCATCGACCGGAAGGACAACGGCGAGGGCTCCAAGAACGCGCTGAGCGCTCTGGGCGCCGCGCTGAACGTCAGCGACCAGGCCTTCCTCGACTACAAGACAGCGATGTACTCGACGCAGTGGCACCCGGACGAGACGCAGGACAAGTTCAAGGACGACAGCTACCTGATCAAGATCGCCCAGACCGTTCCCGCCCTGAAGGACAACACGAAGTTCCAGGACGCGGTCAAGAAGGGCACCTACGACGCCTGGGCGATGGCCATGTCGAAGACCTTCGACGACAACAAGGACGGCGTGACCGGCACTCCGGGCTTCGTCATGGACGGCAAGCAGCTCTTCGCCGACGGCAAGAGCACGCCGCTCCTGACCGTGGCCGACTTCAACAGGGTGGTGGGCGCGGCCCTCAAGGGCTGACGCCGCAAGGGCCGAGGCCGAGGGGAAGTCCAGCCTCCGCATGAAGAGCGGGCGAACATTCCGGGTTCGCCCGCTCTCACGCATACCGATCAGTAACCTGTTCGGTCGTGACCAGTCGATACAGATCATCCGAGGCGTCCCAGGCCCTCAACTCGCTCTCTCCTCGCCGCCGTACGGTCGTCAAGGCCGCGGCGGCGACCGCTGTCCTGGCCGGCCCGCTCGCCGCCGCGCTCCCGGCCCGCGCGGCCGCGGACGCTCCCGCCTTCCTGCACGGTGTCGCCTCCGGCGACCCGCTGCCCGACGGCATCCTGCTGTGGACCCGGGTGACGCCCACCCCCGAGGCCATACCCGGCTCGGGGCTCGGCCCGGACACCGAGGTCAGCTGGGTCGTCGCCAAGGACAAGGCGCTGACGAACATCGTCGCCAAGGGTTCGACCACGGCGAGCGCCGCCTCCGACCACACCGTCAAGGCGGACATCCGGGGCCTGGAGCCGGCCACCGACTACTGGTTCCGGTTCTCCGCCGGCCCCACCGACTCCCCCATCGCCCGCACCCGCACGGCTCCCGCCGCCGACGCCGCCGTGCCGGGCCTGCGCTTCGGCGTGGTCACCTGCGCCAACTGGGAGGCCGGCTACTTCGCCGCGTACCGCCATCTCGCGGCCCGCAGCGACCTGGACGCCTGGCTGCACCTCGGCGACTACATCTACGAGTACAAGTCCGGCGAGTACGCGGCCCGCGGCACCGTCGTCCGCCCGCACGCGCCGACGAACGAGATCATCACCCTCGCCGACTACCGCACCCGGCACGGCAAGTACAAGACCGACCCGGATCTGCAGGCCCTGCACCACAAGGCGCCGGTCGTCGCGATCTGGGACGACCACGAGTTCGCCGACAACGCGTGGTCGGGCGGCGCGGTGAACCACACCGAGGGCGCCGAGGGCACCTGGACCGACCGCAAGGCGGCCGCCAAGCAGGCCTACTTCGAGTGGATGCCGGTCCGCCCGGCGATCGCGGGCACCACCTACCGCCGGCTGCGCTTCGGCAAGCTCGCCGACCTCTCCCTCCTGGACCTGCGCTCCTTCCGCTCCCAGCAGGCGTCCACGGGCTCCGGCTCGGTCGACGACCCGAACCGCACGATCACCGGTCGGGCCCAACTCGACTGGCTGAAGGCCGGGTTGAAGGCCTCCGACACCACCTGGCGGCTGGTCGGCAACTCGGTGATGATCGCGCCCTTCGTCATCGGCTCGCTCACCGCCGACCTGCTCAAGCCGCTGGCCAAGCTGCTCGACCTGCCGCAGGACGGCATCGGCGTCAACACCGACCAGTGGGACGGCTACACCCACGACCGGCGCGAGCTGCTGGATCTCCTGCACTCGAACAACATCGGCAACACCGTCTTCCTGACCGGCGACATCCACATGTCGTGGGCCAACGACGTGCCGGTGGACGCCGGGACGTACCCGCTGTCCGCCTCGGCCGCCACCGAGTTCGTCATCACCTCGGTGACCTCCGACAACCTCGACGACATCGTGAAGGTCCCCGAGGGCACGGTCTCCGCCATCGCCTCGCCGGTCATCAAGGCGGCCAACCGGCACGTCCACTGGGTCGACACCGACCGCCACGGCTACGGCGTCCTGGACATCACCGCCGAGCGCGCGCAGATGGACTACTACGTCCTTTCCGACCGCACGAAGGCCGACGCGACCTCGGCCTGGGTGCGCTCGTACCGCACGCGCTCCGGCACCCAGAAGGTCGAGCGGACATACGACCCCGTATAGCCCGTATAGAGGACCAGAGGGCTTCTAGAGGGTCTCGAGGAAGCCGAGCGCCACCCGCCAGGTGGCCTCGGCGGCCTCCTCGTCGTAGTCCGGCAGCCCGGGATCGGTGTAGAGGTGGCCCGCCCCCGCGTATCTGTACACCTCGACGTCCGCGCCCGCCCTGCCCATCTGCAGATACCAGGCGCTCAGCCAGTCGTCCGTCTCGAACGGGTCCGGCTCGGCGACATGCAGCTGGACCGGCAGCTCGTCCACGGACGCGTTGGGCGCGATGTCCGAGGTGCCGTGCAGAAGCAGCAGCCCGCGCGCCTTCTCGTCGCCGAGCGCCAGGGTCTGGGCGATGGAGGCGCCGAGTGAGAACCCGGCGTACACAAGGCCCCGCTCCGAGTAGGGCGCGGCGGCCAGGACGGCTCTCTTGAGCAGCTCGTCCTTGCCGATCTCGTCGTTGAAGGCCATGCCCTCCTCGACCGTCTCGAACGTACGCCCGTCGAAGAGGTCCGGGGTCCACACCTCGTGCCCGGCGCCGCGCAGCCGGTCCGCGGCCTCGCGCACCGCGGGCCGCAGACCGTAGGTCGAGTGAAAGAGCATGATGTTCATGAGGCCATCGTGCCAGCCGGGACTGACAGCGCCGCCTCGTGGCCATACCCCCTACGAGCCCGAACTCACATGTTCATGACCCCCGGAAGCCGGTTAGGTTCGCAGGCATGGAGAACGTACTCCGCCCGCTGATCGTGATCGGCGGCTCGGTCGTGCTCACGCTGCTCATCGGCTGGGCCACCGATCTGCTGCTGCGCAAGGCCGACGAACGGCACGGCGAGACCCCGCTGTGGGGGCTGCTGCGCCGCGGCCGCATCCCCTACCAGCTGGTGCTGTGCTCGGCCATGCTCAGAGGCTCCTACGACGAGGCGCAACTGCTGCAGGAGCACGAGATCGGCATCGGCCGGACGCTGACCCTGGTGCTGATCGGGTCGACGGCCTGGGTGGTGATCCGTATCGCGGCGGCCGTCGTGGAGACGTCCTACTCCCGTTATGCCCGCCTGCACCACGACCCGGCCCGGGTGCGGCGGGTGCGCACCCAGGTGTCGCTGATCATGAGGGTGGTCGCGGCGATCGTCGGCGTGGTGGCCGCGGCCGCGATGCTGCTGACGTTCCCGGCGATGCGCGCCGCAGGCGCCTCGCTGCTGGCCTCGGCCGGCGTCCTCGGCATCGTCGCCGGTGTCGCCGCCCAGTCGACGCTCAGCAACCTGTTCGCGGGCCTGCAGATCGCCTTCGGCGACATGGTGCGGCTCGGCGACACGGTCGTCGTGGACGGCGAGTGGGGCACGGTCGAGGAGATCACGCTGACCTTCCTGACCGTGCGGACCTGGGACGAGCGCCGGATCACCATGCCGGTGTCGTACTTCACCTCGAAGCCCTTCGAGAACTGGTCCCGCGGCAGCAGCCAGATGACGGGCATCGTCTACTGGCACCTCGACCACTCGGCGCCGGTGGAGCTGATGCGTGACAAGCTCCGCGACATCCTGCGCGAGTGCTCGGCCTGGGACGGCCGCAGCTACGGGCTGGCCGTCACTGACACCACCCCGAACACCATGCAGGTGCGGGCCCTGGTGACGGCCAAGGACGCGGACGACATATGGACGGTGAGGGTCACCGTCCGCGAGCAGATGGTCCGCTGGCTGTGCGAGCAGCACCCGTACGCGCTGCCCCGCGTCAACACCACGGACGCGGCGCTGCCGTCGAGCCGGCGCTCCTTCGACGGCTTCTCGGACGGCGCGGCCCGCCGCACACCCGCGCCGAGGACCGGTCGCGGCTAGGGCCTGGCCGGCGGATCGGGTCGGCTGCAGGAAACTGCCCTCATAGCGGGCCCGAGCGGGGTCAGGGGGGTGCCCCCGCTCGGGCGAAGCCGAGAGTGGGGGCACGTGCAGCTGCAAGGCGGAGGAGGCTGTGACATCAGCCGCTGCCGCGGCGGGCGACGCGGAGCGATGGGGGCCCCTCCCGCTCGAGCCCCGCCACGCCGAGCTGATTCGCCGGACAGGCCCCAACGGCCTCAGTGGCCGCGCTCCGCACCCCCGTTGACCTGGATGACCTGCGAGGTGACGTGCCCGGCCCCCGGTGAGGCGAGCCAGTGCAGGGTCGCGGCCACGTCGCCGGGGGTGCCGGCGCGCTTGTCCAGGGTGTCCTCGACGAGCCGTGCGCGCCGCGCGGGGTCGATCTGCGGGCCGAAGAACTCGGTGTCCTCGATGTAGCCGGGCGCGACCACGTTGGCCGTGATCCCGCGCGGCCCCAGCTCCCGGGCGAGGTCATGGGCGTACGGGTGCAACGCGGCCTTGGCGCCGCCGTACGCCCCGCTGCCGGAGCCCCGGTAGGCGGCGATGGAGCTGACGAACAGCACCCGTCCTCCCGGCGTGGCCAGCCGGTCCTTCAGGGCCTCCGTGAGCAGAGCCGCGGTGAGGGTGTTGATCCGGAAGTTGAGGGTCCAGTTGTGCGCGACCCGGTCGAGCGGGTCGTCGCTCTCGGCGGCGGGCTCCAGCTGCCCGGTGCCCCCGGCACTGTGGATGAGTACATCCACGGTCCCGAACTCCCGCTCCACGAAGCCGGCGACGCCGCGCACGGCAGCCGGATCACTCAGATCCGCCGCGTAGGCCGAAGCGCCCGGCACCGCGGCCTTCTCCAGCACCTCCGCCCGCCGCCCGAGCAGCAGGACCCGGTCCCCGTCCGCCGCGAAGACCTGCGCCGCGGCAAGTCCAATCCCCGTACCGCCACCGCTGATTACGACATTACGAGCCATGATCCGACCCTACGCACCGCAAGCCGCCGACGTCGAACGACCCATGGGGTCAGCGCAGACTCCGTACGTCGAGATGGCGCAGCACCCGGTCCACGATCTCCGGATCCGCCCCGGGCTCGCTGCGCGCGGCCAGCACCTCGTGCCGTGCCGCGCTGAGCATCTCGCCCTGGATCCGCCGCACCCGCTTCAGTCGGCGCACACGGTGTTCATGCGCCTCCCGCCGCTCCTCGTCCGCCATGTCGGGGCTGATCCGCACCCCGATGTCGAAGGCCCGCCGCAGCATCTGCTCGGACAGCTCCTCCGGCAGCTCCTCGACCTCCTCGATCTCCTTCAGCCGCCGCTTGGCCGCCTTGGCCGCCCGGACGGCGAGGGACTTCTCGAACTCCTTCTCCCGCTCCGTGTCGGCCTGCACCCCAAGCCGCTTCACCAGCCACGGCAGGGTCAGCCCCTGCAGCACCAGCGTCCCCATGATCACCCCGAAGGCGATGAACACGATCTCGTCCCGGTCGGGAAAGGCCGAACCGTCGTCGGTCCTCAGCGGAATCGCCAGCGCCAACGCGACCGAGGCCACTCCCCGCATCCCCGACCACCACATGACGACGGTCTCCCGCACACTCATCGGGATGTCCTCGTCGTAGTCCCGTCTCGCGTGCAGCCGCTTGGTGAGCCAGGTCGCCGGCAGCAGGTACACCAGGCGTACGACGACCACGACGGCCACGATCACGCCCGCCCAACCGAGCATCTCGCCCCATCGGCCGGACGCCGTGCGGATCGCGTTGTGCAGTTCGAGACCGATCAGCCCGAAGGCGACGCCCGTGACGAGCGTGTCGACGATGTCCCAGAACGCATGCCCGGTCAGCCGTGTCAGCACATCGTCGGCGTCGGTGGCGTACTCGGCGAGGAACAGGGCGGTCGTGAGCACGGCGAGCACACCGGAGCCGTGCAGCACCTCCGCGAGGACGTACGAGGCGTACGGCACGAGCAGTGTCATCCCGATCTGCAGGGTCGGGTCGCCCAGCAGATCCATGAGCCGGTTGGCGCCCCAGCCGAGCGCGAGCCCGACCGCCACGGCCACCACGGCGGAGAGCACCAGGTCGAGCGCGGCCCGTCCCGGGGTGAAGCTGCCGCTGACGGCGGCGGCGATCGCCACGTGGTACAGCACGATCGCCGTGACGTCGTTGAACAGGCCCTCGCCCTCCAGGATGGACACGAGCCGGCGCGGCAGCCCGAGCTGTCCGGCGACCGCGGTCGCGGCGACCGGGTCGGGCGGTGCGACGAGCGCGCCGAGCGCCACGGCGGCGGCGACGGGCAGCCCCGGCCCGATCGTGTGCGCGACGACGGCCACGCACACGGTGGTGACGAAGACCAGCGCCACCGCCAGCAGGAAGATCGGCCGCCGGTTCGCCGCGAACTGCCGCCAGGACGTGCGCCGCGCCGCCGCGTAGAGCAGCGGCGGGAGCAGCAGAGGCAGGATCAGCTCCGGCGGGACGTCGACGTTCGGCACGAAGTCGGCCACGGCGAGCACGATCCCGAAGAGGGTCATCAGCACCGGCGCCGGCAGTCCGAACCGGTCCCCGACCGGGACGCTCACCAGGGCCCCGAGCAACAGCACGAACAGCAGGGCCAACTGATCCACGGTCAGCACTCCGGGAAGGTCGACAGACGGGCAGCGGCTTTCAAGCCTGCCATGCCGCCGTCCCCGCGGGCGTTTTCGGGCTCGGCTACAGAGCGCGCCGCATCGCCCGGTGCGGGATGCCCGCCTCCGGGTACTCCGGCCCGTACGCCTCGTATCCGAGCCGCTCGTAGAACCCGAGGGCATGGGTCTGCGCGTGCAGATCCACCGCCGCGAGCCCACGCGCACGTGCCGCGTCCTCGATGGCCCGCACCAGGGCGATGCCGACGCCGAGCCCGCGGGCCTCCTTGGCGACGGCGAGCCGCCCGAGCGACCCCACCGTCAGGTCGCCGCCGACCTTGGCCGCGGCCGCCTCCCCGTGCAGCAGCCGCCCGGTGCCGAGCGGCACGCCGTCCTCCCGCACCGCCAGCACATGCACGGCCACGGCGTCGTACGCGTCGTACTCGATGTCCTCCGGGACACCCTGCTCGCCGACGAAGACCTCCTTGCGCACCGCGAAGCACGCCTGGCGGTCGGCGGGGTCCTCGGCGACGCGCACCACGTACGCGTGCGTGCTCATCCGTATGTCTCCGCGCGGACCTGGTCGAGGGCCTTCTGCAGGTCGGCGGGGTAGTCGCTGGCGAACTCCACCCACTGGCCGTCCCCTGGGTGCTCGAAGCCGAGGCGCACGGCGTGCAGCCACTGGCGGGTCAGATGCAGCCGCTTGGCGAGCGTCGGGTCCGCGCCGTAGGTCAGGTCGCCGACGCAGGGGTGGCGGTGGGCGGCCATGTGGACGCGGATCTGGTGGGTGCGGCCGGTCTCGAGCTTGACGTCGAGCAGCGAGGCCGCGCGGAAGGCCTCGATGAGGTCGTAGTGCGTGACCGAGGGCTTTCCGTCGGCCGTGACCGCCCACTTGTAGTCGTGGTTGGGGTGGCGGCCGATGGGTGCGTCGATGGTGCCGCTGGTGGGGTCGGGGTGGCCCTGGACGAGCGTGTGGTACCGCTTGTCGACCGTGCGCTCCTTGAACTGGCGCTTGAGCGAGGTGTACGCGCGCTCCGACTTGGCGACCACCATCAGGCCGGAGGTGCCGACGTCGAGGCGGTGCACGATGCCCTGGCGCTCGGCGGCACCGGAGGTGGAGATGCGGTAGCCGGCCGCGGCGAGGCCGCCGATGACGGTCGGTCCGCTCCAGCCGGGGCTCGGGTGGGCGGCAACACCGACCGGCTTGACGATCACGACCACGTCATCGTCGTCGTGCACGATCTCCATGCCCTCGACCGGCTCCGCGACGATCTGCACCGGCGCGGGCGCCTGCGGCATCTCGACCTCGAGCCAGGCTCCCCCGCTCACCCGCTCGGACTTGCCGACCACCGACCCGTCGACCGTGACCTTCCCCGCGGCGGCGAGCTCGGCCGCCTTGGTCCGGGAGAAGCCGAACATCCGGGAGATGGCGGCGTCGACGCGCTCGCCCTCCAGGCCGTCGGGCACGGGCAGGGTACGGATCTCGGGAATCGTGCTCACCCGACGAGTATGCCGGACACCACCGACAGCCCCCCAAACACGCCCCTCGGCCCCTGTGGATCAGTCCTTGTGGACGGTCCCGTCCGGGTCGAGCCCCTTGAACGACAGCAGCACGATCAGGATGCCGCCGCACACGATCGCCGAGTCCGCCAGATTGAAGACGGCGAAGCCCTTGGGCGAGATGAAGTCGACGACGCGGCCCTCGAAGACGCCCGGCGAGCGGAAGATCCGGTCGGTGAGGTTGCCGAGTGCACCGCCGAGCAGCAGGCCGAGCGCGACCGCCCAGGGCAGGCTGTAGAGCTTGCGGGCGAGCCGGGCGATCACCACGATCACGGCCGCCGCGATCACCGTGAAGATCACGGTGAAGGCCTCGCCGAAGCCGAAGGCCGCGCCCCCGTTGCGGATCGCCTCGAACTGCAGCCAGTCCCCGATGATCCGGATCGGCGCGTGGTGCTCCAGCTTGGCGACCACGATCATCTTGCTGATCAGGTCGAGGGCGTACGCGAACGTGGCGACCGCGAACAGCACGGCGATACGGCGCTTGCCCCTGGGGCGTGCGGTTTCGCCCTGTTCCGGCTCGGTCCCCGCCGCCTCTGGGGTGTCCGGCGTACCGATGATGCGCTCCGCCTCTGCCACGTGAGTCCTTCAACCTAGGTACCTGACTGAGGACGAGGGTACGACACGCGCGCGTACCGCCTCAGTACCGGCGTTCCTGCTTCTGCTTGCACTCCACGCACAGGGTGGCCCGCGGGAAGGCCTGCATCCGGGCCTTGCCGATGGGGTTGCCGCAGTTCTCGCACAGGCCGTAGGTGCCGGCGTCCAGCCGTACCAGGGCGCGCTCGGTCTGGGTGAGCATCTCGCGCGCGTTGGCCGCGAGGGCCAGCTCGTGCTCGCGCGTGATGTTCTTGGTGCCGGTGTCCGCCTGGTCGTCGCCCGCGCCGTCCCCCGAGTCCCGCATCAGACCGGCGACGGCGCTCTCGGACGAGCTGATCTCGTCACGCAGCCGCTCCATCTCGGACAGCAGCTCGGCACGCGCCTCCTCGACCTCCTCGGGGGTCCAGGGGTCCTCACCGGGGCGCACCGCAAGCTCGCCCGGCTCCGCCGCGGCGACCCGTGCCTTGGGTACGGCGGTCTTGGCCGCCGCGGCCGTGCCAGGAGTCTTCTTCGCAACCACCGTCGTGGCTCCCGTCTGCTCCGCGGCCTTGGCCGCGCCCGCCTTCTTGGCCGTGCTCTTCGTGCCGTCACGTTTCGCGACAGCGGTCTCCTTACCCGCCCGCCGCCCGCCGGCACCCTCGACCGCGCTCTTCGCCGCCGCGGCCTTCCTGCCCTTGCCGCCAGGTTCGGCGGTCGCGTCCGTGCCGACGGCTCTCCCGGCTGCGTCCCTCTTGCCTGCCGCTCTCTTCACAGCCGACTCCTTCACCGCCGCCCCCGCCTTCTTCGCTGCCGACTGCCCAGTACCCCGTTCAACACCTTCCCGAGCAGCACTTTCCCCGGCTACGGTCCTGCCCCCGCCCGCCTTCTCCGATACGAGCTCCTCGGAACCGCCCTCGGCAACACCGTCAGAAACGCCGGCCTTCTTGGCCGCCGCCTTACCACCACCGGCCCCCGCCCCCTCAGGACGGCCCCCCTCGACCACACCCTTCGCACCGACAGCCTTCTTTGCCGCCGCCCTACCACCAACGGCCCTCTTCGCACCCGCCCCCTCGCGACCGCCTTCCTCGGCCGCACCCTTCAGACCAGCAGCCTTCTTGGCCGCCTTACCACCACCGGCCTTGCCCGCAACCGCCTCACCACCCCCCGACCCCTCAGCACCGCCCTCCGCCGCAACACCCCCAGGAACCACGGCCTTCTTGCCCGCCGCCCCACCACCGGCCCTCTTCGCACCCGCCCCCTCGCGACCGCCTTCCTCGGCCGCACCCTTCAGACCAGCAGCCTTCTTGGCCGCCTTACCACCACCGGCCTTGCCCGCAACCGCCTCACCACCCCCCGACCCCTCAGCACCGCCCTCCTCGGCGGCGCCCTCAGGAACGCCGGCCTTCTTGACCGCCGCCTTACCACCGGCCTTCCCCCCAACCGCCCCACCGGCCCCCGCCCCCTCAGGACGGCCCCCCTCGACCACACCCTTCGCACCGGCAGCCTTCTTTGCCGCCGCCTTATCACGCACGGTCTTCCCGGCAACCGCCCCCTCAGCACCGCCCTCCGCCGCAACACCCCCAGGAACCACAGCCTTCTTGGTTGCCGCTTTCTTCGCTGCGGCCCTCACAACGGACCTCTTCGCCGCGGGCTTCCCTGTCGCCGCCTTCTTCGCCGTGCCCTTCTCCGCCGCGGGCTTCTCCGCCGCCGCGCGCCGCTCCACAGCGCCCTTTCCGGCCGCCGTCCCCTTGCCGCCCGCCGGCTTCTTTCCGGCGGCCGACCTCGCGGTGCCCGCCGGTCTCTCGGGTGCTTCCTCCTCGGCCGGTTTCTTCGAACGAGTCGTTCCGGAGGCGGTCGCCGTCTTGGCGGACTTCTTCCCGGGGGGCGGCTTGGCCGCAACCCCCCGCACCGTCTTCACCGGCTTCGCGGCCTGCTCCGTCACGGCCGCCCCGGCCGTCTTCCCCGCACGCGCCGGGGACCCTCCCCGCGCGCTCTTCTTGCCGGTCACATCCTTGGCCGCACCGCCGGAGGCCTGGGGGGACCCGTCGGACGCCGACTGCTGTACGGCGGTCTTCTTCGCCACCATGGCCGCGGCCCCTTCACATATTGTGATCTTGCACGCGAATCGTGCTGGGACGATAAATCGACTTCAGTCCCGCGGCAACGGGGCACACCGCCCGATTCGCCCGGCTCACGCACGCCGCTCCGCAAGCCTGCATGCGTTGTGCCCAGCTCCCCGCGGGGTAATCCGCCGGACCGCCCGTCCCAGAATCCGAACACGCGTACCGCTCCATTCGGGTCATCTCCGCACGTACGCCACCCCCCGCCCAAGGGCGCGCGAAAACCGGTCGGCCGCTGTCCGCGCGGCGCCGTACACTGGGCGGAGCGAAAAGCGTGGATGGGGACGAGTAGCGGCGTACGCAGCCCAGAGCGACCCGGGGACGGTGGAAGCCCGGGGGCGAGCGCGACGTGAAGATCACCCCGGAGCCGCCGGAAGAAAGCCGTAGCCGAAGGGCTGCGGCCGGTAGAACCGGCATCGCGACCCCAATGAGGGGGCTCACCGTTGCACGGCACGCACCGGAGAGCCAAGGAGGGTGGTACCGCGGGAGCGCGCCGAAACCGGCGTAGAGAAGGACACGGCTCTCGTCCCTCCGGACGGAAGGCAGCAAGTCCGCCGGAGGAAGCTCGCTGATGACATCGCCGACGTACCGCCAGGTGCCCGCCCAGGTCGACCTGCCCGCGCTCGAGCACGCCGTGCTCGACTTCTGGCGCGAGCAGAAGATCTTCGCCAAGACCCTGGAGCAGTCCGAGGGCCGCCCCGAGTGGGTCTTCTACGAGGGCCCGCCCACCGCCAACGGCATGCCGGGCGCCCACCACATCGAGGCGCGCGTCTTCAAGGACGTCTTCCCCCGCTTCCGCACCATGCGCGGCTACCACGTGGCCCGCAAGGCCGGCTGGGACTGCCACGGCCTCCCGGTGGAGCTGGCGGTCGAGAAGGAGCTCGGCTTCTCCGGCAAGAAGGACATCGAGGCGTACGGCATCGCCGAGTTCAACGCCAAGTGCCGCGAGTCCGTGACCCGCCACACCGACGCCTTCGAGGCCCTCACGACCCGCATGGGTTACTGGACCGACCTCAACGACCCCTACCGCACGATGGACCCCGAGTACATCGAGTCGGTCTGGTGGTCGCTGAAGGAGATCTTCAACAAGGGCCTGCTGGTCCAGGACCACCGCGTCGCCCCCTGGTGCCCCCGCTGCGGCACCGGCCTGTCGGACCACGAGCTGGCGCAGGGCTACGAGACGGTCGTCGACCCGTCCGTGTACGTCCGTTTCCCCCTCACCTCCGGTCCGCTCGCCGGCGAAGCCGCGCTCCTGGTGTGGACGACGACTCCCTGGACACTGGTCTCCAACACGGCCGTCGCCGCCCACCCCGAGGTCACCTATGTCGTCGCGACCGACGGCGAGGAGAAGCTCGTCGTCGCCGAGCCGCTCGTCGGCAAGGCGCTCGGCGAGGGCTGGGAGACCACGGGCCAGACCTTCACCGGCGCCGAAATGGAGCGCTGGACCTATCAACGACCGTTCGAGCTCGTCGAGTTCCCGGCAGAGGCGCATTTCGTCGTCAACGCCGAGTACGTCACGACCGAGGACGGTACGGGCCTGGTCCACCAGTCCCCCGCCTTCGGTGAGGAAGACCTCAAGGTCTGCCGCGCCTACGACCTGCCCGTGGTGAACCCCGTCCGCCCCGACGGCACCTTCGAGGAGGACGTCCCCCTGGTCGGCGGTGTCTTCTTCAAGAAGGCGGACGAACAGCTCACCGAGGACCTCCAGCAGCGCGGCCTCCTCTTCAAGCACATCCCCTACGAGCACAGCTACCCGCACTGCTGGCGCTGCCACACCGCGCTCCTCTACTACGCGCAGCCGTCCTGGTACATCCGCACCACGGCCGTCAAGGACCGCCTGCTGCAGGAGAACGAGAACACCAACTGGTTCCCCGACACGGTCAAGCACGGCCGGTACGGCGACTGGCTGAACAACAACATCGACTGGGCGCTGTCCCGCAACCGCTACTGGGGCACCCCACTGCCCATCTGGCGCTGCGAGGACGACCACCTCACCGTGGTCGGCTCCCGCGCGGAGCTCACCGAGCTGACCGGCACCGACCAGTCCGAACTCGATCCGCACCGCCCGTACATCGACGACGTCACCTTCGCCTGCCCCAAGTGCGCCAAGACGGCCACGCGCGTGCCGGAGGTCATCGACGCCTGGTACGACTCGGGTTCGATGCCGTTCGCGCAGTGGGGCTACCCGTACAAGAACAAGGAGCTGTTCGAGAGCCGCTACCCGGCGCAGTTCATCTCCGAGGCGATCGACCAGACCCGCGGCTGGTTCTACACGCTGATGGCCGTCGGCACGCTGGTCTTCGACAAGTCCAGCTACGAGAACGTCGTGTGCCTCGGCCACATCCTCGCCGAGGACGGCCGCAAGATGTCCAAGCACCTGGGCAACATCCTGCAGCCGATCCCGCTGATGGACCAGCACGGCGCGGACGCGGTGCGCTGGTTCATGGCGGCCGGCGGCTCCCCGTGGGCGGCACGCCGCGTGGGTCACGGCACCATCCAGGAGGTCGTCCGCAAGACGCTCCTCACGTACTGGAACACGGTCGCCTTCCAGGCCCTTTATGCCCGCACCTCCAACTGGGCGCCGAGCGAGGCCGATCCGGCTCCGGCGGACCGCCCGGTCCTGGACCGCTGGCTGCTGTCCGAACTCCACGCGCTGACCGACCAGGTGACCCAGTCCCTGGAGGCGTACGACACCCAGCGCGCCGGCAAGCTCCTGTCGGCGTTCGTCGACGACCTCTCCAACTGGTACGTCCGCCGCTCGCGCCGCCGCTTCTGGCAGGGCGACAAGGCGGCGCTGCGCACCCTGCACGAGGTGGTCGAGACGGTCACCAAGCTGATGGCCCCGCTGACCCCGTTCATCACCGAGCGGGTCTGGCAGGACCTGATCGTGCCGGTGACCCCGGGCGCCCCGGAGTCGGTGCACCTGACCTCCTGGCCGGAGGCGGACCTCTCCGCGATCGACCCGGAGCTGTCGAAGCAGATGGTGCTGGTGCGCCGGCTCGTCGAGCTGGGCCGGGCCACGCGCGCGGAGTCGGGCGTGAAGACCCGCCAGCCGCTGTCCCGTGCGCTCATCGCCGCGACCGGCTTCGACGCCCTCGACCGGGAGCTGTACACGCAGATCACGGAGGAGTTGAACGTCACATCCCTCGCGTCGCTCAGCGAGGTCGGCGGCAGCCTGGTCGACACGACCGCGAAGGCCAATTTCCGCGCCTTGGGCAAGCGCTTCGGCAAGCGGGTCCAGGAGGTGGCCAAGGCCGTCGCCGACGCGGACGCCGCCGCGCTGTCCCTGGCCCTGCGCGAGGGCACGGCCTCGGTCCAGGTCGACGGTGAGACGATCACCCTCGCCCCGGACGAGGTGATCATCACGGAGACCCCGCGCGAGGGCTGGTCGGTGGCCTCCGACTCGGGTGCCACGGTCGCCCTCGACCTGGAGATCACCGAGGAGCTGCGGCAGGCGGGCCTGGCCCGTGACGCGATCCGGCTGATCCAGGAGGCCCGCAAGAACAGCGGCCTCGACGTGGCCGACCGTATCGCCCTGCGCTGGACGTCCACGGACCCGGCGGTCATCGCGGCCCTCACCGAGCACGCGGCCCTGATCGCCGACGAGGTCCTGGCCACGGACTTCGGCCAGGGCGAGGCGGACGACTCCTACGGCGAGCCGTTCACCGACGAGGGCCTGTCCCTCACGTTCCGCCTGCGCAAGGCGTAAGCGAGCGCGCCGGGGTCCGGCTTCCCCACTCGGGGAAGCCGGACCCCGGCGCATGTCCGGCAGCAGAGCTCGAACATCGATCAACGCGCATAAAAGGGCGGGGCCCCGGATCGAGATCCGGGGCCCCGCCCTGTTGAACGCTGCCGACGCCTACGGCGTACTAATGGCCGTGGCGGCCGTCAGTTGTCGTCCTCGTCGATCAGGAACCCGCGCATGGGCGAGGGGGCCTGACCCATCGGCGACGGACCCTGCGGCCGCACCGGTGCCATCGGCTGGGTCATCGCCGGGGACATCTGCTGCTGGCCGCCGTAGGACGGAGCAGCGGGAGCCGGGGCGCCACCCATGGTCGGGTTGCCGCCGTACGACGGGGCGCTCGCACCGGCCGGTGCCATGGAAGGCGCCGGGGACGGCGGAAGCGACGCGGTCGCCGGGGTACGCGGCGGGGCCAGCGAGTCGTCGGCCTGGGTCTCCAGCTGACGCAGCTGGGACTCGAGGTACGACTTCAGGCGCGTACGGTACTCGCGCTCGAAGCCGCGCAGGTCCTCGACCTTGCGCTCCAGCGTGGCGCGGGCGGACTCCAGGGAGCCCATCGCGACGCGGTGCTTCTCCTGCGCGTCCCGCTCCAGCGCGTCGGCCTTGGCACGGGCGTCACGCTCGAGGCCCTCGGCGCGGCTGCGGGCCTCGCCGACGATCTTGTTGGCTTCGGAACGGGCCTCGGCGATCGCCTGGTCGGCGGTCTGCTGGGCCAGCGAGAGGACACGGGCGGCGCTGTCGCCACCGGGGCCCTGACCGGGGCCGCCCATCGGACCGCCCATGGGGCCGCCCATCGGACCACCCATCTGCTGCTGCATGGGAGGCTGGCCGCCCATCGGACCCTGACCCATGGGGCCCTGGCCCATCGGACCCTGACCCATCGGGCCGGGACCCTGGGGACCACCCTGACCGCCGGGACCGGCGGGCAGCTGCGGGGCACCGCTCGGCAGCTGGGGCGGACCACCCATGGGGCCACCCATCTGCTGCTGCGGCGGGCCCGATATGCCGGCGGGTACGGGAGCACCCGGACCGCGCATCCCCTGCGGAGGCATGCCCTGCTGCTGATCCTGCGGACCGGGACCGCCGGGACCCTCCGGGGGCTTGCGCATGTTCTGCTGGTTCTGAGCAGCAGCGCGCGTGGCCGCGGCCAGTTTGGCCCGCAGGTCCTCGTTCTCGCGGAGCAGGCGGGTCAGTTCGGCTTCGACCT
This sequence comes from Streptomyces longisporus, assembly GCF_039532765.1. Taxonomy (NCBI): domain Bacteria; kingdom Bacillati; phylum Actinomycetota; class Actinomycetes; order Kitasatosporales; family Streptomycetaceae; genus Streptomyces; species Streptomyces longisporus. The sequence goes on from NZ_BAAASG010000014.1 coordinate 382,011, forward strand.
CATCGAGGAAGGCATCGACCTCGTCCTCGTCATAGCCTTCTCGGAGGCGGACGGTCGTGAACTGCTTGTTCCGCACGTCCTCGGGGGTCAACGGCATCTCTTCACCTCAACGTAGTCGTCGGCATTCGGCAAGACGGTAGGTCACATCGCTCATCACAGCCGGCTCACGATCGAGATCAGGATGTAGACGATGATCATCAGTACGAAGAAGGACAGGTCGAGCGCCACGCCCCCGAGACGCAACGGCGGGATGAACCGCCGCAGAAGCTTGAGCGGTGGATCGGTGACAGTGTAGGTGGCCTCCAGAACGACCACCATCGCCTTGCCGGGTTGCCATGAGCGGGCGAACTGGAAGACGTAGTCCATGACCAACCGGAAGATGAGCACGATGAGGAAGCACATCAGCGCGATGTAGATGACATCCAGGACCACGCTCATTGCTGGTGCTTCCCTCTCCCCTGTTTCCGTGCTGCTGGGTACTGCTTTGTACTGCTGTTTCCGGTCGTGCGTCTCAGCTCTGGTTGAAGAACCCGCCCTCTGCGATGCGGGCCTTGTCCTCCGCCGTGACATCGACGTTAGCAGGAGACAACAGGAACACCTTCTGGGTCACCCGCTCGATGCTGCCGTGAAGACCAAACACCAAACCGGCCGCAAAGTCGACAAGTCGCTTCGCGTCTGTGTCATCCATCTCAGTCAGATTCATGATCACCGGGGTGCCCTCACGGAAGTGTTCCCCGATGGTACGGGCCTCGTTGTAGGTCCGCGGGTGAAGCGTGGTGATCCGGTAAGGCTCTCGTTCCGACACGACCTTGGGCATGATCACCGGTGCGTTCTTCTCCAGACTTGCGCGTTCTTGTGTGATGGACGCCACGGGCGCGATGCGCGCCGGACGGCCGGATTCCGCGGGGAGCGAAGCGGAACGTGCGACCGGCTCGCGCGCGGCGGGCGGTTGTACGATTCGCACCTCTTCATCCCTTTGGGACTGATGTGCTACGTGGGACTGGTGGGACGGCTCGTGCCTCCGATGGTCCCGTTCGGGTTCGGGGTCCAGTTCGGGCTCGAAGTCGTCATCGGGGTCGAATCCCCGGCCGTCGTACCCATCGTCCTCCACGAGGCCGAGGTAGACCGCCATCTTGCGCATCGCGCCGGCCATGCTCTGAGTCCTCCGCTCTGTGGTGGATCGGCTGACGACTGCCAAGTGCCCGCGATCCACGAGGTCGTTGCGCCCGCCTTCGGTGGCACTGACCATATTTTCTGCTGTGGTCCGACTTCCTGGCGACGTTACCCGAGCCTGGGGCGGACTCCGAGTACCGCGGTACCGACGCGTACATGTGTCGCTCCGGCGGCCACGGCCTGTTCGAGGTCCGCACTCATTCCTGCCGAGACCATGTTCGCAGCCGGATGAGCTCGGCGCAGGTCCGTCGACAAATCCATCAACCGCTCGAACGCGGCGAGTTCGCGCCCCGCGTAGGGACCGGTGAGCGGCGCGACGGTCATCAGACCGTCCAGCCGCAACCCCGGCGCCCCGGCGATCAGCTCGCCCAACTCCTCGACCCCGTCGGGCCCGACGCCACCGCGCTCCCCGCGACCGCTCTCGTCCGCGTCGAGCGCGACCTGGACCAGACAGCCGAGTTCGCGCTCCTGGCGCACCGCCTCCTTGGAGAGCGCCGTGACGAGCCGGGCGCGGTCGACGGACTGCACCAATCCGGCATAACCGACTACGGATCGCACCTTGTTGGTCTGCAATTGACCCACAAAATGCCAAGTCAGGGGCAGATCCGAGCAGGCCGCGGCCTTGGGTGCCGCATCCTGGTCACGGTTCTCGGCGACGTGCCGCACACCGAGTTCCGACAGAATCCGCACATCGCTCGCCGGATACGTCTTGGTGACCACGATCAGGGTCACCTCCTCGCGCTTGCGTCCGGCGGCCGTGCAGGCGGCGGCGATACGACGCTCCACCTTCGCCAGGTTTTCGGCGAGTTCGTCCTTACGGTCCCTCATGCCCCTCAGTCCAGCCAGACATATCCCGCGAGTCGCCCCGTGGTTCGATCGCGGCGGTACGAGAAGTGGTCGGCCGACTCGATCGTGCACACCGGCGACTGCTCCCGGTCGTGCACCCCGAGCCGCTCGAGCTGCGCGTGCACTCCGGCGGTCACATCCACCGCCGGCGTGCCCCAACTCGTCTCGGAGTACGCCGCCGGTTCGACGGCGGCCACCTCGGCGCGCATCGCCTCCGGCACCTCGTAGCAGCGGCCGCAGACGGCGGGTCCGGTGCGGGCGACGATCCGGCCCGGCTCGGCGCCGAGTTCCGTCATGGCCCGTACGGCGGCCGGGACGACCCCGGCGACCATCCCGGGCCGCCCCGCATGGGCCGCGGCGACGATCCCGGCGACCGGGTCGGCGAGCAGAACGGGCGTGCAGTCGGCGGTGAGGACGGCGAGGGCGAGACCGCGCCGCCCCGTGACGACGGCGTCGACCTCGGGGACCGGACGGTCCCCCCACGGGCCGTCGACCACCGCCACCTGAGCGCCGTGCACCTGGTTCATCCAGACCACACGAGCCGGTTCCAGACCAAGGGACTTGGCGGCCAGTTCGCGGTTGGTGCGTACGGCACCGGGGTCGTCGCCGACGGCTCCGCCGAGGTTGAGCTCCTCGTACGGAACGGCGCTCACCCCGCCCCACCGGTCGGTGAAGGCGAAGTGCGCGCCGTTCACGGTGCTCGTCGCGGAGCGCTGTCCTATCACTTCAGGAAGTCCGGCACGTCCAGTTCCTCGGCCGCGCTGTCCGCGTAGGACCGCGACGGCGGGACCGGCGGGGCGGCCGTGATGTCGCTCGCCGGCTCCGGTGCGGGCTCCGGGTCCTCCTTCGGCGTGACACTGCCGAGCGAGCCGAAGGACGGGCGGCTCTCGGGCTGCCGTACCGGAGTGGGCTCGTCGCGGCGGGCCGAGGCCGAGGACGAGCCCATGACGGTCTCCCGGCGGGCGGGAGGCTGGCCCCCGTCGAAGCCGGCCGCGATCACGGTGACCCGCACCTCGTCGCCGAGCGCGTCGTCGATGACCGCGCCGAAGATGATGTTGGCCTCGGGGTGGGCGGCCTCGCTGACCAGCTGGGCCGCCTCGTTGATCTCGAACAGACCGAGGTCGGAGCCGCCGGAGATGGAGAGCAGCACCCCGCGGGCGCCGTCGATGGAGGCCTCCAGGAGCGGCGAGGAGATCGCCATCTCGGCGGCGGCCACCGCGCGGTCGTCGCCGCGGGCCGAGCCGATGCCCATGAGGGCGGAACCGGCCTCGGACATCACGGACTTGACGTCGGCGAAGTCGAGGTTGATCAGACCGGGGGTGGTGATCAGGTCGGTGATGCCCTGCACACCGGAGAGCAGCACCTGGTCGGCCGACTTGAAGGCGTCGAGCACCGAGACCTGGCGGTCCGAGATGGACAGCAGCCGGTCGTTCGGGATGACGATGAGGGTGTCGACCTCTTCGCGCAGTTCGGCGATGCCGTCCTCGGCCTGGTTGGCGCGGCGCCGTCCCTCGAAAGTGAACGGGCGGGTGACCACACCGATGGTGAGGGCGCCCAGGGAACGGGCGATGTTGGCCACGACGGGCGCGCCGCCGGTGCCGGTGCCGCCGCCTTCACCGGCCGTCACGAAGACCATGTCGGCCCCCTTGAGGACCTCTTCGATCTCCTCGCGGTGATCCTCGGCGGCCTTGCGGCCGACGGCCGGGTTGGCTCCGGCGCCGAGTCCGCGGGTGAGTTCGCGGCCGACGTCGAGCTTGACGTCGGCGTCGCTCATCAACAGCGCCTGCGCGTCGGTGTTGATGGCGATGAACTCGACGCCCTTGAGACCGACCTCGATCATCCGGTTGATGGCATTGACACCACCGCCGCCGACACCGATGACTTTGATGACTGCGAGGTAGTTCTGCGGTGCTGCCACGTCGAAGGCCTCTCGCCTCGAGTTACGTGTCGCCGCTTCGCAGAGGATGCGATCCGGCGACTGATGCCGAATGGGACGGTCCGTTACGCCGACCCGAACCCTAACGTTGAAGTTTAGGGTTACCAGTGTGACTGTTCGCTGGAGTCTTCCGAACAGGACACTAAGTCGACAAGTGGCGCACGTTCAACGAACACGCCGAACCTCCCGTTTTTCTTTTCACCCTATGTGATCAGCCATAGCGCTGCCCAACCAGGGTGCTGGCCTGCGCTGATGTGCGTCAACTCCCCGATGACGCAGGGGCGGTGGGAACCGAGACGTCGAAGTGCCGCGCATCCGGCGCCGCTTTCATGAGTGCGGTGAGCGTACGGGCCTTCGCGGCACCCTTCTCACTGCTCCCCCACAGGACGTTCCGGCCGTCGCTCAACTCCAGTGAGATGTCGTCGTACGAGCGGACCTTGACGGCCTCGGTGGCGCGCGCGACGGCGGCCGGAATGGCGCGGGCCACGAGCGCCGCCTCCGCCACCAGGCGGTCCTCGCCGAAGCGCCGCAGGCTCGCGGCGGAGGACCGGGAGGAGGAGGTGCTCAATTCCAGTGCCGGAATGCCTTTCGGGGCTTCTGAAACCGTGGCGAAACGGACACCCTTGCGGTCCACTTCGACGAACTTTCCACCCTTTTGCACAATGAGAACCGGAGTACGCTCGCTCACTTTCAGCCCGATTCCGTGGGGCCAGGAACGGACCACGTCAACCGTGTCAATTCGGGGCAGTTTCCGCCGCAGTCGCGTCTCAATCGCATCGGTGTCGACGGAAATCATCGGCACCCCGACCGGAACCTGGGCGGCCTCGCGCACTTGCGCGGGCGTCAACACCCGGGTTCCGGAGATCGACACGCGCTCCACGCGCACCCATTGCGAGCCGTACAGCAGCCAGACCGTGCCCGCCCCGAGCAGGACGAGCAGCACGGCAAGGATGATGATCATACGAAGGCGGCGCAGCCTCAACCTCCGCGCCGGAGGCGGGCCGGACGACTCCTGCTGGCGTTCACCGCGCTCGGCGGTCGTCGGTCCGGCCACGCTTCCTGCCTTTCGTCACACGTGCCTAGTGGTGTGCACGCTTGGCGGCGATCGCCTCGTACACCATGCCGACGAGCAGGTCGTCGGCGTCCCGGCGGCCGAACTCGGCGGCGGCGCGGGACATCTCGTACAGCCGGTGCGGATCGGCGAGCACGGGCAGGACGTTGCCCCGTACCCAGTCGGGCGTCAGTTCCGCGTCGTCGACCAGCAGCCCGCCGCCGGCCTTGACCACCGGCTGGGCGTTCAGCCGCTGTTCGCCGTTGCCGATGGGCAGCGGGACGTAGGCGGCCGGGAGTCCGACGGCGGAGAGTTCGGCGACGGTCATCGCGCCCGCGCGGCAGAGCATCATGTCGGCCGCGGCGTACGCGAGGTCCATCCGGTCCAGGTAACTTACCGGGATATAGGGGGGCATTCCCGGCATCTGCTGCACCTGCGGCAGTTCGTTCTTCGGGCCTACCGCGTGCAGGATCTGGATGCCGGCCTGCTGCAGCCAGGGCGCGACCTGCTGGACGACCTCGTTGAGGCGGCGGGCGCCCTGCGAGCCGCCGGAGACCAGCAGCGTGGGCAGGTTGGGGTCGAGGCCGAACGCCGCGCGGGCCTCGGGGCGGGCGGCGGCCCGGTCGAGGGTGGCGATGGTGCGGCGCAGCGGGATGCCGATGTAGCGGGCGTCGCGCAGCTTGCTGTCCGGGGTGGAGACGGCGACCCTGGCGGCGTAGCGCGAGCCGATCTTGTTGGCGAGACCGGGGCGGGCGTTGGCCTCATGGATCACGATCGGCACGCCGAGGCGCTTGGCGGCGAGGTAGCCGGGCAGCGCGACATAGCCGCCGAAGCCGACGACGGCGTCCGCCTTGGTGCGCTCCAGGATCTGCTCGGTCGCCTTGATCGTGCCGCGCAGCCGGCCCGGGACGGTGATCAGCTCGGGCGTCGGCTTGCGCGGCAGCGGTACCGCCGGGATCAGCGCGAGCTCGTAGCCCCGCTGCGGAACGAGCGTGGTCTCAAGGCCCCGCTCCGTGCCCAGGGCCGTGATCCCCACGGTTGGGTCCTGCCTGCGCAGGGCGTCCGCGAGGGCGAGCGCGGGCTCGATGTGGCCGGCGGTCCCCCCACCGGCGAGTACGACATGCACCGAAATTCACCGCTCTCCGGACGAGCGCGCCGCCGAGGCACGCCGTCGCATCGTGTTCCATCTCCGAGGCCCCCGATCCCGCACGGCGCCTCCCGCCCGCTTTCTACCAAAGCGGGGTTGCCGCATGGAAAGCGCCGCCCGCGCAGCGGGCTCGTCACGCGCGAACGTGATCATCAGCCCGATGGCGAACATGGTCGGCAGCAGGGCGGATCCTCCGTAGGAGAACAGCGGGAGGGGGACGCCGGCGATCGGCAGCAGGCCGAGCACCGCACCGATGTTGATCACGGCCTGGGCCGTGATCCAGGTGGTCACGCCTCCCGCGGCATACCTGACGAAGGGGTCCTCCGTACGTCCGGCCACGCGGATACCCGCATAGCCTAGAGCCGCGAAGAGGGCGAGCACCGACAGCGTCCCCGCCAGGCCCAGTTCCTCACCGGTGACGGCGAAGATGAAGTCCGTGTGCGCTTCCGGGAGTTGCCCCCATTTTTCCACACTCGCACCGAGCCCGGATCCGAAGATTCCGCCTGATGCGAGGGCGTAGATGCCGTGCACGGCCTGCCAGCAGTCGGCGACCCCGGACTTCGGCTCGGTCGCGCCGATGCAGGCGAGCCGGGCCATGCGGTTGGGGCTGGTCTTGATGAGGATCACACCGATCGCGGCCGCGATCGACAGCACACCGACGAACAGCCGGGTGGGCGCACCGGCCAGCCACAGCAGGCCGAAGAGGATCGCCGTCAGGATGATCGCCGTACCCATGTCGCCGCCGAGCATGATCAGCCCGAGCAGCATGAAGGCGACCGGAACGAGCGGCACCAGCATGTGCTTCCACTGGGTGAGGAGCTTCTTGTCCTGCTTGCGGGCGAGCAGGTCCGCGCCCCACAGCACCAGCGCCAGCTTGCCGAACTCGCTGGGCTGGACCTGGAAGGAGCCGCCGAGCGAGATCCAGTTCTGGTTGCCGTTGACCGACATCCCTATCCCCGGCACCTGCACCAGCGCCATCAGGAAGACCGCACCCGCGAGAATCGGGTAGGCGAGCGCCCGGTGCAGCTTCACCGGCATGAGCGAGGCGATCAACAGCAGGACACCGCCGATGACGGCGGCGAGGAGCTGCTTGCGGAAGAAGTACGAGCCCGGCAGGGACATCTGCAGCGCCGTGATCTGGGAGGCCGAGTAGACCATCACCAGACCGAGCACGGTGATCAGCAGGCTCCCGCCCATGATCAGGTAGTAGGCGGTCAGCGGCCGGTCCCAGGCGCGCTTGGCGTTGAGGTAGAAGCGACGCAGCGGGTTCTCGCGGACCGGCCCGGCTGCGGCGGGCCGCCTGACGGCCCCCTGCACGGGCGGACGCCCGGTCCGGCTACCGGGCATCGGGGCCTCCGCCGTCCGTAGGGCCTGTCCGACGGATCAGCCCGGTGTCGAGGCCGGTCTGTGGCGATCCGCGCCGGCCGCCGCGGCAGCGGTTTATCGACGCGGCTGGGTCGCCCGGGAGCTGCACGCTGCCCATGACCCCGTCCGGGGCGGCTGCAAGACGCCGTTCCCCGCGGCCGCCCTGGTCCCAACGAAAGGACCTGGCCCTGAACGATCCCACGCGTCCCTCCCAAGGTCGCCCGGCTGCAGGCGGCCGGGTCAGGCGCCGAGTTCGCGGACCGCTTCTGCGAACGCGTCACCGCGCTTGTTGTAGTTGGCGAACATGTCCATCGAGGCGCAGGCCGGGGCCAGCAGCACCGTGTCGCCTGCGGCCGCGAGCCGCTGGGCCTCCCGGACAGCCGCGAGCATCGCCCCAGTGTCGGTCCGGTCGAGGTCGACGACGGGTACTTCGGGCGCGTGTCGCGCGAGGGCTTCACGGATGAGGGCGCGGTCCTTGCCGATGAGGACGACTCCGCGAAGTCGCTTTGCCGACTTGGCGACCAGCTCGTCGAAGGTCGCGCCCTTGGCGAGCCCGCCCGCGATCCACACGATGGACTCGTACGCCGCCAACGAGGCCTCGGCCGCATGCGTGTTGGTGGCCTTGGAGTCGTCGATGTACGCGACCCCGGACACGTCGGCCACATGCGCGATGCGGTGTGCGTCCGGGGTGAAGTTCCTGAGCCCGTCGCGTACGGCCGCGGCGGGCACCCCGAAGGCGCGCGCGAGCGCCGCCGCCGCAAGGGCGTTGGCGATGTTGTGCGGGGCCGGCGGGTTGACGTCGGAGACCTCGGCGAGCTCCTGGGCGTTCTTGTGCCGGTTCTCCACGAAGGCGCGGTCGACCAGGATGCCGTCCACGACACCGAGTTGGGAGGGGCCGGGCGTGCCGAGAGTGAAGCCGATGGCCCGGCAGCCCTCCTCGACGTCGGCCTCGCGCACCAGGTCCTCGGTGGCCTTGTCGGCGACGTTGTAGACGCAGGCGACGCGATTGCCCTCGTAGACACGGCCCTTGTCGGCGGCGTACGCCTCCATGGAGCCGTGCCAGTCGAGGTGGTCGGGAGCCAGGTTCAGGACGGCGGCGGAGTGGGCGCGCAGGGAGGGCGCCCAGTGGAGCTGGTAGCTGGACAGCTCCACGGCGAGGACGTCGTACTGCTCCTCGCCGAGCACGACGTCGAGGAGGGAGACGCCGATGTTGCCGACGGCCGCGGTGCGCAGCCCGGCGGCCTTCAGGATCGACGCCAGCATCTGGACGGTGGTGGTCTTGCCGTTGGTGCCGGTGACGGCGAGCCAGGGGGCCGCGTCGGGGCCCCGCAGGCGCCAGGCAAGTTCGACGTCGCCCCAGATGTCCACACCGGCCTCGCGGGCCGCGACGAACAGCGGCTTGTCCGGCTTCCAGCCCGGCGCGGTGACGATCAGCTCGGTGCCCTCCGGCAGGGTCGCCCCGTCACCCAGGCGCACGGTGATCCCCAGTGCCTCCAGCTCGGCGGCCTGCTCACGCGCGCGTGCGTCGTCGCCGTCGTTGACGACCGTGACGATCGCCCCGCGCGCGTGCAGCACCTTGGCCGCCGGGATACCGGAGACGCCGAGCCCGGCGACGGTGACGTGCTTGCCCTGCCAGTCGGTCACTTGTCCGCTGCCCATCCCGCGTAGAAGAGGCCCAGTCCGACGATCACACAGATGCCCTGGATGATCCAGAAGCGGACCACCACAAGGACCTCGGACCAGCCCTTGAGTTCGAAGTGGTGCTGGAGTGGCGCCATCCGGAAGACGCGCCTGCCGGTGAGGCGGAAGGAGCCGACCTGGATGACCACCGACATGGTGATGAGGACGAACAGGCCGCCCATGATGGCCACCAGCAGCTCCGTGCGGGAGAGGATGGCCAGACCCGTGAGGACACCGCCGAGCGCGAGCGAACCGGTGTCGCCCATGAAGATCTTGGCCGGCGAGGTGTTCCACCACAGGAAGCCGAGGCAGGCGCCCATCAGCGCGGAGGCGATGACCGCGAGGTCGAGCGGGTCGCGCACCTCGTAGCAGGCGTTGGGGTTGGTCAGGGTCTGCGCGTTGGCGCAGGACTCCTGGAACTGCCAGACGCCGATGAAGGTGTAGGCGCCGAAGACGAGGACGGAGGCGCCGGTCGCCAGACCGTCCAGACCGTCGGTCAGGTTCACGCCGTTCGACATGGCGAGGATCATGAACAGGGCCCAGACCACGAACAGCACCGGGCCGATCGACCAGCCGAAGTCCGTGATGAACGACAGCTTCGTGGAGGCCGGGGCGTTGCCGCGGGCGTCCTGGAACTGCAGGGCGAGCACCGCGAAGCTGATGCCGACGATCAGCTGTCCGGCCATCTTCGCCTTGGCCCTCAGGCCCAGCGAGCGCCGCTTGACGATCTTGATGTAGTCGTCGAGGAAGCCGACCAGGCCCATGCCGCACATCAGGCCGAGCACCAGCAGACCCGAGTAGCTCGGGGCGTAGCCGGTGATGACCTTGGAGAGGAAGTACGCGGCCACCGTCGCGAGGATGAAGGCGATGCCGCCCATGGTCGGCGTACCGCGCTTGCTGGCGTGCTCGCGCGGGCCGTCGTCCCGGATGTACTGGCCATAGCCCTTGCGGGCCAGCAGCTTGATCAGCAGCGGGGTGCCGACCAGCGTCAGGAAGAGGCCGATGACTCCCGAGAACAGGATCTGCTTCATCATCGGGCGGCAACCTCACCCTCGGCACCGGTCTCGAGCAGCGCCTGGGCGACGCTCTCGAGGCCGACCGAACGGGACGCCTTCACGAGTACGACGTCTCCCGGGCGCAACTCGCTGCGCAACAGGTCGACCGCCGCCTGTGCGTCGGACACGTGCACCGACTCCTCACCCCACGAACCCTCGTTATATGCGCCCAGTTGCAGCCAGGACGCTTCCCTGCCCCCGACCGCGACGAGCTTGCCGACATTGAGCCGGACGGCGAGCCGTCCGACCGCGTCGTGCTCGGCGAGCGCCTCGTCCCCGAGCTCGGCCATCTTGCCGAGCACCGCCCAGGTCCGCCGCCCGTTGCCCATGGCCGCGAGCGCGCGCAGGGCGGCTCGCATGGACTCGGGGTTCGCGTTGTAGGCGTCGTTGACGATGGTCACGCCGTCCGGTCGCTCGGTGACCTCCATGCGCCAGCGGGAGAGGGAGCCCGCCTCGGAGAGCGCGGTGGCGATCTCTTCCGCGGACATGCCCAGCTCATGGGCGACGGCGGCCGCGGCGAGCGCGTTCGACACGTGGTGCTCACCGTACAGGCGCATGGTCACATCGCTTGCACCGGAGGGTGTGTGGAGCGTGAAGGCAGGCTGTCCGCTGTCCGTGAGTCGCACGTTCTCGGCGCGTACGTCCGCTTCGTCGGCCTCTCCGAAGAGGAGCACCTTCGCCTTGGTACGGGACGCCATGGCCCGTACCAGGGGGTCGTCCGCGTTGAGGATCGCGGCTCCGTCCTCCGGAAGGGACTCCACCAGTTCGCCCTTGGCCTGCGCGATCTGCTCGCGGCCGCCGAACTCGCCGATGTGGGCGGTGCCGACGTTGAGGACGAGGCCGATCTTCGGGGGCGTCAGATCGGTGAGGTAGCGGATGTGGCCGATGCCGCGGGCGCCCATCTCCAGGACGAGGAACCTGGTCTCCTCGGTGGCGGACAGGGCGGTGAGGGGCAGCCCGATCTCGTTGTTGAGCGAGCCGGGCGTGAACACCGTCGGCGCCTTGCGCTGCAGGACCTGGGCGATCAGGTCCTTGGTGCTGGTCTTGCCCGCGGAGCCGGTGAGGGCGACGAGGGTCGCGCCGAGGCGTCGTACGACATGGCGGGCGAGGGCTCCGAGGGCGCTCTGGACGTCCTCGACGACGATCGCGGGCACGCCGACGGGGCGCGACGCCAGTACGGCGACCGCGCCCGCTTCGACGACCTGAGCTGCGAAGTCGTGGCCGTCGACCCGTTCGCCGACGAAGGCGGCGAAGAGGCTGCCGGGCTGTACCTCGCGGGAGTCCCGGACGACCGGAGCCGTGACCTGGACGGACGGATCCGGTATGTCGTGCGTCTGCCCGCCGACGACTTCTGCGATCTCGGCGAGAGAGAGGGCGATCACAAGTTCATCCCTGGGTCTTCTGGATGGCTTCTCGAAGCACCTGGCGGTCGTCGAAGGGACGGACCACCCCGGCGATGTCCTGGCCCTGCTCGTGGCCCTTGCCCGCGACCAGCACGGTGTCCCCGGGCCGTGCTCGGGCGACGGCTGCGGCGATCGCGGCGGCCCGGTCCTCGAAGACCTGGACCTCGCCGCGTTCGTGTGCTGGTACGGACGCCGCGCCCTCGAGCATGGTTGCAAGGATGGCGAGGGGGTCCTCGGAGCGGGGGTTGTCGGAGGTCAGTACGGCGGTGTCGGCGAGCCGGGCGACGGCGGCGCCCATCGGCGCGCGCTTGGTCCTGTCCCGGTCGCCGCCGCAGCCGAGCACGACGTGCAGCCTGCCCTCGGTGACCTTGCGCAGGGCGCGCAGCACCGATTCGACGGCGTCGGTCTTGTGGGCGTAGTCGACGACCGCGAGATACGGCTGTCCGGCGTCCACGCGCTCCAGGCGGCCCGGCACGCCCGGCACGGCGGCGATGCCGTCGGCGGCTGTCTGCGGGTCGAGACCCGCGGCGGCCAGGGCGACGATCGCGGCGAGGGTGTTGGCCACGTTGAAGCCGCCCGGCAGCGGCGCCTTGGCCTCGATCCGCTCGCCCTCGGGGCCGATCACGGTGAATGCCGAGTCCAGCGGGCCGACTTGGACGTCCTCGGCGCGCCAGTGGGCGTCGGGGTGGCCCTCGGCCGAGAAGGTCACGACGGGAACGGTGGCCTCGTCGATCAGCCTGCGGCCGTACTCGTCGTCGAAGTTGACGACGCCCAGTTTGCTGCGTTTCGGCGTGAACAGCTGTGCCTTGGCCCGGAAGTAGTCCTCCATGTCGGAGTGGAACTCCATGTGTTCCGGGCTGAGGTTGGTGAAGACGCCGATGTCGAAGACGCAGCCGTCGACCCGGCCGAGGACCAGCGCATGACTGGAGACCTCCATGGCGACCGCCTCGACGCCGCGTTCGCGCATGACGGCGAACAGGGCCTGCAGGTCGGTGGCTTCGGGGGTGGTGCGCTCGGACTTGATGCGCTCGTCGCCGATGCGCATCTCGACCGTGCCGATGAGACCGGTGTTGCTCTTGGTCCTCAGGCCGCCTTCGACGAGGTAGGCGGTGGTGGTCTTGCCGGAGGTGCCGGTGATGCCGATCTGGAGCAGATCGCGACCCGGGTGGCCGTAGATCGTGGCCGCCAGCTCGCCCATCCGCCCGCGCGGGTCGTCGACGACCAGGACCGGCAGACCGGTCGCGGCGGCGCGCTCGGCGCCGGTCGGGTCGGTCAGCACGGCGACCGCGCCGAGGCCGGCGGCCTGGGTGACGAAGTCGGCGCCGTGCAGGCGGGCGCCCGGGAGGGCGGCGTACAGGTCGCCGGGGCGGACCGCGCGCGAGTCATGGGTGATGCCCGTGACCTCGGCGGCGCTGTCCGGCGCGGTGGCACCCAGCTGATCGGCGAGTTCCGCGAGGGGTGTGGCGGAGACCTGCACCGGCCTGGGCGGCCCCGGGTATGTCACGGATGCGCCCTTCTGGGTGGTTTGGGACTGATCAGCGTGTGGCACGGCGGTGAGCGTACCGGGCGCACCCGCTCGGGAGCGAAGCGAGGGGGCGGGGGCGCCCGGGTTGCCGGAGTCGGGAGTGATCATGGTCACGGAGCGTTCCTGGCTGGTTGCGCTGATCAGAAGGTGACGGGCAGGTTCGCGGCCTGCGCACCCGTGGGCGGGACCTGGAGGGTCTTCAGTGCGAACTCCATCACCTCCTTGTAGATGGGTCCGCAGATCTGGCCGCCGAAGTAACTCCCGCTCGTGGCGTTCTGGATGGCGCAGTACACGGTGATGCGGGGGTTGTCCGCAGGTGCGAATCCGGCGAACGAGGAGGTGTAGCCGCGGTACTGGCCGGTGGCCGGATCCACACGGTTGGCCGTACCCGTCTTGCCCGCGACCCGGTAGCCGGGGATACGCGCCTTGTTGCCGGTTCCCTCCCGGTCGTCGACGACCGACTCCAGCATCTGGGCGAGGGTCCTCGCCGTCTTCGCGCTGACGACCCTTGTCTTCTCGGGCTTCGGGGTCGGGGTGAAGCGCCCGTCGGGTCCCTTGGTGCCGCGCACCAGCGTGGGCTGGATGCGGACGCCGCCGTTGGCGATGGTCGAGTAGACGGACGCCGCCTGCAGCGCGTTGATGGAGAAGCCCTGGCCGAAAGGAATCGTGTACTGCTGCGACGTCGACCACTTGGCGGGCGGAGCGAGGATGCCCTTGGTCTCGCCGGGCAGGCCGAGTCCGGTGTAGCTGCCGATGCCGAACTTCCGCAGGTACGAGTAGAGGACGTCGTTGGCCTGCTCCTGCGTCCTGCCCAGCTGGCCGGTGGCCAGGATGGTGCCGATGTTGCTGGACTTGGCGAGCACGCCGTTGAGCGTGAGGTTCCAGGTGTCGTGGTCGATGTCGTCCTTGAAGAGCCGGTCGCCGCGGTGCAGCCGGTTCGGCACGACGACATGCGTCAGCGGGGTGGCGACGTTCTCCTGGAGTACGGCCGCCATCGACATGATCTTGGCGGTGGAGCCGGGCTCGTAGGCGTCCTCGACGGCCCAGTTGTGCAGGGCGTTCGGGTTCGCCTTGGAGAGGTCGTTGGGGTCGAAGCCCGGCGCGTTGGCCATCGCCAGGATCTCGCCGGTGCGGGTGTCCTGCACTATCACGTACCCGCGGTCCGCCCCGGACTTCCTCACCTGCTGGCTGATCGCGTTCTGCGCTGCCCACTGGATGTCGCGGTCGAGGGTGAGCTCGACGTCGCTGCCGGGCACGGCGGGCGTCTCGGTGGAGCCCGCGGTGGGCACCAGCCGGCCGCCGGACTGGGCGTAGCGGATCTTGCCGTCCTTGCCGGCCAGTTCCTTGTTGAGCTCCTGCTCGACGCCTCCGCCGCCCTTGCCCTGGTCGTTGACCCAGCCCAGTATCCCGGCGGCGAGGTCCCCGTTGGGGTAGATCCGCTTGCTGCTGGGGTCGGCGAAGACGCCGGCGAGGACGTTGACCGTGGACTTGTCCTTCTCGCCCTTCGCGGTGAGCGCGGTCTTCAGGTCCTTGATCTGCTTCCAGACCTGCGGGGTCTGGCGGCGGGCGAGCAGGACGTAGCGCAGCTTCTTGTTCTTGGGGCGGAGCTTGTGGACGAGCGTGTCCTGGTCCATGCCGAGGATCGGCGCGAGGAGCGCTGCGGCCTGCTCGGGGCCGTCCCCGACCTTCAGCTGGTCACGGGTGAACATCGTGGGGTCGGCCGTGAGGTCGTAGGCGTCCACGCTGGTCGCGAGGGCCACGCCGTTGCGGTCGAGGATGCCGCCGCGCTCGGCGGTCAGGACATGGCCCACGTAGCGGTTCTGGTCGGCCTTGGCGGCGTAGGCGCTCGCATCGACGGCCTGCACCTGCAGCAGCCGTACGACGAAGGCGATCAGCACCAGGGTGAGCGCCAGGCTGACCATGCGCAGCCGGGGGCGGGGGCTGCCCAGCCGCAGGGCGGCCGAGGCCGCGGGGCGGCCCGGAGCCGGGCGGCGGGCGGGGCGGGCGCCTGAGCCCGGGCGC